>DASXSC010000177.1:0-4499 GCA_036506215.1 Pyrinomonadaceae bacterium | reverse complement strand
CACCAAGCGCGAAGGGCTGGGCATGGGGCTTTCCATCAGCCGCTCGATCATCGAGGCTCACGGCGGACATTTGTGGGCGGAGAACAACAACGGTCGAGGGGCGACGTTTCACTTCACGGTGCCGGTGGCGGAGGAGGGGGGGTAAGGGGTGTCGGGTTTCAGGTTTCAGGTAAGGAGGCGACATGAAGGCTTACATGGACGTTGAGGACTTGGAAGTTTATCGAAAGCTCTGCCGATGGCATATCGAAGTATGTGACCTAAGTCATGGTTGGCCATCAGAGGAGAAGTATGAGATCGGCTCGCAAGTCCGCCGTTCGTCCAATAGCTCGCCAGCGCAACTTGCAGAGAAAAACGACGATCGTCATATGCGTAACAAAATTGAAGGTGTAAATCGTAGTAGAAGGGAAGCCGCAGAAACAATACACCATCTCTACATGGCAAAAGAAAAAGCTTACATCAGTTTTGGTCTATATGACTCCTTCCGAGGAAGATACAAGGAATGTATCCGAATGCTTAACGGCTTAGAAAAAACACTCGAGCGAAAACTTCCTGAAAGCGAGCGTCGCTGGTCGTAAAAGAACATTCCGACAGTTATAGCGACAAAGTTGAACTTGACCATAATGGCTGGCCCGACATTCGCCCTGAAACCTGTTATCTGTTAGCTATGACCTCACCGGTACAAACCGTATTTCTCGTCGACGATGATGCTTCCGTGCGCAGAGGGCTGACGCGGCTGATTAAGTCGGCGGGCCTCACGGTGCAAGCCTATGCCTCGGCGAGGGACTTCCTTGATTACTGGCACGTGAATAATCAAGGTCCAGCCTGTCTTGTCCTGGATGTTCGCATGCCTGGGCTGAGCGGGTTGGAACTGCAACACGAATTGCAGGCTGCGAACGCGCTCCTCCCGATCATCTTCATCACCGGCCACGGCGACATTCCCATGAGCGTAAAAGCGATGAAAGACGGGGCCGTAGATTTTCTGCCCAAGCCGGTAAAAGACAAGGTTCTGCTCGAAGCTATTGAACGGGCGCTTGCCCGGGCGGATCACGAACGCGTCCAACGAGCCGAACTCGAAGATATTCAAAGACGCGTGGAGAGCTTAACTTCGCGCGAACGAGAAGTGATGGATTTAGTGGTCAGGGGTTTGTTGAACAAGCAAGTTGCCTTTGAATTGGGGACTGTCGAAAAAACCGTCAAGGTCCACCGAGCGCGCGTAATGGAAAAAATGGAAGTGCGATCGCTCGCCGAACTGGTACGCATCGCCGAACGCGTCGGCATCCCGCAGGGAAAGGCTCAGTGATCAGTTAGCAGTCATCAGATAATTAGTGCGGAGCCACCCCGCCCGGTTCCTGTTCACTGATTACCGATCACTGACCACTACCCCACCTACCCGCCTCCTATTGGACCAAAGTCCAATATACACCTCTCCTTTCCTTCATTAGAGTCCGTTCAGCAGCGTTACAAGGCGTGTTCTATTAGTGCTTTCAACAAGGGCGCAGGGACCTACTGCCTTGAACAAAAACAAACCGCTTATTGCCATAGTGGACGACGACGAATCGGTCTGCCGCGCGCTGCGGCGCCTGGTGCGATCGATGGGAATGGACGGAGAAACATTCACGTCCGGTCAAGAATTTCTCGATCTTCTGGAAGCAATGCCGTCGTTTCGACCGGACTGTTTGATCCTCGATGTGCAAATGCCGGGAATCAATGGTCTGGAGGTTAAGAATCGGCTAGCGAGGAGCGGCAACACAGTTCCCGTGATCTTTATCACCGCCCACGATGAGGTCGGAGTCCGTGAGAAGGCGCTATTGGGAGGCGCAGTGGCCTTCTTGCGCAAACCCTTCGGCGATGAGCTGCTCATCAAGACACTCCGCGAAGCCTTAAAGCCAAGTGAATTGGTCAGCGGAAGCATCACATCGAATAGCCGCGAGAGCGAGAAGACAAAGGCACCATGAAACGCGATTTGCAGGAGTCAATTTGATGAGACAGTCAAATCAATTCTATCAGCACTGCCAAAGTGTCGGATTCAGAGCAGTGGCCGCTTTTTTGGCGATCCTATTTTTTCAACCACTGATCGGATTCACCGCGCAAACCGCATACGAGTCGACGCCGACACTAAGTGCGTCGAAAATTCTACCACCGGACCTCTTGTCCGGACCCAATCACCGAGTTCAGGAGCGAGTGACTAATGATGGCTTCCTAAATATTTACACGATCGATTCGAAGTTCGGACAGTTCAACGCCGTATCAACGGCCCTGCTTCGCGTCCGCATCCAGGAAATCAACGCCATGGCAGCAATGGACAAACTGAAAGGGACGAAAGAGTACGGAACGGCGGTCAAGGAATCGGCTTTGTCTGCGATGGTCGCCGCCAAAGACATGGTGTTTCAACCGGTGCAAACATTGAAGACGGCCGCCAGCGGCGTTGCGGTGGCCTTCCGGCGCGCTGGGGACAGTATGTTCGGCACCAAGCGGAGCGACACTGAAGACAGCCGATTCAAAAGTCTCATTGGCTTCACCAACTATAAGAGGGAGTACGCATACGATCTTGGGGTCGATGTTTATTCCAGAAACGAAGTTCTGCAAGACCGACTCAATGAAATCTCCTGGGTGGGCTTTGCAGGTGGACTCACCGTGTCCGCGGCCATGGCAGCGGTGCCGGGTGGCGCAGGCATCGCGATGACCGCGATCGGCACGACTAGGCTCACGAGAGAAATTTTCAAGACCCAGCCGCCGGCCGACCTACGCCGCGCAAACACGGAAAAGCTCAAGGCGATGGGCATCGAGCCTTCGACTGTTGAAATGTTCATCAACGAATCGGTCTTTTCGCCGCACGAACAGACGATCCTGGTTTCCGCGTTGGACGAGATGAAGGGCGTTGGCGACCGGGAAAGGTTCGTGCAGCTGGCTGCTCTGACGAACAATGCCGATATGGCTTTATTTCGTCAGCGCCAGGCGGAGATGTACGCCGGCTACCATAAGGCCGTCTCCCCGCTGGTACAATTCGTCTCTGTCGGCCAGGTGCCAGGCGCACGCGCGGGTGGAGGCGCCCTGGTATTCAATTTTCCCATAGATTATCTGGTGTGGACCGATTCGCTGGCACGGCTCGTCGCCAACACCGACACCTTGGCGAACCAGTTGCCGGGTATAACTCGAAAGGAGCTTTGGCTGACTGGAAGCCTGAGCCCAAGAGCGCGCGACGAGATGCGGCGCATCGGCTGGGTCACGTATGAAAACGCCGAAGCGCTGCTGGTGGCTCAAGATAAGCCGACGCCATCCTATCGCAAGGAGGGTCAGCCGCCGGATGCTACCGTGAAGGTCAAAAGCCGCTCTGTCGCTTTGGGCGCAGGTGTCAACTGGGGCGACGGCGTGCTCAGCTATAAAGGCAAAGACTATCCGATCACGGTTTCAGGTCTGAGTCTTCTTGACCTCGGCGTCTCCTCCGTCAGCGCAGCCGGAAAAGTTTATTTTCTCAACAAAGTTTCCGACTTCACAGGTAATTACTTTGCGACGCAGGCAACATTTGCGGTCGCGGGAGGCGGTGGTGAGCTTGTGATGGCCAATGGCAACGGCGTTTTCATCGCGCTGCAATCGGAGCAGACAGGAACTCGACTCACGTTGGGTGCGTCCGGTGTGAGTCTCAAGTTGAAGCAGTAATGAATGAAGGAACAAAGTCATCAGTGATCAGTGAACAGAGGATTGGAGGTTTCAGTGTTCAGGTTTCAGTGTTTGGGTTTCAATCCTGACACCTGAAACCCAAGACCTGATTGCACTGCTTCCTCCGGAAAAGAGAAAAGACATGAAGATAGCATCCGTTTCTGTGCGAACACTGGCGTGGCTCCTGATCGTTCTTTTAACCGCGCCGCCAGGAGTTATCGCGCAGCAGCAGCCGGCATCTCAACAGGTTTTCAAGCCAGAAGAATTGGAGCAGATTTTAGCGACGATCGCGCTGTACCCGGACCCGCTGGTTTCGCAAATCTTGATGGCGTCGACCTATCCGCTTGAAGTCGCGCTGGCCGAACGCTGGGTAAAACAAAACGCCAGCCTCAAGGGCGACGCGGTCACCGCCGCGCTCGAGAAGCAGGATTGGGACCCGAGCGTCAAATCGCTGGTGGCTTTTCCCCAGGTGCTCACCATGATGAGCGAGAAGCTCGACTGGACGCAGAAACTCGGCGATGCGTTCTTGGCGGACCAAAAAAAGGTGCTGGATACAATCCAGAGCCTGCGCGCAAAAGCCCAGGCGTCCGGAAATCTCAAAACGACCAAGGAGCAAACCGTCATCGTCGAGGAAAAGATTATCAAGATCGAACCGGCTAATCCGCAAGTCATTTATGTACCGAGCTACAATCCGACGGTGGTGTATGGCGCGTGGCCGTATCCGGCTTATCCCCCATACGCTTATTATCCACCCGGTTATGTAGCTTCGTCGATGATGTGGTTCGGCGCGGGCATGGCGATGGGCGCAGCTTTCAGCGGAGCTTGGGGCTACGGTTGGGGCA
>DASXSC010000176.1:0-31246 GCA_036506215.1 Pyrinomonadaceae bacterium | reverse complement strand
TGACCGGAGTCTCAAAGGTCGGAGACCTTAAAGAACTTTAGAAAGGTCGCCGGCAAGTCGGAGACTTGCCGCGCATCGGAGGTCAAAGACCTTACCTGCAAATTGAAAATCCTGAGGAAGACCCACCCGCTACCGCGAGGTGGTACTGACCTCATGACACAGCATCCGCACAAGCGAAGGCTGAAAATTAATAGGTGCTGCCTGTAACAAGTCTCTTCCTCCAATCCTCGTATAATCACTTCGCCAAAATTGACTCTAGCATCCGGCGCTACCGCGCTGGTTCTGCACGGCGGGCGTCTCGCTCGCCCGCGTACGGCAGGTGCAAGTATCGAGTTAAAGTCAACGTACCTCGGAGCGGTCGGGACGCCGCGCGGTCCCAGTGAAGACGTTGACGCTGGCGGAGACTCCCAGCTTTCAAAATGCACCAGTACCCAGCTTAATCAACCCTTGACAGCTAATCTCGCCAGGGTTAATATCCACGCACTTCTGGTAACGATACCATATATCCTGAAAACAAAATGGACCGCTCTTCGCGTAAGAAAAAGCACTTGACGATTGTGGATATCGCGCGCCGGGCCGGGGTCGCGCCGATGAGCGTTTCGCGCGTCATTAATGACAACGCTTACGTCAGTAAGCAAATGCGCGAAAAGGTTTTGAAAGTCGTCAAGGAACTGAATTATCACCCAAACGCGCTGGCGCGCGGTCTGAAGAGCCAGCGAACACAGGTCATCGGTATCGTGCTCCCCGACATCGTCAACCCATTCTCCGCGGAACTTGTCCGTGGCATTCAGGAAGTTCTCCTACCACAAGGCTACTCTTTCTTCATCAGTACCAGCGAACGTAGCGTTGCCCGGGAGCAGGCAGCATTGCGCGCGTTGTTCGAACATCGTGCTGATGGATTGATCGTGGCTACTCGGGAGACCAAAGAAGGTAACGATTTCCTGCTACGACTGGCAGAACCGGGACTGCCGATGATTGTGGTAGGTCGTCAGTTTAACCACCCCAGGGTTGATCACGTCACTGCCGATCATTGGAAGGGGGCTTACGAAGCGGTCGAACACTTGATTTCACTGGGGCACCGGAGCATTGGCTTCGTAGGAGTTTCGCTCGTCAACGGGGCCGGCCTGCGACGATTTAGAGGTTATCTTGATGCCTTGCGGGACAACAATCTGCCCGTGAGCAGCAAGCTAATCGTCGGGCCTGACCGCGTTAGCGGACCGGATTATTCGACTCAGGATGACGGGTATGAGGCTATGAAGCGGCTTTTGTCACAGCGCAAGCGGCCGAGCGCCATTCTTGCACGTAACGATTTTACAGCTATGGGAGCGATGTATGCGATTCGCGATACCGGCCTAAGTGTTCCTGATGATATTGCCATAGTTGGTTTCGACAACGTGCCGCTCTCGGCTTATACCACGCCGCCGCTGACAACGGTTGACCAGACCATCATCCAGCAGGGCCGGGAATCCGCGCGACTTATGCTGGAGAGGATCACAGGTGACAGAGCTCGCGAGCGGCGCGAAATCAATCTCGAATGCCGCTTGATTATTCGCGAGTCAACTTGGTCTAAGGCTGCGCCAAGCCCGGCCCTGGTTACGTCGGCTTAAGGTTCGTAGCAGACCTGCTCTGGATCTTTGGTTTGCTGTGATAACGTTCCCATAAGAAAAAGAAAATCCCGGATTGAAGCTCGCTTCCCAGCCGCCCGCTAACGGGTCGAAGAAACAGCTCGCAACTTCGCCTTTCAGGCACACAAAAGGAGAATTACCATGATGACCTTGAACACTAATCAAAGCGTGCAGCGGCTGCTGCAAAGATGCCTGGGCACATTGGCGCTGATGCTATTCATACTCGGCTCCGTCTCGGCGCAGAGCTTCAAAGCTACAGTTGTGGGCCAAATAACCGATCCTAACGGCGCGGTTATTCCCGGCGCAACTGTGACTATTATTGAGAAGGATACCGCGCGTACCCTGACTGCAACCTCGAACGACGAGGGCAATTTCATCATTTCGCAAATACCGCCGGGCACTTATGAGGTTCGCGTTGAAGCGCCAAACTTCAAACTCAGCGTGCGGAGCGATCTGATCCTCGAAACGGATAAGACGCAACGCCTGGACGTTATGCTCGAAGCGGGCAATGTGAGCGAGATGGTCCAGGTTGTGGCCGTAGCTCCCGTGATTAATAGCGAAACCAGTGACAAAGGCGAAGTCATCACGAATCGTCAGGTGCAGGAACTGCCGCTGAACGGGCGTGATGCCACAGACCTCGCGCTGCTCGTCCCCGGTGTTTATCAGCGCCCGGCGGAAGATGATCAGGGACAAGGCCTGGCAGTTGCAGGTACGCGTACGGACTCAACGAATTTCATTCTGGACGGAGTCAATAACCGGTCTGACCGAAACGGCGGCATCGGTGTCAACACCAGCGTTGACTCAATACGCGAATTCAAAGTTTCCACCTCGTCTTATTCGGCCGAGTTTGGGCGCACCGCGGGTGGACAAATCAACGTCGTCTCTAAGTCAGGCACCAACAACTTCCACGGCTCTGTGTTTGAATTTCTCCGCAACGACAGATTCGACGCGGCAAATTTCTTTAGCGGCAAAAAAGACCTGAAACGTAATCAATTCGGCGGGGCTTTCGGTGGCCCGCTACCTATGTTGAGCTTCGGTGAAGGTGGTCCAATGGTCCGGTCGGGCAAGGATCGCACGTTTTTCTTCTTCTCTTACGAAGGTACCCGTGAAGATCGTTCAAGCGCTTTTCTGCGGCAGGCTCCGAATGAAGCATGGCTACACGGTGATTTCCGTAACGTGCGCGGTGCGGGGGCGGATGGCATCCTGGGCAACGCCGACGATACCAACCGCGTGCTGCGGCCGATTGCGACTCCCAATGCGCAGGGAACTTCATTCACTATTACTCGCGTTGAGTTTCCAACGCCCAACGTCATTCCCAGTTCCCAGTTCAGTCCGGTTTCGGCCGCGATGCTGCAATACATCCCGGTTGCGAATCTGCCTTCGTCTAGCGCCGGCACGCCTTCCACGAACTACCTGGCCAACGGCCTGAACAACACGAATCGCAATCAGTACCTGGCTAAAATTGATCATCGCTTCTCCAGCAAAAATACTTTTTCCGTTTCCTATGCGCGTCAGACGGCCAACAACTTCGATCCTTTCCCCTCGGCTCGCAATTACTATCCGGGCTTCGGGCGTGATGTTATCAACAGCCAGAACACACTCTCGCTCAGTGACACGCATATCTTCTCTCCGAGTTTTGTGAATGAAGCGCGCTTCGGCTTCTTCCGCCAGAACAATCAGAATTTGGGTCAGAACCGAGACAAGAATTACAACGCCATATTCGGTATCCCCTACAATCCTCCGGTCGAGTTGCAAGGCTGGCCGGCTATTCGCATCGATGGCTTTGAAGAGTTTGGCGATCGTCCCAACGATCCGTTCATCTACAACATTCGCAACTTCCAGTTCTACGATGTCGCTGCGCTCACCACCGGCGATCACAACTTAAGGTTTGGCGGCGACATCATTCACGCCAACTACGTTGAGGCAGACGTCCGCAACACGCGCGGAGATTTCCGTTTCCGCGGCAAGAGCACGAATGTCGGCACACCGCCAACGGGCAGTGGAGCTGGGGCAAATTCGAGTGGCTTCCGCTCGTTTGCAGATTTCCTGCTGGGATTACCAGATCAGACGCAACTTCAAGTCGGTTCGGATCCAGCTGATCTAACAGGCTTGCAGTACGCGTTTTTCGTTCATGACAATTGGCAATTCAGCCAGCGCCTCACGCTGAACCTTGGCTTGCGCTACGAACTGCAACAACCACTCACCGAGGCGACCGGCAGACTTGCCACGTTCATTCCCACTTTGCGTGAAGTCGTGCTCTCCGGCGATCCACGATTCCCCGCAGCCTTGCTTGAGACCGACAAGAACAACTTTGCACCCAGGATTGGTTTTGCCCTGCGACTATTTGGCGACGATCGCACCGTGTTGCGTGGCGGCGGCGGGATTTATCACAGTCTGGAGAGCTTCAACGTCTCCCGCCAGCAACTCGCCAACAATTTTCCGTTTCTGAATCGGGTCCAATACAACCGTCCCTTCATCAGCGCGACTTCAACCACTCGCAATCCCGTCGGACTGACGTTTAGTAATCCGTTTCCCAACGGCACCATCGCGGCGGCAAACGATACCTTCGGCATCGATACGACCAACAAGACGCCGGAGTTCTATCAGTTCAACCTGACCGTTGAGCGTGAGCTGGCGAAAGACCTTGCCTTCGAGATTGGTTACGTTGGCTCATTGGGCCGGCATCTGGGACGCCGCTATAACATTAACCAATCCTTTAGCGTGCGTAACGCAAACGGGACGTTCTCGAGTGTGAACCCCTTCGCCGCTCAGTTCGGCAGCGCAACCCTGCAATATCAGGAACAGTCCGCGAGTTCGAGTTACCACTCGATGCAAACCAGTTTGCGGCGACGCATGACTGATGGCTTGACGATGCTCGTTTCGTACACCTTCTCTCGAGCGATTGACAATGCTTCGTCAACCAACAACTCAACGACAGGGACACAGAAGTTTCCTCAGGACATTTACAACTTTGCAGCGGAAAGGTCACTGGCCGACTTCCATCGCAAGCATCAATTCACAGCCAGCTTCAACTATTCGCTACCGTTTGGTCGCGGCCAGGCATTCTTCAAAGATGCCCGCGGTTTGAAGCAAATTCTGCTTGGTGACTACCAGCTCAACGGCATCGTTTCTGTGCTGTCCGGTCGTCCCTTCACGCCGCAGTACAACGCGCCGGATGTGGGTCAACAACGTCCCGATCTCATCGGTGACCCATATCAAAACATTCCCGCGGGCTTATTCTTCAATCCGGCGGCATTTCGCGATCCGAGCGACGTGATCGATCCCAACGATCCTTTGAACTTCTTCGGCAACGCCGGTCGCAACATCCTAATCGGACCAGGCTTTAAGAATTTCAACCTCTCCCTCTTGAAAAATCTTCATTTAGGTGAAGGTGTGCGCTTGCAGTTCCGAGCCGAAGCCTTCAATGTTTTGAACCATCCCAACTTCCAGGTTCCGGTGTTCTTCCTTGACCGGGCAGACGTTGGCCAGGTTACTTCGACGTCAAACGAGGGCCGCGAATTACAATTCGCGATCAAGCTCCTGTTCTAAAGCGCTCAATGAATAAGGCAGAGCCGGCTCTGGCTGCCAGCTCTTCCTTCTCTCTGTCTGTCAGACTATCAATATGCCGACATGTTTTTTCTCTATTCCACGAAGTCTAAACGAGAGTTAGAACATGTTGGCCGCCTCGGCGTTCTGATGTTGGCTATCGCCACCATCTTACTCACTTCGATTACTTCGATTAGTAGGGCTGATACCCGCGCAACTAACAGCAGCAACAATCCGATCGTTCCGTTTGAGGAACTGCTGAAACGTCCCGTCAAACTACGTCCCGTGTTGTCAGGACAGCACCCGCGTATCTTCTTTACAAACGAATCACTGAAGCTCCTGAGCCAGCGGGCGCAAAACTCGGATCGTGAACTTTGGCAGGCTGTATCAAAGGACGTACGTGCGCTCAAGATGGCGCCGCCTCCGCCCGGTTCGCCGATGTTGAATCGCAGCGGCGTCGAACAGGTGGAAGGCGATTTTTCACAATACGATGTGGCCTACATCCTGGCCGAAGCAACATTCGCTTACGCCATTGAAAGAGATCCCCGCTATCTCGAGGCAGCCAGGCGTTGGCTGCTGACAATCATCAAGTATGACCCCTGGGGTTACACGTTTCGCACGCCGAACGTCGACTTACCGCCCGCGCATCTTCTTTACGCCGTGGGCTTCGCTTACGACGCGCTTTATAACGACCTCACCACTGCGGAACGTGATGCTGTGCGCGCGAAATTAGCGCGACAGGCGCGCTTGATGTACGAGTTTTTTTCGTACAAGCCCGGCAAAAAATATTCTTACAGCCAGAATCACACCTTTATTCCAATGGCGGGATTAGGCGTGGCGGCCTTCGCGCTGATGGACGAAGAGCCGGATGCTGAGCAGTGGGCACGTCTAGCCCGCGCGGTATTCGAGCGCGTCCTTACTACGTTTGGGACTGATGGTTACTACTACGAGGGCTTTCACTATAGCGTCTTCAGCGTCCACTGGATCGTTCGTTACCTGGATGCGCTGGAACATGCGACCGGGGAAGATCTTTATCCACGCATGCGCGAAAAGTTTCTACCTCTAAAATATTACGTGGCTCACTCCATACTCCCCGATGGGCGCAGCGTCTTCGATTTTGGAGACACAGGACGCGGCGCCGCGGAACGCGACAACTCAAAAAACGGTAAGCTCAACACCGGGTACGAAGTCCTTTACCGCCTGGCGGCGAAATACAATGACGCGGAAGCGCAGGGCATTGCCGACTGGCTTCGTCTCAATCTTAAGACAACCACATGGGAAAAGGGCTGGGCCTTTCACGCGCACGATCCGCAGATTCGTGCCGCGCCGATGAGTAGCGTGCCGGCGTCTTATTATTTCCGCGACAATGAAACTGCTTTCTGGCGTAGCAATTGGGAAGCCGGTGCAACGGCGTTCGCTTTCCGTTGCGGCCCCCCTGAAGGCCATCATGTGACAGAGCTTTCACCGCTCGTTCCCGACTGGCGACAGAACACCGGCCATGCGCATCCTGATGCCAATAGCTTCATCATCTATTCCCATGGCAAATACCTGACTGGTGACACGGGATACACGGGCATCAAGCAAACTAAACACCACAACACCATTCTGGTTGACGGGCGCGGGCAGGAAAAAGACGGCCGGCATGAGGTCTTCAAGGACGTACCTTACGAACGGCTTAACAAATTGCGTCTGGCCGATCTCTGGTCAACGCCGGAGTTTTTCTACGCCCGCGGGCTTGCCGCGCCCGCATATTTCTCCGATCTCAACCTGGGGCGTTTCGATCGCCACTTCCTCTATGTCGCGCCCGATTACTTCGTTATCTGGGATGAGCTAGCAGCAGATGTGCCGCGCGTCTATACATGGCTGCTGAACGCAGAAAAAAGCATCGTGACGCAAACTTCGAACAGCTTTGTCATGCCAAACGGCAATGCGGAGTTGTTCGCTCAGTGCCTGCTGCCAAACCCGGTGACCTTTAAGGTAGAGCCGTTGATAGTGACTACGCAGGGACGACCCGGCGAGGTCGAGAAGGGCGAGCTGGAACAGCGCGGCGTGCAACTTGTTGAAAGAAACGCCGAACCGAGTCGCCATGCAGTATTCCTTCACTTCATGATGGTGAACGGTAAGTTAGTCAAAGGCGAGCGACCACGCGTCTCGGCATTGCAGGGAACAGCGCAAGGCTTTCGTATCCAGTGGCCAAACGGCGAAACTGAAATCGTTCTGCTGCGCGGCAGCGATGAAGGCTTAAGTATGAACGGTGAGCGCGCTGTCGTGCGAGTTTCACCGAAGGGCGCCTGGCAGCGGCTTATCTTGCAGAGTGGAACGCGTCTATCCCGCGGGAGCACGGAGCTTCTGCACTCGGTCAAACCAGTCTCCGTGGCTTTTGACATGACTGGACGATCGACGCTCGAACGGAAGGTGCGTGGCACGTTGTACGCGGAAACGCCGACCGTAGTTAGTGTCAGGGCCCCGGTCAAACCACATGGCATGCGAATAAACGGTGGTGACGTTAAGAGCCAATACGATGGAACTACCGATATGGTGAGTTTCACTGTCGGCGCCGGAACAAGCGTAATTGAGTGGGATTTGTAAGCACATTTTGCGCAGTGAAGCAGCGGGGCAAGCCCGCCTTCCTGACTGCAACTAAATCACGTTGAATCAGATTCCAAATCTTGAGTATGAAAGCTCAAGTGGGAAAACTTGCAGTAAGAAGGCGGGCTTGCCCCCGCTCTTATTCAGCGCAATACGAGCTTGAACTTTGATGAAGTTGAGTGTTGAAACACAGAGCAGTGGGGAGCAGCCGCGGCCCGCCAGGCAAGCCACAAGTGGCTTCAAATTACCGGGATTGCGCTGGTGGATTGTCGGGCTGATCTTTCTGGCGACGCTGATCAATTACATTGATCGGCTGACCATCTCCGTGCTGGCCTCTGAGATCACGCGCGATCTGGGATTGTCGAATACAGAGTTTGGCGGCATCGTCACCTGGTTTCTGCTTGCCTACACCATCAGCCAAAGCGTTTCGGGCAAGTTGTATGATCGCATCGGCACGCGCCTGGGCTTCACCTTCTCAATCATAGTCTGGTCACTGGCGGCGGTGGCCCATGCGTTCGCGCGGGGACTAGGCAGCCTAAGCCTTTTTCGCTTCATACTTGGATTCGGCGAAGCCGGCAACTGGCCCGGGGCCGCGAAAACCGTCGCGGAATGGTTTCCTATCAAACAGCGCGCTTTTGGCATGGCGATCTTCAACAGCGGGGCGGCTATTGGGTCGATCGTCGCGCCGCCGCTGATCGTATGGCTGGCCCAAACTTATAATTGGCAGACAACGTTTCTTGTCACCGGATCGCTCGGCTTCTTCTGGCTGCTGCTATGGCTGTTGTTCTACCAGACGCCGGATCGACACCCTTGGATCACACCAGAGGAGCTTGCGCTTATCCGCGCCGGACAGCAGACACCAGAGGATGTTACCTCCGCTGTGATTGCCCAGCAGGAATCAGTTCCGACTGTTGAGGACATCGCGACCTCGGCAACTCCACTGCCAACCGAGGGTGCGCCGCGTTGGCGCGAGTTGCTGCGCTACCGGCAAGTGTGGGCCATCGTGGTGGCGCGTTTTCTGACGGATCCGATCTGGTGGCTCTATATCACCTGGCTGCCGAAATATCTGGCAGACGCGCGCGGGTTTAGTCTGACAAAGATTGGGCTCTTCGCCTGGGTTCCCTTTGTGGCCGCCGACGCAGGCAGCCTAACCGGCGGCTGGATGTCTGGTTACTTAATAGGTCGTGGCTGGAGTGTGGATCGCGCGCGCAAGATAGTCATCGTTGTGGCCGCACTGTTGATGCCGGCGGGCATTGCCGCAGCATTCGTTAATAACCCGATGACCGCCCTGGCCTTAATCGGCGTGGTCCTGTTTGGCTTTCAGGTTTGGATCAACAACGTCCAGACCCTGCCCAGCGATTTCTTTCCCGATAAGGCGGTCGCATCGGTGGCAGGCCTGGGAGGAACCGGGGCCGGCATCGGTTCAATGATCTTTATCTTTACTACAGGCTGGGTGGTGGACCACTTTTCTTATGTGCCGATTCTGGTAGCAGCAGGGATGCTGGCGCCAATCGGCACGTTGACTCTGTTTATTCTTACTGGACCGATCCGGCGCGTTAAACTCAAAAGACCGCTGGGCGCGGTTACCGCTTAAATCTTACAGGAGTATTTCATGCAGAACTTATTTAACCTGACAGGAAAGGTCGCATTGATCACTGGCGCATCTTCGGGGATCGGTCGCGCGACCGCTGAGTTGCTTGCAGAGTGTGGCGCCGCGGTCGCGATTAACTTTCACCAGAACGAGCAGGGAGCCGAAAGCGCACGCGCCGCAATTACGGCGAAGGGCGGCCACGCTGTGGTCATTCAGGCCGATGTGACCCGAGCGGCTGACGTGCGTCAACTTATCGACCGCGCCGCTCAGGAACTTGGCCCGATAAACATACTCGTCAACAATGCCGGTTCGCTGGTTGAGCGATTGAAACTTCTGGAACTCACCGAAGAACGCTGGGATTACGTGATGGACCTGAACCTGAAGAGCGCATTCTTGTGTGCGCAGGTGGTAGCGCCCGCGATGATGGAACGCAAAGAGGGCGCGATCATCAATGTGTCCTCGATTGCCGGACGAAACGGGGGCGCGCTCGGGTCTATTCATTACTCGACTGCCAAAGGCGGTGTCATCACCTTGACGAAGGGTCTGGCCAAGGAACTTGCAGCTTACGGAGTGCGCGTCAATGCAGTCTCGCCCGGAGTCGTGGACACGGCTTACCACGAGACGTTCTCGACTCCCGAAATGATGAAGGGGTACGTATCAGCGATTCCGCTTGGTCGCGTTGGCACTCCGGCTGAAGTCGCGCGCGTCATCGCCTTTCTGGCTTCAGACGGAGCCAGCTTTCTGACAGGCGAAACTATCGAGATTAATGGCGGGATGCTGATGGACTAGCAGTCCGAACCGGCTTGCCGGCGAAGGCTGCTGCTAATTGTGGAGACTTGTGCCTGATCAAGTCATTTTCCATTTGTCATTTTCCATTTTCCATTTGTCATTGAAGAGCTGTGGGAGCGATGACACTTACGTCTCAGAATGAGAATCAGAAGTTCAGAAAGATCGCAGATTCAACTTGGAAGTGTAAATCCACCAATGACAAATGAAAAATGGAAAATGACAAATGGAAAATCAGCTTTTTGATTTCGTATATGACCAGATATCTCGCTAAGCTTCCAGCCCTCCTCCTGGCTTCCACCATTCTGTCCGGAACGTTGTTGCAAACACACGCGCCGCTTGGCTCTAACCTCGCGTTCGCTCAAGACACGCGCGAATTACAAAAAGAAACTACCACGACCCAAGCGAAAAAGGGCCCTCACCCGCTCACGGAATTGATGCATAGCGCGAACTCGCGCCTCCGTCCGGAACTGCGGGGCCGGCATCCGCGCGTTTACGTAACCGACTCCGAACTCGAATCTCTGCGCCGCCGCGCGCGCACAACGCACAGAGAAGTCTGGCGCCTTGCGCTGCAACAAATGCGCGCTCTCAAGATCACACCACCGCTACCGCCCGCCGAAGCTCGACGCGCGCAGAACGAAGTCGGCATCGGCATTGCCGAAGCTGCGCTCGCTTACAAAATTGAAGGCAATAAGAAGTATCTCGAAGCTGCTAAGCGTTACATGGATGCGGCTGTGTCTTATGACATCTGGGGCTACAGCTACAACAAGCCGAACGTGGATCTCGCCGCCGGACACCTTCTCTACGGCATGGGCTGGGGATACGACTTGCTATACCATGATCTTACTGAGCAGGAACGCGCCAGATATCGCGACAAAATAGTCCGTCAGGCCCGCTTGCTGTTTGATTACTTCAAACCGAAGCCAGGCAAGACCTACGCTTACAGTCAGAACCACACCTTCATTCCGATTACGGGCCTGGCGATCGCCGCCTACGCGCTTTATGACGAAGTTGACGACGCGCCGCAGTGGTCAGCGCTGGCGCGCGCTATTTACAGCCGCGTCCTCGATACTTACTCGACCGACGGCTACTACTATGAAGGCTTTGAGTACTGGATTTTCTCGACGCCGTTTTTAGTGCATTACCTCGATGCCCAGGCTCACGCCGCCGGCGAAGATTTATACGACCGCCCCGGCTTCCGACAAATGTATAAATACGTGGCCCACTCCATGCTTCCGTCAGGTCAATACGTTTTTGACTTTGGCGACATCTTCGAAGGACCGCTCACGCGCGCAGGCAAAGGCGAAGAGTATGCGCGCACGCATCCCGGTGGGCACTTTCACACTAACTACAACATTCTCTACCGGCTCGCGCAGCGTTTTCACAGTGGCGAAGCACAGGGCGTCGCTGCCTGGCTGAAGAAGTTTGGGCAATTGAACGCGGAGAACTACTGGTCGCTGCTCTGGTATGACCCGACAGTTAAAGCTGTCCCAATTGAAAAGCAACCGGCTTCGCATTACTTCCCCGACCACGAGGTAGTTTACTGGCGCTCGAGTTGGAGTCCGGATGCGACTGCCTTCGCCTTCAAGTGTGGTCCTCCCGAAGGGCATCACGCGGCGAGGCTGCTGAAGCAGTTTCCGGAGTGGCGTTTATCGTCGGGACACGCGCACCCAGACGCCAACAGCTTCATCATTTATGGGGGCAGGCAATACCTTACGGGTGATTCCGGCTATGCGGGTGTGCCTCTCACAGTGCATCACAACACGGCACTTATTGACGGGCGTGGCCAGGGCCTGGAAGGACAGGGCCACGATGCCTTCGATGGTGTGTCTTACGATCAGTTAAACAAGATTAGGATCACCAACGCTGAACTCGCGCGCCGATCAGTCATCGTTCGTGGCGATGCGACGGCGGCATACCAACCTGAATTGGGCGTTGTCACTTTCAAGCGGGAATTTCGCTTTGATGTCAACGGTTTCATCATCAGCGATGAGATTCAAACTAAACAACCGCGCACGTTCACGACCCTGCTACACAGTGACGACGGCCTGAGTCAGGCAGGTGAGCGACAGTTCGTAATCAACGCTGCGGGGACAAGGTTAAGAGCTAATATCGAAATGCCTGTGCAGAGTCGCAACACGATTGAACCTAACGACCTGACGGCTCCCGGTCCACCCGGCTCGGTGGACAAAGGCGAGAGGCAGGTGCGCGGGCAACGGCTGTCTATTTCCTCAATCGCGCCGGCAAAAGCTGCGCGCTTTCGCGTGTCGCTCAAGATCGAGCAGGAAAGATAATGCATTGATCTTTCCCACGCATCCATGTGTTTTGTGTAGTCTTGTGATAGCTCATTAGTAGGATTTTAGGAGAATCTTTCTCTTCGCGGCCTTCTCTTCTTCTGTCAAATTAAGGTTGTAGTCGTAGATCGCGCTTTCCCAATCCCCGTACATTGCATTGGGCAGGGCGATGAACCGCGTGCCAAACCGCTCTTTATTCTGCTCCACTGCCGCAACACGATCGGCGACCGTCTTGCTATTTTCAAATAGTTTGGCGAAGTCGTTGAGGTTATCCCCCATCAGGAGCACGATGCGGTATTTCGCGCTCACGGCCTGTCGGCGCGCCTCTTTGCTTGAACTATTGGCGTCAGTCCTGACGAGTAGTGTTTGGTCATTAACGTCGGGAACTCCGAGATTCTTCAAATTGGCCGCAGTGGCCTCTTTCTCCAGGAGTTTACGATTAGTAATGTAGAACACCCGGACGCCCCGCGAAGCGGCATAGCGCAAAAACTCGACCGCACCTGGTATCGCCGCCGCTTCCTTACGGTTGACCCACGCTGTCCAACTCTGCGCGTCGTAGTTTTGACGGTTCTTCACCAGCATGGCCTGATAGCGGCTGTTATCCAGCACTGTCTCATCAACGTCAACCACGATGGCGCGTCTCATTCTGCTCCGGCGGTTTAGCCTCAGATCGCGATCCAGCATCATTCGTGCGAGAGTGAACGCCTGATATGCCAGCGCACGCGCTTCGCCCGACGATTGTGTCCAGAGAATCGAGCCTTCCTGGTATTCGTTATCCGCTTGCTTCGGTACGGCTGAGGTGGCCGTCTGGGCGAAGGTCGTGAGAGAAGAGGTCAGGGTTAACAGCGCCAGACTGAGCCACAGTCCTCTCACCCCTTGTGAATCATTAAAATTCATGTCGCGTCTCCCCCCTTAAAATCGAAGTGGTATGTTTAGAACGTGAAATCGCGCGTTAGTTTGACTTGAAAACTATACGACGGGCGTTCGAGGCCAACGCCAGTGGTCTGATTGTAGATAATGAATAGATCACTGTTGGGGCGATAGATGTAGCGCAGCCGAACGTTGATCGTCGAAATACGTGCCGCCGAATTCAATTGCATTAAAGCTGAAGTCAGAAGCTTGCGCGAGAAGTTATAGTTCACTCGCCCGGCAATTAGGTTGGTCGTGAAATTGCCCTGTGTCAGTCGAACATTATTAAAGCTGTCGGTGAGGTCGAATAAGAAATGCTCGCTTGGTCTGAAGGTAAGGCCGCCTGAGATATCGTCCCGCTTTCCCGAATAGAAATCGCCCCACTTGTATCTGCCGGATAAAATCAGCTTCTTACTGCTATCGCTGGTGAAGGAAACCTGCGGCCGGTTGAAATGATAGGTGCCGACGGGAATCGTAATTCCTGGTCTAATCTCAAAAGGGGTATTGAGCACATCGGTGACGTCTTCAATGGGCCGGAAGAAAAAATCCGACGAATTCTTGAATTCTGTTTCCCACGAAAGTTCTATCTGCTTGGTAGCGAGCTTACCTCGTCGATCGGTGTAGTATTCAACTTGTGTTTCAAATTCCATCTGCCGCACGTGAGGGATGAAGCGCGGCCGAGGTTTATAGGCGAGTTGTCCGAAGTACTGGTGAATAGCGTTCCGTTCTACGAACCCGACTTCGGGATTGAAGTTCCTTCCTATGTCCTCGTAAACAGTAATGAAGCGCCAAAGGTTATTCTCGAAGCGTGAATCAATTCGCGCTGAAACGAAACTCGATCGCACACCTGGCGTCGCGGTCCCCATCAGGAATGCCTTAACCAGATAGTGGTCAGTCAGATTGAACTCAGCGTCTATGCCGGCGCCACGGTTGTAGGGAGTGGCGCCTGATGACGTAGCACCTTGCCGATTAACGAACATGGCGCCAATGAAGGATCGCTTCAAGATATCGCGCTTGATGCGCGCAACAGTAAAGTGCTGGCGAGGGATTCCAAATCCTGACGCAGAATTGCCGAGCTTGCGCGTCTGCACTTGCAGAAACCCCAGATTGTAATGACCAACCTTACCGGTGAGCTTAGCGCCGTAATCGATTGGCACCGGAGCGCCATTATCGGTGAGTCCTATTCGGCGGGAAAAGAAAAGCTGATTAGCTTCTGCTCTCCCAAAGAGAAAGACACCTGCATTCTCCAGAAAGAAATCGCGCTTTTCAGGAAAGAAGACTGAGAAGCGTGAAAGATTGACTACCTGGTTGTCGACTTCTGCCTGGCCGAAGTCGGGATTGGCTGTGAACTCTGCCGTGAGCGATGGCGTAATCCCGATCCTCGCGACCTCTAACCCGACCTTGGCTTGCGCGCCCGCGTCGAAGCCCGGCTGCCCGATTAAACGCGCACCTTCGCGCCAGCCGCCTGACGCGTATGGTTTTATTTCCACCAATCGGCGTCGTTTTATTTCTTCGACCCCGGTAAGTTCTCCAGCTTGCGACACTCGTTCCAATCCAAAGGAACGCTGCCAACTAGTCCACAGATCCTCTTCGGTTTTGCGACGAACGATGCGCGCGAGGTTCAGGCCCCATCCGCTCGACCCTTCAATGAAGCGGAGCGTGGTTAGCGGTATGGCAATTTCGACTGTCCAGCCGCTTTCGTCGATGCGCCCCGCCGAAACCCAGGGCGCATCCCATGACAGATTTACATCTCGACCTTCATCGGTAATCAGTGCGTCCTGCTGTGTGCCCAGCGGATTAACTGCGAAACGATAAGCATTGCGGCGATCATGGTAAGTATCGAGGAGTATCTCGACCTTATCGTCGTTGGAGAAGCCAGCATCACGCACTAGCTCGCGTGCGTTGATGTGTGCTGGCTCAGAGTCAAAAGCGTGAATACCTATATAGAGATTTTTCTCGTCAAAGAGAACCCGAACTTCGGTCTTTTCTGTAGCGGGAGTTCCCTCATTCGGCTCCTGCTGCCGAAATTCGCCGGCTATCTCGGCTTGTGACCAAACTTCCTCATCCAGCTTTCCATCAATCTTGATGGGTTCAGTAACGCGCAGCACTTGAATCCGCGGCGTGCCGGCGTTTTGCGAGGGCCGCTGGGGCGCACTCTGTACGGTGGCCTGATCTAATGTTGGAAGTCCCTGTCCCTTAGTGATTCCGCCCAGAAAAGAAGGGGAACCCAAAAAGATCATAAGTGAAGCGCAAACAGACCTACCTGTTGACCTGGTCTTGCGGGGGAGAGACATCACATTATTTGTGGGTGGGAATTGCGATTCTCAGCACTGGCTTTCCATTGATGTTCTGTAGCGGCCAATAAACGCGATGCGTTTTCTGATCGACAGCTACTGTGTGGGCATTCGGTGCAAAAAAACCTTCGCCGATCTTCTGCACACTGCGATCCCTTACATCGAAGATTGAGATTACACCGCTCTCAGCGGAGACGTAGAGCCGACCGTAATCGTTATCGAATGCGAGAACATCGGGATCTGCTCCAACGGCGAGAGTGGCTGTTACTTTCTTCGTTTCCAGATCGAATACAACGAGCTTCGAATTGTCTTCACAGGCGGCGAACGCCAGACGTCGCCCGGAGTCGATTAGTAAACCGTGGCTGCCTTTACAACCGGTCAGCGAATAACGTGCAGTTATCTGATCGGAATTTGGGTCAATCTCCGCCAAATCTTCCCGCCCTTCAACAGTAACGAAGATACGGTCAGACACTGAATCGTACTGACTGTTTCCCGCGCCACCGCCGAGTGGGATTGTGCTTAGACGCTGGTTTGTCTTCGCATCAATTACTGTCTCCGTCTTGCCGTGCAGATCAGAGACATAGATCTTGTTTTGTTTGCTCGCATAGGCGATGCCATCCGGGTAGTCTCCTGCCGGCACACGCGCGATAACGTTCAACGTTTGATCATCAATGACAGCCAACTCATTCGTTCCTGTGGCTGACGCGTAAACATGATGAAGTTCGGGAACGGCTAGTACTCCATGTACCCGCTTTAGGTCTTTCACGTCTCCAACAATTGTTTGCTTGTTAACATCGAACGCCGTCATTAAATCAGAACCCAAGTGGGCGATGTAAAGACGACCAGTGCTGCTATCCAGGCTCTGATAATCCAGGCGAGTGGTTCCACCCGTCAACGGAACATCGATCAATGTTCGGAGCGGCAGATTTCCAGATTTAGCGCCTTCCGGCTTCTCAATCACGCCGGTGGATTGGTTTGGTTGAGTATTCGCGCCTAGTCGTATCGGCCGAGCCGAACAAGCGACCAACAGGAACACTACTGACACAAAAATCACGACCGGATTGACTGAGAATCGAGCAGCATCGATCTGCGCTACTTGCCGATTATCAATCGTCCGTACTTTACTGAGTTGTCGCATAAAACCTAACTCTCGAGTCCGTTGCCACCAAATGACCGCAGGCAGAATAAACTTTTAGCAAGCTCAGACTAAGTGCTCAACTCCTTGGAGTGCGGCGGCCTGGCGCCGCTTTGGTCCGAGAGGCTTGATGCCGCACTCTTCAAGATGACGCAATAAAGACTTGGTCGCGACCGACCAGAGCGGCGCCAGGCCCCCGCACTCCAAAGAGTTGACGCTTCCATTTCATTTTAGTTTGTCATGACTGGCTTTGCACAAAAAGTGGTTTGCAGTCCGCGTTTGTGGACGACTGCTAGTAGCCCAGCGAATTCATCGCTGGGAGTCGCTGTATTTTGGGTTTCCAGTCCGGGAGCCGGACGGCTGACCGAAACATACCACATGTAATCGGTTACGGCTCTTCGTTCAGCCGTCCGCTAGATGGACTGGGCTCTCTTGGGATGCTTTCCCAGCACTACAAGTGCTGGGCTATTAGCAGTCGTCCGCGTTAGCGGACTGAAAACGTACTTTAGTGCAAAGCCGTTATGACTCAGCGAGAAGCTAAATGATTCTCTTGGCTAAACCGTTATCAGAGGTTCTCAAGAGTTTGGCTCTTCACGAAGGAGGTTTCTTGTAACCATACTCTACGGTTGACGATCAGAGTCGCTTCGGCAATAGCGAGGCAGGCTACCCGCAGAGTTGGCTACCACAATTGGTCAAGCCCTTCCGATAGTCCAATTCGCAACGCAGAGCTCCTGGGTTCGAATCTCAATTGCTCGGCTCTGCGGCAGTTCGAATGGCTTAGCCTTTTGAGCGAATCTTTCTGCCCAGCCAGCGGTAACCGGGGTGAACGCCGGGAGTGAGCCCGCGCTCATTAGCGATGCGCTGAAGAAGTGTAGCGAGTTGTTCACACTCTTTCTTACTGAGTGCGCCGCAAATCAATCGAAGATGTTCTTCCGCAAGTCGCATTAGCTTCTCGAAAGTAGTCTGTCCCTTTGTGGTGAGGTGAAGCGCATAGAATCGGCGGTCGGTGTGCCGGCGCCGTTCTACGAGACCGCGCTCCTCTAATTCGTCAAGTAATGCGACCAGGCGGCTGGGATGAATCTTGAGGGTTGAGGCCAGTTCCCGCTGGCTCATGCCCGCTGACCTACCGAGCATCCACAGAATCCCTGAGTGCGCGGGATCGAGCTGAAGAGGCGTGAGTAACCCCGCAAAAACTTCGGCTGCGTGGGCACCTATTTGAGAGAGAAGGAATGCGGCGTTTGGCCGGTTTCGGACCTGCTTACCCTTTTTCATTCGGGGAATTATTGCATCACCTTGCCGACATGCGTAATATGCAAATCGTTCATAGAATAAACGATTGTTGCAATTAACGATCATGAGCGAGGATTTCCTCGGTTGTTTTCTTTGTTCCCCTCCCCAATCCCCCCTGATTTTTCCCCTCCCCCTGAATTATTTTGCTGACTGACGCACCCTGACGCAGTTGAGGTGGACGGGCAGCGGCTGACAAATGCTTTTTTGTCTGGCCGAGAAGAAAAAAAGGAGTGAAAACATGGCGACGAATAATTCCGTAATCATCGTTGGCGGCAGCCTGAATGGGTTATCCACTGCTCTCCTTCTCGCGCGTCGAAAGGTTCCGACTCTCGTCGTGGAGAGACACCCAACTACGTCAATCCAGTATAAGTTCCGAGGAATCTCGCCTCGGTCTATGGAGATTTATCGGGAAGCTCGAATAGAGGCCGAGATTCGGGCGCATCGAACTGGAGATCAGCAGGCGGGCGGCATCGCCCGGGTAAAAAATCTCGCTGATAAGAGTGTCCACTGGGAGACGCCACCGTGGGAGGACGTTCGCGATCTCAGCCCAACGACGGCTGCAACCTGCGACCAGGATCAGCTCGAGCCAATCTTGCGTGAGCATGCGGAGCGTCTCGGAGCAGAGGTGCGCTTCAACACCGAACTGGTGGATCTCAGGCAGGACGACCGTGAAGTCAAAGCCAGCATACGAGATCGTGGAACGGGAAAAGAAGAGACCGTCACTGCCGCATACCTTGTGGCAGCCGACGGAGCAAACGGAAACATCCGCGAAATGCTCGGCATCGAGCGCCAGGGTCCGGGCGTGCTGCAACACTGGATGAACGTGATCTTCGACACGGACTTAAAGCCTTTTCTGGAAGGCAAGCGCTTCACAGCCTGCTTCATCATGGACATCAATGGCACCTTCGTTCCACGTGAAGGATCAGAGCGATGGCTCATGGCGGTGCAATACTTTCCTGAACGTGGTGAGCGGCCAGAAGATTTTAATGAGGCTCATTGTGCCGAACTGATTCGAAAAGGCGCGGGGCGGTCAGATGTAAAGGTCAAACTAGTGGACGCAAGACCTTGGGAAGTGGCCGCTCTTGTCGCCGATCAATTCCGGCAAGGACGCGTATTTCTGGTCGGGGACACGGCGCACGTGATGCCGCCGACCGGAGGTTTCGGCGGCAACACCGGCATTCATGACGGGCACAACCTTGCCTGGAAACTCGCTGCGGTGCTGCAAGGCGTGGCTGGTGCGGAATTGCTCGATACATACGACAGCGAGCGTCGGCCCGTTGCGGAACGCACGCTGGCGCAAGCGCTCGCACGCCTTCAGGCATGGTTCAAAGATCCAAGCAAGAAGCTGCCACCAGCAGAGAAGATCATCGACGATTTCGCCGTCCACTTCGGATTTTTGTACCATCATGGCGCACTGATTCCAGCGGAGGAGTTCTCAACCTCTGAAGCCTTTGAGGATCCCCGCAAACCCACAGGACGCCCCGGCTTACGCGCCCCGCATGTAGTGGTGGAGCGCGCAGGACAAAAACTCTCGACCATAGATCTCTTCGACGGCCAGTGGACACTGCTGGTTGGATCCGACGGACGCGCCTGGTGCGAAGCAGCCGACAGAACGCCGGCGGCTTCTGCTATCGACTTGCAGTCTTATTGGATTGGCCCTGGTGCCGATCTCAAGGACACCGACAATCGTTGGACTGCCGCGTACGGAGTGGGTGGTGATGGCGCAACCCTGGTTCGTCCTGATGGCTTTATTGCGTGGCGCGCGCGTGGCGCTGTAGCACAACCTGCGGCTGTACTTCGCGATGTGTTTGAGAGTTTGAGCATTCTCAATTCAGCCGGGAAACAAAGGTCTCAATCCACAGGACAGATCTAACTCTAGGCTAAGACTTGAAAGTGAGGAAACCATGAACGAAGAAACCGTAAGCCGTCAGGGAAATGTTCACCCTTCGCCGCCCCTCGGTATTCTCGCCGTCGTGTTCGTGCTGTTGTTTGCAGTCAGCATTGCGACAAACTTTATCCTGACGCACTTCGCGGCGTACCCCACTCCCTACCTGCCAATTGATCAGTTGCAGGCGCATTACTTGCGTTATCCCGATGCATCTCGTGTGACATCCTTTCTCCAACTCTCCGCGTCGATTCCGCTCGGCCTCTTCACCGCAGTTGTAGTTAGCCGGCTGTTGTTCTTTGGAATCAAAGTGGCAGGCGTACACATCGCGCTTTTTGGCGGCATCGCCGCCTCTATATTTCTCGGCATCTCGGCTATCACGGCGTGGGCCATGTCTCAAACGGGAGTAGCCAGCGAAGTGGGTGCAATGCGCGTGATTCAACTTCTCGCGTTCGCCAGCGGCGGTTTTGGTCACACTGCAACCTTAGGTTTACTGCTCGCCGGCGTTTCCGTACCTTCTCTGGCATTCAAACTAATGCCTCGTTGGGTCTGTTGGTTTGGACTTGTCGTCGCGGCTATCTGCGAGCTGTCAACTCTCAGTATGGTGTTTCCGGCACTATCAGTTCTCCTGCCTTTGGGTAGATTCCCAGGATACATCTGGCTAATCGCAGCAGGTTTTGCGATGCCGAAAATGAGGAAGTGAAGTATCCGTCGCTTGTTGCTCAAGCTGAATAGTTAACAGCGATCGCACAGTCGTAACCCTCGGAAGTTTCAAGTGCAACTCAGCCATCAGATCCGAAGCGGCAGCGATGGCGCGTGAAACAGCCCGAATCAGAACCGGGAGCGGTAGCGACCGGCCAAGGAGTCAACCCTACCAGTCGAGCATTTCAATCGCTTATAGTGGTCCCTCAAGTACTCATAACTACGGTTGAGTCCCTGGCCGGTCGCTACCACCACCCCAGCCGGGCTGCGGGCTTCCCCGGTCCGCTCCCGGTTCTGATTCGGATAAACGGCAATGTCGGTCGACTGTTCTCTCTCGCGTCTCAATTATGGTGACGAGTCCGCGAGCTGTTGCACTTCAAACTTGAATTCGCGTTGTCTGGCAAGAGTGCGGCGGTATGATCGAGAGCAGTTTCATCCAGTCCTATCTAATCAGGATCTTGATTTTTTTCGTTTCGAACCAATTCTTCTCTCCCTTGCATCAAACCTAATCGCATCGCATCGACGATGGGAAGCCGAGCATTCGTCGGCATCGGCGTCTTACCCTGGACTGAAAACCAAATGATTTGATTCAGTGTGTGGGGGTCCGCCATGTCCGCATGTGAAATATCCTGCTCTTCCGTCCGCCGCATCCAGAAAGCGGTAGCAGCATCGCGCGCCGGTGGCGTCAATAGGTTGTCGAGAGCGACATTTGGGAGGCGAGCTTTATAGGATTGCAGGTCCGCTTCCGCGCGAAAGATGTTGATCGGAGTGGCGGTCGCATCGAGCTGATTCATGGGGCTGATTCCCAGCAGTAGCTCCATCGTGCGAATCAAGCTGACAGTATTGTGAAAGTCGTGAATGAGTAGACCGGGCCGGTTGTAAGCACTAATCACAAGGATGGGCGACCGATGAGCGTCAACGTGATCGGGCCCATCCTGCGCGTCGTCTTCAACCACGAAGATCGCCGTGTCTTTCCAGTACGCGCTGTTCGAGACTTCTTCGACCAATATTCCGAGGGCGTAGTCGTTGTCCGCGACAAAAAATTGAGGCGTTGGTCTGCTGACCTTGATGCCGTCAGTGTGATCATTGGGCAAGCGCAAAATTGAAAGGTTAGGCATCTTATCTGGTTTCGCAGCCGCTCGATCGGCAACGAAGCCGTTGAACTCCTCCAACCACGCGCCGAGCCTTGACGTTCCACGGAATCGACGCTCAGTGCCTGAGTTGCTTATTAGTGGGCTGATTGGTTCGGCGGATTGCTTCGCGGTTCGGTACGACTCGATCGTCATCGAATCGGGCGTGTCCAGATCAAAACTGCGAACCGAATTGCTGAAGTGGGCCTCCAGCGACTTCTTGGTGGGAAATGCGGAAACGGTCGGCGAGATGTCTGGGTACGCTTTGGAATGATTGGTTTTAATCGCGGTTACATCTGCTGCTGAAAGAGTGGCAACAAATTCGCCGTAGTTGCGATAGGTCAAACCGGCCCGGGCTGCTGCATCCCAAAGGTAGAGCGTCTGCGGTTCAGCCACGTCCCGCGAGCCATGCAGATAAGGTACAAAACGGCGCATGAAGTTCACGATGTCTTCAGCCGAAGCTGCGGGCCCAAACAGTGAGGGGGCATTTTTGACAGGCTCGTAGTCAGGCAACCGGTTGAAACCTTCGTAGTCGTATCCGCGTCCTCGGTGGCTGTAATCCCAGCGAAAGGCTTTATCGACATAGTCACTGGAAAAAGCTGCGGTCGACCAGTTGTGGCCATCAGGACTCGCCTCCGAATTAACAAAGAAGCGATCGAAAAGTCCAAACCGAAGTGCCAGCGCATGGTAATTCGGTGTAATGTCTTGCGCAGTACCAACGTTTCGCTGCGCCGC
Source organism: Pyrinomonadaceae bacterium (assembly GCA_036506215.1). Taxonomy (GTDB): domain Bacteria; phylum Acidobacteriota; class Blastocatellia; order Pyrinomonadales; family Pyrinomonadaceae; genus PSRF01. The sequence continues at coordinate 8,735 of DASXSC010000176.1, read as the reverse complement.
TTCACCCGATCCGAAGATCGCCAGCTGTGGATCTGCGTCAGCACGTGTTCCATCGCCGGATCTTTCCAGGTCCCCTAAAACTTGATCATAAGTACGGTTTTCTCTTATGACATAAATAATATGTTTGATTGGAGAAGATACTGGAAACAGCCTGGTTTGTGGGGGCCCAAGCAGTCCGTTATTTCGCATCACGAGTTGTGTGTAGCCAACTAACGTGGGATCGTCAGGTTCCGACAGTACGCTGATGTTTCCCACGACCGCAGAAACGCTGTACTGGCCCCCTTGCCCGCTCCCACGACCACTTCCCGCAGGAAAGCGATCATTGGCGGTGTTTGGGACACGACCCGAGTTGTTAACAACCAGCGACGAGTTCTCGACTCCTGTGCCTTTTCCGTTGCCAACGAAGATCTTCCCGTTGGCTACAGCCACGGCCGAGGGGTATTGTCCTGTTGGTATGAAGCCACGCACATGGCTGACATCCTTCTTCGGACGGGCCAGATATGCCGGCTTGTCAGACGTCTTGGAATTATCGAGTGATGTCGGTGACAGCCTTACTACCGCGAGCGAATTACTGTGGGCGTTTGCCACATATAAAGTTGTACCGTCCTTATTTAGCGCAAGCCCTTCCGGACTGTTCCCCAACAGCGCATCTTCAGCCAGGCGAACGTTGATTCGTTCGACCTCGCGATCATAACGCGTATCAATCATCGAGACGGTGTCATCATCAGAGTTGACAATGTATAAGCGACTCCTAGTACCGTCCCATAGCATCGCAGTTGGATGACGTCCAACGGGAACATAGGAAACTCTTTGTCTGTTGTTCGCGAAATTTATTACCGCGATGGAATCGTCATTCCAACATGAGACGTAAGCTTTCGACGTGGAGTCGCGTGAGCCGCCACCCCGGCGTTGGTCTGATGGAGCAATTTGATGTGGCGACAGCTTAAGCAAGCCAGAGAAATCGCGAGCGCCTGGAGGACCATAAGGAATTGCTATGACCGAGTATGGATAGGTGAAATGCTGGCCCTCTGGACCACGTCTCCCAATTAGTTGGATTGTCTCAAGCTCTCTGGCGCCACGAAGATCGCGGACTATACCCAGACTATCGCCGAGATTATTGGCGACAAATAGAGTGTTGCCATCCGGACTGATAGCGAGGCCGGCTGGATATATCGGCGCCCGATTGTCGTTATAACGTGGCGATGGCGCCATCGTGGTAAAGCCACTGATATCTATGAACGGCGCTTCAACGGTCGTGTTCGGACCAGGCGAGGTTGGCGTGATCGGATTCTGGGTTCCAGGCTGGAAGTGGAAGACCCATATCTTGTTTTCGAATCCTCCCGAGGCATAGAGGGAGTAGGAACCGTCTTCGTCCGGCGTCGGCGAAAACACCAAGCCTACATTCACGCTTTGGGGCGAAGGAAAGTAGACGTTCTGCACCACAAGCGGCGATGGAGTGGTATTAAGATCGATGACCGCAAGCGATTGCTGGGCACGATTTCCGGCTGCGTTGAACTGAATACCAAACCCACTGTTTACCGCAATGAGATAACGGCCGCTACCGTCACGCCCGGTATGATCGGGAGTGCGGACCAGATCAACCGGCAGTGCACCCACCGCTGGTTGCCTGGTGGTCGCATCGATTATGAGCGAGCCCGCAGGCGTTATCCGTAGTCCCTGGCTCGCTGGCTCGTCCTCGTGGCTTAGGCTTGCCGATGATGGGATGCCACTCATCAAGCCGGCCAGGGCCAGGCTCAAAAAACCAAATACCAGCAGGCTATTGGTGCTTTGCTTGTGCCGCATTGTATCAGTCGCAATACTACGTCAGTCTGGTCGTGTCAACCGCATCAGTTCCTGCTTATCAAGGAGCTGTTGCGGCCCGGCAGGTTCCCCCGAGCGAGAGCTTGCCTCATTCCTGTTACATATCAATTAACCGACTACTCTATCAAAGGTTACTGAAAGTTTATCGGACACTTTCGACGAAACTGACCCACTACGCAGCAATCTCTATTCTTGACTGTTCGTTCCAGAAAGAGTATAGTCTCTCACTGGAGGTAACGAAAGTCGGATGGCGCGGCACAAGGAGTTTGACCGGGATGAGGTCCTCCAGAAAGCGATGGAGGTGTTCTGGTCGCGCGGCTATGAGGCGGCATCCATTCAGGATTTACTGGGTCACATGGGCATCAACCGTCAGAGTCTCTATGACACCTTCGGAGATAAGCATGCGCTTTATTTACGGGCGCTCGATCGATACCATGAAGTGGAGACTCGAAAGATATTTGAGCTGCTCGAAAAGCCGGGATCGGTGAGAAAGGCGCTGCGGCAACTATTCGCAGGCGTTATTGAAGGATCGCTCACCGACGGGCAGCGTCGCGGCTGCTTGATGGGTAACGCGATGTCGGAGTTAGCCGGACGCTGCAAGGAAACGGCAGCCAAAACGTGTAGCAACATGACGGCGGTGGAGGGCGCTTTTTATCGAGCTTTGCTGCGCGGAAAGAAGGATGGTGAACTTAAAGGTGTGCGCGATCCGCGCGCCGTGGCGCGGTTTCTCTATAGCGTCCTCCAGGGTCTGGTACTGATGGCGAAGGCCACGCAGGATCGCAAGACGCTCGAAGATGTGGTGAAGGTTACGCTCTCGGTACTCGACTAAAATTTTTTGTCCTGTTCTGGAACGCACGTTCCAGAACTCGAGAAGGGCTTGCAGGCGGCGCGAGTGCCGGGGCCCCAGGGAAATGAGACATTCATGAAAGTGAGGAAAATCGTAATGGGTAAGTTGGATGGCAAAGTAGCGATGATCACTGGAGGGAACTCCGGCATTGGTTTGGCGACGGCGAAAGAGTTTAAGGAACAGGGCGCACGGGTCGTAATCACGGGCCGTGACCAGCAAACACTCGACGAGGCCAGGCGAGAGATTGGTGGCGACATTCTGGCCGTGCGCTCGGACACGTCCAATTTGGCGGAGATAGACAAGCTATTCGCAGTCGTGAAGGAAAGGTTCGGCAAGATAGACGTGCTCTTCGTTAATGCAGGGATCGGTAAGTTCGTGCCCATTGAGGCCGTGACCGAAGAATTATTTGATTCAATCATGGACATTAATTTCAAAGGCGCATATTTCACCATCCAGAAGCTGCTGCCGCTTCTTAGCGACAATGCTTCGATCATCCTCAATACGTCGATAAACGCGAACATCGGGATGCCGAACACCAGCGTCTACGCGGCGAGCAAGGCGGCGCTAATCACGCTGGCGCGAACACTGTCAGCCGAGCTCGTTGGTCGTGGCATTCGCGTCAACGCCCTCAGCCCCGGCCCCATCAGCACGCCAATCTTCAACCGGCTCGGTTTACCGCCCGAGGCGTTTCAGGAGATCGCGAATAGTATTAGGGAGCAAGTGCCAATGAAGCGGTTCGGAAGACCTGAAGAGATCGCCAAGACAGCGCTTTTTCTCGCCAGCGACGACTCTTCGTTCCTGCTGGGTACAGAGATAGTTGCCGACGGCGGCATGAGCCAGCTCTGAGCTGAGGAGTAATTTACAGCTACTGACTGACTTTGCAAGGGAAGAAGACAAAATCAAGGACGAGGTTCAAGCATATGTGGCAAGAAATTGAATTATTAAGCGACGGTCATGCTGAAGCCGCGCAGGCAGGCACAACCAGAGATCATTCCACCCATTCAGAAACGGATGAAGAGCTTCTGGACGCTTATTCGCGCGCAGTCATTACGGCGGCGGAAAGAGTTAGTCCGTCCGTAGTCTACATAGAAGTCGAACAACCGGTTAGAAGTGGACGAGAAAATGCTCCGCGAATGCCGCGAGAGGCTCGGGGCAGTGGCTCGGGCTTCATCTTCACTCCCGATGGCTTCATTCTGACGAATAGTCATGTCGTCCACCGCGCCAGCAGAATCGAGGTGACGCTTTCAGATGGGCGCAAATGCCAGGCTGATTTGATCGGAGACGATCCTGATACAGATCTCGCGGTCATCAGAATCAATGCGCCCAATCTGGTTCCTGCTCATCTTGGAGAAGCGCAGCGGGTGCGCGTGGGGCAATTGGTGTTAGCTATCGGTAATCCGTATGGCTTCCAATACAGTGTGACCGCCGGCGTTGTGAGCGCCCTCGGGCGTTCGTTGCGCGCGCAATCGGGCCGCTTGATGGACGCTGTGATCCAAACAGATGCCGCGCTCAATCCCGGAAACTCCGGCGGACCGCTGGTTAACTCCCGAGGCGAAGTCATCGGCGTCAACACGGCGATGATTCTGCCGGCCCAGGGAATCTGCTTTGCAACTTCGATCGATACCGCCAAGTTCGTTGCCAGCCGCCTAATTCGCGACGGTAAAGTTAGTCGGAGTTATATCGGCTTGGCCGGACAGAACGTGCCGCTGCCGCGCCGAATCGTGCGCTACTATGACCTCGCAGTTGAAAGCGGAATACTGGTCGTATCTTTCGAAGAGAACAGCCCTGCCAGAAAAGGTGGAGTGCGGGAGGGGGACGTCATTATTGGCTTTGACGATCACCCGACCTCCGGCATTGATGATCTTCATAAACTATTAACGGAGGAGTGTATCGGAACCACTTCATCGCTTCTGATTATTAGAGGTACACAGAAACTAAGCCTCGGAGTCATACCTGAGGAGTCCAAAAGTGGCGCGGGTAAGTAGAAATCGCCAGCCTGAACTTAAGGACAGGATTTCTTCACCGCTGAATCTTCAATGAAGCAGGCTTGAGATTAATTCCCAGCGACGTCCAGGCAGGTACTGTTCGATCAGAATATCAAGTTGATCAAAGTCGATGGGCTTTTCTAAATGCGCCACGCAACCGGCCGCCAAAGCCAAATCGTTATGAGAAGTGGGCACTGGTAATGAAAAGGCGATAATGGGTGTCTCACGTAAGTTTGATACTTGCCTAATGTGCCTGATCGCCGTAAACCCGTTAATAATCGGCAATTTCAGGTCCATTAGAATGAGGTCGGGCCGCCACCGAGTCGCGAGGTCAACAGCCTCTTTTCCATTCTCGGCTTCAAGCACATCAAACCCCTTCAATTGAAGGACCGACCTGAGCAGGCAGAGATCATCTTCATCGTTATCGACGACCATGACAGTTGCCACTCTTTGATTATCGACACTCATGCGATTTCTCTTCGGCGTACCAAACACACCATTAACGATGAGGCTATGTACTCCGCCGATTGGAAAGGTAATATGGCGTCAATCCACCTTTTTCCGAATCCCACAGGGGAGCACCTGGGGAGTACTGTAAACGCGATATGCTAATCGAGAGTTACCAGCAGATTAAATGTGCGTTAAGCGGTCGCAACATCGAGTGAACAAGAGGCGGGCTGCTTAAGCGGTGCATGAATCCGTTGAACTCATGAAAGCCGGCGACAGGGAGGCCAGATCGATGATCGACCTTGCCATAGACTGAAGCTAACGAAATCATGATCTCCCGGTTGATTAAGGAATATTTAAGTCCAGGTTAAGGGACGTGAGGAAGCCATTCAGATTTATCAAGTAGCTTGAAATCTGATGTCCACACTAATCGAAGAATTCAGACGAAGCTCAGCATGCACGAAACTCCAAAGCGAGTGGATTTCAGTTTCCGTTTCCATTTTTTTTCCGTTTCCGTTTTCTGGTCCGCACGATTTCGACTGAGCAATGCGCACGCGCTGCTACAGCCCCCTACCAAAGGAAAAGTCGCTTGTTCCAGGCTGGATTTCGTCGCTTGAGCAGGGTAAAAGTCCGCAGGCAACGACTGTCACTCAAATTCCATGCATCGCGTCCCTCGCTAACGAAGGTCCGTCCTTAGAAGTGGAATCCGGCGCGATAGGAATGAACGGCTTCAGCAATGCGATAGGCATCGCACTTTTTCTAATTTCCGATGAATGAGCTTTGATCTTAAGGTTGTTCAGTATGCTGTGCACGCCGACGACGTGATGTACTGCTTCTTCTGCAGCCGACTTGTTTGCGCCGTTTTGAACGCTACCGCTCAAGGTAACCACGCCATCGCTGGCGAGAACGCACATTTCTTGTGACGCCAAATTCCTGGCTAGCAGCAATTCCCTTAACACCCATTGCTCGATCTCGCTATCTCTTTTATCGTGCATTTTACGACTCCTCGGGAGCAAAACTCAGAGCAATCGGGGGAGTTAGCCGGGCAACATCAAGGCCGGCTGCCTGGACTTTTTTCAAAGCATGCCAGGTATTGATTACGAAATTTAAGTTTAGAAATACGGATCGATTCGCAGGTGATCCCTGACTTGAGTCACGCCGGGCGCATGGCCTATCGATCCGATTACAGCCCGTTTTTCCTGCCAGGAATGCACCCGGCCCCACAGATCGACCGCGCCATCGTTAACATCAACGCGCAATCGTTCTGCTTCGCGATCCGCACGCCGTTCGAGCGCGTACTCAATGTGTTCGCGAAGTTCCTTCGGATCGACTGATTGCTTGCAAATCATGACCTGGTTAGTTACTCCTACCACGCCAGCAAGGCGCAGGATGGCGCGTTCCGCATCTTCACGCTCACGCCAGTAATCCACGTCGCCTTCCAGAGTCACCCAGCCGTCAGATACTGTCGACCGGATTAATTCATTCGGAACCAACGCGTCCCACTCGAGCGCGTTGCGAACCGCGCTGGCGATTTCCGTGTCTGTTCGGACAAAGCAATCGATTGGCTTAACCTCAATGTCATTTGCAACATCCAGAACACCCGCCACGCGATGAGCTGCCTCCTGGGCAGCGATTTTCTGTGCATAGCTCGACACAGCACCTGTTAGAGTTGCTACCGCATCGTTCACTTCAAGCTTGATGCTGGCCCACTCGATTCGCGAATCCCATTTCAATTCGCGTAGTATTCGCTGCCTGAGCTCTCTGTCACTCCTTTTTTGCAACATGACTCCTCCTGCCGGACTGTTCGGATCCTTCGTTATCTACATTCGAAATAGACGAAACCAGCTCGCCCTTACGTCGCAGCCTTAGCGGCAGCGGTCATTGGCGCCGGATGCTCACAAATTGCCTGGTAAGTCTCAACCACGTCTGCATAGTTGATTTGCGCCTTGCCCTTACTGTCTTTGGTATTAAGTACGATATCGTTCATCGACAAGATGCCTGCGAGCTCGCCTTCGGGATTGACAACCGGCAAGCGCCGAACCTTGTGCTCCCTCATTGTCTGGAGCGCTTGTTCGATATCTTCATCCGGCGTGGCGGCATAGACCTTTCCCGACATCACTTCTTCGACGGAGATGCCAGAAGGTTTACTGTCTTTTATCGCTGTACCAATGCAGATATCCCGATCGGTAATCACGCCGACAACTTTTCGGTCGTCTATGATGATCGGCAATATCCCGCAGTCGTTGTCCCACATCGACTTTGCCGCATCAGCCAAACTTTCAGTAATCCAAACAGCCTTTGCATCTGGATTCATCACATCTTTTACTTTCATGACTTTCTCCTCACGGTTCTCAACAATTCACACTGCGCCGATCCCCCTTGTTCTTTCCAGAGTCGACCGCCGAGCATACTTCTGTAGGTTTCTTTACCGCCCTGATCGCAATGTACGTGCCGTTTGTATTTGCCGAAAAAGTCTTGTTGGAATCTCTTTTCATGAGGAAACTTGCGCACTTTGTGCGTGGAAACGCGCTAAGGTTTGTACGCCCACTATTCATAGGCTCTGGCGTTCTACTGTTGACTCGACGGCTCTGGAATAGAATCATTCGACAAGTCAATGAACATGAAGGCGTGGCTTCTCAATAGACCGGCGCGCGTTGACGAGCGTCCACTTACAGTTGCTGAAGTACCCGTGCCAGTGCCTGGCGCGGACGAACTACTGCTGCGTATTCATGCGTGTGGGATTTGTCGAACGGATCTCCACATTGTTGAGGGTGAACTTCCGGTGCGCCGCTTACCTCTGATTCCCGGTCATCAGATTGTTGGCCGCGTGAGTGCTCTGGGCGAGCGTGTGCAGGGTTTCGCTCCTGGTGATCGAGTGGGCGTAGCGTGGCTCAATCGCACGTGTGGGGTATGCGAGTTCTGCGTTGCCGGCCAGGAGAACCTATGCGAGCAGGCATTGTTCACGGGTTGGACAGTAGAAGGTGGTTATGCAGAATATGCAATCGCGCCCGCCGCTTTCACTTACCGTTTAACTGATAACTTCGAAGATACTCAGGCAGCGCCACTCCTCTGCGCTGGCATCATCGGTTATCGCTGTTTGCGTCTCACTAGACTCAGTGAGAATGAATGGAAAGGCGCGCGCCTTGGCCTCTACGGCTTTGGCGCTGCGGGGCATATCTCCATTCAACTGGCACGTTCGCGGGGCGCGGACGTTTACGTGTGCACACGTGATCGCGAGCGGCATCAGGCTCTGGCTCATGAATTAGGTGCAGCCTGGGTAGGTGATGCGACCGACGAACCACCTGTCAAACTCGATGCGTCGATTATCTTCGCGCCGGCTGGTGAGCTTGTTCCCGTTGCTCTGAAAGCGATCAGAAAAGGCGGTGCGGTCGTACTCGGCGGCATCCACATGAGCCCTATTCCGTCGTTCGAATACTCACTTATCTACGGCGAACGCATGGTGCGCAGTGTCGCTAACAACACCCGCGCCGACGGTCGCGAGTTCCTGGTTGAAGCCGCTCGCATCCCCGTGCGCACGCATGTGGAAGCCTTTCCTTTCGATCAGGCCAACGACGCACTAATCGCACTCAAGTACGACTCGATTCGAGGGGCCGGAGTTCTAATTACCCATTAAT
>DASXSC010000175.1:0-47463 GCA_036506215.1 Pyrinomonadaceae bacterium | reverse complement strand
TGACCGGAGTCTCAAAGGTCGGAGACCTTAAAGAACTTTAGAAAGGTCGCCGGCAAGTCGGAGACTTGCCGCGCATCGGAGGTCAAAGACCTTACCTGCAAATTGAAAATCCTGAGGAAGACCCACCCGCTACCGCGAGGTTGTACTGACCTCATGACACAGCATCCGCACAAGCGAAGGCTGAAAATTAATAGGTGCTGCCTGTAACAAGTCTCTTCCTCCAATCCTCGTATAATCACTTCGCCAAAGTTGACTTTAGCATCCGGCACTACCGCCTCGGTTCCGCATGGCCTGCGTTGAAGTTGACTTTAGCATCCGGCGCTACCGCGCTCGGTTCTGCACTACATTCAGAAATCAAAACTGCACGCCAAACGGAGTTTCCGCGAAATGAAATTGACAACACCATTTCAAAAAAAATTTTCGCTTCTTTTTTATTGACAGCAGCCGCGTTTTGTAATAAATTTCGCCGCACCTCATTTGCAGCTCCCGACAGTTTAAGTTCAGCCCAGACATTTTGTGATCTTCTTCAGCGCGGTTTTTAGAGATGCCGGGCCTTCCCTAATGGCATCTCCTTCGTTTTTCTCACAGTCTTGTCTGGTCGTGATGAAATAGGCGCCACCTACCTTTTCGGCCAGCCCTTACGAACATCTGGGTTTCCAGCAGGGTTCCAGCAGTAAAGCAGAAACTGGCTGAATTTGCGATGAGCAAATCGCCGTTCCTGTCCCACACCAAGCTACCTTCAAGACTCCAGGGAGGGAGACCGAAAATGTTAAAGCTCATGAAAGGTTTAGCGCTAGTTCTCTTTGTAGCGGCGCTCGCTTTGCCCATATGGATGGCGAACTCCGCCGAAGGTCAGTCGATTACAGAGGCCCCAACCACCGACATGGATGCCAAAACTCCGAATGATCTATTCAACGGTTTTGGCGACTTAGGCACACCTATAGACGAGTGCGTGGCTGAACCCGTACCGCCCACCGCCCGAGGCAATGGCAGATTCGAAGACAATAAGTTCATATTCAGCGAGCGAGAGACTGTTGATGATGGACTTGGACCCACCTATAACGATGTTGGCTGCGTCGAATGTCACCAATCCGTTGATGTTGGCGCCTTCGGCCAGCAAATGGAGTTCAGGGCTGGCCATATCAGCAACGGCCTCTTCGTCGACGCGCCGGGCGGTCAGCTAATTCATGCTCGCGGCACCGATTCCGACATCGTCGAGCACATAACCACAGGCGAAACCGTCAAAGCCTTTAGAGTTGTTACGCAAGCGCTTGGCGACGGCTTCGTGGAATGTATAGCAAACGGAACCCTTCAAAACAACGTGGCTGCACAGCCCTCCGGTCAGCGCGGCATTTTAACCGCCGTGCCGGTAGTCGAAGCCAATAACCAGCTGCGCAATGGCCGATTTGGCTGGAAAGCGCAGCACGCAAGCCTCTTATCATTTGCGGGCGATGCCTACCTTAACGAAATGGGCATAACCAATAAGTTTGACGGCTTCGGCGGCAGGAGTTCCTCGGCCGCGGATGCTGGAACGCATGAAAACCCCTGTAGTACTGCTGAAGGTGTCGTGAACTGCACCGGTGCTCCATTCGACCCGGTTGCAGACCCCGAAGATGACGGTCGCGACGTACTGGCATTTGCAGACTTCATGGCGGCAACACGCGCTCCCGGACGACAAAACCCGATTCCTGCTGCGGCCGTACGCGGCGACCCGTTATTCACCTCAACGGGCTGCGCGGTTTGTCACACGAGGACCTTCCAAACTGCTGCGCCCGGCCAGTCCATCAACGGTGGAGCGTTCCTGGTGCCGCCGGCTCTAGGCAACAAGCTAATCCATCCGTTCAGCGACTTTGCGCTGCATGACATCGGCACGGGGGATGGGATCGTTCAGAACGCTGGGCAGGGATCGGCTAATATGATGCGGACAGCACCTCTCTGGGGCATTCGCGCTCGCAACCGGTTTTTGCATGAAGGCCTGAACATCACTATCTTCGATTCGATTCAGTTACACGCGGGACAAGCCACAACCGCGCGGAACAACTTCAACGCCCTGACCGCCGCACAGCGTTCGGATCTAATTGCCTTCGTTTTATCACTGTAGTTTGCTGCAGTGACTGAGAGGAACCATTTGAAGCTCGCCGGACCTCGTTTATCCGGCGAGCTTCCTTTCCAACATTCGCTGGTTAAGTTATCGTTCCACGGACTCTAAATTGAAATACTCCACCGGGTAAAGTTGACTACTTGGCCGGTCGCTACCACCACCCCAGCCGGGCTGCCCGGCTGGGGACCCCGGTCCGCTCCCGGTTCTGATAGCTGAGTTGCGCTTGAAACTTGAATCCAACATTTTCCATGCCGCATGATTTGGCATTCGTCATTTATAGGAAACTGCCTCAGCGCAGCGCGAGTTGTTGCACTTCAAACTTTGAATTCGCGAAAGTGCCCTGCCAGAGCGGAGAACAATACTGATACTTATCAGGGAGCGGTGACGAACGATGGGTTGGACTAGTGTTCGCCAATTACCAGGCAAACCGGTGAAGGCTGCTGTCGCGCGCAGTCTCAGAATCCCTTTGGTTGTGCTTCTTGCTGTGTGTCCCAATCTCTTTGGTTGTGCTACACCGGCGAAACGGATAGTAGAAGCTCCTCCCTCACCTGTCGTTCAGCCGGACCAGCCACAACAAATGTCGAAGCAGCCACCTCCTGAGCTCAATGCGGTTCAGGAAGCGGTGAAACGCGTCTTTAAAGATAGTGTCTTGATGGATACGAGTCGCAAACCTGCTTTTCTCGCGGGAGACTTCAACGGCGACCTCTCGCAGGACATTGCCGTAATTCTGAAACCTTCGGCGGAGAAACTATCCGATTTGAATGAGGAGTTTCCAACCTGGCTGCTTAGAGACCCACTTGCGGCCAATCAATCGCAAATACCGCGGCTTCGCGTGGGGGCGGATGAAGTGCTGCTGGCGATAATTCATGGATATGGTCCGAGCGGCTGGCGTGACCCACAAGCAACTCAAACTTATCTACTTAAAAATGTCGTCGGCTCAGGAATGCAGGCACAGCAGCCAAAAGACGCGGAAAAGGCTAATCAGGGCAAGAAGACGCCGCAGCTGCGCGGCGACGTTATAGCTGAGGCGTTGGGGGGCACATCGGGATACCTCTACTATGCGGGAGCGACTTACTCCTGGTATGACCCGAAAACTTTTGCCGGCGTTCCCGAACCGGGCATGTTCCATGGCGTTCGCGAACGAAAGGTCAAGAAATAGTTGTAGAAGATCCGACGTCGAAATCGAGAAGCCAGGATGGCATGCGACTTTCCCTGGCAACGTTGTCACGACGTGACATACGAATTTGAATTTACGTTAATGACGTTCCGGAGGTAATCAAATGAGCCTAAAGAAGTGGGGAGCGGGGGCGTGTACTTTCGTCGTGATGTGTTTACTCATGGCATATCCTGCAACACACAGCGTTTCGGCGCTTGCTCGCGGCGAAGTCGCGCAAAACTCTTCGGATATTCAATTCATAACCGCTGAGGAGCTGAAAACAAAAGTCGCCAGGAATGAACCGGTAACCATCATCGACGTTCGTGGAAGCACGGGATTGGCGAACGATAACAAGATCAAGGGCGCCGTTTATGTAAAGTTGAGGAGGCTCAAGTATCGACTGGGCTTTCCGCCTCTAAAGAATGTTCCTCGAAACCGCGAGGTTGTTACTTACTGTGCGTGTCCAAACGACGAGTCCAGCGTGCGAGCGGCGCAGGTGCTCCGCGAATCGGGCTTCAAGAACGTGCGCGTTTTGAAGGGTGGTTGGGTGGTCTGGAAAAAAGCCAATGGCCAGGTCGAGCCAATGGCGCGAGGCTTCTAAACTGGATAGTCGTTACTAACATACAAGTCCTCCGTTCCGAATGCTTTTCCCTGAAAACTTCAATACAATGATGCTGCACGCCAGCAAGTCAAACAGGAGGACCGGCGACTATCTTAGAAGTCAACAATCTGCGATGTGTGCGTGGGGAACGCCTCCTTTTTAGCGACGTCACCTTTGCGCTGTCGCCGGGCGGCTTCCTTCAACTTACCGGTCCGAATGGCAGTGGCAAGACAAGCCTGTTACGCATCGTCTGCGGATTGCTGGCGCCCGAGCGTGGAGAGATACTGTGGCAGGGTGCGAAGATTCGCTCACTTGCTGAGGAATATTCCCGCAGCATCACGTACATCGGTCACCGTAACGCGGTTAAAGAGGAGTTGGACTCACTGGAGAATCTTCGCATCTCCAGCGGGCTCGCGGGCTGCGAAGTCAGTAGCGCTCAGGCTAAACAGGCTCTCTCTCGCGTCGGATTGGAGGGCCGTGAAAACCTGCCGCTGCGTTTCCTGTCTGAGGGACAGCGACGAAGGTCGGCCTTGGCGCGGCTTATTACTTGCAGCACAGCGCTTTGGGTGCTTGATGAGGTACTCGCGTCTCTGGATCACGCAGCCGTAACAGTAATTGAGTTATTGATCAGTGAACACTTGAGCAAGGGGGGGATGGCAATTGTCGCAACGCACCAGGAACTCCACATCTCCGCAGGTTCGTTTCAGCGGCTCGAACTTGCATCGTGAGCGCCCCTTCTACTCTCTCAATGCTTCGTTGGATCGTCGTGCGCGATCTTACCCTGGCGTGGAGGCGTCGCGCCGATGTTTTATCAACACTTTTCTTCTTCGTGATAGTCGTAAGCCTTTTCCCGTTGGGGATAGGACCCGAAACACAATTGCTGCGATCCGTCGCGCCCGGCGTGGTGTGGGTCGCAGCCTTGCTGGCCTCGATGCTTTCGCTTGGACGCGTATTCGCTAACGACTATCAGGACGGTACCTTGGAACAGATGTTGCTCACTCCCCAGCCGCTTTATCTGGTTGTGCTGGGAAAGGTTTTGGCGCAGTGGCTGGTATCTGAAGTCCCACTTGTAGCGATTGCGCCACTGATTGGCGTGCAGTTTGATTTAGCTTCAGACACGCTCTGGATACTTTTTGTGTCATTGTTAATCGGCACGCCGACTCTAAGTTTGATTGGAGCGATTGGAGCTGCACTGACGCTAGGTTTGCGCGGCGGTGGTGTTCTGATCGCCCTTTTGATATTGCCGCTCTATGTTCCGGTTTTGATCTTTGGAGCCGGCGCGGTCGACGCCAGCATTACCGGTGTGAGCCCGCAGGCAAATCTTTACTTGTTAGGTGCTTTTCTCGTGGTGTCGTTGATTTTTGCGCCCTGGGCAACCTCAGCCGCATTAAGGATATCTCTTGAATGACGGCGGAATACAAAAGGAGATTTTCCATTTGTCAATTTTCATGGGTAAAGTTGACTCTTTGGCCGGTCGCTACCGCTTCCGGTTCTGATTAGGACAGACGCCAATGTTGGTCGACCATTAGTGTCTCGCGTCTTCAACTATGGTGACGAGTCCGCAAGCTGTTGCACTTCCAAATTGAATTCGCGAATGAGAAATGAAAATTGACAAATGGGAAAATACTTCTTTAGGTCTGGTTGAAAAATGAACTGGTACAAATACGCGTCCCCCCCGGCTTTTTACCCGTTAGCCGGAAAAATGATTCCCTGGTTTGCGATCCCCGCGGCAATTCTTTTTGTGGTGGCGTTCTATTTCGGCTTCTTCGTGGCGCCGTCCCGGGCTGGCGACCAAAACCAGGTTTATCACATCATATTTATTCATGTAGCAGCCGCGTGGATGGGAATGTTCCTGTATGTTCTCATGGCCATTTACGCCGGCATTGGTTGGGCATTTAATGCGCGGCTCGCTTCGATGATGGCAACATCGCTTTCAATAACGGGCGCAATGTTCACTTTCCTATCGCTTGTAACTGGCTCCTTTTGGGGAAAGCCCACCTGGGGAACGTGGTGGGCATGGGACGCGCGCATCACATCGACTCTTATCCTTTTGTTCCTCTATATTGGATTCATCTCGCTGCAGTCAGCGATCGATGATCCCCGGAGAGCCGATCGTGCCGGCGCCGTCCTGGCGCTGGTAGGAGTGATCAATGTACCAATAATTTATTTCTCTGTGCAGTGGTGGAACACCCTGCACCAGGGCGCCACTATTCGACTCCTGGAGAAGCCAAAGATGACTTCGCCAATGCTACTAGCCATGTTAGTCATGCTGGCGGCATGTTGGCTCTATTCAATTGCGGTGGTTCTAATTCGCCTTCGTTGCATTATTTTGGAAAGAGAACAAAATGCGGCGTGGGTAGCAGAGGGAGCGGCCTAAATCATGAACTGGTCAGAATTCTTTTCGATGGGGGGCTATGGCCTGTATGTTTGGGGGTCCTATTTTACCGCCCTCGTTTTAATGGGCGGAGAAGTTGTGCTACTTATGAGACGAAGGAAGTCGTGCAAACGGTTCAGTCGCAATCAAAAGTAGACTGAGATTAATAATCATGAAACGTCGTCATAAACGAATCGGTTTTATCCTGGCTGGACTCGCGGGCCTGGGCGTCGCTGCCGCACTTGTGTTGACTGCATTCCAACAGAATCTCGTTTTCTTCTTCAGTCCTTCACAGGTGGTAGCGAAGGAAGCGCCTGTAAACAAAACATTCCGCGTCGGCGGCCTCGTCGAGTCTGGGACTCTGAAGCGTGACGACGATGGACTGACTGTTCGGTTTACTGTGACAGACACAGCCAAAAGCATTCCAGTTGTCTACAAAGGAATTCTTCCCGACTTGTTCAAAGAAGGTAAGGGTTGTGTTGCCCAGGGGCGTATCGGATCCGATGGTGTGTTTTACGCTGATCAGGTGCTGGCAAAGCACGACGAAAACTACATGCCACCGCAAGCAGGTCAGGCGATCGATAGCGCCAAGCACGAGCGAGAGGCTGCTAAAACAGTCGTGGATCAGTAAACATGGTTCCTGAAATTGGACAGTTCGCTTTAATCCTGGCGCTGCTTCTGGCGCTGACGCAAGCCACCTTGCCATTGATCGGCGCTGCACGTGGTAACCGTTCGTGGATTGCCGTTGCTGTGCCGGCGGGCCAGGCGCAGTTTATCTTTGTCGCCATCGCTTTCTGTTGCCTCGGCTATTCATTCATCACTAACGACTTTTCCGTACTCAACGTCGCCACCAACTCTAATTCCCAACTTCCGCTACATTATCGCCTCGCCGCCACCTGGGGATCGCATGAAGGTTCGCTGTTACTCTGGACGCTCATGCTCGGACTATGGACCGTAGCGGTCTCACTTTTTAGTCGCCATCTTCCCGATGATATGGTTGCGCGCGTGTTGGCTGTCATGGGTGTCATCAGCGTCGGCTTCCTGTTGTTCATGCTGCTGACATCCAATCCTTTTGCGCGTTTGCTTCCGGCGGCGGCCGACGGGCGAGATCTCAATCCGCTGCTACAGGATCCGGCGATGGTGGTACATCCACCAATGCTCTACATGGGATACGTCGGCTTCTCTGTCGCCTTCGCGTTCGCGATCTCTGCGTTGATTAGCGGCCGCCTCGATGCAACCTGGGCGCGCTGGTCGCGACCATGGACGACAGTGGCCTGGATGTTTCTGACCGTTGGCATTGCACTCGGAAGCTGGTGGGCTTACTACGAACTCGGCTGGGGCGGTTGGTGGTTTTGGGACCCGGTAGAGAACGCATCCTTTATGCCCTGGCTGGTCGGTACTGCTTTGATCCATTCGCTCGCTGTAACTGAGAAGCGAGGCGGGTTCAAAAGTTGGACGGTGTTGCTGGCGATTGGGGCCTTCTCGCTGAGCTTGCTCGGGACGTTCCTGGTTCGCTCCGGCGTTTTGACTTCGGTGCACGCCTTTGCGACCGATCCAAAACGCGGCATTTTCATTTTGGCTTTTCTGGCCTTCGTGATCGGCGGGTCGCTTCTGCTTTACGCCTGGCGGGCCAGGCAGGTGGGACTTGGCAGTAAATTTGATCTGATCTCGCGTGAATCGTTGCTGCTTTCAAACAATGTGTTGTTGGTCGTAGCCGCAGCCTCGGTTTTGTTGGGCACTCTCTATCCCCTAATCATCGATGCGTTGGGCATGGGCAAGCTTTCCGTGGGCCCGCCCTATTTCAATAGTGTATTTGCGCCGCTAATGGTTCCGGCTGTGTTCCTGATGGGCATTGGGCCAATTGCCCGCTGGAAGAAAGCGAGCCTCCCGGCATTGGCCGTACGCCTGCGTTGGGCGTTTCTCGCCAGTGTGGTAGCCGCGCTGATCCTTCCGTTTGTTCTGGGACATTGGAAGCCGCTTGCCAGTCTGGGATTGATGCTTGCACTCTGGATCGTAACGACCGCGTTTCTGAATATCTGCGAGCGTGTGAAGACGACGTCCGGGCAATTCAGTGTCTGGCAGAAACTGCGAATGCAAACGCGTAGTTACTACGGCATGCACCTGGCTCATATCGGCGTCGCCGTTTTCATCGTCGGCGTGACCATCGTCACGGGCTACCAGTCGGAGCAGGATGTGCGGATGGACGTCGGCGACACGGTAAATGCCGGTGGTTATAGTTTTCGCTTCAATGGCGTAAGCAGGGTAGCGGGGCCTAACTATGAAGCAGCGCAGGCCGAGCTGGAGGTCAGCCGAAACGGAACCGTTGTTAATAAGATGTACCCAGAGAAGCGTAACTATACGGCTTCAGGAAACGTGATGACAGAAACTGCGATCGATAGCGGCTTGTTTCGAGACCTCTACATCTCACTCGGTGAGCCTGTCAGCGGCCGCGCCTGGAGTGTGCGTATTTACTACAAGCCTTTCGTCTCGTGGATCTGGGGCGGCGCAGTTCTGATGGCTATGGGCGGTGGCCTGGCGCTCAGCGATCGCCGTTATGCGCTTGCGGCCCGGAAGCAACGCGAGGCGCTCGCGCAAAAGAGTCAACAACCCATTCCGGCAGTGGCCATGGCGGCAAAGGAAGTATGAGCAGATTTGTAATACCGCTTGTTCTCTTCGTTGTGCTGGTTGTGTTTCTTGCTATAGGCTTAAGACATGATCCACACGAAGTCCCTTCCCCTCTAATCAACAAACCTGCGCCTGGATTTCAGTTGGCCCAACTAAGTGACCCTTCGAAGCGTTTTTCCGCGGAGGAGATGCGCGGCAAAGTCTGGCTGCTGAACGTGTGGGCTTCATGGTGCATCACCTGTCGCGATGAGCACCCTTTGTTATTGGAATATGCACGTTCGAAAGCAGTACCGATATACGGACTAAACTACAAAGACAAGCGTGAAGACGCTTTGTCCTGGTTGGGAGAGCTGGGCGATCCCTATGTGTTGAGTGTGTCGGACCTGGATGGACGCGTGGGAATTGATTATGGAGTTTATGGCGCTCCGGAAACCTACTTAATCGATCGCGACGGCATCATTCGCTTTAAGCAGGTGGGCCCGGTAACACCTGACATCTGGGAACAGAAGATTGTCCCCATGGTAAAGGACCTGAACAAATGAAGGAGACGGTAACCGAATCGTTCCTCAGCTAACGCGGTCTTAAGCGATCACCACGAATGAAACGTACGGCCCTATTAATAATACTCTTCTCTTGCTTCTCCATTTCAATCGTGGCGAAGGAAGCACAACCGTCTGCGGCGGATCCAGTTTTGGAAGAGCGACTAATGAAGCTCTCCAAAGAGTTGCGCTGTCTTGTTTGCCAAAATGAAACCCTCGCCGACTCGCGAGCAGACCTCGCTGAGGATCTGCGCCGTCAAATTCGCGAGCAGATGAAGGCCGGAAAGAGTGATAAAGAAATAATCGCCTTTCTCACCGACCGCTACGGGAAGTTTATTCTCTATAATCCGCCCGTTGATCCGACTACATATCTGCTTTGGTTCGGGCCTTTTCTTCTTCTGCTCGCCGGCCTTGCCTTCCTATTTCGTTACTTGAAACAGCGTCGTGAACTGATTACGGAGCGACCTCTCTCCGCAGACGAGCACCGCCGCGCGGAAACGCTTCTACGAACCACACCGGGAAAAGAAACCACATGATACTTTTCTGGCTGATATGCGCCGGCCTGGTAGTCATCGCTTTAGCGTTTGTCCTGCCGACTCTGCTCGCGCGCGCTCCTAACGACGCGCGTGAAAACGAGAAGCAAGAAGCCAACGTCGACGTCTACCGCGATCAACTTTCCGAATTGGAAGCCGACTTGCGAAACGGCATTATCAGTCAGCAACAATATCAGCAGGATCGCGATGAAATAGAACGACGTCTTCTCGATGACGTGTCTACTGCCGACGACGCGTCTAAAAAGGGATCCAAAGCGGCTGCCGGTCGAGGGCCGGTCTACGCGGTCGCGTTTGGTATTCCAGTGATCGCTGTCGCTTTGTATCTGGTGGTAGGCAATTCCGCGGCTTTGTCCGGAGTCGCGCCAGCCGCATCGCAAGCGCGGCAGGCCGGTGAATCGCAGGGCAATGGCCAGATGAGCCAACAACAGATCGAGGCGAACATTGCGGCGCTGGCGAAGCGTTTGGAACAGAATTCCGGCGACGCTGAAGGATGGATCATGCTCGGGCGCTCTTACACGACTTTGGAGAAATATACTGATGCGACAAACGCCTATGCAAAAGCGGCTGCCCTCAAAACAGATGACGCGGATCTCCTTGCCGACTATGCCTTCGCGATGGCCATGGCCAACGGCCGCCAACTTAAGGGCGAACCATTAGAGTTGGTAAAGAGAGCCTTGCGGCTCGATCCCGAAAACGCCAAAGCTCTCGATCTGGCGGCCAGCGGCGAATTTCAGGCCCGCAACTACAAACAGGCGATCGACTACTGGCAGAAAGTATTGGACAAAGCACCCGCAAATTCGGAATTAGCCCAGCGGCTTTCGCAACAAATTGACGAAGCAAAGACTCTGGCAGCTACGAGCGCCAAATAGTTTTCAGTTAGAATGGCCGGAAGCAAAATTCAGGAATGAGGAGACGCGTTGATGTCGGAGACGAATAGAAAGGTCGCTGATTGCCGGTTGTACCCAAGTGAGAACGGATGCACGCTGAGAATCGAAGGAACGGAAGAGGAGGTGCTTGAAGCTGCAACCCAACACGCGGTAACCGCACACGGACATACCAATAGCCCGGAATTGCGCGAGCAGTTGCGAGCGCTGATAAAAGACGTCGACGAGTAAAAGCAGCCTGGCAGTAATCGCGGAATATAATGACTCGAGACAATCTGCTATTCGCAATCATCGGTGTGCTCTTTGGGTTCATCGTTGGTTTCCTGTTTGCCAGCACGATGAACCAGCGCTATGGGCCGGGCGCACCCACAGCTTTATCGCGCGGCCAGGTGCCGGCCGATCATCCACCAGTTGGCCCAAACGCGGGCGCGCCAAATTCTGGCGGCATGCAGGCGGAGGTGACGGCCCAACTTGAAAAGGCCAGGAACGACCCGAAAAATTTTGATGCGCAGATAAGAGCAGCGGAACTCTACTACCAGATTCAGCGATACGATCCGGCGATTGAATTCCTGCTGAAAGCCAATCAACTTAAGCCGGATGACTATCAAACTTTGGTTGCGCTTGGACTTGTGAACCTGGACGCTGGCCACTTCGAGGTCGCCGAGAAGTGGTATCGAGCGGCGATCATGAAGAAGGGTGACGATGTGGTCACGCTGGCGGGAATGGCCGCGGCGACGCTTGGGAAAGGTGATGCGAAGGCCGCAGAGCAAGCAATCGCCAAACTGGAGAAGGTGGATCCAAACAGTCAGGACTTGCCGCAGTTTAAAGATAAACTCGCTAGCTTGAAGGCTGGGGAAAAGCCGAAATAAGCAACCAAAGTCAGGCGTCAGTTTCAGGGCAAATACGGCTTTTCCATATTCCAGTTTGAAGTGCAACAGCTCGCGGACTCGTCACCATAAATTGAGACGTGAGACATTAACAGTCGACCATTGCCGTTTATTCGAATCAGAACCGGAAGCGGTAGCGACCGGCCAAGGAGTCAACTTTACCGGTGGAATATTTCATCGCTGAGCGCGGTAAATTAATACTAACAACTACGGTTGAGGCCCTGGCCGGTCGCTACCACCACCCCAGCCGGGCTGCGGGCTTCCCCGGTCCGCTTCCGGTTCTGATTCGGAATGTTACAGGTGCCGTCGCTACCGCTTCGGGCCCGATAGCTGAGTTGCAGTTCCAAGTTGAATCCAGATTTTTTTCTTTTAAGCCTTATAGGGCACGACCTTTACCTCAATGAAAAATCAGAACTGAGAAATGATAAATGGAAAATCTGACGGTTTATCTGCCCTGGCAGCCTGGTTGATCTTGTTGGGTTACGGCGCAATAGTCATTCGCACCACACTTGCCAGGGGAATTCTCTGTATCTTCCCGTCTCTGCCTATCACCACAACCTGACCATTCTCCACCGTTACGCGGCGCACGCTGCTCATGTAGCGATCGACCAGCGTTCCTTCATTTGTTTCGATTATCAATCGTGGGCCACTGTTTTCGAGTTCTTGACTGGCGGCTGGCTTGGGAGCGCTACGCTTTGTTGCGGCTCTTTTGCTCGGCCGCCTTCCTGCGCGAGGCGTGCGGGTTTCAGTTTCCGAACTCTCGCTGGGGGCGTTCGTTTCTGTCTCGCCTTTCGCCGCAGTCTCTTCCGGCTTAGCAGGCGTGATTGGGCGCGCTCTTCGGTTCGCGGGACGACGCGGCCGGCTGCTTCGTGAAGTCGGTGTCGGCGCGGCTGGTTTGGGTTCTGAGGTTTCAACGGGCGTGGGCGTTTCGGCAACCCCAATGCGGGGCTCATCGACTCGCGCGCCAACGGAGGACACTCGTCTGCCTCCCTTTCCCGGGGGTCCGGCGGCGATCGCAGGTGCGTTCGCGTCTTCGTGTTCCGCAAGCGGTCCCGAGGTTATTGGTGCAAACGAGCCGCCGAAGTGGATGCGATAAACTGCTTCGTCATCGTTAGGCGTACGGCCCTCCACTCGCAGGATTAAGTCTTCCTGCTTCCGCAGATAAATACTTTTTGTGATTGCTGAAGAGTTGCCGGCATAAATCGTAAACTTCAGGAGCGGCCGCAGACCAGAGAACGTGAAAACGTCTACGTCGCCGTTCAGGTTTTGACTGTCGACAGTGATCAGGACATCTCCAGGTGTACCTGTGAACGCATAAAAATGATCAGTGAGTCGCGGATCTCCCAGGTCTCGCGCGGCAATCCCGCCTGTCACTTCATTAGTACGAACTGGTGATGGCCAGGCTATGTCGGTCGACTGCGCAACTGCCACGCTCACCCAGAAGGTAAACAAAACCACCCAGAAGGAAACGCACGCTAGGATTCTTACTCTCGGAATTATCTGCATTGGAAAAGGCCTAACGACTGAAACGATTGATGCTCGAAACTAACCAGATCACACTGACGATCAAGTGCCGTAGAATATCAGATTTAACTTACTACTGGGAGCGCGGCCGTCTCGTCCCCAAATGAGAGCGGAGCGCGAACTCCCGAAGATTCGTGTCTGGGAGCATTGCGGGCGAGACGCCCGCGCTCCCAGCAAGCACTTGAATGGTGAACACGCTTGTGAACTACCGCTACCCAGCAGCAAGCCGACCCGCATTTCTGTTATTCTCATATTATGAAGCTTTCCCTTGTCAAATTCTCAATCACCT
The DNA here is from genome assembly GCA_036506215.1 of Pyrinomonadaceae bacterium. Lineage (GTDB taxonomy): Bacteria > Acidobacteriota > Blastocatellia > Pyrinomonadales > Pyrinomonadaceae > PSRF01. The sequence goes on along the minus strand of DASXSC010000175.1, from coordinate 33,929 downwards.
TGCTCGCGGCCGTCATCTTCTTCCCTACAACCGCTGCGAACGCACAGGCGTGGACAGCAAAACTAGATAAGACAGTTCGGTTCTATCAATCAACCGATCTGGGTGTGTTACTTGTCGGCTCGGAAAGATCACTCTACGCCATTGACGGTCAAACCGGCGAAACGCTGTGGCGTCGCAAGGATGTTTCGCTGGATGAAACCGATGTCGCGCCGGTACCGAGCTCGGATCTGGTCTTGCTAAGTTTTGAAAAAGGTGAACGCACTCGCGTGGAAGCGATAGACCTCGTGAGCGGCGACACCGTCTGGAAAAGCAGCAAGATTCGCGGAGCCGTCATGCAGATGGCTGTTGACCCGGGCGCCGATCTGCTGGCGGTGGTGTTTGCAAAGGACGCGAGAGGCCATGCGGACGATGGCTTCAAGCGCCATCCTCTTTTGCACGTTCTCGACCTCGCTACCGGAGAGGAGATCTGGAAGTACGAAGTTAGTGAAGTCGAGATGATGCCCACCCGGTGGCCCGATAACGACAGCGAAGTGGAATACACGCTGGATAATTATTACCCGCCGGCGTTTATCGATGGCCGGCTGTACCTCTTCTACGAAGGCTTGACGTCCTTCGATGCCCGCACCGGCAAAGCGCGACTACGGGAGCGCTATCGCGTTAATGAAGATGGACTCGCGCTCACAGAAGCAGTGCCGATATTTGATGCCGCCACGATCTACACCTCGGGGCATGGGCGGGTTCGCGCCATCTCGCGCGAAAGTGGAGACACCGAATGGGAGGCCAGCGACCTGGGGTTGACGCCGGAGATGATACTGGTAGATCAGGTTTTATTCGTCCGCACCGGCGGCCAGTTCACTCGCTTGAAGGACGGCGAAAATATCGAGCGCGGATCGTATGGTATCAGCGCTATAGACACTCGCAACGGAAAAGTCCTTTGGCGTTACAAGGGAGCTGACAAGGGTATTACTAATCTTGTACTGCCGGATCCGTCCAGCATCGTTATCGCGGATCGAGACGATCTAGTGGTGATAGACACCAAAACGGGCAAGCGACGGACGCGTGTCAAACACGGAATCGAACGACCTTCTTTCGGAGTTTTGAACGAAGGTGGTGACGTTGTAGTTGGTGGGCAATCAGAAATCGCGGCCTTCAACGTCGATGCGGAAAGTAGTAGAGAAATATGGCGTGCACGTCATACGCCTCCTGGCCGTGGCCTGTTACGAACGATTGCTGCAGTAGCAGCGCGCGCCGCGTCGCTCTATTTTCGCTACGGCGGTACGACCGTCACCGCTTTTCGCGGGGTGCAACTTGCGCGCGCAGCGGGTAGTTTGAGTTGGTCAGGCCTGGCGGCGCGTTCGTCTGTTTCTAACCTGCAGGCGCTGACTACGAGTTCTGCTCGCAACTATGCCAGGTCATACGCGGCCTCTCGCTTCAGACAGTTCGGCGTGATTTCACGTGTGCGAGGAGGATTGTCGACCGGCGCTTCTTCGCTTCCCTCAGCTCCTTCACCCGGCGATCTAGTGCGCAGCCGAACAAATGACATCGACGAACGGCTCCTGGATCGACTCGACCCGGCGCACCAACTCGATCGTCTCTCTCGTTTTCTCTGGCATCGCGATCGCCTGGCGACTTTAAGGGGTAATTGGATGTACTTCTACACTGATCTCAAGGGTCGCGATGGAAATGGTCTCGCCGGAGTAAACATCCATAGCGGAAGGACGGAGCGCCAAATCAGATTGCGCGACCTGGACGAACGATTCATCACCGATGAAGCACTCGGGTTGATGTACGTATCGGCAGGAAATAGAATTCTCGCCTACTCAGTGATCGACCGCGAGTGAGCCCCATGGAGTTTAGCGGTTTACGCGAGGCAGACAACTGACAAGCGCCTGCGGCTTTGCCGCCGCACAGTGCGGAAAGGCTGTGCCTTTCCGGCGGGCGATATTATTTCTTTCATGAGGCTGTGCTTCATGAATCTGTCATGAATCGGAGGCGTAGCCTCCCTAAATATTAAAAGCTGTCTCCGGTAAGGCGGAGCCTTACCGCACTGTGCGGCGGCAAGCCGCGGCGCAATTTTTTATACCTGCGCTTCACGCACTGGTTGTATGACTTTTTGTGCAACGCCTTGCGAAGCAGATCTAGCCTGCGCTTGGCAATCAAAGTGGCAGCCGCAGCAGCGCCTCGCAACCCCGCATCCCGCGGCGATTCTCCAATGTTAACGTGCCGCCATGCGCCTCAGCGATCTGTCTGGAAAGTACCAGGCCGATGCCGGAGCCTTTCGCCTTAGTTGTGAAAAAGGGGACGAATAGATTCGCGGTGTTTGCCAGACCCGGACCTTCATCGCTGATCCAGACTTCAACCTGACCGTTGTTTTGACTCCAGCCAACTCCCACGCCGCCTCTGGTCTCGATCGAAGCATCCACCGCGTTCCGCACTAAGTTAATTAATAGCTGTTCCAACTGCACGTCATCGCCATTGACTATAATCTCAGGACCAGCAACAACGTTCACCGGCAAGCGCGTCTCGAGGCTGGCAACGCGTCGCACCAGCGCGCCAATATCCAGTGGCTCAAAGCGCGGCTGCGGCAAACGCGTGAGCTGCGAATACGACTCAACGAAACGCGCCAGCGAATCGGCCCGCGATGAAATCACCTCGAGCCCGCGCTGCATGTCGTCGTTCCAATCCACAGGCCGCGGCTGACGACCCAGCAGATCCGCAAGACTCCCAGCCACCGATTTGATTGGCGCCAGCGAGTTGTTAAGTTCATGACCGAGCACCCGCAATAAGCGCTGCCAGGCAACGCGTTCTTCTTCGCGCAACGTTTTACTGAGATCCGTTAGTACTAGCAACTGATGTTGAGCGCCACCTTCACGAAAGGTACTGCGGCGAATGTCCCACCGGCCCACACCGCCGGGAAAGACCATCTGCATAGTGTGGGCGCCTTCGCCTTCATCACGATTAAGACAGGCCGCCAGGCCAAGCTCGACGCTGGTGCGTCCGAGCAATCTTGTTGCCGGCTGGGCCAGCAGTCTTTGGCCGGCCCGATTCACTAATCGCAAACGCTGTTCACCATCAAATGCGAAAACCGCCACATCTATCTCCGCCATCACCGTGCGCAGCAACGCAGTCGCTTCCATGGCGCCAAGTCTTTGTTCACGCAATGTTTGTCCAAGGTCATTCACTTCCAGCATCACTTCGCCGAGCGCATCGCCCTCAGCCGCGCGTCGTCCGCGAATGGAGAAGTCGCCTTCGCGGATGGCCGCAAGAATATTCGAAAGAGTTTGCAGTGGGCGGACGATCCGTTGTTTGAGGTTGAAGGCAACGCCCAGCCAAAGAAGTACCAGGAACAGATCGACGGTCCATTGGACGCGCGCCGTATAGTCGTCATACCAAAGCAGAAGAGCACACAGAACTACGGCAGGAAAACCCGCGGCCAGCGCCAGGAAGGTAACGCGGCGCTCGAATTTCATCCGGCCGCCACGTCGCAGGGCGGGATCGAGACTCGGCAAGGTTGAGGGATGTTTTGGCATCATTAGCGGGAGTGTTCAGACCGCTACCCCTTCGGCGGATTTCAACTCCTTGGAGTGCGCCGGCCTGGCGGCGCTTTTGACCCGCGGCGGCCTGCCGGCCCCTTGTTGACAAGCCTACATTAGTTGAGACCGCTTAAGTCGGGGGCGGGCCAAAGCGGCGCCAGGCCGCCGCACTCCAAGGAGTTGACCGTGTGCCTTAAGGAGGTGGCCGCCTTCGACGAGGCTTACCTCGAACGATGGGTAAATCCATCGCCACGGCCATTAACATTAGTCACGCTTATGATAACCCATACTTTTGCAGGCGCCGGTAGAGCGCGCTGCGACTCAGGCCGAGCGCTTCGGCGGCGCGATTGGCGTTGCCTTCAAAGCGCGCGAGGGCCTTCGTTATCAATATACGCTCGGCTTCTTCGAGGCTCATCTCCTCGAGGCGCGACGAGAGACGCCCATCCTGCGTAGACTGCAACGCCAAATCAAAGGCAGTCACGACACTACTTGAACTCATCAAAAGCGCACGCTCAACAACGTGATCCAACTCGCGCACGTTGCCTGGCCACGAGTGCTCGCGCAAAGCGGCGATAGCCTGTGGCGTGAAGCTCATCGGTCCGCGGCGGTATCGCTCGCTGTGTTGCCGCAGGAAATATTCGGCGAGCGCTGGAATGTCGTCACGCCTGTCACGCAGCGGTGGCAGATGAATCTCGACAGTGTTGAGCCGGAAGAGCAGGTCCTGCCGAAACTTGCCCTGTGCCACTTCGGCATTCAGATCGGAGTTCGTCGCCGAGATCACGCGCACATCAACTTTGCGAGTTTTCGATGATCCGACGCGTTCGAATTCTCCAGTTTCCAAAACGCGCAGAAGTTTTGGTTGCAAGTTGAGCGGGACGTTGGAGATCTCGTCGAGAAACAATGTGCCGCCATCAGCCAGCTCGAAGCGTCCCACCCGATCCGTTTTCGCGTCAGTAAACGCACCGCGCACGTGGCCAAACAATTCGCTCTCGAAAACGCCTTCGGCCAGGGCTCCGGCATTGAGAGATACGAGTGGTTGGGCCGAGCGCGCGGAGGTCATATGAACGGCGCGAGCGATTACGCCCTTCCCTGCACCGTTCTCGCCGGTGATTAGGATGTTTGCATCCGCCGGTCCAATTCGCTCAACCAGTTTCAGAACCGCTTTCATCGCCTGCGACTCGGCGATAATGTTCGGCAGTTTTGCAGCGGACTCTGCCGCAGTGTCGCGCAGCGCCAGGTTCTCCGCCTCCAGCCGCTGCTCCCGCCGCAGTGCTCCGCCCAACTCAATCTGCGTACGTACGACGGCCAACAGCCGGGCATTATCCCAGGGCTTCTGAATGAAGTCGCGCGCGCCACGCCGCATCGCTTCCACCGCCAGGTCTACGCTTCCCCAAGCAGTCATCACCACCACCGGCAAGGTCGGATCGACCGCTTGAATCCTGGTCAGCAAATCCAAGCCCTCGCTGCCAGACGTGGTGTCGCGCGCGTAGTTGAGATCGATGAGAACTACATCGAGCTCCTGGGAGTTAACCACCTCCAGAACACCGGCTGGAGACGACGCCGTCTCGATCTCATAGCGATTGCCTTTCAACAACAGGCGCAACGCCGCGAGGACGTCAGTCTGATCGTCTGCAATGAGAATTTTCGCCATTGGTTAAGAACCTAACTTACAGTCTGGTGAGGCTATCACAATAGGGCACCCCAAATCAGGACCGGGAGCAGTAGCAACCAGGGTCCCGATTATGTCAGCCAAATTGAATTCCAGAAGCCAGTCGCCCTCTCCCCCAGTTAGGTAAGGTCTCTGACCTCCGGTGCGCGGCAAGTCTCCGACTTGCCGGCCAATTCCGAAAAATCTTAAGGTCTCCGACCTGCCGGTCACAGACCGGAAAAGTAGTAGTGCAAGGCTACGGTAAGTCAAAGACTTACCACGCACCGGAGGTCAGAGACGGGATCCTTGTCCAACTCTGCGGTTAGCTCATGGTCAGGAAGGTGGGCTTGCCCCCGCCTACTGGCTAACAGAATCCTGCTCTCACTCGTAGCGCAGTGCTCGCAGAGGATCGAGACGCGTTGCGCGGCGCGCCGGAATGTAGCAAGCGAGCAGGGCGACAAACGCCAGCAGCGTCGCTACTGCAGCGAACGTTAATGGATCCTTAGCGGTCACGCCAAACAGCAAACTCGCAATCACCCTCATCAGTGCAAATGCGCCGACCAGACCAATCGCCAGGCCGAGTAGTATTAGTTTGAAGCCCTGCGAAACTATCAGCCGCAACACGTCCCGAGTTTGCGCCCCTAGTGCCATGCGTATGCCAATCTCGTTCGTGCGTTGTGCCACTGCGTAGCTCATCACGCCGTATAAGCCAACGATCGTCAGTATTAGCGCCACCGACGCAAAAATGACGAGCAGCGTGGTATTGAAACGAGGTGCGGCCACCGTCGCAGAGATGTGTTCGTCCATTGTCTTAACATTAAAGACGGGCAATTCTCCATCCATCGAATGCACTTCATTCTGAACAGCCGTCACCAGCGTGTGCGGGTCATTCGTAGTTCTTACCAGTATGGTCATCTGATTGAAGGGCACTTGCGCTTGCGGAACGAAATACCCCGGCCTTAATTCAGAACTTAGGTTGCGATTTCTAACGTCGCCCACCACGCCAACGATCTCGCGCCAGTCTGCTTTCTTTTCCGTGGTGGAGATTCCCGGTTTAATGCGTTTCCCTATTGGGTCCTCATTAGGAAAGAACTTGTCAGCAAAACTTCTATTGACGACGATCACTCCCGGAGCCGCTGCGCCATCGCGCTGATTGAAGATTCGTCCCTTCAGTATCGGCACTCCAAGCGTCTTAAAATAATCGTCACTGACCACGAAGAAATCAGCGGAAGGTAGATCACCTTTCGCCATGGGCCGGCCTTCAGTCTCAAAAGAGATACGGAACAGATCCCCGCTCAAAGGTAAGGGGATGACTGCGCCGGCGGAACGCACTCCCGGCAGTGACTGAATACGTGCTACCAGATCGCGGTAAAATTGGTCCTGCTTCTCAGTAGGGTATTTGACGTCAGGTATTCCCACTACAAAGGTCAGGAGATTCTGCGATTCAAAGCCAGGGCTGACGTTTCGCAAACGCCAGAGGCTTTGGATTAGCAGCCCGGCGCCCACCAGCAACACAACTGCGATTGCCAGTTCACTCACCACCAGTACACCGCGAATTCGATTGCGGCGCGCGCCCTCGCCTGAGCCTCGCGCACCTTCTTTTAGCGATTCAGTTAATTCAGTCTTTGAGGAATGGATCGCTGGAACCAGGCCAAAGATAACTCCGGTCAGCAGAGAAACCAGCAACGTAAACCCGAGCACGCGCCAGTCGAGTCCCACCTGCAATGCGCGGGGAATATTCTGTTTACCCAGGGCCACCAGCAGATCCGACCACCAAACGGCCAGGAACAATCCCAGCGTTCCACCCGCCAGTGAAAGCAGCACGCTCTCAGTCAGCAACTGCCGCACGACTCGCATTCGACTGGCGCCGAGCGCGGAACGGATGGCCATTTCTTTATGGCGCACCATCGCGCGCGCCAACAGCAGATTCGCCACGTTGGCACACGCGATCAAGAGCACACAACCAACGGCGCCCAACAGGATTAGTAGGGCCGGGCGAATGTCGCCCACCAGAGCTTCCAGCGTCGGCTCCACTTTCGTGCTCTTATGCAGGTTCTTGTCCGGGTATTGCTGTTCGAGACGGGCGCTGATTGCAGTCATTTCGGCCTGGGCCTGCTCCTTGGAGACGCCCGGCTTGAGACGGGCAATTACATTCATGTAGTGAGCGCCTCGCTCCTCGGTAATTGGCTCCTTACCTTCCCTGTCAACGGCAACCGTCGTCCACAACTCTACGGGCTCATTCTGAATTGGGAACTGAAAAGCGCTCGGCATCACGCCGACAATCGTATAGGTCTTACCGTCGAGAACCATCGACTGGTTTACCACGTTTGGATCGGAGTTGAAGCGCTTCTGGAAAAGTTGCTGACTCAACAACACGACACGCCCACGTTCACCCGGCTTATCTTCATCTGGAAGAAAGCCGCGCCCAATTGCGGGAGCGACTCCCAGCAACGGAAGGAGGTCCGCGTTGACCACGGCGCCTTGCAGGCGCGTGGACTCACCTCGGCCCGTCATAATGAAGTCGTTGGTGTGGTATGAGGCCATGTGCTCGAAGACATGGCTTTGTTCACGCCAGTCAACAAAGTTTGGGTAAGAAGCGGTGCCGCGCTGGTAGCCTCGAGTAGGATCAGTCTCCCAAACGTTCATCAACTGCTCAGAATTCGAAAATGGCAGCGGGCGCAGTAATACCGCATTCACGACGCTGAAGATGGCGGTGTTCGCACCAATTCCCAATGCGAGCGCAATCGTGGCCACGATGCTGAAGCTGGGAGCCTTGAACAACATGCGTATTCCGTAGCGGATGTCTTGCCAAAACATTTCCATAATCGTACCTCGTTAATAACAAACTAAAGGAAGCTCGGAGCAAGTTGTAAACTCCCTAAGCTCTCAGCTCCGCTTGTCGCCTCGTAGAGGCGAAATGTTCATAGCCTTGGCCTATGTCCTAGGTCTCCTCCGAAGGAGCGGAATGTTTCTTTGTCGCGCTTCCATAACCTCACCTCGACGAGAGTGGACTCAGGCTTCTTGCTGGGACCGCGGGCGTCTCGCCCGCTTACGTAGCCATGTCTCGATTATCGAGGAAGCTGATCGCCTACGGCAGGTCGCGCCCGTGGCGCTTAGACGGGCCAGACGCCCGCGCTCCCAGCTTTCAATTGCTACTCATATCTAAGAGCTACCAATGGATCGACTTTCGTCGCTCGCCTTGCAGGGACCAGGCACGCAGCAAGGGCAACCACTGCGAGCAGAACCGAAACCGCCACGTAAGTCACCGGATCATTCGGCCTGACTTCGAACAACAAACCGCTCAAGAATCTGGTTAGCGCAAAAGCGCCGGCGACACCGACAGCCAGGCCGCCAAGCGTCAACAAGATTCCCTGCGTGAGAATCAGGCGTACGACATCAGGCGCCTGCGCACCGAGTGCCATGCGAATACCGATTTCGCCGGTACGCTGGGTCACGTCGTAGTTGATTACGCCGTAAATACCGATTGCCGAAAGGATGAAAGCGAGCGCGGCAAACAGACCAATCAGGAAAGTATTGAAGCGCGGCTGGGCAACTGATTCAGACAGCAACTCGGTCATGGCTGCGAATCGCGTTGGTCCTTCTTCGCTGTCGACGGATTGAATCTGCGTGCGGACCGCGGCAATCAAACTTGTTGGCTCAGTAGTAGTGCGCACAACGATGCGCATGCCGGGAAACGGACTCTGCGCGTGGGGAACGTACGCCTGTGGGCCGGCTTCGACGCCGAGGCCCTGATACCTGGCATCACCGACGACGCCAACAATAGTTCTCAATACACCACTAATCGTCATGCGACGGCCGACCGGATCTTCGTTCGGAAAGAAACGGCTGGCGAGCGTTTGATTGATAACCACCACGCCGGGCGCCTGGGCTGTATCCGCGTCGGCGATGGTCCGACCGCGCACGAGCGGCAAGCCCAATGCTTCCAGGTATCCTGCCGTTGCCGGCATGTAGATAGCCGAGGGCTGCTGACTCCCTGCTTCCACGGGTCGACCTTCGATCGAAAAGCCAGTGCCTTGCTGAATGTAAGAAGGTGGCAGGCTGGTGCATGCGCCCGCAGCGATTACGCCTGGCAGCGAGCGAATGCGCTGCAGGGCCTGCTCAAAGAACGCTATCTGCTTCGCCGGATCCTGATAGCGAACGAATTGCAAACCGACTGCCATCGTCAGCAGGTGATCGGGCTTGAAACCAGGATTGACATCGGTGAGCCGCTGAAAGCTCTTGAGCATCAGACCGGCACCAATCAGCAGTGTCACTGCCAGCGCGATTTCGCTCATCACCAGCAATCCGCGCACGCGTTTGATTCGGGCCATTCCGGCAATGCCGCGACCGCCTTCGCGGAGGGATTCGTTCAAGCTGAGGCTTCGGGCGTGCCAGGCAGGCGCCAATCCAAACAACACGCCTGTCGCAATTGAGACGATGAACGTAAACAATAGCGCCGCCCGATCGACACTAACGCCTTCGAGTCGCGGTATGTCTTTTGGTGTCAGGCCGAGTAACAGTTGGACGCCCCAGCTCGCCAGCAGCAGGCCGAGTAGTCCTCCCAAACTGGCGAGCAGGATACTTTCGGTGAGCATCTGGCGGATCAGACGCAATTGGCCGGCACCCATTGCCCGCCGGATTGCAATTTCTCGATCTCGCGCGGCCGTTCGCGACATCATCAAGTTTGCGACGTTCGCGCAAGCAATCAGCAGGATGAAACCAACTGCGACGAGCAACACAATCAAAGGTTTCTGATAACCACCGACCATCTGCGTGCGTAAAGGCACCAGCACCACACCTGTGCCGGCATTTGAGTCGGGGTAGTCTTTGGCGAGACGTTCGGCGATCGTATTCATCTCCGCCTGTGCCTGTTCCAGGAGCACACCCTCCCGCAAACGACCCACTACTCGATAGCCCCTCAACGAGCGGTTATTGATCCAATCTCCCACTGAGGAGCGGGAGCCACCGGGCAAGTCATAAATCGGAGCCAGACTGCTCCAAAGCTCTATGTCCGGCGTGGGAAAGCGAAAAGAAGGTGGCATAACACCGATGATCGTGAAGGTTTCAGAATTCAGATCGATCGTTTTGCCAACCACATTTCCGTCGGCGTTGAAACGCCGCCGCCACAGCGGTTCGCCGAGCACGACGACGCGTTGATGGTCGTCAGACGCTTGTAGCGGTCGGCCCAGCACTGGCGCTACTCCCATCACGTCAAAAAAATTCGCTGTGGTTAAGGCGGCACGTGTTTCGTCCGGACCTTCTTTTCCAGAAATGTGATATCGATTAAACGCGTACGCAGCAAATCCGGTGAAGGAGTGCGACTGCTGTTGCCAGTCACGGAAGGTGGGCAGCGACGCGGGATATTGCGAGCCAGGCCGGTTGAGATCCTTCGTCCACACGCCGACTAACTGTTGCGGAGCAGCATATGGTAACGCACGAAACACGATAGCATTCACCACGCTGAAGATCGCAGTGTTTGCGCCAATGCCTAACCCCAATGTTAAGAGGGCCACGATCGTAAACGCGCGATTCTTCGCCAGCATTCGTATGCCAAAGCGAATGTCTTGTAAGAATGTTTCCATGACCTTACCTCCGAAAGTGCACTCATGCTTCTTGCTGGGACCGCGGGCGTCTCGCCCGCTTACGTAGCCATGTCTCGATTATCGAGGAAGGCGATCTTGTACCGCAGGTCGCGCCCGCGGGCGCTCAAGCGGGCGGGACGCCCGCGGTCCGAGTATTCAGTTGCTACTCATATCTCAGTGCCACCAGGGGATCGACTTTCGTCGCGCGCCGCGCCGGCAGATAACAAGCTAACAACGCCACCGCCAGCAAGGTGCTGACAACAATTCCAAAAGTTGCTGTGTCGGTTGTCTGGACCTCGAAAAGCAGAGTCCGCAGCAGACGCATAAGCGTTAGGGCCGCCACCACTCCGATTGCCAACCCCACCAGCGCCAGTGCCAGTCCCTGTTTCAACACCATCTTCAAGATATCGGAAGCCTGAGCGCCCAACGCCATTCGTACGCCGATGTGATGCGTTTGTTGGTTGACGGAATAAGAAACGACTCCGTAAATGCCGATGGCAGCCAACAACAGCGCGACCCCAGCAAAGATGCTAATCAGCAACGCCGGGAAACGCCGCATGAACGCCGCTGGGGAGGTACTAATCAGTTCCTCCATAGCGCGAACATTAAAAATCGCGACGTCGGGTTCCAGTGTGCGGATTTCGTTGCGAATGGCGCTGGCCAGGACGGCCGGATCTGACGCTGTGCGAACAACCAGGTTTGTTCCGATGCCTGGGATTTGTCTGAACGAATAATAAGTGACTGGTCTGATCGCCTCATCCAATCCGCCAATCTTCACGTCCCCAACCACACCGATGACCTGGACTGGCTGCGCCTGGCCTGACGTGAAAACCAGCCGCCGTCCGATCGGATCGCGGCCTGCAAAAACTCTGTCGGCCAGGCTCTTGCCAATAATTACGACGCCGGTAGCGTCCGCAGTGTCACGCTCATCGAACATTCGCCCGCTGATGATCGGGACGCCAAGCGTTTGGAAATAGGTGTCGCTCACAACGCGGAAGTTAGCTTCGATCGCCTGGCCAGGCGGCGGAATCGGATCGCCTTCTATGTTGAAGCGCGTTGTGTTTCCGCCTTGCAGCGGCAGATTGTCTATCGCGCCCACTCCGCTGACACCTGGGAGCGATTGCACGCGCTCCTTCAATTGTTCGTAAAAATTAATCTGGCGGTTGGCGTCGTCATATTTGGCGGCCGGCAAGACGACTGTCATCGTCAGTAAGTTTTCCGGGTTGAATCCGATGTTTGCCTGCAGCAGGCGCAGCAGGCTTTTCATCATTAAGCCCGCCCCAACCAGCAGCACCACGGCCAGAGCGATTTCGCTCATGACCAGAGCGCTGCGGAGACGATGCCCCGCGCCTCCCCCGGTATTTCGGCCACCTTCCTTGAGAATTTCGTTCAGATCGAGACGTGAAGATTGAAGCGCCGGCGCCAGGCCGAAAATAATCCCCGTCAGCAAAGAAAGTCCGAAAGAGAATGCAAGAATACTTGTATCGATGTGCAGTGATTTAAGGAATGGCAGCGCATTGAGTTGATTTTCCGGCAAAGCTGCGACCAAAGCGCTCACGCCCCAGTAAGCGACCAGCAAACCCGCAGCGCCCCCGGTTAACGAAAGCAGAACAGACTCCGTCAACAATTGCCGGATCACACGCCAGCGACTCGCACCAAGCGCGGCGCGAATGGCAACTTCCTTCTGCCGGCCCAGCGATCGAGTAAGCATCAAACTGGCCACGTTGGCGCAGGCGATCAGCAAAACAAGACCTACTGCCGCGAGCAATACCAGCAGAATCGGTTTGACCTGTCCTACGATTTGTTCCTGCAGCGGGACGAGTCTAAGGCCCGTTCCAGCGTGCGATTGTTTATTTTCCTGCTCGATGCGGCTGGCAATAAGACTTAACTCTGTCTGCGCCTGCTCGAGGGTCACACCCGTTTTGAGTCGCCCGATAACATTAGTTCCATGCATGAAGCGCCGCGTTAGTTGCGCCTCTGTTGGTTGGTATGGTCGCCACAGGTCGGCAGCCCTCATTGCAAACTCAAAACTCGCCGGCAACACACCAACTACGGTGTAACTGTCACCGTTAAGCGTCAGCGACTGTCCAATGATTTCTTTATTGCCGCCGAACCGGCGCTGCCACATGCCATACGTCAACACAGTTACCCGTGCCGCGCCCGGCTTGTCCTCACCGGGCTGAAACGTACGACCGATCACAGGGTCGACGCCAAGCAGCGAAAAGAAATTCGCAGTTGCGGATGGAGCAAAAACGCGTTCCGGTTCCCCGCGGCCGCTCATGATCGCGCCTCCTCCGGTGTAGGCCGCGATCCCTTCGAGCGTCTGGTTTTTTTGATAATCCTGGTAATCGGGATAAGAGAATTCGCGCTGCGCAAACTCTTTCTGCGGCGTGCTCTCCCAGAGGTGATAAAGGCGCTCTGGCGATTTGTATGGAAGGCCGCGCAACAACGCCGTGTCGACGACGGTGAAAATCGCCGTGCTTGCGCCGATGCCAAGCGCCAGTGTTACGACGGCAACCAGGGTAAAGCCGGGCTTCTTCAGCAGCGTGCGGACGGCGTAGCGTAAGTCTTGAAGCAGTTTGTGCACCATGCGTCTCCTTCGTTCTCCTGTCCGATAAGCTTTAGCTTGTCGCAGGTTTCGCCGCTCGTCTTCTCAATGCAGCGCGACAAGCTGAAGCTTATCGGACATCAAGCCGGGCTTCTTCAGCAGCGTGCGGACGGCGTAGCGTAAGTCTTGAAGCAGTTTGTGCATCGTGCTTCTCCTTAGTTGTACTGTCCGATATGCTTGAACTTGTCGCAGGTTTCGCCGCTAGTCTTTTCAACAGAGCGCGACAAGCTGAAGCTTATCGGACATCATTCGTACCGCAGCGCCACCAACGGATTAACGCGCGACGCTCTTCGCGCCGGGAGATAGCCGGCCAATGCCGCTACAACGGTCAACAACAGCGCAGCCGTCGCCAGCGTTGTGGGATCGCTTGGCTTGAGTCCGAAAAGCTGACTGGAAATCAGCCGGGCCGACGCTAATGCGGCCGGCACTCCGACGACGATTCCGATAGCGACCAATAGCAAGCTCTCCTTAAGGACCATCCAAATAATGTCGCGGCGTTCTGCGCCGAGCGCCATGCGAATACCAATCTCATTGGTGCGACGCAAGACCGCATGGGTCATGATTCCGTACAGGCCGACGCAGGAGAGCAGCAAGCCCAGTAGCCCAAAGAAGCTAACTAGTTGGGCGATCAGTTTTTCCTGCTTAAGCGCGTCATCAGTCTGAACGCGAAGGCTGGTAATATTTCCAATCGGAAGTTTGTCGTTCACCTGCGCAATTGCTGCGCGCACCTCGGCGGAAAGATTTAGCGGATCGCCTGCTGTGCGCAGCTCAAATACGTTCGCGAATGTCTGCTGGTCCTGCACCTGGAGAATTGGACGAAACACAGTACGGTCAGGCTTCGCTTTGGCGCTGTCGTATTTCGAGTCGCCAATCACGCCGACAATTTCGAAGTCGTTCTTGTCGGAGTTTTCGTCAAAGGTCGCGCGGCGGCCGATTGGATTCTGATCGTGAAAATATGACTGGGCAAAAGCCTGATTAACTACGGCAACTTTTTGCGACGTTGGAGTGTCTTGTAAGCCAATGTCACGACCCATGAAGAGCGGCACACCAAGCGTTTCCGAAAAATTAGGTCCGACCATCATGTCAGACACCGCGGTGTCTTCGTCCTTAGCTGGCGTGTAGCCACGAACGGTAACAGTGCTGTTCGTACTACTGCCTTGCATTGGGCTGTAACTTGCGATGGTGACCGAACTGACATTAGGCAGCGCGCCCAAGCGTTCATGAAGCTGACGATAAACCGCGCTCAGTTCATTCGCTTTGTAACCCGCCAAACGCGTGTCGACACTTACGAGCAATACATTGTCGCGATTGAAACCGAGATTCTCTTGTTGAAGTTTAATCAGACTGCGCGCAAACAGACCGGCGCCAACCAACAAAATGAGCGAGAGAGCTACCTGGGTCACGACCAGTGTCGAGCCCAAATTGAAACGACGCTTCCTGCCTTGACTGGATTTCTCTTTCAGCGCGGAAGTGAGGTCAGTGCTGGTAGCGCGGAGGGCGGGCGCGATGCCGAACAACACTCCCGAGAAAAGCGAGATGCCGAGAGTGAACAACAGTACCGAGGCATCCGGCTTAACATCCAATGGCGAAGTTGCCGCCAGGCGGCTGACTAATAAACTTACGCCCCACTGGGCCAGGATGATGCCCGCGATCCCTCCGATTGCGGCAAGCAGCAAGCTCTCGGTCAGCAGTTGACGAACCAGGCGCCAGCGGCTCGCGCCCAAAGCCTGGCGCAGAGAAATCTCCGCCTGTCTCGCAGCGGCGCGCGACAACAGAAGATTCCCCACATTGGCGCACGCAATCAGGAGGACCAGCGCAACTATCACCATCAGCATGCGCAATGCTTTCGAATAAAAAAACCGTAAGCCCGAAAGTCCGCGAGCACCTGACACCAGAGTGACGAAGCTGTTTTGAATCGCCAATCGGCCATCATCGTTGAGTTGACTTCCGGCGCGCTCGGTGAGGTATTGCCGCAACTCAACGTTTACGCCAGCCTGAGCTTGTTCTATTCTTATGCCAGGTTTTAGCCGGCCGATCATATTCAGCCAATAGACATCTTTGTCATCGAGATATGACTTGCGCAGTTCAACCTGTGGTTGAAATGCCAGTGGCAGCCAAAAGTCTGGTGAACGACGCACGCGCGTGCCAAAAAACTCCGGAGGCATTACGCCCACAATCGTGAAGCCGGTGCCGTTTAGCAGAACGTTCTTCCCTACGACCTGCGGATCACTGTTGAGTTTTTGCTGCCAGTATCCATTGCTGATAACCGCTGCCGGCGAAGCTGCAGCGGAGTCGTCCTCATTTGCAAGGACGCGACCCTGCATTGCATTAACTCCCAACACCGTAAAATAATTTCCCGAAACGAGGTGGGCTGACGCCCTTTCCGCGGCCTGGCCTGCTTGTGCATCAGGCCGCCTCACGCTGATGCGGCTTTCGCCACCGCGGAAGGCGCTCAGCTCCTGGAAAGAAGAATCGTGTTCGCGGAAGTAACGGTAGGCAGCATAGGAAAAGCGCTCCGTCCGTCCGGTGGGGATGTCGCCTTCATCCCGCGTGCTTGTTCCCTCGTTCGGAAGGTCGTTGAACAAAACCAGCTCGTCCGGTTTAGTCACCGGCAGCGGTTTTAGGACCACGGCGTTGAGCAAAGTGAAGATCGCCGTGTTGGCGCCAATTCCCAATGCCAGAATTACCAGCGCAACCACGGTGAAGGCCGGCCGCCTAAGTAAGCCGCGAAATCCGTAGCGAATATCCTTAAAAAGATTTTCCATAACACCTCGTAATTAACTTCCCTTTTTTGGAGTGCGGTGACCTGTCACCGCTTTGGCCCTGGGCGGCTTGACGCCCAAGTCGTTCAACTAGATTCCGTGTTGCGGTGATCGCGACAGGTCGCGACGACCAAAGCGGTGACAAGTCACCGCACTCCAAAAATCACTCGTAGCGCAGTGATACAACCGGATCGACTTTCGTCGCCCGGCGACCCGGTACGTAACAAGCAACCAGGGCGACTCCCGTCAACAACACTGCGATGGCGGCGAACGTTGCGGGATCAGTCGGTTCGACACCAAAGAGCATCGTAGCCATCAAACGGGTCAAACCAAACGCTCCAACCAAACCAACGGCAACGCCTATTAAAGCGAGCATCATTCCCTGGCCGATCACCATACGGAACACGTCACGGGGTTGCGCGCCGATAGCCATGCGAATGCCAATTTCGTGCGTGCGTTGCGTAACCGAGTAAGACATCACGCCGTAAATACCAACGATTGCCAGCACTAATGCGATACCCGCAAAGATACTAAGCAGCGTCAGATTCAAACGCTCCGGCGCCACTGACTCTGCGCGAATTTGATCCATTGTGCGGATGCTATAGATAGGTTGGTCGGCGTCGATTGACTTAACCTGCTGACGAACCGATGCAATCAACTGGTTTGGATCGCCAGACGCCTTGAGGATTACAGTCATGCCGCCTGTCGGGATTTGGGCGAAGGGAAAGTAGCCCTGTACCCGCTTTGAGTCCTGAGCGAGACCCTCCATCTTCACTCGACCCACTACGCCCAGCACGGTAAGAAAACGAGGGTTTTTCTCACTACCCATCGCTATGCGTTTGCCCACGGCTTCTTCGTTGGGCCAGTAACGTCGGGCAAACTCTTCATCAATCACGATTGAATTCAGCGGCATCATCTGTCTTTCATCGTCGTTGAGTTTGCTGAGATCTCTCCCGGCGATCCACGATCTGTCGTCGTGATTGTCAAAAACACGACCACTCTTCACGGGAATATTCATCGCCTTAAAGTAATCGGGGGTTACCAGGCACGCTTCCATCAATGGAGTTTGGTCGCGGGGTGGACGTGGCCGGCCGTCGATTACGAAACCCGTCTGCCAGCCGTTGTTGCCCAACGGTAGTCCGGAAGCGGCGGCGGCGGCTTCAACTCCGGGCAAGCTGCGCAGGTTTTCGAGCAGGCGATTGTAAAACTGCTCGCGTTGTTCGTTCTCCGGGTACTTTTTCCGCGGCAACGCTACGGAGAAGCTGGTGAGATGGTCATAGGAAAATCCGGGATTGACCTTATGCAAACGGTAAAAACTGCGAATCATTAAACCCGCGCCGACGAGCAGTACCAGTGTCGTGCCTACTTCAACAACAACCAGCGAACTGCGCAGCCAGTGCTTTCCGGAGGTGCCGCGTCCAGTCTCTTTCAGGGTTTCATGGACGTCTACAACGCCGGCCTGCAGCGCCGGCACGACTCCAAACAGGAGGCCCGTGACAAACGACAGGCCGAGTGTAAATGCCAGCACTCGCCAATCGAGGCCAATTTCTCGAGAACGCGGAAGCGCATCAGGACTTATGTAGAGAATGAGCTTGATACCCCATTGCGCCACCAGCATTCCCAGCGTCCCGCCGATTAAAGCCAACAGGACGCTCTCGGTGAGTAACTGACGTGCGATGCGCCAGCGTCCCGCGCCCATCGCCGAGCGAATTGCCATCTCCCTCTGGCGCGTCTGCGCGCGGGCCAATAGCAAATTCGCGATGTTTGCGCAGGCGATCAGCAGCACAAAAGCAACCGCCGCAAACAGCACCCAAAGAGCGCGCCGAATGTCACCGACAAAAACTTCGAGTAACGGGTGTAGGCCGACGCCGTTACCGGCATTCGAATCCTGGTATTGCTTTTCGAGGTTCGCGGCAATCGTGTCCATCTCGGCCTTCGCTTGCGCGAAGGTGACGCCCGGCTTTAGTCGGGCCACGCCGTATAGTCCCGGATGATTGCCGCGTGATTGCCAACTCGCTTCGCCAGAAAGCTGGCCCACCGGGACCCACATCTCGACGCGGCTGGGAAATTGATAACCCTCCGGCATTATTCCGATCACTGTGTAGCTCTTGCCGTTCAACGAAATCTGTTGATTCAGAATGTTCGCTTGACCGCCAAAGCGGCTTTGCCATAACGGATGACTTAAAAGGACGACGGGCGTTCCGCCGGGCTTGTCTTCGTCATTGGTGAAGAGCCGTCCCAACGCCGGCTTGACGCGCAAAGCTGCAAACATGTCGGCGGACACCTGCCCGGTGATGATTCGTTCCGCATCGCCAACGCCGGTGAGGTTGTAGCTGCTGCGATTGTAGACACCGATGTTTTCGAAGACGTGATTCTGGTTTCGCCAATCGGTGAAGTTCGGATAAGAAACTGAAATCTCATCCATCGCTTTGCTGGTTTCATTGAGGAACACCAGACGATTGGATTCCGGGTAAGGCAGCGGCCGCAGCAGCACTGCATCGACGACACTGAAGATCGCGGTGTTGGCGCCGATGCCGAGAGCCAGTGCAAGGACCACCACGAAAGTAATCCCCGGACTCTTGAGCAGCATGCGAGTTCCGTAACGCAGGTCTTGCCATGTTTTCTGCATCGTGTTTTCTCCAATAGTTCTTTTGTCCGACATGCTTTAGCTTGTCGTTTTCCCGCAATGGATTCTGTTTCGATAGTCAGCGACAAGCTGAAGCTTATCGGACTCCATCACTCGTATCGCAGCGCCACTAAAGGATCGACCTTCATCGCGCGCCGCGCCGGTATGTAACAGGCAAACAACGCTATACTCATCAACAAAACTGAAATGATCGCGAACGTGGTTGGGTCGGACGCGCTTACGCCAAAAAGTAAGCTCGCCATCAAGCGTGTTAAGATAAAGGCCGCCATCAAGCCAATAACCAACCCGAGCAAAGCCAAACCCATTCCTTTCTTCAAAACCAAACTCAGAATGGCACGCGGCTGGGCCCCGAGCGCCAGGCGAACTCCAATCTCACCTCTGCGTTGGGTGACGAAGTAGGCCAGCACTGCGTAAATCCCCATCATGGCCAGCAGGAATGCGAGCGCGGCAAATGCCACCAGCAACATCATTCCCACTCGGCGCGACTGGGTAGCGTCGTCCAGTAATTGATCGAGGGTGGCGATGTTTGAGACCGGCTGATCAAAATCCACCACGTGCACTTCACGCCGCACCGCCGCTACCAGCTCGAGCGGATTTCCTGAAGCGCGAATCACCAGGTCGCGCGGCTTGTAAGCGGGGAACGTAGTCATTTGTCGGTAAGGAAGATACATTTCCCCCTTGACCGGTTGATCGACTCCCATCTCGCGCACGTCGGTCACGACTCCAACAATCGTGATCCATGGCCCCTCACCAAACTTAATTCGCTTGCCCAGGGCGCTTTCACTCGGCCAATATTTGCGCGCCATAGTTTCGTTGACGATCACGACGGGCTGCGCATTCTGATCGTCGCGGTTGTCAAAGTAACGGCCCTCGCGCAGGGGGACCCCGAGCGTCTGGAAGTAGTCGGCACTCACTTGGCGGTGGATAGCATTGGTGGCAACGTTTGGCGGTGGTTGCGGGCCATCAATTGTGAAACCATTAGCTCCGCCCGGCCACTGTAAAGGCACCGACGTCGTGTAGCCTGCCGAGACAACTCCCGGAAGCGCCTTCGTGCGCGCAAGTACTTCGTCGTAAAAAGCCCATCGTTTCGCAGGCTCCTGATACTTCCCCTGCAACACAGTTCTCACGGTCAACACTTTTTCCGGCTGCAAGATCGAATACTGACCGCGGAGATTAGAAATTGTTTTCATCAAGAGTCCCGCGCCCACGAGCAGAACCAGCGCCAGCGCAATTTCAGTGACTACCAGCGCGCCACGCAATCTGCTACCCGAAGCGCCCAACCCAGAGCGGCCCCCGCCCTGCTTCAAAGCTTCATTCAAGTCGACGCGTGACGCTTGTAAAGCCGGCAGCAGGCCAAACACGATGCCAGTGATTAACGAAACCAGCAGCGCATAGCCGAGTACTCGGAGATCGATTTGCAGCGTAGAAGAGACCAAACCTCCGGGGATTAACTTCTTGAGAAATTCAAAGCTGAACGCGGCCACGATCAAGCCAAGTACGCCACCGAGGCCGGCAAGCATGAGGCTTTCAGTTAACAACTGCCGGACGATCCGGCCGCGGTTCGCTCCGACTGCGCTACGGACAGCGATCTCTCTGCGTCGACTGGTCGCACGCGCCAGCAGAAGATTGGCGAGGTTGGCGCAGGCGATCAGCAACACGAGTCCCGCGGCCACCAACAACATGATTAGGGGCCGGCGTGATTTGCCTGTCACTTGTTCGCTTAACGACAGGACCGAAGCTTCCCGGCCAGCCGCTTCGTTGGGATAATCGCGCGCGATCCGCTCAGTGATGGCGCCAATGTCGGCTTGAGCCTGCTGAACTGTCGCACCAGGTTTAAGGCGAGCAACTACAGTGAGGTTGTTATTCTGACGCTGTTTCAGTTCTTCCGCTGAAAACGCCGCGGGAACCCATAGTCCCGTGGTTCCCCAGAGAAATCGAAATCCTTCCGGCATTATCCCGACCACCAGGTGCTTCTGCCCATTTAGCAGAATGTTTTTGCCGAGCACGTCGCGGTCAGCCCCGTAACGCCGCTGCCACAAACCATAACTAAGGATCGCGACCTTGGCTGCGCCCGCCTGATCCTCTTCGGGCAAAAAATTACGACCCAGCGCCGGTTTAGTTCCAAGAAGCGGTAAGAAATTCGCCGTTGCACCATAGGCCTGAACCTTCTCCGGCTCACCATCACCCGTGATATTGAAACTACGAAAACTAAGTGCGGCCATCTCGTCGAAAACTTTGTTCTGCGTTTTCCAGTCCATAAAATTTGCAACGGCCACATCATCATGCACCGCCCCTATCGCTGGTAACTCCTCCCACACGATTACCAATCGATCGGGTTCCGCAAATTGCAGCGGTTTGAGCAGCACGGCATTGACCAGGCTGAACATCGCCGTGTTAGCACCGATTCCCAGCGCGAGCGACAAAACGGCAATCAACGTGAATCCTGGCTGCCGCCCGAGACCGCGCAGGCCGTAGCGAATATCCTGAATCAATGTGTTCATCGCTTTACCCTCACTCGTATCGCAAGGCGATCAACGGATCAACTTTCGTTGCGCGGCGTGCCGGGAGATAGCAGGCCAATAACGCGACTGTTGTCAGGAGCAACGCTATCACCGCAAAGGTCAGCGGATCAGTTGCACTCACCTGATAGAGCAAACGGGACATCAAGCGAGTCAGTAACCACGCGGCGGCCAGTCCCAGTGCGACACCGGTTAAGACTAGTGTCATTCCTTGTTTTAGGACCATGCGCAGTATGTCGCGCATCTGCGCACCCAACGCCATGCGAATGCCAATCTCCTGAGTGCGTTGGTTGACCAGATAATTGATGACCCCATACAGGCCAATGATTGTCAGCACTAGCGCGAGCGACGAAAATATTCCCATCAATGCCAGCAGAAATCTCCGGTCTGCCGTGCTGCGGTTCACCAGGAACTCAACCGTGCGAATCTTCCACATCGGCTGATCGGCATCTACTTTCCAGATGGCCTGACGGACTGGCTCAGTCAGGCCTAGCGGTTCGACGGCGGTGCGGATGACGACCGTGGCGAAGAGACCGGGATCCTGACTGTAAGCGTCATACATCTGCGGCTTCTGTTCTTCCTCGAGCCAGTAGTGTTTGGCATCGCCGACCACGCCTACTACCACGGCCGTCGAACCATCTTGAGCAAATTTGATCTGCTTACCGAGTGGATCCTGATTGGGCCAAAATCGGCGCGCCATAGTTTGGTTAATTACGACAACGAGCGGCGTATTGGGCTGGTCCTCGTTCCCGAAGAGACGGCCTTTGAGCAAGGGAATGCCAATGGTCTCGAAGTAGTTTGGCATTGCAGTATTGAACATTACTTCCGGCTCCATTCCTTTCGGTGGAGGTTCCCGGTCAGACAGAACAATCGCTGTTGTCGCGCCGTTGCCGCTAAACGGAAGTCCACGCACGAGCGCTGCCGACTTCACACCGGGCACTTGCTGAATTTGCTCGACGACCTGGCGATGAAAATTCCATTGAGCCGCAGGCTCTTTGTATTTGGTGCGCGGGAGCCGGTATTCCAAAGTCAGCAGTTGTTCCGTTTTGAAACCAACGTCAACTCGCAGGAGCTTGTCAAAACTTCTGATGAGTAGTCCGGCACTTACCAGTAAGACCAGTGATAGCGCCACCTGAGCCACGACAAAAGCTCCACGCACACGATTCCATCTGGAACCTTCGCCGCTGCCGCGCGCGCCTTCCTTGAGAAACGATTGCAGCTCGGGTCTCGCGAGCTGCAGTGCCGGCACCAGTCCAAATAGCCAACCTGTGATCACCGACACTGCGAATGCGAACAACAGCACGCGAGTGTCGAGCGTGGCCTCCTGGGTGTTCACAAAGTTCTGGGGCAGCTTGAGCAGCGCATACAAACCCCAATGGGCCAGCAGTAAGCCTCCCAGGCCACCAAGCAAGCCAATTAGTGTCGACTCAGTCAATAACTGCCGGATGAGCCGCCAGCGGCTTGCACCCAACGCAGCCCGCACAGCAATTTCCTTTTGTCTCGCAAGCCCGCGCGCTAACAACAAATTGGCGAGGTTGGCGCAGGCGATGAGTAAAATCACACCCACGGCCACAAACAAGAGCCAGAGCACCGGACGAACCCCGCGAACCATTAGCTCGCGAAGGAATTCGACACGGGCCCCCCGTCCTGCGTTCTCTTTCGGGTAAGCCTGCGAGAGCCGGTTGGCGATGGTGCCGGCTTCGGCCTGCGCCTGAGATAAGCTGACGCCCGGACGCAGATGGCCCATGCCAAATAAAAGCCGCCACTCTCGTTTTCCTGTGTTGCCGGGATAGTTCGAAACCGGCATCCACACTTCAACGTCGGGATCGAATGGCTGTTTGAAGCTTGATGGCACGACGCCAATGATGCTGTAAGGCTCGCCGTTAAGGATCAACTTTTTACTTGTCAGATTTCGGTCGCTATTCAAACGCTCCTGCCACATCTTCTCGTTAACTACAGCAAGTTTCTCGCCTCCCTGGCGGTCTTCGCCTTCAACAAAGGTGCGTCCGATTAGAGGGGAGAGATTGAAAACCTTGAAAAAGTTAGCCGTCACAAACGCGCCACGGACGCGGTCAGGCCGCTCACTTCCCGTTAGATTCACGCTTTGAGATTGAAAAGCTGTTAGGTCTTCCAGCGATTGCATTTGTGCCTGATAGTCCTGGACTTCGGGAACGGACAATCCGTCGCGATCTCCGCTGGAGTTGGTTGAGGAGAGAGCAACTAATTGTGTGGCCTTGTGATACGGCAAGGCGCGTAACAACACCGCGTTGACCACACTGAAGATTGCCGTGTTCGCTCCAATCCCCAGCGCCAGCGTGATTACCGCGATGATCGAGAAAATGGGTTTCTTCGCCAGCATGCGAATGCCGTAGCGTAGATCCTGTTGCAATACTTGCATTACCTTCTCCTTCTTCAGAATTTGAGATCTCAGATTTGAGATCTCAGATTCATTCGTACCTCAGCGCCACCAGCGGATCGACCTTCGTTGCGCGCCGCGCCGGAATGTAGCAAGCCAGCAACGCAACGGCGAGTAGAAGGCTTGCCACGCTGGCAAATGTAACTGCGTCGGTCGCTGTTACTCCGAAGAGCAAACTGGCCATCAAGCGAGTCAAAGCGAAGGCGGCGCCTAAGCCACCGGCGACCCCAATCACGGTTAGCAGCATTCCCTGTCCCACAACCAGCCGGAGCACGTCGCGCTTCCCCGCGCCCAGCGCGACGCGAATTCCAATCTCATGCGTGCGTTGGGTGACCGCATAACTCAACACCCCGTAGATACCGACCGCTGACAGCACCAACGCCACTACTGCAAACATGCCCAGCAACACCACGGAGAATCGCTGTTGAGCAATGGAGATTGAGAAAAACTCATTAAGTGTCTTGAAGTTGGTAGTGGGTTGCTCTTTATCAAGCTTCAAAACCTCACTGCGAATTGCGGCATTTAGGTTGGTGGGATCGCCCGTCGTGCGTACGACTAGTGTCATGTAAGGAAAAGTTTGTTGGATATACGGTTCGTAAGTCTGCATGGTCGTCACTTGATCCAAACTATACTGTTTGACATCGCCGACGATGCCGACAATCTCAAACCATTCGGGATTCCCCTTTTGCCTATTATCAAAAGTGATCCGTTTGCCAATTGGGTCCTCGTCCGGAAAGATCTTCTTCGCCATCGTTTCGTTGATCACGGCAACTCGCGGCGAATCTTTTATGTCCCGCTCGGTAAAGACGCGGCCCCGACGCAGCGGAATGCCCATCGCCTTGAAATAGTCGGCGCTCACCGAGTAATAGTTCGTGCTTTGGGTAACGCCAGGCTGAAGAGGAGGCCGGCCATCTATCTCGAAGGCCAGCACGAAGTCGTTGCCGCTGAGCGGGACGACGTGGCCCGCCCCTGCTGACTGCACACCTGGCAGTGTCGCTACTCTTTCAATCAGCTGTTGGAAGAAAGCGACCTGCTGACTTTCTTCCGGGTACTTCGTTTTCGGTAGTGAGACCTGCACTGTCAGTGTGTTGTCCGGATTAAAGCCCGGATCAACCTTCTGTAATTGCCAGAAGCTTTTGATCATCAGGCCCGCGCCAACCAACAGAACCAGGGCCGTGGCAACTTCCAGCACAACCAGGGTGCTGCGAATACGCTGGCGTCGCCCGCCTTCGGTCGAACCACGCCCGGCATCTTTCATCGTCTCGTTCAGATTAGGTTTGGAGGACTGCAGTGCCGGGACAAGCCCGAAAATCACTCCCGTCAGCAACGTGATGGTGGCAGTGAAAGCTAACACGCGACCGTCAAGCGAAACGTTATTCAGGCGTGGCAAATCCGGCGGCGCCAGCGTCAGCAAGAGGTCCATGCCCCATTTGGCTAACGCCAATCCCAATGCGCCGCCGAGCAGTGACAACAACAGACTTTCGGTGAGCAACTGGCGAACAATACGCCAGCGGCTCGCACCGAGAGAGGTGCGAGTGGCGATCTCTTTCTGGCGCCCAGCCGCGCGTGCTAGTAGTAGATTGGCCACGTTAGCGCACGCAATGAACAGCACAAATGCTACGGCCACAAGCAGAATTAATAAGGCCGGTTTGATGCTTCTGACGGAGAATTCCAACAGCGGCATGATCTTCACATCCCAGCCGATATCGACGGGATATTGCGCGGCAAGCCGTCCCGCAATAGCCGACATCTCGGCTCGAGCCTGGTCAACCGTGATGCCTGGTTTGAGCTGCCCAATGGCAACGAGGCCATGTCCGCCGTGGTTTTGGGCTTGCTCCTCGGTGAAGGCCATCGGCGTCCAAAGATCCAGCTCATTCTCGCCACTGCCGAAGTGAAACGTCGCCGGCATCACGCCGATCACGGTATACGCCTGGCGGTTGAGTGTGATTGTCTGATTCAAGATTTTGGGATCGCCGCTAAAGCGCCTCTGCCATAACCCGTAACTGAGAATCACCACGTTGTTATGGCCCACCTGATCTTCTTCAGCCAGGAAGTCGCGCCCAAGCTGTGGTTGCGCTCCGAGCATCGCAAAAAAACCTTCGGTAACATTCAGCGCACGCAGCCGCTCCGGATCATCAGTACCGATCAAGTTTAGGGACGAGCCTTTATACGCAACCAATCGCTCGAACACGGTGTTCTGTTTTTTCCAGTCAAGAAAGTTGCCCGGGGCGACGGAGAACTCCGGGAATTGTGGCAGCTTCGTTTCGCGAATCATCATCAGTCGGTCCGGTTCCTTAAACGGCAGCGGGCGCAGCAGCACACCGTTGACGACACTGAAGATCGCCGTGTTGGCTCCAATTCCCAGCGCCAGTGTAATCACGGCAATGATCGAGAACATCGGCTTTTTTGCCAGCATGCGAATGCCAAACCGAATGTCCTGTATGAAGGTTTCCATGCTGTCTCCTATCTAACGAGTTTATTCGTACCTCAGCGCCACCAGCGGATCGACCTTCGTCGCTCTTCGCGCCGGCAGATAACAGGCCAAAAGCGCGACCAGGATCAGCACCGCTGAGACCGCAATAAAAGTTGGCTTGTCAGTTGGTGTAACTCCGAAAAGCAGCGTCGTAAGCAATCGCGTCAGGGCGAGTGCACCCGCTACGCCGATCACAACTCCCAGCAGTGTGAGCGTCATACCGTTTTTAATGATCAGTTTCAGCACGTCGGTCGCGCGCGCGCCGAGGGCCATGCGAATGCCAATCTCCTGGGTGCGCTGCGTCACGGCATACGACATCACGCCGTAAATACCCACGGCTGCTAAGGCCAATGCCAGTCCCGCAAAAATCGCGAGGAGCAACATGTTGAAACGGCGAGCGGCGAAAGAAGCTGCTGAGACTTCGCTCATGGTTTTGACTTTACTGACGGGCAGTTGAGAATCGACTTTCCAAATTTGCTGTTTGACAGCTTGCGCCAGTGCCGTTGGTTCCGTTTGGCTACGGGCGACGAACGTCATCCAACGTTTCCACGGGTTGATCTGCGTGTAAGGTGAATAAAGCGCGGGTTGTTCGGGCAAGTCGAGACCGAAGTGTTTGACGTCACCGACTACCCCAACAATGGTTATCCACTGAATTTCTGGATTGCGCGCCCAGCGAATGCGTTTACCAAGCGGATCCTCGTTCGCAAAATACTGGCGCACCATGGCGTCGTTAGCGATGCCCACCAGCGGAGCTTTGTCGACGAAGTCCTGCGGGCCAAAGTCGCGCCCCAGACGCAATGGAATCTTCATTGCGTGGAAGTAGTCTCCCATTACGCTGCGTGTTTCCAGGCTGGGTTCGTCGCCGGGCGTCAGCGGTGGACGCCCCTCGATCAAAAAGTCATGGTTGAGCGAGTCGCCACTAAGCGGCAGCTCGCTGACCATCGCGGCCTGGACGGCTGGCAATGAATTAATGTT
Source organism: Pyrinomonadaceae bacterium (assembly GCA_036506215.1). GTDB lineage: Bacteria > Acidobacteriota > Blastocatellia > Pyrinomonadales > Pyrinomonadaceae > PSRF01. Next base: position 6,766 of record DASXSC010000175.1, on the reverse strand, counting down.
CTCGAGCGCCTGCCTACGAAAACGTGTCTGCTGCTCGACTTCCTTGTAGCGCGCTTCGGGTAATTCCACGCGCATCGTCAACAGATGATCAGGAGTGAATCCCGGTTCAACTGAGCGCAGATTCCAAAACGTCTTGATCAGCAAGCCCGCCCCTACCAACAAAATGAGAGCAACTGCGAGTTCTACGACAACAAAAGTGCTGCGCAAACGTTGTCGTGATCCGCCTGCCGTCGCACTTCTGGCACCTTCTTTCAAGCCCTCGCTGACGCCGCTGCGCGTCGCTGCCCACGCAGGCAGCAACCCAAAGACGATCCCCGTCAACAATGAAACGCCAAATGTAAAACCGAGTACGCGCCCGTCTACATGTATTTCCTGTACGCGGGGCAAATTGTCCGGCTGTAGCGCAACCAGCAAGCTGGTGGCCCAGATTGATAACAGCACGGCAATCGCGCCGCCTGCCAAAGAGACCAGCACGCTCTCGGTCAAGAGCTGACGAATCAGGCGCCAGCGGCCGGCGCCCAGCGCCGTTCGGATCACAAACTCCCGTTCGCGCTCAGCGGCGCGCGCCAACAGCAGGTTGGCAAAGTTCGCGCAGGCGATTAGCAACACCAAACTGACCGCAGCGAATAAGATGAGAAGTGATTGCCGCGACTGGCCGACGATGCGCTCATGCAACGGAATTAGAACGGTGCTGCGGTTTTTGTTATCGGCCGGATATTGTGCGGCGAGGTTTTTGTCGATGACCTGCATCTCCGAGCGCGCTTCCTCGAGGCTCACGCCGGCCGCCAGGCGTCCGTAAGTGCGGAGGAAGTGTACGCCCCGAAAATTCGCAGCCACCGGATTGGATACATGTACGGGAGTCCATGCTTCGGTGTTGTCGCGTGGCGAAGCAAAGCTCGCGGGCATCACGCCAATAATCGTGTAAACATTTCCGCTCAGGGGAATTGTCTTGCCGACAATATTTTGGTCACCACCGAATTGGTGAAGCCATAGGGCGTGACTCAGAACGACGACAAACGGCGCTCCCGCTTTGTCATCTTCCGGTGTGATGAAGCGGCCGCGTTCTGCCTTCACCGCGAGTGTTCCAAAGAAGCCGCCCGTAACCTGGCCCACCTGAAACTGAACCGGCTCGCTGCCGGCGGTGTAGTCCAGCGCTTGCTTGACTTCACCACCAAAACTGCTGAACGCGTGGCTTTGAGCTTCGATGTCTGCCAGATCGGGCGCCGACTGGTTTGAACGGAAGCTCACCAGTGTGACCGGCTCGCCATAAGCCAACGGGAGCAACAAGACCGCATTGATCACGCTGAATATCGCGGTATTGACGCCAATGCCTAAAGCCAGCGTCACCACTGCGACCGCGGTGAAACCGGGCCGCTTCAATAAGCTGCGTATTCCGTAGCGAATGTCCTTCAGTAAAGTCTCCATGATTCGCCTCGCAATCAATAGATTTCAGATCTCAAAATTTGAGATCTGAAATCTCAGAACTCACTCGTATCTCAACGCCACCAACGGATCGACTTTCGTCGCGCGACGCGCCGGGACGTAACAAGCAATCAGCGTGATCAGGAACAGGCTGGACGCCACCGCAGCGAATGTTCTGGGGTCGGTTGCGGGTACTTCAAACAACAGATTCGCAATCAATCTCATTAGTCCAAGTGATGCCAACAGGCCTACCCCCACTCCGATCAATCCAAGCGTGATCCCCTGTTTTACCACCAGCCGCAGGACATCGCTTTGCTGAGCACCCAGCGCCATGCGCAAGCCGATTTCATGAGTTCGTTGTTGCACGGAATAAGACATGACGCCGTAAATTCCCACTGCCGCCATCACCAGCGCCACCAACGAAAAGATCGCCAGGAGAATTGCGTTGAACCGCGACCGGGCGATGGACTTAGCCAACAAACCTTCCATCGTGCTGAGCTCACCTATCGGTTGTTGCGGGTCAATACTCCTAATTACGTTGCGGGCGGCCGGAGCAAGGCTCGATGCTTCGCCGTGCGTACGAATCACCAAAGTCATTGAGGAATAAACCAGCTCCGGTTGGGGCCAGTAAGCCATTGCCTCAGTTTCCGTATCGAGCCCCAGATGCTTGGTGTCACCGACAATGCCGATAATCTCCGTCGGCGCGTCTTCATCCTTCATATTGATCGTTACTCGTTTGCCAAGTGGATCCTGGCCGGGGAGGTTGGTGCGCACGAATTCCTCGTTGACTACAACAACGTGACGCATCTCTTTCGCTTCCTGCTCGGTAAAGAGCCGGCCGCGCTTCAGCGGAATCTGCATCGTCTGGAAGTAGTTCCGATCAGTCACGCATATTCCCGTGTGTAATTCCTGACCAGGAGGTCGCACTGGTTCACCTTCAATTTGGATTCGCGTCCCGGAGTGTGGGCCGTTAAACGGAAGCGTGTTAATCGCTCCCACCGCCGCAACGCCGGGAAGAGCCCGCAACTGCGCGAGCGACCGGCTGAAAAAATCCATCACCTTCGGGTCGGTGTCATACTTTCGCTCGGGCAGGCTGATCCGCATCGTCAACAGATTGTTTGGATTGAAACCAGGATCGACCGACTGCAGACGACTAAGGCTCTTCATAAACAGCCCGGCGCCAACCAGCAGCACCAGCGCCAAAGCGACTTGTGTTACCACGAAGAGGTTCCGCAACCGATGACTGCGCGAGCCGCCCCCAATATTCTTCCCACCCTCCTTGAGCGAATCGTTCAGATCAAAACGTGCGGCCTCGAGGGCGGGCACCAGTCCGAAAACGATTCCAGTGAGCAAAGTCAGTGCGAAGGTGAAGCCAAGCACGGGAAGATTGACTGCTACATTCCGGAGATCCATTAGTCCAGGCGGGCTCAAAGCAATCAGCGCCCTCGTACCCCACCACGCCAGCAGTAAACCAAACGCGCCGCCAACCACTGACAGCAGTACGCTCTCTGTCAGCAGCTGCCGCGTGATTCGCCAGCGGCTGGCGCCCAGACCTGCTCGCACGGCAATCTCCTTCTTTCGTGAAGAGGCCCGGGCCAATAGCAGGTTGGCTACATTCGCGCAGGCAATCAGCAAGACGAAGGCGACCGCACCCAACAGGACCAGCAAAGGTCTGCGGATCTCGCCGGTAAGCTGCGTGCGCAAGGGAACGACGTTTACTCCCCAGTTAGTATCGAACTCCGGGTATTGTTGCGAGAGTCTGGCGCTAATAATGTTCATGTCGTTTTGCGCCTGCGCCAGTGTGACGCCAGGCTTTAACCTCGCTACGGCGCGCGCAAAACGGCCGCTGCGCTGGCGAAGTTCATTTGAGACTTGCCAGGGCGACCAGATCTCCGGAGGTTTGTTAATCATCGAACCTTTTTGGACATACCATCCCGCCCCCGCAGGCAGAACGCCGATGATCGTGCTTTCCTGATTGTTTAGTGTGATACTGCGGCCCACCACCTGGCCGCCGCCGAAGCGGCGTTGCCAAAGGTCGTAACTGATTATGACCACGTTCGGTTGCCCGGGTTTTCCATCGCCGGCGTCAAACGTTCGACCTTGAAAAGCGTTCACACCGAGCACTGAAAAAAGATTCGTCGTAGCTATTTGTCCCGGCACCTCTTCGGGTTCGCCGTCGCTGGTGAGGTTGAGGTTACGATCAAAGAACGCAGCCATATCCACGAAAACGCTATTCTGTTCTTTCCAGTCGTAGAAGTTTCCGAGGTTAATTACGTTCTGCGAATTCCCCGTGCCGCTCTTCCGGTGTTCCCAAACAATTGCCAACCTCTCCCCGTCGGCGTAGGGCAGCGAACGAAGCAACACCGCGTTGACCACACTGAAGAGCGCAGTGTTAGCGCCGATGCCGAGTGTTAAAGCGATGATCGCCACCAGCGTCACTCCGGGAGTCTTCATCAACATTCGCGCGCCGTAGCGCAGGTCTTGCCATAGTGTTTGCATTTCTTCTCCAGGGCCGATCTTCTAAATTCCCAATTTCCTATTAACTGGTCTTTGGTCTTTGGCCTTGGGTCTTTGGTCTTAGCTTCCAGTAGCGAGCCCGTATGAAAGGCGACAAAGACCAAAGGCCAAAGGCCAAAGACCTAAGACCTGGGCTCTATTCGTACCTCAACGCCACTAATGGATCGACTTTCGTCGCACGGCGCGCAGGGAGATAACATGCGACCAGCGCGACGGCCGCCAATAGAAGCGAGATAAAAACAAACGTGGCCGGATCTGTAGCGCTTACTCCGGCAAGCAGGCTCGTCAGGGCACGAGTCAGCAGAAAAGAGCCAACCAATCCCAGCACAACTCCAACAATAGTCAGCTTCACACCGTTGCGCAGAACCAGCTTAAGCACATCACTCAGCTGCGCGCCCAAAGCCATGCGAATGCCAATTTCGCGCGTCCGCTGCGAAACTGAATACGACGTGACGCCGTAAATTCCGATCGCCGCCAGCATCAGCGCGATAAGGCCAAAGGCACCCAGCACGCTGGCCGCAATGCGCGCCGGGAAAAGCGCCAATCGCATGTGTTCAGTAATCGTCTTTACGTCGTATGTGGGTAGATTAGGATCAAGCTCACGCACCGCATTTCTTACCAGGGCGATCGCTTGAGCCGGATCACCGTTGGTGCGCACGATGAGGCTCGCGCTGCTGGCATAATCCTGCGCCAGGGGATCCCAGATGAATGAGCGGGGCTCTTCGGCAATATTGAAGTACTTGCCGTCTTTGGCGACGCCCGCAATTTGCACGAAGGGACCTTTAGTGCCATTGAAGCTGACACGCCGACCCAGGGCGGCGGCGAGAGACTTCGCGTCGGGAATAATGCGCCGAACGAAAGTCTCATTTACGACAACGACGGGATCGGAATCCTTCTTGTCCTGACCGGTAAACTCACGTCCCTGAAGGATGGGTGTGCCCATGGCCTCAAAGTACCTTGGGCCCACGGAAGCCGTCATTGCCACCGGCAGATTTGTACCTCGCTCGGGTGGCTGACCTTCGACATAGATGTTGTTGCTCGAGTAGTTGAGAGCGAGCGGGATGTTGGTGGTTAACGCCGCCGATTTCACTCCGGGCAGCGATTGCACGCGGTCAACAACCTGGCGATAGAACTCCTGTCCCTTTGTTTGATCGTAACCTTGCAATCCGAGATCAAATGAAACCGTCAACGCGTTGTGCGTCTCAAAGCCGGGATTCATCGTTCGCACTTGCTGTAGCGCTCGCGCAACCAATCCCGCGCCGATCAAGATCATCAGAGACAGCGCCAACTGTGCGACCACCAAACTACTACGCAATCGCGAGTGTCCATGCCCGGCTTGCGCCGTCGCATCTTTCAGCGCCGGAAGCAATGCCGGTCGCGTCGCATCCAAAGCCGGCACGAGGCCAAAGACGGCGCCGGTAATCAGAGACACTGCGAGGGTGAACAGCAGCACGCGCCAGTCAACATTGATCTCAATGGTAAGGGGAAAGTCGATCGGCGGTCTGAAAGCCACTAAGAGGTTGATCATCCAGAGCGCGAGCCAGAACCCTACTGCCCCTCCTCCGAGCGAAAGCAAGATGTTTTCGGTAAGTAATTGGCGAATCAGTCGCAGGCGATTCGCTCCCAGTGCGAGCCGGATCGCGATCTCTTTGCGGCGATCGGTAGCCCGGGCCAGCAGCAGTCCGGCAAGATTTATGCACGCGATCAAGAGCACGAGCGCTACTGCAGCCATTAAGATCCAAGTGAAGCTGACAACGGATCCCCGCAGACTCGGAATGATAAATCCCGGCGGTGTGAGGTAAACGCTCTGGCCCTCATTGGTATCGGGATATTCTTTAGCGAGTTGCTGCGCCAGCACATTGAGCGAGGCTTCAGCTTCAGCGACTGAGACGCCCGGTTTGAGGCGCCCAATGCCAAGAAGGTTTCCGGCGTTACGACTCTCCAGCCATTTAGAACCGGGTTCAATCCATTCGATCATCGAGACCGGCACCCACAGCTCAGGCGTGTAAACAACTTCGGTGCCGTTGAAACCCTGGGGAGCAATGCCAATGATCTTAAATGGATGATTGTTCAGCAGGACGTCCTTGCCAACCAGGTCGGGATCGCCGCCGAAGCGTCGCTGCCAGGCTCCATAACTGATCACGGCAACGGGATGCGAGAGTGTGGTGCGATCTTCTTCCGGCAGAAACGTGCGACCCTTGATCGCCTGCACGCCCAGCATGTCGAAGTAGTTTCCCGATACTTCATAGCCCCACACGCGCTCATTGGCACCCGCCCGACTCAAGCTCAGAGGGACGAACCGGTAAATAAGAAGGTCGGACAACACCTGATTACGATCGCGAAAGTCTTTGTAGTTGGGATATGAGAAAGCAAGGATCGGATCGCTCTTTCCTCTTAAGGCCACGGAGACGATCTGCTCCGGATGCGGTACCGGCAACTGCCGCAACAAGACCGTGTTCACCAAACTGAAGATCGCCGTGTTGGCGCCGATGCCTAAAGCCAGAGTCACCACTGCGACCACCGTGAACCCGGGCCGCTTCAGTAGGCTGCGCACGCCGTAGCGAATATCCTTCAGTAGACTATCCATGGTTCGCCTCGCAATTAATAGATCGCAGATCTCAAATTTGAGATTTGCGAGCTCAGAATTTATTCATATCTCAGCGCCACCAACGGATCGACTTTCGTTGCCCGACGCGCGGGTATGTAACACGCCAGAAACGCAACGGCGATCAGCAACAGTGCTACTACGCTGAATGTCGCCAGGTCGGTTGGAGTCACTCCGAACAATAAGTTGGACATCACTCGTGTTACGGCAAAAGCGCCGGCC
>DASXSC010000174.1:0-10747 GCA_036506215.1 Pyrinomonadaceae bacterium | reverse complement strand
AATTCAGAACCGATGGCGATGATTTCCGCGGAGAGCATGAGGCAAATTTTTACCACAGAGGACACAGAGGAAGAAATCAAACAGCTTCAAACCTGAAGCGGGACGCCAGGGCGGTTTGAAACTCAACTCTTTGCGTTCCTTTGCGTCTTTGCGACTTTGCGTGAAGATCAAGTTAGCCAACCTATTCTTACGCCAAGACGCCAAGGCGCAAAGTTTCGCAAAGAGCCACTGCGTTTGTCGATTATTCAACCGCTCGCTTATAGTCAGACTCTTTCAACAACCATGGCAAAAGAGTCCTATTACATCGTAGCCTTGCCGGGCGATGGCATCGGCCCGGAAGTTTTGGCACAGGCTCTGCGCGTGCTGCGCACGACGGGTGAGCTATTTCAGATCAACTTTGAAATCGAAGAGATTCCCTGCGGCGGTCACTACTACGCTGAACATGAGCTCGAATGGCCGGAAGGCTCTTTTGAAAAATGCGAGGCGGCGGATGCGATTTTGCTTGGCGCAGTCGGTCACGAAGTCGACGGCAAGACAGTCTTCACGAAACCGGGCAAGCCTTATCCTGAGCCGCAACTGGCTGGATTTGCGCAGGTAATTCTCAATCGGCAGAAGCTAGACCTCTATGCGAACGTCCGGCCGGTGAAATTGTATCCGGGTGTGAAGCACAAGATTCACGGCGAACTGAAACAGGTTTGGGAGCCAGGCAAAGTCGATTACGTCGTTATTCGCGAAAACACGGAAGATGCTTACACCGGAGAAACGAATCAGATAGCTGACGGCCGCGTCACGCCGATTCGAATTACGCGACGCGCGACCGAGCGAGTCGCGCGTTACGCGTTCAATCTCGCGCGTCGTCGCAACCGGCAGTTGAAAGTCACCTGCGTCGATAAATCAAACATCATCGGCGCCCACCGCTTCTTTCGTGAAGTGTTTCGCGAGATCGGCGAACGCGAGTATCCCGATCTGAAACTTGACTACGCGTACGTGGATGCGTTCTGTCAGTGGCAGATTCGCAATCCGGAATGGTTTGACGTCGTCGTCGGCCCGAACCTGGTTGGCGACATCGTCAGCGACAATGGCGCCACCACCGCGGGTGGTTTAGGTCTCGCCGTCGGCGGCAACATCGGCGACGAGCACGCGATGTTCGAACCGATTCATGGCAGCGCGCCCAAACACGCCGGCAAGAACAAAGCGAACCCTCTGGCCGCGATTCTGTCCGCGCAGATGATGCTCGATTGGCTTGGCAATCGTCATTCAGATGATCGTTTGCTGCGCGCGGCGGAAGCGGTTGAAGCCGCGGTGGCACAACTTCTCAGCGAAGGTAAGACACTGACTTATGATTTGATTGGCGAAGAGAAAGCCTCGCGATGCAGTGAAGTTGGCGCCGCGGTGGAAGAGAAGCTGCGGGCGGTGGCCAGTCGCTAGGTTCATCCGATGGAAAGCACATCTTATTTACACCTCGCTTCAGCGAGGTGATTAACGCAAAAGCGTATGTGTCAGCCGTTTCAACGGCTGTCACCGAGAAACCCTTGAAACGGGTTGCTTAGGTTTCTTTGAAGGGGATGACCACCTCGCTGAAGCGAGGTGTGAATGGAATCGGTTTGTCCTGGAAGTATTTATCGCTTGCTAGCCAATCGCTCTTCAATCTTCGGCAGACTCACAATCACACTATCGCCAACGACTTTCAGGCTCTTCGCGGAAATCTTATCGAGGGTGTCCTCTTTTGTGTGCCAGTACGAGTACGTGCCGAGCTGAATAATGTCGAGGGCGTCTACGCCCGCTCGTAAGAACGGCTTGTGATCGTCGTCGTCCACGCCCTCTCGACCATCCGTAAATTGAGAGCCGTAACCAATCTCCCGCGCGGTCTGCCAGACCACATCGACTAACCACCTCGTACTCAACTCTGGTCGACCGAGCCTCAGGTCTTTGGATCCAATCATGTCGAGCAAGATCATCGCGCGCACGCGCTTCAGCTCGTTCTTCGCGATCAATTGATCGACCATATGCCGGCTGCCGTAGGTATTGTCGGCCAGTTCATTACTCGGATCGGAAGGATTTGGATTCTTGCAGTCTTCCCATTCCGTGCAGAAGGCCTCTTCGCCGTCAAAGAAAACGAGCCAATAGGTGAATTTCGGTTTCGTCTTTTGCGCCGCCAGCACTCGGCCGATTTCCATTAGAGCGCCTGTCGAAGATCCGGCGTCATTCGCGCCCACGAATTTGAAATCCTTGAAGTATTTCGTGTCGTAGTGGCTGGACAGGATGATCACGTCGGAAGATTCACCCGGAACTTCGGCGATGACGTTTACCATCTTCTTCTGCCCCTGCGGCGTGGTGGGATGGAATTCGTCCGTCGTGACGTTCAGTCCGTACGATTTGAGTTGGTCGATGATGTAGCTACGGGTTTTTTCCAGTTCGGCTGAACCAGCCGGTCTTGGACCAAACTCAACCTGCTTGCGCACGTGCTCATACGCACGATTGCCATCAAAATCGGAAGTTGACTTTCCCGTCGACGAATTCGTCGGCGCCATGTCGATTGGCTTGTTGCTGTTGCTCGGACAGCCGAGCAGCGAAAGCGGCAGAATCAGCGCGAAGACAATCGTGAATAAGCGAGGTGGTTGTTTTGACATTTGAAAGATTTGGTATGGGCTGATGGCGCAACGAAATCATCGAGCGGCGGCCACGGTTTTCTTGCGTGACGTTCGCCCCTTTCGGCAATCCGCGCAAACACCAATCATTCGCAAGAGATGCTCGGTCAGCTCAAATCGATGCTTCGCAGCCATGGCATCCTGAATTGCTTCCAGTTCCGGCGAGTAGAATTCGATAATCTTGCCGCATTCTGAACAGATCATGTGATCGTGATGCTGGTGTTTGTAATTGTGCTCGTAGTGCGCGCGCCCATCGCCGAATCGCACTTCGCGCGCCAACCCGGCTTCCGTCAGCAAACGCAGCGTTCGGTAAACGGTTGTTTGGCCGATGGTGGAATCCTTCGCGCTCACAAGGCGATAAAGATCTTCGCCCGACATATGACCCTCAGTGTTGAGAAACACTTCAAGGATCAGATCGCGCTGCGCCGTGCGCTTCAGTCCTTTCTTTTGAATATGCTTGAGGAAAACTTCCTGCTCTTCAGTCATCAGTCGCGTAGGGAAGGACACCACAAGAAAACAACTGCATTCTAACACCAGTAGGCGGTGGGCAGTGAGCAGTGGTGCGGTGCACGGTGAATTGTGAACAGCAATCCGCCACCGATAAGAAGCTCCTTCGGAGCGGCGAGCGCCCCAAGCCTGGTTGTGTTCGGCTGCGCCGGTGCCGTTGAGCCGCAACTACCCGACCGGTCCCGGCTAACTGCTCACTGCTCACTGCCCACTGGCTATGTTATCTTCTGACGACACGCCGGGGTGGCGAAATGGCAGACGCTACGGACTTAAAATCCGTTGGGAGTAATCCCGTGAGGGTTCGAATCCCTCCCTCGGCACCACTCATTTCAATACTTTACAGTTTGTCTTCTCTGCGACTTGATGAATAGCAACGGACTTATTGGTGATCGAATTCTTGCTTCAATTGTGTGAGGCATGTCCCGGAAGTTCAAGAACCCCAACTAGTTGCCACCTCCGATCTAAGTTCAAAATAAAAACGCAACGGAGTAGGTATTAGGCACGCTTGTTGCTCATTTGAACTGCCAGCAGCACCACAACTCAATTCGTAAGAACGATTTCGATCGTGCTGTAAGTAACTCCATTCAGGTGCAATTCCTGAGTTGAGGCCAAGATGGGAGCCCTCAAAGGCTTAGAGCGAACTCTGGCCAGTACTTGCACACGCGTTCCTCATAATCCAGCCAACCGCGAGAGTGCTCGATCGCGAGCGTCAGAGCCGCTAACCCTTTGGTCGCCGAGAATACGATTACCATCGTGTCTTTTTCCCATGGGTCATTCGTCTGCTTGTTTCGAATGCCGCCCCACAGGTCGACAACCTTCTCGCCGCGCACATAGGCGCAGCACGCGCCGCCGAGTTCTTGCACGAATTGCCTCATGGCTGCAATGTGACGCAGGAGGGCGAAGTTCACCAGTGCCAAACTTGTTCGTAGTCTTCCATCAGCTCAATCAGGTCATCACTGCGAATCATCTTTACGCCGTTCATACATCTGCTTTTGGCGATTCCACGTTCTTGCAGATCAGCCGCCAGGACGAATACCTTTACGCCCTTTTCGCAAAGCCTGCCGATGTCGTCATTTGGCCGCGCGGGATGGTTGACTCCAATGTCACCTATTTTGAGAGGCGGGCATTCCTGGAGAACCAGATAGTTCACCGCATTGCCTCTGAGGAGCAAATCCACTTCGGCGCCCGCGTTCTTTAAGGCGCTACTCAACCAAAGAATCGTGTCGTCCTGCTCCTCGAGCGTCGCGCGATAAGCTGTTTCTATGATGTTGAGAATTTTCATGATCTTCTCTCTCCGCTCTGTCCTAAGGTGATGGTTCTTGTATCTCTCGATCGCGATGTGGGACATTAACCGTCAGGGAAGGCGCCGGCTTGCGGAACTGAGCCCTTCCTAATGGTCGGGCTAGCGGCCTTCACAGCAACACAGGTTTGACTACTACCGTCCGCAGAGGCATTCACCCTGATCTCATTTTGTCGGAATCACTAATGTGTTGGTCGACTCCTGGGCCATCTTGAAGAAATCCGCCGGGCTTCCACGCTTTACGCCGTCAACCACATTTCCCGCTCCGCGTTCATCGACGCACAATCCACAACTGACCCAATTCAGCAGCGGGCTGCCATCTCCAATCTGGAGCAGCGAGGTGATGAATGCCCTGGTGGTTGGGTGTTCTTCCTGCTCAACAGTCGTGCCCTTCACCGGATTGGCGTGGGGCATCTGCTCTTTCAGCGGCAGGCAGACTGCGCCTTCGTAAGCAAACACGTTTACGTGAATTCCTTTCTGCAAGGCTGCGGAGATGATTCGCAGGGCTGTGGTTGAATTGGCCGACTCATAGGGCGGGTCCATCAACGCCAGGGTTAGTGTCCTTTCAGTCATAGCTGCCTCCTTCAGTGCCAGATGGCCTTTGTCTTTTCCTCGACCAGAGCATCTACCAGAGCTTCTATGTCCGACCGCTGGATGCCCGGCTGTAGCTCTGCCGGTTGAATCCCTCGCTCATGTAGCGAGAAGTCGTCTGCCAGCAATGCGACTCCCGCACTGGCCAGCCGGGCCAGGCAGGAGTCCCGCGCGTTCTTGCGAACGGCGAGAACTCCATTTTGTACGAGAAAAACCGTGACGGCATGACCATCTTGTTTTAGAGCTGTAGCCGTACGCTCTAGAAACTCTGTGTCACGTGATTCAAAAGGATCTCTGGATTCGATCAACAAGTATTTTGGCATGGCCCACTCCTTTGCTTTGATTGGTTTTGCCTAAAAGTCTGTCGTTATGGAAACCAGTGCCAGATGCCGGGATCGCGAACAGTCCTCGTCCGCCTTGAGCGCGTACTCAGTTGGCACAAAAGAGTTCCTGGAACTTGCCGGCACCTCGCTTGCCCCCAATGCGAACCCGCATTTCAATTCGTGCCCGAAGTCACCGCGCTGGCTCGCGCGACTGGAGCGCAAAGGTCCCGGCGGCGAGCATTGAGAATGGCGGCAAACGAGGTCGCTCACGCTCCAGTCATACGAACGCACTACTGGAAAAGCTGGATCGGCCGGCCACTGGGCACGCGGCGCGGAATAAGCCTGCGCAAGTTTTCAGGCCTGGCTTTCGGATCGAGCAAGCCGTTGCGGACGAAATCTACCAGCTCCTTGACTTCATCATTCGACAGGTTGATCGGCGTCGTCATCGCGGGATCAAGGCGCGCCAGTACCGGTGCTATGGGGCCCGTGGGGCCGCGCAGATCCGGCGCTATCCCGGCCACCGCCGGCACGTAATTGGGCGCTTGACCTGCCGGGTTAAGGTGAAAGCGAATTGCGTCCTCAAGTCGCGTAAAGGCACCGTTGTGGAAGAACGCCGGCTGCAAAGCCACGTTCCGGATCGGCGAGGTGCGGAACATGTAGCGGTCATTCGGATTGCCCGTCACCTGCTCCAGCCCGAAATCTTCATTCTGTCCGGGACCGTCAAAAGTGACATTACCCGCCGCCGGATTGCCGGCCGCCGGGGCGATCTGCGGCACGCCTACGACGTGCTCACGGAAGTCGCTGAACATTTCGTTCGACTGTCCTGAGACGGCGTGGCAAGCGACACAGTTGGCGCCGCCAAAGAACAGCAGCGCGCCTCGCTTCTGATCGTCGGACAACGCGTTCTTCTCGCCGCGCGCGAACCGGTCAACCGGCGCGTTGGCGAGGACCAGCGTGAATTCGAACTCAGCGATCGCCTGCGCGAACATGTCGTAGGTGATCGACCCTCCTGCCTTCACCTCAGGAAAGATCTTGCCGAAGAGCTTGCGATACTCAGGCACGTCGTTGATCCGCCGGATGACCTCAGCGCGGATGTCGAAGTTGTTTCCGGGAAAGACGAAGCCCGCCGCCTCTACCCGCTCCGTCGGCGGAATAAACGCCTGCGCAACCAGCAGGTGTGTCTTGTCCGAAAGCGTCAGGCCCTCAGGAGGCGGGAACATGAACCCGAAGCTATTGTCGAACGGGTCGAAAGACAGCGCGGCGAAGCGCGAATTCCACATTAGGTTTGGGAAAAAGGCAGTGTTCGCGGCCATCGGTGTGCGCCGCTGGTTTCGCGGTCCCGTCCGATCCGGCCCGACGATGAAGTTGTTCTCAATGCCGATGGCGATCGACTGCGTATCGCCAAATCCCGCCGTCGCCGAGTGACAGCCTGAGCAGGAGTTGTCGTTGTTGAGGCCCACGATGGTGTCGTGGAATAGATTGCGCCCCAGGTCGGCGAGCTGATTGTCGATTCTCCGTCCTAACCTCCGCTCGAGAGACGAGCCCACAGTGCCCGTGAACCCGTGTTGGGTGAGAACCTGGGATAACTGGTCGTCGAGAATACTGTCTCCGCCGCTGGCAGAAGTTCTCTGCGTCACAATCATTACAGCGCCAACGACGAGCGCCACCAATAGAATCACCTGGCATTGTTGTCTGTTCATGAAAGTTTCTCCTGTCTGAAAGCGTGCCTTACCGAAAGAATGGGACGTTATTGACGCGGCGTTCAGAGACCGTGAGTTGGGTTTCTCTCTGCCGAACAAAGCCCGACTAAAGCCGGCACTCTAAACGCCGTTGCCCAAACTATCGCGCCGATTTTTGGTGAGTTATGAAAGACTAATCCTCGTCACCTGGCACGCGTGGGTTCTTGAAGGCGAAGATACCATTCGAATTGTTGAGCCAAATCCATGCATTCAATTCCCACAGGCCCAGCCCTTCGGAGTTCTCTCTCCACACATCGGCGTCGCCGGCGAAGCCTGCGGGCGGAGCGGACGAGAGGCTGAGGGGGACAACGTACTCGACCGCCACCAGCTCCATGCGGTTCTCGTGCGGAACGGGTGCGTAGAGCAGCACTTCCGGATGCGCCGGGTCGAAGTTCGCGTCAACCAACCCAAAGTTTACGTAGTGGAGTCCTTCACCGCCCTCGTAAATATTAATATTGACGTAGCCATCAGCTTCGGCCTGCGAGATGTCATGATATTTGGCGGTTGCCCGCCGGGCCTGCGCCAGTTGTTGGTTCGTGGTGGCAGACAAGTTGTCGGGCGTTGTCAGAAGTCCTACGGCCGGTGTGCTGCGAACGGTTGAAGGGATGCTGCCGATGAGCAGTCCACTGACAGCCATGAAGCTGAGAAATAGGCGAAAGCTTTTCATTGACGACCTCCTTTGAATTCATCCCAGAAGCCGGGATGTCTGTTTAATTGAAAGTAATCTGCCAAGCGGCGTTGAAGTTCATAGACTCGCTTCAACTATTTCGCGTTAGCATGAGCATCGTAGCGTCCCTGGCTTCCGCCAGACTTCACTCGAGCTTCCCAAAAACTTCCCGCCGGTTGTCTGACGGAAAGCCACTTTGAAAACGGCTTTGCAGTTTTCGCCTGCCCTTGAACGGGCGACCTCTGCATCTCCATCCGTCTAAGCGGGAATCCGAAGCAAATTGGCTCAGCACGTCGGAAATTTTTCAGTCTTAAAGCAGTTGTCAGGGCGCGCGGAGGAGAAAGGTAGTAAAATTGCGCGCACCCGCAGTTGCTGAGACGAGGATCCCAGGTGTCTCAACTATCAACGCATGAAGTAACTCAACTGCTCCTGGCGTGGAGCGATGGCGATCGAACGGCCCTCGACAAATTGACGCCGTTGGTTTATGAGGAACTGCGACGCATGGCGCACCGCTATATGAGCCGCGAGCGTCCCGGCCATACCTTGCAAACGACGGCGCTGGTTAACGAAGCTTATCTCCGGCTGGTCAATCGCGAGGCGGTCCAGTGGCAGAATCGCGCACACTTCTTCGGCGTCGCCGCGCAGGTAATGCGACATATTCTGGTTGATCACGCCCGCAGCCACGCCTATCGGAAACGCGGTGGCGGTACCCAAACGATTTCACTTGACGAAGCTATGGTGGTTTCTCAGGAACGAGCGGCGGAAGTGGTGGCCCTCGACGACGTGCTGAAAGAGTTGGCGAACATCGATCCGCAGCAAAGCCGGATCGTTGAGTTAAGGTTCTTTGGCGGCCTGACCATAGAAGAAACTGCCGTAGTTGTGGGTCTCTCGCCCGCGACGATCAAGCGCGAGTGGAGCACGGCCAAAGCCTGGCTCTATCATGAATTGGCGAAAAAGTAACCGCCATGAAGCCTGAAGATTGGCAGCGTATCAAGACGCTTCTAGAGTCCGCGCTTGAGCGCGAGCCCAGCGAGCGATCCGCCTTTCTCGCGACGGCCTGTGCCGGCGATGAGTCTCTGCGGAAGAGAGTTGAAAGCTTCATCGTATCTCACGAGCAAGCCGGAGGCTTTATCGAACGGCCCGCTCTAGAAGTGATGGCTGAATCGCTGGAAAACAAGCAAACAGAATTGGTCGGCCACACGCTCGGTCACTACCTTGTGCGGGAACAACTCGGAGTGGGCGGGATGGGCGAAGTGTATCTGGCGGAAGACGCCAGGCTGGGACGCAAGGTTGCGTTAAAAATGTTGCCCGCCTATCTCCCCGCGGCAGACGAACGGGTGCGCCGTTTCCAGCAGGAGGCCCGTGCCGCTTCAGCTCTCAATCATCCGAACATCATAACCATTTATGAGATCGCAGAAGCGGATACCCGTCACTTCATGGCGACCGAGTTCATCGACGGTGAAACGCTGTTCGAGCGTCTGAAGGCCGGGCGGATGAAACTCGATGAAGCCTTCGACATTGCCGTGCAGGTAGCTTCAGCTCTGCGCGCGGCGCACCTGGCAGGTATCGTGCATCGCGACATCAAACCGGGGAACATAATGCTGCGAACCGACGGCATCGTTAAAGTGCTCGACTTCGGCCTGGCAACGCTAACCGAGCAAACGGACGAGGGCTTGGAAGCAGTCACCCTGGTTAAGACAAGACAGGGGATAGTTATGGGCACGCCTCACTACATGTCACCGGAACAGGCGCGTGGCCAGAAGATGGATGCACGCACTGATATCTTCAGTCTCGGCGTGGTGCTATATGAAATGTTGACTGGCCGGGTGCCGTTTGGCGGCCAGACGGTGACAGATGTCCTGGCGTCAATACTGATGCTCGAGCCGCCTTCGCTTAGTCAATCCGTGCCGGAATCCCCCGAAGAGCTGCAACGCATAGTCCATCGCGCCCTGCGCAAAGATAAAGCGGAGCGTTACCAGACGGCCACAGAGATGCTGGCTGATCTGAAGGCCCTGAAACAGGAACTGGAGTTCGAGTCGAGGGGTAGAGGTTTCGTTTCGTCCGGTTCGCCCGGCGGCGCAGCGTCATACGCGTACGCGCGGCCCGAAACTCATTACGCTAAAAGTGGCGACGTGAATATTGCCTACCAGGTGGTTGGCAACGGTCCCGTCGATCTTGTCTACGTGATGGGATGGGTGACCAATCTGGATTATTTCTGGGAAGAGCCTTCCTATGCCAGGTTTCTCAATCGTCTTGCATCTTTTTCCCGCCTCATTCTTTTTGACAAGCGAGGCACTGGGCTGTCGGATCGAGTGCACGAGTCTGAGTTACCGACGCTCGAGCAGCGAATGGATGACGTGCGCGCGGTGATGGATGCCGTTGGATCGGAGCGCGCGGCGCTGCTTGGTGTGTCCGAAGGAGGACCGATGGCAGCGCTGTTCGCCGCGACCTATCCAGAGCGCACGTCGGCACTGGTCATGTACGGGTCGTACGCCAAACGCGTTTGGGATCCTGCTTATCCCTGGGCTCCCACGCCCGAGGAGCGTCAGAAGTTTCTTGACTTGATCCAACAGGATTGGGGTGGAGTGGTGGATGCAGCGATCATGGCGCCGACCCGCGCGAGAGATGAGCGGTTCAAAGAGTGGTGGGCCACTCATTTACGCCGCAGCGCCAGTCCCGGCGCCGCGCTGGCCCTTGCCAAAATGAACACGCAGATCGACATCACAAACATCCTGCCGACGATTCGAGTGCCGACCCTGATCGTTCACCGCACCGGCGACCTGGACGCGAACGTAGGCGGAGCCCGGTACATGGCGCGACAGATTCCCGGCGCGAAATACGTCGAGCTGCCGGGCGATGATCACCTGCCATTTGTCGGCAATCAGGAGGCGATTCTCGATGAGATCGAAAAATTGCTCGACGGCATTCGACACGTTCCAGTATTCGATCGCGTGCTGGCCACGGTGTTGTGC
>DASXSC010000173.1:0-4587 GCA_036506215.1 Pyrinomonadaceae bacterium | reverse complement strand
TCTGGGTCGGTTTTGCATTCAGCACAATTCGCCATCTCGATAAATCGGGAAATAGTTTGTGCTAACTTCATCGCTTCCGGTTAACAAGCGATAGGCTTCGGGATCAGCCATATGGCCACAGAAATATTTCGTTCTCGTGCCGGTAGCCCATCCGCGCTTGAATATGGAAAGACCGTCACGTGCATCGCCTTCTACGCCGGCTCCGGCGCCGAGATCGATCCAGCGGATCTCTCTCGCCTTACGATCTTTGAATTCGCTAATCGCGGACCAGTAAAGTGCATAGGCGGCTCCCAGCGAATATCCTTCCTGATCAGATGCGCCCAAGTGACTGTAAGCAACACCCGACTGAAGATACCAAAGATGCATTCCGATAGTTCTTTCCTCCCGGCTCGCCTTAAAAATCACTAGTCCCGGCACTTCGAACTGGATTGCAAACGCAGATTCTGAAAATGCCTTGATGCCTTGAAGGTGGTGACGGTCAATCAGAATTTGGTAAAGCCGCATCCAATCATCCAGGCAGGCTTTTGGATTATCGACCAACCTCACTTCCATATATTTTAGCGCTCTCCTAGCGTAATATCGATGGTGTTGGTTTATGTGCCGCTCGGTCGGGTCGCTGATATCGATAACGAAATGGCTCTTAAACGGGCGCACTGTTTGAAAATACTGCGACAGATCGGCGGCGCTGACAGGCGCATAGGGATCCGCCACTAGCGAAATGGTCACATACCTGCTCTGTACTTTCTGAATATCGGCACAGAGGTGTGTCCAGTCTGTACAGCAAAATAACGGATAGCAACCCATTGCATCCTTGAGATCGGAGTTTGGGATACGCCGCTCGAGCAA
Source organism: Pyrinomonadaceae bacterium (assembly GCA_036506215.1). GTDB lineage: Bacteria > Acidobacteriota > Blastocatellia > Pyrinomonadales > Pyrinomonadaceae > PSRF01. The sequence continues at coordinate 3,741 of DASXSC010000173.1, read as the reverse complement.
CCATCCGCCGGACTCCGGCAACTCGATCGGCTTGCCAAATTCGCTCAGAGATTTCGCATACAGCGGGTGCAAATATCCCGTCATACCGCAATGCATCGTTTTATTTTCGCTGCCATCCGTTTCATGTCATCCCGGCCGTAACGCTGATCGGATGGAAGGGTCATGATCTCACTTGCCAGACGGTGGCTTGAGGCAAACTCCCTTGGAACAAGATCGGCAATATCCCAATGAACGGCGGGGTAGATTCGCTCCTTGAAAAGCAGTTCACGCAGGCGGTCTCTGTTTCGGACACGTATCGGAAAACCAAGCGGTACCACATCGCGCGGCAGATAGGGAAAGATCGCCAGGTCTCCTAATTCAGATAAGAGAAACTCGTAGTTTCGCCGTCTACGCTTTTTGATGGTCGCCCAATCAACGATTCGCAGGATCGCCGCGCTGAGATTGCTCATCCGGCACGGTTCCATTGGGCCATTGGCTTCCACGAATTGAAACATTTTGAACCACTTTCGCTTGCCGCCGTATCGGTCAAATTCCGAACGAAGAATCGAGGCTTTGGTGGTCTGCAAAAGCCATAGCGCGGGCGGAGCGGGAAGATTCGCGTCGGGAAGTTCGGCGTTCTTTCCTGCGAGAAGAATGCCGCCATCCGGGACGCCAACAAATTTGCGAGGACTGAAAATGATGTAATCGGAATGCGGAGAGAAATCCTTATTGAGCATCGCCTGGCAGGCATCCTCCGCAATACGCGCACCGCGCGCCTTAGCCTCGGCCGCATGCACGCTCCACGTCTCGAAGCCAAAGTAATCAGCAAATAGTACCAAGTCCGCCGTTTGAATCTCCGCGAGCCAATCGTCTCCAGGAATATTGAGTGACTGATCGATTTCGTAAAAGCGCACGCGTACCCCAGGCTCCCGAGCCGCGTCGATCACCACACCGCAGATGTAAGAAGGGAGCCAGACAGTCGCGGGACACAATGTCCGCACCAACACCTTTACAGCCGACCGTGCAGTCGCGAGGAGACAGTGATGTTTGTTCAAAAAATGCGGAACTTCCCTCGCCTTCAATGAGGCATTGCATTCGAAAAGCTCGAGCCCAAACATTCCTCCGATAACGGAAGCATCCGACAACAATTGCACCTTAGAATCCTCGTTCCTTCGGTTCGCTTTCAAGTGGAATACCTATTAAGATTCTTGGAGCCTGGTCGGTCGAAACAGCGGTCACACAATTCGCGGTTCTCCCCGATTAAGATTGGCCTCGCACGCCATGAATTGTGCTCATTCGCAACGACTTTGGAAAGGTTGTTGCGAAGCCACGATGTATCTGAAAACGATTTGTCTGGCATGGCCGCTGCCGCAAGATTGCCCAACGAACGCAACTATTCGTGACAGAGGTTAGTTTTCTCTTATCATCCTAGCAAGTTCATCGTGGCCATGAACAGCGGAAGTGTCTTGAAGTTGTCTCCTACTGCGAATCGTGTTCGCTGCGTTACGGCGATACGCACCTTGGTGTTCATTATCGGAGGGACGAAGACACAGGAATTTGCTAGGACGGCGCGGGCGGCGAAAGTACTGTATACCATCTTTGACTTACAAGTTGCATCTCCCATCCGGCCAAGGGTAACATGTTCACCAAGTCAGCCCAGTTTTACGACGCGCTCTATCACTTCAAGGACTATGCCGCAGCCGCGAGGCAGCTTCATGCGCTGATTGAACAAAGCTGTCCCGGTGCAACCACATTGCTGGATGTCGCATGTGGCACTGGCCAACACCTGCAGCATTTGCGGTCGCATTACCGAGTCGAAGGCCTCGATCTAAATGCAAAACTTCTCGAAATCGCTCGCCAGCGCTGCCCAGGAATCTTATTCCACGAGGAAAACATGGTAGATTTCAACTTGGGTCGCTCCTTTGATGTCGTGACCTGCCTGTTCAGCTCGATCGGTTATGTCAAGACAATCGACAACTTTGAGAACGCAATTTCAAGCATGAGCCGGCACCTTAGACCTGGGGGAGTCTTGTTTGTCGAACCATGGTTCAGCCCAGAAAATTATTGCACAGGCAGACTAACGGTGAACTTCGTGGATCAGCCAGAGCTTAAGATAGCCTGGATGTACTTGAGTGAACTACGGGGGCGCATTTCCGTATCTGATATTCATTACCTCGTAGGTACTCCACACGGAGTCGATCACTTTACGGAGCGGCACGAGATGGGCCTATTTGCTCACGGAGAATATCTCGAAGCATTTCAAAAATGTGAGCTGGAGGTTCGACACGATCCGACAGGCCTCTTCGGGCGCGGCATGTACATCGGCATAGATCAACGTCCACGCAATTTGCCTAAGCCGGTCAGATTCGGTGAGAACGAGATTTCAAGATGATCAGGCAAGAAATTAAAAGACGCCTAGCTAGCGTTAGAAATTGGGCTCGTTTAGATCGCCAGTCGCAAGTGAGCCCGGAACGGCGTTGGTCTGAAGAAAGTTTGCCGCATTCCGTTGAATAGTTTGGGCGAAGTTTTCGCACGGGCGAGTCATGCATCAAAAATGTGTTCCCCTCGAATCGCCTGCCGAATGGAGAAATGCCTTAGAGGGGATCAAGCATGCGTTCGCCCATACTTGGGAAAACTGCTACGCGATGCGTCTAACGACCGGCTTCAGAACCTACCTATATTGCTTTGAGGCTGAAAAAGTCCGCATCGTCTGCCCGATCGCGGAGCGAGAATTCGAAGGTCACGTTGATATCGTAACTCCGTATGGGTTCTCTGGCTTCGTCGGCAGGGGTGACTATGCTGATTTCCCTCACCACTGGCGAAAGTTTGTCGAAAGCCGAGGATATGTCTGTGGTTATATCGGCTTGAACCCGATATTCGAAAACAAGATTTATTTCGACAGCAACGAGCTGTACTCACACAACAACATTTACGTTTTGGATCTGACGCTAAGCCGCGAGGAACTTTTCTCGAAACTATCGACGAACAGAAAAAGGCAGCTTAAGGAGTGGGAAAAAGCTTGTGCTGGCTTGGTTCTCGAAAAGCACGCATTGACGGACTTCTTCCTTAAGAATTACGTAGAATTTTTCCGTCAAAAAGGAGCGGCGCCAGTTTACGCCTTTTCGGCAGCGACTATCGAAAGCTTGTTTGCTCTGGATAGCGTATTGATAGTCGGAGCGGGCCTGCCGGGAAAGCTGGAAGCTGCGACCGTATTTACTTGCACGGCCTATGCGGCAGATTTCTTATTCAATGTTTCACTGCCTGAAGGCCGAGCTCATTCTGCGGCGTTACTTTGGTATGGCGTGAACTATTTCAAATCGATCGGCATTCCGCTATTAAACTTAGGAGGTGGGGTTCGTGCTGGGGATAGCCTCGCTGAATTCAAACAAAGATTTGGCGGTACGAAGCTTGCCTTGAGCTGCCTTAAGCAAGTCTATGATCCGGCAACCTACGCAGCGCTTTGCGCTCGGATGGCAGCTGATCCTGCGGACAGAACCGGCTACTTTCCTGCGTATCGGTCGTTGCAACACCGCCGACCGGCCATATAAGAGCATACTTAAAAACATGGCTGTTATAAAATCGCGGGTTGGCGATCTCGCCATTTTCGGTGGCAAACCCGCCTTCAGTAGCGAGCTACATGTGGGTCGACCTAACATCGGAGATCGCGAGGCGCTGCTTAAGCGAATAAACGATCTCCTGGACCGAAAGCGGCTGACCAATGACGGCCCCTTTTTGCGCGAATTTGAGCAGCGCATCTGCGCC
>DASXSC010000172.1:0-4487 GCA_036506215.1 Pyrinomonadaceae bacterium | reverse complement strand
TCCGTGGCCCCAAATAATGTCCTTAGGTACGCGCACAATCCAGCAGGGCACACGCGCATTGCCGCTGTAGACAAATTCCCATTGGCGCCAGTCTTCGTTTCCTGTGGGAGGGCGCGTCTCATTCGGATTGTAATCTGGACCGCGACAGAATTGTTTTTCGTGACCATTGTTCTTTTCGCTGGTGAGAAAGGTTCGGCCACGCACGTTCCGTCGAATATTGGCTTCGAAGGCCCGGTTCTCATTCGTTGTTAGACCCGACGGCGGCGAAGCTCCGCCCAATGGAACGACATTAAAATTTACCAGATACTTATCGTTGCCAGGCGTGTGGGTCTGAAACTCTCTCTCCGATACTTTTTGTCCGTTGCCGCCAGGCACTGGAACCCTGTCCCAGTGGTAATGAAGATTGATAGTGTTTGCGAGACCCTGGCCGATTGGAAAAAATTTCCCTGTCGCCTGATCGTTCTCCGATTGCAGAACGATGAGAAGGGGACGGTTCTCGTTCATCACAGCCCCTTCTTCGGCTCCGGGCGTCCTGCCTACATAAGCGCCGCGGGCCGGGTCATACTGATAAAGATAATCTAACTCGGATAGTAACTGCCGAGTGCCGATGGAATTATCCGCTGGATTGAACGCAACGGCCATGTCCCAGGGACTGGCGTTGCGCGCGCCGGTGCTGCTCGCATCGAGGATTGAGTGAGAAATAGTATTGCTCAAGACCAATCCGCCAAACGAGTGGCCCATCAGCACGCAATGGTGGACCTGCTTGCCTGGCTCGCGCGCAGCGAGTGCTAGTTCGTTAATAGTAGCCAGACAGCTGTTTTGCGCTGCCACTTCGCCGCCCGTCGATTTGCGGTTCCAAAAAGTCAGCAGATCCAAGCCTGGCACGGTAAGGTCCTTGCCGCGCCACGCGATATAAACACCGATCACATTAATCTTTCCCTGGGTCACCTCGGGAAGGTGCGAGATCATATCAATAAAGTGTTCAAATCGGCAAACGTCACCGGAATTGGCATTGTTCATCCAGCCGTGGATGTAAACGAAAAGAAGGGGGCGCTGGGCCTGGCGAATCACTTTGATGGCAGCCGCTCGTTGTGATGTATCCAAGGCCGAACCCTGATCGCCGAATTCAATGAAGGCGAATTTGTAGCGCCCGTCGCTGGGGCCTCGAACCGAGTTGAGCGGTTCACTGGAAGTGTTCGCGTGGTAAGGGCCATACGATGCGCAGGATACCCAGAGAATCGCCAATGTCAGGCTGAACAAAACGCGGTAGCAAATCGAATCAGGATTTCGCATTTGATGTAGGAATGATCGACGTTTCAGGTGAAACAAAAAGAACAGTAACAAAATTATCTTTGCATTTTCCATAGGACTTTAGTCCAATACGCAGATCAGACCGCGCGAACTAGAATCTGAGATGCCATCGCAACGTAAAACTTCAGGTCGGCTTCAGCTCATCGCCGCCGGAACATGTCTCACGTTTTTTGCCAGCTGCGCGACTACGCCGCAAACAGCCGGCCGCCTTCAATACGCGCCTGCCGCCAGCATCGTGCGCGAGGCGCGCTCTCCGCAAGTGCCGGTCGAGACACGAGCCGCTGATTATTTGCAGGTCGCTGCCATGACCGCTCCACTGCTGGGCCCCGGCGCTCAAGAGACACCAGCGTGCGATACTTACAACGCAGCCTGCGGTGAACTTGCCGTTCTTCTTCGCACCAGTGAAGGAGGGCGGTTGTGGAACCATCCGCTGACTCTTACCGCAAACAACGCGACGTATCATCTACGGCTCGAACCCGCCAGTAACACAGTCTGGGCGCCGAACTACTTCACCACGTTTGAACTTGAACAGCAGATCAAAGAGAAACTGATCAGGAAGGAAAACATTCAACAGGGTGTTGGCGGCGCCCTTGTTGGAGTCCGAATCGTCAATCCACCAGAAAAGTTCGCGCCGCCCAGAGGAATTGCTGCAGCGGTTACGGCGACGTTGGATTTTCACGGAAACGATGCCACGCTTGCGCTTCGTCGCCCGGCGAAGCAACCGACGGCAATTGTTGAAGGGAAAGTTCGTCCTCTGGAAGCCAATTTCTCCGCCCCGATCAGCTACTACCAGCCGCCGGCCAATCTGCTGTTTGTAGGATTAATGGGGGCATTACGAGCCGCTCATTACGAAAAGAAGACGGGGCTATATTTTCTTCAGCCTTATGATCCCGACCGGATTCCTCTGGTCTTTGTCCACGGGCTTATTTCAACTCCTTTTGATTGGGTGAAGACGATTAACGGTCTCCAGGCAGATCCTGAGATACGCAAACATTACCAATTCTGGGTCTTCGCCTATCCCACCGGTAATCCCGTCCTCTATTCGGCGTTACGTCTGCGCGAAGAATTGGCCAGAGTAGATAAACTTTATCCGAATCACAAAGGCTATGTCCTGGTTGGCCACAGTATGGGGGGATTGCTTTCGCAGGCGCAGGTGACGAGCATCACTCGCGCCGACTGGGAGAAAACGCTGGGCGAACCAGCCATGCAGCTCTTCGCCACGCTCCAACCGGCGGACCTTGTTACGAAAGCCACGACTTTCAAAGCCAACCCGCGCATCAAACGGGTCGTCTTCATTTGTACTCCCCATCGCGGCAGCAAAATGGCGTCAGGCGGGATCGGCGAACTTGCCATCAAGTTGATATCGCTTCCGGTCGACCTTGAAACGACGATGAAAAGCGAGATCCCTGAGACGACGCTGAGGAAGATAAACAATGGCCGGCTCCCTAACAGCGTCAGCAACCTTGCGCCGAAAGCACCGTATCTCACGGTTCTCAACAAGGAGCCAATCCAGGCGCCCTACAACTCAATCATCGGTAACCGCGGCAAGCCGGGACCACTCGCGGACAGCAGTGACGGCGTCGTACCCTACTGGAGCTCTCATTTAGATGGGGCGCAATCCGAATGCATTGTGCCCGGTCCGCATGGATCGTGTGAACTTCCGCAAACGATCGCCGAGCTTGACCGGATTCTGCGTTTACATCTTAGAAGCAGCGGCAGCTCAAAACCGGCAACGACTATTGCTCAAGCTTCCCGGTGAGCCTACGAATTGGCTGCCGCGATTGACGCGAAGTTCTTCGATCCTGATACTTCCGATGTATCCGCTGCGTGGGGTTCTGAAATGATCTGGCGCGCGCTGCGCGCTTTCGCGTGGACGCTTGCCTGGGTGATTGCGCTTGGCTGCGCTGCGTGGGCATTCGGCGCGCTGCACTACGACTTTCCCGTGGGGAAACCAATTGTCGCGTGGGCGTTTGTTGCCGCAATCATCGCGGCGATCGTTTTTCTCCGCGGCGCGGCGAAGAAGGTCTGCGCCGTCTTCCTCGCCTTCGGCCTTGTCCTGATCTGGTGGCTTACACTCAAACCGAGCAACGATGGCAACTGGCAACCCGATGTGGCGCAGTTGGCGTGGGCGGACATTAACGGCGACGAGTTCACTTTTCACAACGTCCGCAACTGCGATTATCGCACCGACACCGATTACACGCCGCACTGGGAGACGCGCACCGTGCGCATCTCGCAGATCACCGGCATCGACTTGGCAATCGATTACTGGGGCTCGCCATGGATCGCTCATCCCATCGTCAGTTTCCAATTCGCTGACGCGCCGCCGCTCTGTTTCTCCATCGAAACGCGAAAGACCGCCGGCCAGACTTATTCTACTATCGGCGGACTCTATCGCCAATATGCACTCATCTACATCGTCGCTGATGAGCGCGATGTGATCCGTTTGCGCACCAACTACCGGCACGAGGACATCTACCTTTACCACCTGACGGCTCCGCCCAACAGGGCGCGCGAGCGGTTCCTCGAATATGTGCATTCCCTTAATGCACTGCGCGCGCAGCCGCGCTGGTATAACGCCATCACGACCAATTGCACGACGAGCATCCGCAGCCAGCATCCCAGCAAAGAAAGGATACCGTGGGACTGGCGGATCCTGCTCAACGGCAAGGGCGACGAGTTGTTGTATCAAGACGGAGGCTTGGTGACCGGCGGCCTTCCATTTGCCGAACTCAAGGCGCGAAGCCTGATCGACACCCGCGCCCGTGCCGCCAACGACTCTCCTGATTTCTCACAGCTCATCCGTGTTGGGCTGCCTGTTCTACCTGAACCAGGAGTCGCGCAATGAATAGCGTCTTGCTTCAGCCCGAGATTTCCTGGCGCAAGCAGCGAAAAGCAGACTGCGCGATTTCGCGTCGGTATGCCTAGGCGAGTTGAAACGGCGGAAACTTTACATGCCGAATGGGACTGATGTACATGCTGGACACAGCCAGGAAAGTTTTGATATGAACGACAGAATAGGCCTCTGCACTGGCGTAGGCCTAAAGTCCAATATTCAGGCAGCACCAGGATGTGAGAGTTTCCTGACCACTATGCCAGCCTCATCAAGCGAATTCGTAGTTATCGAACGTCCAACGACGAACTCCAGGATCTTTGCGCACACGCGGTGGGACGCA
>DASXSC010000171.1:0-46801 GCA_036506215.1 Pyrinomonadaceae bacterium | reverse complement strand
TTTGCCGGCGTGAAAGTCGGAAACGAGATCAAGCGCGGCTTTCCGACGCCCAGCGGCCGACTGGAATTTTATTCGCGCACCTTAGCAGATTGGGGCTGGCCTGAGTTTGCCATTCCCAACTACATCAAAAGCCACGTTCATCCCGACAACCTTGAAGAAGATCAGACAATTCTGATCTCGACGTTTCGTTTGCCGGTGCAGATTCATACGCGCAGCGCCAACGCCAAGTGGCTCGACGAAATCGCGCATACAAATCCGCTTTGGATTCATACGAAGCATGCGGCAAAACTCGGCGTGCGCACCGGGGATCTGCTGCGCGTCGAAACTGAAATTGGTTATTACGTGGTGCGTGCCTGGGTGACCGAGGGCATTCGACCAGGCATCGTTGCCTGTAGCCACCACATGGGCCGCTGGAAACTAAGCGAGCAGGGTGAGCACGGACAGCGCCAGTTGATGGCCACCGTGAAACTGAATCATGAGGGCACTGAGTGGGGACTCAAGCGTGAAAAAGGCGCCGAGCCTTACCAGTCAGACGATTCCGATACGCTGCGCATCTGGTGGGGCGACGTGGGTGTTCATCAAAACATGACTTTTCCGGTCCATCCCGATCCGATTTCCGGAATGCACTGCTGGCACCAGGCGGTGCGCGTCAAACGCGCCGAGCCCGGCGATAACACGGGTGATGTATTTGTCGACACGCAGAAATCGCGCGAGGTTTATAAGAAGTGGCTGGCAATGACTCGACCAGCGGACAAGTTTTCACCCGACGGCACGCGCCGGCCTTACTGGATGCTGCGCCCCTTGAAGCCGGCGCGCGAGTTTTACAAGTTGCAGTCACAAGAGAACTAACACAGGACCAGTCGCAATGGAGCTAACCACTCTGTAGGGCAGCATCATCTCGTTGTCTTCATGCTCCAGGATGTGGCAATGGAACACGTAATCGCCGTTGAGAATACGGAAGCGGTAGAGTCCGCGGTCGACATTTAGATTTGGCCATACCTTGCCGTTGACCGTTGCGAGGTCACCGAAAAATTCCGGCGCCCATATTGAACCAAACTCTCCCAATGGATATCGGAGCGTCCCATCCCAATTAAACATTTTGTCCTGAATCACGAGTGGAATCTCAAAAGGACCCACGGGCAGGCCAATTGGTCCACCCGGTTCACCGGTGTCAACTGATCTCTCAGCAAGTAGAAACCAGCCAACCCCGCATACACATTTTGACAGGACCAGTACGCCACAGATTGAAAACATCGCCCGGGGATGTCACCATATCGGCGCTCGCGGCGTTAAAGGAATCAGGACGATTCGAAGGGAAGACGGAAGTAAGTGTTTCGCACTTCGCGCTGATTGCGTACGGAGGCGCACGGGCTGCCCACAGGAATACGAGCTATGTATTTCAAACAATTCTATCTCGGCTGTCTGGCCCACGCTTCTTACCTGATTGGTTCTGAGGGCGAGGCGGTGGTTGTCGATCCGCAGCGCGATGTCGATCAGTACATCGATGAGGCCGAGGCGCAGGGATTGAAAATCAAGTATGTGATCGAGACTCATGTGCACGCCGATTTTGTCAGTGGCCACCGCGAACTCGCCGCCCGCACCGGGGCGGAGATTGTGTTCGGCAAGGAAGCGGGTGCGACCTTTCCGCACCGGGCGGTCAACGACGGCGATGAAATCAAAATCGGCAAAGCCACGTTTCGCATTTTGGAAACACCGGGTCACACGCCGGAAAGCATATCGGTACTGGTCATTGATTCAGAGGTTTCAGATCAGCCACAAAAAGTCTTAACCGGCGACACACTCTTCGTCGGTGATGTTGGCCGCCCAGATCTCGCAGGCGGAAAAGGCTACACGCCGCCAATGATGGCGGCCATGATGTATGACACTCTGCACGGCAAACTTTTAAAGCTTACGGACGACGTCGAGATCTATCCGGCGCATGGCGCAGGCTCGATGTGTGGGCGCAACATGTCGCGGGAAACTTCTTCAACAATCGGCGAGCAGCGCAAGACAAACTACGCCCTGCAACCGATGGCCAAAGATGAGTTCGTGCGGATGATGACTATCGACCTGCCCGAAGCGCCCGACTATTTTCCCAAGGATGCGGAGATCAATCGTACTGGTGCGCCGGCGTTGACTGACGTTTCGCCGCCTGCGGCTCTGACGCCGGAGGAAATAAGTCAACTTGCGGCTGCGGATCACCCTGTGCTCGACGTGCGTTCGGCGGCGGAGTTTGGCGCCGGACATGTACCCGGCTCGATCAACGTAGGCTTGAATGGCCAGTTTGCGATTTGGGCTGCGTCATTGATTTCGATGGGAACTCCGATTGTGATCGTTGCGGAGTCGGAAGAAACGGCGCGCGAGGCGGTTATGCGGCTGGCACGCGTCGGCCATGAAAGTGTGAAGGGATACCTCGGAGGTGGAATCGTTGCGTGGCGCGACGCAGGGTTTGAGATCGCTTCCGTGCCGCAGATTACCGTCGATGAATTGCATCAACTCATCTCCCAGCCAACGCCGCCGCAAATAGTCGATGTGCGTCGTGCTCCCGAATATCAAAGCGGACACGTACCTGACGCACTATGCTCACCGTTGTTAAGTTTGCAACAGAGCCTGGCAAACCTCGGGCTTGATCCCGCGAAACCGACCGCCGTAATTTGCGCGGGCGGTTATCGTTCCAGCGCTGCCACAAGCATCCTCCAGCAGCATGGCTTCTCAAATCTCCTGAATGTTGCCGGCGGTACGAGCGCCTGGGTCAGCGCCGGTTATCCTCTCGAAATCCCCGCAGTTGGTAAATAGTGAAAAGTAAATGGTGAATGGTGAATGGTTAGCGCAGGCTAGCTGACGCGTTTTCACTGTCCACGATTCACTAGTCACCATTTACCATTCACCGTTTGCTCGTTCCTACTATTCACGATTTAGTGGTTTTTATTATTCACGATTTACTATTCACCATTTACTCGCTTACGATTTACTCGTTTTGGATCCTTTTACCTTCAAACTCCTGATCAGCATCGCGATTATCGTCATTGCCACCATCCACGGCTATGGCGCAGCCTGGTTGGCAATCTGGATGCTGTTTCACCCCTACAAGCCAGTGAAACTGTTTGGCGTGACCGTGTGGCCACAGGGCATGATCCCGCGTCACCGGGCCAAGCTGGCCGAGTCGATTGGCAGTGCCGTGGGCAACGAGTTGGTCTCCCAGCAGACTGTCTTTGACGCGCTGTTTGAAACGACTTTTTTCCAAAGCAAGGTGGAGGATTTCGTCGGCGTTTACTCAAAAGATATGCTCGCCCGGGTCTATCCTTCGTTCATTGACGCGCTGCCGTCGCAGGCCCGAGCGCCCATTCTCGACACCATCTCAAAGTTGCAATATCGTGTGGCCGAATACATCGCCGCGATGCTGAAGAGCGAAGAAACTGCGGAAGCCATCGCAGCGTTTGTCGATCGCCAGATTGATGAACTATTCACACGCCGCGTGGGCGACACACTCAACGAAGATCAATTCAACAGGATTCTGGAGTTTATCCGTGAACGCTTTGAACGGTTGGTTAACGAAGAAAGCATTGAAGAAAAGATTGGTAACTTTGTTTCCGGACGCCTCGACGATCTGGCCCGCAGCAACGAGACGCTGGCCGAAACCTTCACGCCGGAGACTACCGCCTTCATCAAAGAACGTATCGATAGCCAGTTGCCGCCGATCGTTCATCATCTGGCGGACATAGCCACCAGCCAGAACACTCGCAAACAAATCGGCGCCCTTATCAAGCGTGAGGTTGACGATTATTACGAGCACCTTTCACTGATCAAAAAGATTTTCATCTCCCGCGAGCGCATTCATCGCGAAGTTGACGAATTGGTAAATAAGACGCTGCCGCGACGCATTGAAGAATATCTGCGCGGGCCGGCATTCGAGCAGGAAGCCGAAGCGTTTCTGAATGCAACTATCGACAATGTACTGGCGCGGCCTTTGAACGTGCTGGCGGGACAGATCGAGTCGGAGAAATTTGACTCGATAAAACAACAGATCACCAGTCGTATTCTGGAGTTGTCCAGGAGCGAACAGTTGTCGGCTTCGGTTTCTACCTACGTCCGTGAGGCAGTAGAACGGTTTCGCCCGCAAACGCTTGGTTCGGCCTTACAGCAGATTGATCCGGAGGCGACTGAGCGCGCCAAACATTTTCTGACCAGGAGTCTGGTAGGGCTACTGGCGCGTGATGACACTGCACGAACGATTAACCTCATCCTGAGCTCGCAGATCGAACGATTGTTGATCGCCCCCATTGGCCGTCTCGGCGATCACGTCTCGCCGCATTCGATGGAGCGCGCCAGCAGGGCCCTGGTGACGAGGATAACGGCCGCCGCGCGCGAACGGCTGCCTTCGGCAATTGCTGAGTTTGACGTTGGCGGGCTGGTCCGTAAGAAAGTGTCAGACTATCCGATGGAAAAACTCGAGGAGCTGGTGCTGTCTGTCGCCGCGCATCATCTGAAGACAATCGAACTTTTTGGCGCCGTGATTGGCTTCTTTATTGGCGTGGGTCAGGTAATTTACTTCTGGCTGACATATGTTCCCGGACGGTGAAGCCATTCCAAAACTTTCAACCTGAATGCCTGGTCAAGCAGCGGGGGCGAGCCCACCTTCCCGACCTCGAGCCGATCAAACTTGAGTTGCTAATTCTTAATTGAAGGCTTTCAAGGCGGAAGCTCCGCCCCAACGGGATGGTCTCTCAGGTCGGGAGGGTGGGCTTGCCCCCGCTCGCTGGTGTCATTCAAGCCCCACATCCCTCACCTTCATCCCTCAACCATCATGCTTCATCCTTCATCCTTCATCCCTCATCCTTTTTGAGGCGGCGCGGCCAAGTACCAAATGTTGTCCCAGGCGTCTTTCAACCATGCGGTGCGGCCGTAATCTTGATCCGTGGGCGCCTGCAATGAGGTAGCTCCGGCACTAAGCGCGCGCTGGTAGCTCTCCTCCAGATTATCGACGTTCATGAATAGCGCCGGCGGCATCGGCATGGCTTCACCATGAGCTTCGCCCATCTCGATCATCGAATCACCGATGCGCACAGTCGCGTGATGGATAACGCCTTCCGGAGACTGATGGCGCGAAATCTCTTCAGCGTCAAAAGCTTTTTTCATAAACTCGATCAGCGCCGGCGCGCCGATCGGATGCAGGAAGGGTGTCACCGGACGCAGGCCCTCGGGAATGTAAGTTCCCGCCGGGCCAAGCTTGTGGGTGGCGATCCACCAGACATTGCCGCTTGTGTCCTTTACGCCTGCTTCGCGATCGCCATAAGCCTGATCCACCGGCTCCTCCAACGACGTCGCGCCCGCTTCCAGCGCGCGTTGATAGACTGCATCCGCGTCCGGCACGTATAGATGGAGCGCCGTGAGTTTTTCCTCGACGCTTTCGTAGCCGCCGATCATCAGCCTGGAATCACCGATGGTAACTTCGGCGTGCAACCCGCCGGCTGATCCGGTCGTACGCAGTACTTCCACACCGCCAAAGACTTGTTTCACAAATTCGACTAATTGCTCCGCGCGCTTGACGGTCAGGTAAGGAATGATGGTTTGGTAGCTGGCCCGTGATTTTTTTGCTTTAGAACCTTGTGTTGTCATTTCTTTGCTCCTCCTCAGTGACTCTTTCAGTTGTGTTTTGAAACTTTCGCGCGGCAGCAGTCGTAGCTCGCCTGCCAGCGACGCAAGATCAGTTAAAGCCTGGTCGGCTGGCGCGAACACGTTGACATTGCCGCCGGCGATGATGGCGTCAATGGCTTCGTCCAGTTGATCGATTAGAAACTGCTCAGACATCTTTTTCACTCATGCGCGCCCGCAGGTTTTGCAACGCGCGGAACTGCAACTGTTTGATTGCGCCTTCGCTTCTGCTCAACTTCCCGGCAATCTCGCGAATGCTCTTCTCTTCGGCAAAACGCAGGCGAATCACATAACGCTGATCCCAGGGGAGTTTATTCACCAGCCGGTAGAGTCTCGCCATGATTTCGATCTGTTCGAGGTTGGTCTCAGGATTGCCGCAATCGCCCTCTTCCTGAAGCGCAACTTCGCGGGGAGTCTCCCGACCCAAGCGTTGGGCACGATCGGCAATCGAGTTGGCGGCGATGCGAAAAAGCCAGGACGCGAAAGGCGCGCCGCGCCATTTGAATTTGCCTATATTCAAAAGCGCCTGATGAAAAACGTGCGACGTCAGTTCTTCCGCCGCCGACCGCTCGCGCACTCGCCGCGCAATGTAGGCGTACACGCGTTCGAAGTGGAGTTCATACAGCTCTGCAAAACGGCCCGGATCCTGTTGTGCCGCCTCGATTAAGAGTCGTTCCTCGTGCTGGTTGTCTGGACCTTTCAAGAATAGTCCTCACGATTCGTCTTCCAACTATATAAACAGCTGAGGAACAAAAAGGTTACGGTAGAAACTGGAGAACAGTAAGCAGTAGGCGGGTTAACCGGTCAAGAGCAAGGAACTAAGGGCGTCCATCGCGGCCAGAGGTTTAGAGTTCAAACTTTAGTTTGCTCTTGGATGCAGCAAGCTAAAGCTTGAACTCTGAACGCGGGCTAGACAGCGGCAGGCCTTGTCTGCTGCGGCCAGAAGTTTAGAGTTCAAACTTTAGTTTGCTCTTGGATCCAGCAAGCTAAAGCTTGAACTCTGAACTGCGGGCTAGACAGCGGCAGGCCTTGTCTGCCGCGGCTAGAAGGGCTAGACAGCGGCAGTTCTTGTCTGCTTCCCGCCGTCTGCTTAAGCCGGGCTAGTTTCCCGGAGATATTAGTTCGGCAGCTTGGGCTGTCTTGGGATCGAATGGCGTGGCGAGAAACTTCTTCGCCACGGTCAGGGCGTTATCGTAGTTGATTCCTGACTGGACCGCTTTGTTGTATTCAGAAACAGCACGGTTGCGCTCACCTTTGGCATCGTAGGCGTTGCCCTTCTTGATATGGGCCCAGACTTCGATCCACGAGGGCTTCAAGGTGCCGTTAAGCGAAGCATCAAAATTGTCGAGAGCCGGCTGCCAATTGCGCTGCTCGAGATAAAGCAGGCCAAGGTTGTAGTAGACCCACGAGTTTGAACGATCCAACTTCAGCGCTGCTTCAAACTGCTGCTGCGCTTCAGCGTAAAGACCTTCCTTCATCTGCTCGATACCGCGGCGTGCAATTATTGAAACGCGCAGGTCATCAGACATGCGCAGGATCTTGTAATTAGGATCGACGACAACTTCCAGCGGCTGGCCGTTTGATTCAAAATCAAAGTCTTCACTCTTGCCTTCTATTTTCGTCGTGGTCGTTTGATTGTCGCCTTCAGCGCGCAACATCAACTGCACCGGCATCCGCAGAGTGTCGAGTGTCTGCTTGACGGTGCCACGAGTGCGGAATTTTCCTGAGCGCGTGCGAATGATCTGATAGTCGACTGTAAACTCCGGAACGCCCGTTCCCTCCACCCACTGTGCGAAGAAGTAGCGCATGTTTTCCGCGGCCACCTGTGATGCCAGATGTTCGAAATCATCTATCGAAGCATTCTTGCCGCGATATTCCTCGAGGAAGCTGCGCAACAGCCGATCGAATTTCTCTTTCCCCATGCTTTCGCGAAGCATGCGAAAAACCATTGCGCCTTTGTGAAAGACAATCGATTGATAGGCAGCTGACTGATCATCCAGGGCGCTTGGCGCTCGCGCGATCGACGCTGTCTGCTCAAACGTCAGCGCCCGCTCCTGCTGCTCGCGTTGAGCCGCCTCGAGGGCGCCGCCCGTCAAATTAGACTCGCGAAATGCGAAGGCGCTCCATTCAGCCAGGCCCTGAGAAATCCACGCATCGTCAAACGACTTCAACCCTACAGTCTGGCCCCACCATTGATAAGCCACCTCACGCTGGAGTTTTTCTTCCGGCATGGGACGAGAAGAATCAAACAGCCTTGAAGCCAGAAAAATGATTCCCGGACCCGAGTAAGTGTCCAGGCTATCATCGTCCACCTGGGCCACAACGAGACGAGTGCCAAAAATCGGCGCGCCATACTGTTTGGAGTAAAACTCCAGCACCTGGCCCATCATCTCAGCGTAACCATTAATGCGACCCTCGCTGCCCGGCTTCGCGTTAAACTGAATCTCGTAGTTTCCAAAACGCAGGTTTCGATTGATGTATTGGCCGGCAGCAAAGTTTCCAATCAATACCGGCTGGCGATGAACAAAATGGAAGCGCGTGCCGCCGTCCTTCGGCGAAGCCTGCGGGGTGACCGCATCGTCGCTGGTCCCAGCCACCTGCAAACCAGTGGGCACAATTAAGGTGATATCAGACGTGGCGCGATCCGCGGCGTAGTCGTGAAACGGAAACCAACGCGAGGCATACATTAAATAAGAGCCCTCAGGACCAACATAAGCCAGCCGCTTGGTTGCTAAAGGCCCGCCTTCCGGCGAAAGCAACGCTCCACTCCAACGAAAACGAAGCGTTACTCGTTGATTGGCGGGCACAATCTGACCGAGATCGACTCTGACGCTTGGCCCAAGCGCGCCGACGCCGACAGCGTCCTGAACAAAGCCGGTCAACGCCTTGCCGTCGCGATCGATGCTCTCGACACGCAACGAGCCGTTGAGTTCGAAGACCAGCGAACGTGTTGGTTCCAGTGGAATCACAGTAACGTCAGCGCCGGCACGCAAGATGTGTTGGTCCGGAATTAGTTGAGCTTCAATGCGGTAATTGGTGACGTCAAAACGACTGGCCGCCTGTTGTGGCGCCGGCTGCTGTGCGCTTGTCGACATTGCAATGAGGAAAAGTGCGGGAACGGATAACAACATTTGGGGAAAGGTGGACCTGAATATCTTCATATTATCTCTGCTTTTGTTGATGATTGTTCTCGATTATACAACTGCAAACCTCTCACAGCACAGGAGTCTGACCTTGGCACTGGGCAGTTTAGAGTTCAACTTTAGCTTTCCGGCACGGACGCTTCCGGCCTTCACTCTCGGCGAGCCTGGAACCTTTCCGCACCGGGATTTTTTGGATGGTAAAGAAGTGCAGGCGGTTGGCTAGAGGCCGGGCGGGGGGCAAAGTAATTCGCGGGCATCTCATCCGCAAGAGGGGCGCAGGTGCGAGAGTTTCAAATGCTAAGAGACAAGTGGCCAGGCGTTTTTCGCGCTTCGCGCTCATTGCGGGCGAGACGCCCGCGCTCCCAGTAGCAATTGACCATAAGAATCCCCGGTTGACCGCCCACCTTCCCCACCCTGAACTGATCCGAGTTGAGTCTTGAGTCGTGGAGAAGGGCTCTCACGCGGTGTCCACCAAGCAAGTAAGAGAGTCTCTCAGGTGAGGAAGGTGGGCTTGCCCCGCTGCTTGCTTAAGAAGTGATTGTTTGTGTAGCGCAAACTGTTAGTTTGCTTGGTTACCACTCACTTGAGAGGTCGTGATCACGCAATCTAACCAGATTGCGTTACAGGACGTCCCACGAAATTCAATTCTTTCTGATCGTCATTCACAACCGGCAACGTCTTATCAATCGGATCGAAAGTAAACCCATCCCGGGAAGGAATTATTCTGTAACTGCGCGTCGAGGTCGATGCCGCTACGGTGAATGAATAGTTTCCCTGCTCGTCGGTCGTGGCGGCCAACACAGTGCCCAGAGGACTGATGAATACCACCACCACATTTGCGATTGGATTGTCGCTCGCGTCTTTAACTCGCCCACTGATCGTGACTGTCGCGCGCGGTGGCTTATCCATTTTTTCTACGGGCGACGTCTCCATTGAAGCCGAAGACGCTGCGCCGGGCGTTCCCGGCGCGGGCGCCACAACTGTTGAATCCGGCGTCGGCGTCGGCGCGGGCGAAGAAGTTGGCTCGCCTGGCGAAGGGGTCACCGAAGCGGGCGCTGCCGATACCGCAGGGGTGGGCGCTGGCTCGCCAACTGGCGTCATCGAACGCGCTGGAGCTGTTGCCGGTGTGCTCTCGGGCGACGAGGCAGGCTGAGCGCCGGTATCAGTCGTCTCTGGTGTAGCTTTCGTGGTAGGAGGCGCGGGTTCCGGAGCGACCACAGGCGTTTGCGTGCTTACCTGGGTTGCGGAAGCGGGGCCAATCCGCGCATCGAGTCCATCGAGTGAGCCATTGATTTTGCGGTAGAGTTGTTCGATTACGGCGCGGCGCACCGAATCAGGTTCGCCGGCGTTGTAGCTTTTGATGTAATAGGAAAGCGCCTCTCTTTTTTTGTCCTGACGCTCAAGAGCGGCGCCGAGATGCCATAGAGCAGTGCGCGCTGCGGGCGTGCCTTCTGGAAGTATAGTGACGGCGCGCTGCAAATGTTCCACGGCATCGTCCAGCTTGTCCTGACTGAAGAGGGCCCAACCAGAAACATCCTCGATACGGCCGCGCAGGAGATTAGACAAAACGTTACGCGGTGCCTCGGGAATCTCGGGTGTGCCTCCCGCCGTTATCGCTCGAGCCCGAATCATACGAAACTCATCAGCCTGCACCACGAGTGTTAGAGCGGGAACACTCAACCCGGCCTCGGCACTATTTCGCGCTGCTTCGGCAAGTTCATAGGCCGTCTGGAAACCAACACCTTTTTGCAACAGCCGGCTCGCTGCATAAAGTTGACGGTGGACCCGCGCAGCGTCATCGCCTGAGGCAAACTCATTCGCTGCGGCAGTCGCACGCCCCTCGTCAATCGTTCCCCCGTTAGTTTCCTGGTTGAGCAAAGTAGTAAGCATCAACAACGCCTTGAGAAGTTTTGCGTTGTTCGCCGTGTCGGCGGCAACCGCTTGAAAGATGCTTGCCCGCCGTTCCGGCGCCAGCAAATCGATAAAGTTAGCGCCGCGCGCGGAAGCCTGCCCGCCCAGCCTTGTTTCGATCTGGCCATCTTTCACGCTGAAAGATTGCATTAGAACTTCTGCGGCTTCTTCATAAAGTCCAGCAGCGGCAAGCGCGCTCGCCAGTTCGTAGTCGAGCGTCGGAAACTTTCCATATTGCCGCGCGAAACGAAGAGCGCGTTCCGCTTCGAGCGGTCTCTTTTGGGCGATTAAGGCGCGAGCCAAAGCCACTTGCGACCACGTGTATCGCGGTTCGATCTCCACGGCTTTCTGTCCGAGGTTGAGGGCCGCATCGCTGTCGTTGTGAGCGGCAAACCAGTAGGCGGCGCCGGCGAGCAGGTTGAGGTTGCGCGGATCAGCCTGGAGGGCCTTGTCGAGTTCGCCCTTTGCTTCCTCACTCCGGCCGAGCTCGAGCAGTGAAAGAATCAATCCGGTCCGGGCTGCTTTGTCATTGGGTTCAGCGTCAAGTTGTTGGCGATAGAGCGCAAGCGCTTCATCAGCTTTCCCAAAGCTGCGGTCGAGGTCGGCCAGACTGCGTCGGGCCGCTTTGGAGCTCGGATCAAGCTCGAGTGCTCGTTTGTATTCCGCGGCGGCCTCATCGAGACGTAGCGAAATATGCAGTGCCCGCCCGAGGGCCTGATGCGCTTCGGCAAGATCGGGAGCAAGCTGCACCGCCTGTTTTGCCAGCCGAGTGGCCTCGGCTCCCTGCTCAGTGCTGGTATAAAAACCGGAAAGTGCTACCAGCCGCTTCGAATCATTTCCGAATTTTGCCTCGATGTTCTGCGCCGCCTTCGCGGCAACTTCAGTCTCACCGCGCAAGTAGAGATTCAAGGGAACCTGAGAAATAACTCCGGCAAACAATTTCTCCGAAGAATTGACCGGCGCTTCGGCGATCGCCAGCATCAGTTGTTCAATACCGCCCGCACTGTCACCATTCTTCAATCGCTGATCACCCAAAGCTGCATGCGCGCTAACCAGAAGTTCCGTCGCGCGCTCTTTCGATTTCGATTCCGGATGTTCATTCAGGAACGCTCTGAGTAAAACGATACGATCCGCGAGAGGCTTAGTTAGCGTCAGTTCAACTTCTTCAGATTCCGCTTCATCATCCACGCCGGTGTCCGGCTTTCTCGTTCTTGTGGCGGCGACGCCGCTGCGCCTCGCGGACGTTTTAACTGTCGCTGGACCAGTCTCACTTTTTGTGGTTCTCGTTATCGCTGGAGCTGCCTCATCTGTCGGTTTGTTTAAAGAGTTGTCCGGCAACGAAGGAGTTGTGGCTGAAGCTGCTTCAGGCGTCTTGTCGAAGTCATCGGTGTTGAGTGCCAGTTTCTGCCCGAGCGCCTTTACAAAATGTTGCACACCGGCATTCAAGCCTTCGTTGAATTTACCGGCATCAATCAACCCCCGCATGAGCTGACTCATCTCGCCCAGCACCCCTTCAGGCAAATCGTTCTGGACTGCCTTGCTAAACTGTGTGAAGGACGTCTTCTCGTTAACTGAGATGACCAGCAGCAAGCTTTTCCTGGAGCTGGTGCGCACGCCAATGTTCCATTCTTTCGCGAGCTGTCGCGAGAAATCGAAAATGTCCTGACCCGCGGTCGACTCCACTGTGACTACGTCAAATTCAATTCCGGTCTTGAGCTTTACATTCGTGAGGATATTCTCCAGTTGCTGCTTCGTCGTTTCATCCACGACGCGCGCAAAGTCGTTTACGTGACCGCTCGGCGCTGGCATTTGTAGAGTCGTCTGTGGATGTTGCTTCACACTCAACGACAATAAGAGCGCGGCGCTGCAAAGAAGGAGTAGCCAGTTTGGCTTTTGATGATCTAATAATTTCATCTTCAGACTCTCTTGAAGTTCCGGCCTTTTCATGTCGGGAGGGAAGTATGCCCGGTTTATCCTGGACGACATCGCCGTAGTTAGATTTAGGCAATGGGTGAGTTTCGTTGAGAGTGTCCGATAAACTTTAGTTTGTCGAGCCGCTACGACAAGCTAATAAAGCTTATCGGACATCAAACTGACCCACCACGCAGGTTTATCTAAAAATGGGTAGCCGTTCTGCATGCATGATAACATCGCGTGCTTTTGTCAGCGAGTAGGGTTCGATATCGCCGCGGATTTACGCGGATAAACGCGAATCAGATCCAATGAAAACATAAGCTCAGGAAATCTTTTTCAGATTCGTGTCATCCGCGTTAATCCACGGCTAAGTTTAGTTCTCGGAGGTTGCAGTGAGCGAACTCGATGAGGCATGGGCGCACGAGCTGGCCAAAGCTGAAGCGCGCGCGCGCGCTGCCGGGCGAACTGATATCTCCGAGTATCTTGCATTGCGCAGCTCTAATGATTTGATTAGAAAGACTGCCAGCAAATGGCTGCTCGGGTTGTTTGCGACTGCCGCCGGTGAAGCTAATCGCGCCGGCGCCGCGATAAAGATCTCGACCGAAGATCCTCATCGCTTCAGAGTCGGCAACGCGAATATGGTCGGGAGTCGACTGAGTTTGAACAGCGGCCTGCGGGCGCTCTCCGTCGAAATAGGCTGGCCTCGTCTGCCGCGCGATGGCTTCATTCGCGGCGGTGGCCTGGCTTGTAGCAATATCAAACATCTCGGAATCAAACGCGCAAATGAAGAACTCCGCCTGGTCCTCAGCGGCAATGGCACCCCGAGTTGGATCGTGCAGGGAAAACACGGATCGCCAGGCAAGCCTCATGAGCTTCACGAAGCCAACGTGAGAAATCACATCGCAATCCTCCTCGATGATTCGCTAAAGTGAGCCAGGAACCCTCCTAACGATTTCCGCTAACCGCTGCACGTTTTCGAACCACGCCGGATGGTAAAACAGTTCTATCCTCTACAGAACAAGTTGAAGATTGCAGTTTTTCGCCCCTATCGTGGTGATCTGCACGCTTTAACACTCCAAGGCACGGTGCTTGCCAATATGGCTGTGGTATGACGCTCGATGTGGCAGGTGTCCCCCCTTTCGCGAGCGGAAAAACCTGGCTGACCAAATTGATTCGCACGAATTCGAATATTTGGCCGGCTTCGAAAAGACACTTGAGGAGGGTATCTGATGACAAACCGACGCACACTTAGTTTCTCAATTTTCGCAGCTGCAATACTGGCCCTGTGCTTGCCGGTGCTTACGGCAGCTCAGGGTGGTTACGATCCCTGGGGTCGCAATCGCAACGACGACTATCGTCGTAATCGCAGCTATGGCCGCTACGATGAGCGTTATCTTCGCGACTCTATTCAACGGCTGGATCGATTAGCCAAGGATTTCGAAAGGGATTTGGATCGTGACCTGGATAGAAGTCGTGAGGATGGAACTCGCCATGAGGACCGTCTCAATAATGAAGCCCGCGACTTTCGCAATGCGGTAAGCTCTCTAAAATCACGTTTCGGTAATGGCCGTGATCTAAACCGGAGTATCAATGAGGCCCAGCGAGTTTTGCAGGAAGCTAATCGCACCGAGCGAGCCACGCGCCATCATTTCGACAATTCACGCCTTAGTTCAGAATGGTCGCAGATCCAGAATGAGTTGCAGGTAATCGCTGATGCCTACGGTATCAGCTACCGGGGCGGGTACAACAATGGTGGTTACTATCCGAATGGTCGCAACGACGACTATCGCCGGAACAACCCCAATAACCAAAACCGCAACAACGACTGGTGGCGGAGAATTCCGTGGCCTAACTAAACGCCACCGCGGAGCCATCGCTGGCCACGTCCGTGCAAGAGCAAAGCCTCGTTCCAGACTTGAAAGAGCTGGACCGAGGCTTTCGCGTGCCTGACCAATGCTTTCGCGTGCCTGACCGGGGCTTCGCGTGCCTGACCAGCGCTTTTCGCGTGCCTGTCTTGATGGCTTGCACACCAATTACGTCCAATGGATCAGGCCCGTCATTGCTGGGACCGCGGGCGTCTCGCCCGCCGTGCTTCACTAGCGTCATCCGTCGAATAAAGCGGTCCTTTACTCTGCTTAACTTCATTGTTCCGCACTTCGCTTGATGACAGAATAGCTCCATGGCAGGCACGCTCTACCTCGTTTCAACTCCAATCGGCAATCTTGAAGACATCACACACCGGGCCATTCGCCTGCTGAGTGAAGTTGACGTAATTGCCTGTGAAGACACGCGTCACACGCAGAAGCTGCTCAAACACTATGGCATTAGTACCCGGACGATTAGCTATCACGAACACAACGAGCGTGAACGCGCGGCTGAGCTACTCGAGGAACTCACGCGCGGCTCGGATGTGGCTATCGTGTCTGATGCTGGCACGCCTGGTATCAGCGATCCGGGTTTTCGCCTGGCCCGGCTGGCGATTGAACACGGAATAACAGTAGTACCTGTGCCTGGACCAAGCGCGCTCATTACAGCTTTGGTTGCTTCGGGCCTGCCCACCGATGAATTCTTTTTTGGCGGGTTTCTTCCAGCGCGTTCCGGAGCGCGCCGCGCGCGGCTTAGCGAGCTGCGTTCGATTCCCGCCACTCTGATCTTTTACGAAGGCCCGCATCGAATCGCCGCTACACTGAAAGATGCGCGAGAGATTTTGGGCGAACGCGAAGCGGTAGTTGCGCGCGAGTTAACGAAAATGCACGAGGAGATTGCGCGCGGCCGTTTGAGTGAACTGGCGACGCGTTTTTCTTCCGCCGAACACGCGCGCGGCGAAATGGTACTGATCATTGACCGCTCAGTAATTCCAGTCGAACGCGAAACAGACGGAGTCGCCGCCGAGAAGGCGGTGGCAAGTATCGCAACGCTGGTTGCGGAGTTAGAAAACGCCGGTCTGGACCACCGTGCAGCATTAAAAAAGGCCGCGCGTGAGTTAGGACTGTCGCGCGATGAAGCGTATCGCCGCCTGGTCGCCGAGCGCGGCAACTAGGTCAGCCAATCCGAAGCACGTATTACCAATTCAACCGCGTAGTGGCAGCCTCGGCTTGCAGGAAAGCAATTCCTCGCAGAAATGCTAAAGGATTTGAAGCGACGCAATGATCCTACTGCTGTGGAGGGAGATGAAGATTTTTCTCACAAGCCAATGCGCACGCCGCAGCGGCGACGAATTATTCCCACCAAGATCAAGTTAGCCGTTTGGCAACGCGATGGCGGTAAATGCGTCGAGTGCGGGGCGACTGATGAACTGCATTTCGATCACGATCTTCCGTGGGCCAAGGGTGGCACATCGATCACGGAGGCGAATGTTCAGTTGCTGTGTGCGCGGCACAATCTTCAGAAGAGCGATCAGATTTGCTGAGTCCAACGTCCAATGTCCAACGTCCCGTGGCCAATGAAAACCAGAATCCAGCGTGGTGTTTTTGCGTCCTAACGACATTCACAGTTGCGGCTTTTACCCACCCGCTACCGCAGGTGGTACTGACTTCATCGCGTTGTTGGTTGAGTGGCAGCCCACCCGCTACCGCGGGTGGTACTGAATTCATGACATTGTTGGTTGAGTGGCAGCCCCGCCCGCTATCGCGGGTCGTACTTACAAAACACTGCCCTCTAGCGCGAAGATTTCAGTCTCACGCAGGGTCGCCGGTTTTGTTGCCAAATAGATAGACGTTACCGACCGACCTGGCGGAGCCCGATATCCCGACGCCGTTGAAAACCAAAGCCACCTCAGCCAGTCCGACCGGCACACCAGGCTTGATTGTTATACCGGCGGTTACGTTATTTCTGATCGTCGTGTTTCTTACAAACACCCTTCCCGACCCGACGTTAATTCCGCTCGACTTGAATCCGTCGATTACACAATCCTCGATTGAAACGGAACCAGCCGCGAGGATATTGATCCCATTTGCTGCCGTGCTCAGTCCATTTATCGACAGACCCCGCAAACGTACCATCGACCTTGCCGGTTCCAGGACCTCGGTGATGTTAATCGTGATGCCGGCGGCGCTTGCTGCAAGCGTGCCCGCGAACGTTCCAGTGGCGTCAATCGTGATCGATTTGCTTATTACCACCGCGCCGAAGCCACCAGGGGTTAAAACATTGATTTCTCCTACGGCTGCTGTCTTAGCGATGGCGCCTGCAAATGTTTTGCACGGCAGGGGACGACTGCACGGATTGTGATCATCGCCAAGGCCGGACACCCATGTTCGATCCGGCCGCCGTTGCGCTTGAACTGCAAGAGAAGCAAGCGCGATTAGAAGTGAAGCGAAGAAAGCTGTGCTGAATTTGGTCATTGTCCGTCTCCAATATTTTGGGATGAGTCGAGGTTAGATAGTGGGCGCAACGACCATTGCATTAGACTTCAGGTGCTGCTCTGCCCGGGCGCTTTGTATCACGAATTACCGAACCGCGTCGAGGCAAAGAATTCGAAGAGGTCACCCGCTACCGAGCCTGTGTGAAAACTCAGTGTGGCACTTTCAAAGTTGATCCTAACTAACCAGCGGGGGTAAACCACCCTTCCTGACCTGAGAGTTTTTCCAATTGAGTGACTTCTTTTCTGGTTGAAAGCTTCAATCATGTATCAGTTAGATCGCTGCAGCTGTGCGGGCAACTGCTTGTCGACTTTTGGACGAGTAGGCCGGCTCGCGACTTCCCACAGGGTCAGGTAGATGGTGCGCGTTACTTTCTCCATTTTTTGAAAATCAATCTTGTCGACCGAGTCGCCGGGACGGTGGTAGTCTTCGTGCTCGCCATCGAAGAAGAAAACTATGGGAATGCCCTTGCGCGCGTAGTTGTAATGGTCGCTGCGAAAGAAGAACCGGTTGGGATCCGCTGGATCGTCATAACGATAATCGTAGGTGACGTTCAGGTACTGCTTGTTCACGCTTTCCGTCAACTCACCAAGCTCCGTGCTCATCATCTTTGAGCCAATCACATAAATCTCATTTGGTCCTGACAGCTCCCTGTTTCTCGGATTGGTGTCGCCCTCCTTCCTGCTGCGACCGATCATGTCGATATTGATTTGCGTGACAATGCGATCAAGCGGAAGCGTCGGATAGTCGGTGAAGTAACGCGAGCCCCATAGTCCCTTTTCTTCGCCTGCATGCCAGACAAACAGCACCGAGCGTTTGGGTCGGAGCCTGGCTCTCGCCAACGCCTCCGCAATCCCCAGCAGTGCGGTGGTCCCGGAACCATCATCATCAGCACCGTTGTAGATTGCGTCGCCGTTTACAGGTATACCGACGCCGATGTGATCGTAGTGTGCACCCAGGGCCACATATTCGTTTTTTAAGACAGGATCGCTGCCTTCAAACACCGCGACCACGTTTTGAGTTGTGGCCGGATCCGACTTGACCTTTATGGTTAGGGACATTTTCTTGTCCGGGTTCAGCGTAAAAGCCTCGATGGCCTGACCGGCGTTAACTGCTGAGAAGATCGACGGTGCACTCTGCTTCTCTCCCTGGAACAGAACATTCGCCACTCGCGGGGAAATAACGATCTGCGGGACCTCCGCGCCGGTTCGGGGTTGAAACTTATCTACCCTCATCACTCCACGTTCCGCGATTCGGGTCCGGTTACGCTCCCAATTAGCGAGATACTGAAAATCGGGAACGATGACTATGGCGGCAACGCCTTGCTTTTGCGCATACTCGCTCGCGGTCATCCAGTCTTCGCCGCGCTTGCCGGTAAGGTCCGAATTCCTGACGCCGGCCGGAGTTCCGTTTGGCGGAGCAAAAATGACCGCGATTTTCCCCTTCGCATCTATACCTTTGTAAGCATCGATACTCTTCGACTTGATGAACCAACCATTGCCGGCAGATACCATTGGCGACGCAGGAACGGCAGCCGGCCGCGCAAAGGGAATGTAATCGTCGCCAAGAGAAAGTGGCTGGTTATTGAGCTGCACTCGCGTCTCAGCCTTGTCGATGACGTCCCGGCTGAGAGCGATTTTCTGAAAGTAGCCGTTGTCGTCGCCCGCCGGTTTGAACCCCCAACGCGACAAATTCATGGCCAGGAATTTTGCGGTCGTATCCAGGCCGCGTGAAGGTGTATCGCGACCTTCCATCTCGTCGGAGGCGATGAATGAAAGATAGTCTTTCAGTTGTGCGGCTGTGATAGTCTCCGCGCCTCTCTGCGATGCCAGCGAAACAGGCGCGGCTTTCGCCGGTCGATTGGTTTTGCGCTGGGCGAGAGCTCGCGGAGCTAATGAGTTGAATGAAAAACTGAAGACGAGAGCGCTCGTCAGGAAAACTGTCGCTAGAGATCTTCGCATATATGTTCCACAACTCGCGGACTCGTCACCATGATTGAAGGCGCGAGACAATAATAGTCGACCAACATTGACATTTATCCTAATCAGAACCGGAAGCGGACTGGGGAAGCCCGCAGCCCGGCTGGGGTGGTGGTAGCGACCGGCCAGTGAATCAATTTTATCGGTGGCGTATTTCGATGGCTGATCGCGGTCCCTCAAGTACTAACAACTACGGTTGAGTCCCTGGCCGGTCGCTACCACCACCCCAGCGCGGCTGCCGCGCCGGGGACCCCGGTCCGCTCCCGGTTCTGATTCGAGACTTTCGTGGCGTCGCTGTCGCTTCGAGTCTGATAGCTGAGCTGCACTTGAAAATTAAATCCACCTTGCCAACTTCAGATCTGATCCGCATTTATCCGCGAAAATCCGCGGCTAATTGTTTTAGGCGTGTTGCACTGCGCCCACGAGTTTGGTCAAGGTATCTTTCGCGTCGCCGTAGAGCATTCCCGTCACGTCTTTGAAAAACAAGGGGTTCTCCAATCCTGAAAAACCTTTCCCCTGGCCGCGTTTCAAAACTACAACTGATCTCGCGCGATCGACTTCGAGGATCGGCATGCCGGCAATCGGGCTGGTCGGATTGTCACGCGCATCCGGATTCACGACATCGTTTGCGCCGATCACTACTGCAACATCCGTCGAGGGAAACTCGGGATTGATCTGTTCCAACTCATACAACGATGAGTAAGGTACGTTTGCCTCCGCAAGCAACACGTTCATGTGGCCGGGCATACGTCCCGCCACAGGATGAATCCCATACTTCACAGTCACTCCTCGCTTCTCCAGCGTGTCTGCCAGCTCGCGCACCGCATGTTGCGCCTGCGCGGTGGCCAAACCATAGCCTGGGACAAACACGACCTTATTTGCGTAAGCCAACTGCACCGCGATATCGTCCAAACTCACCTCGCGCATCACACCCTGTTCTTCACCGGGTTTTTCTGACGTCTTCGCACTGCCAAAAGCGCCGAACAGTACGTTGGTCATCGAACGATTCATCGCCCTGCACATCAGAATCGAAAGAATGAATCCCGAGAAACCGTCGAGCGTTCCGGCAATAATCAATACGTTGTTCTTCAGCACGAAGCCGGTCGCCGCGGAAGCCAGGCCCGCGTAGGAATTCAGCAGTGACATCACCACCGGCATGTCTGCGGCTCCGATTGGCATCACGAGCAGGAGCCCAAAAATAAACGCCAGTCCTACCATTGCAAAGAACAGTGGCATTGAGCCCGGCACAAAGATCAAGTAAAGAAAAATTCCGATCGTCGTCGCCAGCAGTGCCATGTTGAAAATGTTCTGGCCGCGGTACGTCAACGGGGTGCCGCGGACCAGCCCCTGCAACTTGGCAAAGGCCAGCAGGCTGCCTGTCGTAGTCAGCGACCCAAGCATTACTTCAAAACCAAGAGCGCTCATCGTTACCGTCTCGAGGTGGCCCCCGGCTCGATAGAATTCCGAGATGCCCACGAGCGCGGCAGCGAAAGCGCCAAACGCGTGAGACAGTGCAGTTCGTTGCGGCATCGCAGTCATCGGCACCCAAAGACCCATCGCCAAACCCACCAGCGATCCCAATACCAGGCCGGTAATGATCCAGGTATAGGTAACGATGTCGTAATGCATCAGCGTGCCGATGATCGCCATCAACATGCCAAACTCGGCCAGATGCATTCCGCGTTTCGCAGACTCCGGATGACTCATTCCCTTGAGGCCGAGAATGAAAAGGATGGAAGCCAGCAGGTAGCTTAGTTCAATGAAGTAGGTGCGCACGATAGGTTCAGATGCTGATTAAGTGAAACTTTCTGGTTTTCAACTCCGGCGAATATGAAGTCAGTACCACCTCGCGGTAGCGGGTGGGTAAACGATCAGAATCCCTCGCCGTACAGACCCACCTGCTACCGCAAGGTGGTACTGACCTCACTGCCACGCCGCGGGCGATTACCCGCCGCGCACGCTCACTTCTTGATCTCGTCTTTCGCTGCCGGTTTTCTCTTAAACATCTTCAGCATACGATCCGTAATCACAAACCCACCGACGACGTTGGTGGTGGAACAAAACACTGCGGTGAAACCAAGTATTGTACTGACCGTGTTGTAGTGGGCGCCGGCAGTAACGATGGAGCCTACGAGTGAAATGCCTGAGATGGCATTAGTTGCTGACATCAGCGGCGTATGCAACAGCGGCGGCACTCGCGAGATCACCTGGTAACCGAGAAACGCCGCCAAAGCGAAAACGTAAAGCGCGGAAATCAATGTTTCTGCTGTCATAATCAACCAGCCTCCAAAGGCGCAATTAACTGGGAATTTTCAGGTTCGAGAAACAAGCCCTTCTCCATCAGCCTTTGCGGCCCGCCCGCGGCACAGCCTTACCGCACGGCGAAATCGCACGCCTCCTAAGGAATCAAACAACCGACCCTACTGCCGCCGCTACGCGTGAGTTCACCCACTCTCCCGCATGCGTTACGCAAGACGGGCCAACTACATCGTCGTTCATGTCGATATTCAACTCGCCGTCCTTGATTAACAGACCGAGAAAGGCTGTGACATTGCGCGAATAGAGTTGGCTGGCATGGACCGGAACCGTCGCAGCAAGATTTGTCGGCGCCATGATCACGACGCCGTTGCGCTCGATGGTTTCATCAGGCTTGCTGAGAGCACAGTTTCCGCCGGTTGCGCCAGCGAGGTCGACGATGATCGCGCCGCGCCTCATTCCGTTCACGGCTTCGTCAGTGACCAGCAACGGAGCGCGCCGGCCGGGAACTTGTGCAGTTGTAATTACCACGTCCGCGCTCTTTGCATGTTCCGCAATCAAGTCTCGCCCACGCTTCAGGGCCTCTTCAGACAACTCAACCGCATAACCACCGGCGTCTTCAGTTTTGAGTCCACCTAAATCAACTTCCAAAAACGTTGCTCCCAGCGAACGCACCTGCTCTCCAGAAGCAGCGCGGACGTCATAGGCTTCAACAACAGCGCCGAGTCGACGGGCGGTGGCAATCGCCTGCAGTCCCGCCACGCCGGCGCCAAGCACGAGGACGCGCGCCGGCGGCACTGTGCCCGCCGCGGTCATCAACAGCGGAAACATTCTCGGAATAGTTGACGCGGCGAGGACGACAGCTTTGTAACCCGCCACCGTGGCCATTGACGACAACGCATCCATCGACTGTGCGCGTGTGATCCGCGGTACCAACTCCATCGCAAAAGTGGTGAGCCCGCGTTCCAGGGCCGGAGTTAATTCGGC
Source organism: Pyrinomonadaceae bacterium (assembly GCA_036506215.1). Taxonomy (GTDB): domain Bacteria; phylum Acidobacteriota; class Blastocatellia; order Pyrinomonadales; family Pyrinomonadaceae; genus PSRF01. The sequence continues at coordinate 24,601 of DASXSC010000171.1, read as the reverse complement.
CGGTTCATCGAGCGGACGCAGGAAGCCCAGCACCGCTGCGCCTGCCTTCAAGGCAGCAAAGACATCTGTCGAAGGCCGGTTAACTGTGACCAGAACGTCTGTCTCCGCCACGATCACCTTTCGATCCGTAGAGACATCAGCTCCGGCTTCGGCGTAGTCGGCACCGGAGCGCGCTGCCGCAAGACCGGCCCCACTTTCAACAGAGACCGTCACACCCAAGGCCAAAAGTTTCTTCACCGAATCAGGCATCAGCGCCACGCGCGCTTCACCGGGCAGTTTTTCTTTAAGCACGGCGATCTTCATTTCAGTGTAGGTAGACGCGGGAATCCAAAGAAGTTTTGCGGCATAAACCCGGCGAGCGTTTCAGACTATGAGTGCGATTCGGAGTATAGCATTGGCGGCAAACATGCCCCAAAAAGTTGCAACCGGCTTTCTTTGAAGATGGAGAAGAGCGGTCAGGGCGCAGTTTGCCAACCTTCACCGCAGACCTCTATAATCCAAGTCCTGTTTACCCACGGCGCATTGGTGTAGTTGGTTAACACGCTGCCCTCTCAAGGCAGAGATCACGGGTTCGAGTCCCGTATGCGCTACCAGTTTTGCTCGGTTCATCGTCCCCCAAGACGAATAAGCTCGACGCAATCCACCCCCCGGAACGATCCGGTAACCCCCTCGGTAGATAATCAGTTTTATTCCACTAGCGAAGGAGATTAGAGATGTTTCCCATTGGTGATGACGACAGTACTCGCCGGACCACTCCGGTAGTTACCTATGTTTTGATTGCTCTCAACCTGCTCTTCTTTTTCGTGGAGCTAAGTGGCGGTGAGCCTTTTATTGAGCACTGGTCAGTGGTTCCGCGGCGCCTTCTCGCAAATCCGGGCGGCGATTTCCTCACGATCTTCACCTCGATGTTCATGCATGCCGGTTGGTTACATCTCGGAGGCAATATGCTTTACTTGTGGATCTTTGGCGATAACGTCGAAGACAGTTTTGGGCATCTCAAGTTCCTGATTTTTTATCTTCTTTGCGGCATTGCTGCTACTTTGGCCCAACTTGCCTTCAGTGCCGGTTCCAATGTCCCAAACCTCGGAGCCTCCGGTGCAATCGCCGGTGTGCTTGGCGCTTACATTCTGCTTTTCCCGCGCGGACAGGTGAAAGTCTTGATGGGTAGAGGCGTTATCCCCATGCCTGCATTGGTGGTCATCGGCTTATGGATCGTGTTGCAGCTCGTCAGCGGCATTGGATCGATCAGTAATAGCGCACAAACCGGTGGCGTCGCTTACATGGCACACATCGGCGGGTTTTTGGCGGGCGTGGTTTTGACGTTCTTACTGCGAGCTACCGGAACGAGACAGGAAACTGTTTGAACAATTCAATCCACTAAGTTCGATTACATCTCTGGTCTCGACCTACAGACGTCAGTTCGAAGATCAATATGAAGTCACGTTTCCGACCCGAACAACTCATCAGTCTAATTATGATTTGCGCGGGAGGCCTGCAGTGTTACGCGCAGACGTCAGTCCCTTCACCACAGCCAACTCCACCACCCAGTGAGTCGCAGGAAATCGACAGCCAGTATGTCGTTACCTACACGCCGAAACGACCGCTGGCACTGGCGACTGAGGAGGAATACCGCAGATTGAAAGTCGCCTCCGGTCGCGGTGGCTTGCAGGTCCATGCGCGGCGAGGCTATGTAGCAAAGCCACAATGAGACGCGTTATCAAGTCGCTTCCGATTAAATCTTTTAACGCTTCGATCTACTCCTGCTGTGCTTCGATCAATTTCTGTTGCCGCTCGATCTGGTGCCTGTAAACGTAAGTGCAGTCGTTGCCAATACTTTTGCGGCAAATTAGAATGCCGGTAAACGCAGGCGCGAATCTACTGGATGCCATCCTTTGCGACAAGAATAAATCAAACAGGATTGCCATCTACCTTAATCGAAGATTATTGACGAAAGCATGAGGAAAGAGAGATGACACGACTAGGAAAAATAGTTCTGATCGGTGCGCTTGCCGGGTTTGCCGGGTTGCCTTTTGCTGGCCGCATCGCAACCATGCCGGCCGCTAGCGCCGCGACCACCCAGGAAAAAGAAGCCAAGCCCATCAAAGTTAGCTATCTACCCATCGCTGGTGGCGACTATAGGATTGATCCGGCGCACAGCGTTATCGGGTTCTCGATTCGTCACAACGAGATCACCCTGGTGAGCGGCCGCTTTAAGGACTTCACCGGCGCGATCCACTTTGACGATAAAGACATGACCAAATCCTCGGTAGAGTTCAAGGCCAAAGTCGAGAGCATTGACACGGGCGTGGAGGCACGCGACAAACACCTGCGAACGGCAGACTTCTTCGAAGTGGAGAAATATCCGGAGATGACTTTCAAGAGCACCCGCGTGGAGCGCAAGGGTAAGGACCGCTACATCCTCTCCGGTGATTTAACACTTAAGGGCGTGACCAGGCAGGTAAGTCTTCCCTTTACCATCACCGGCGCGATCAAAGATGGACGCGGCAACACCCGCATGGGTATTGCAGCGCAGACCCAGATTGATCGCCGAGACTATGGAATCACCTGGGGCCACGCGCTACCGGGCGGAGGATTCGACGTCGCCCACGACGTCACGATTGATCTCCATCTGGAGGCTATTCAGACGGCGCCAAAGCCCGCGGGTTAGGCCCAGTCTCTCAGTTTGAATACTACCGCCAGTGCCAAAGTTCCAGTCCCATGAGGTCAGTATCACCTCGCGGTAGCGGGTGGGTCTTCCTCGGGATAGATCGGTTCGCGCATCGAACTTGCTCAGAAAGGGTTGGGTGAAGCGGCGACAAGTCTTTGACCTCCGATGCGCGGTAAGTCTCCGACTTACCGAAGACCATACCCCAGTTTTCCGGTCTTTGACCGGAGTCTCAAAGGTCGGAGACCTTAAAGAATTTTAGAAAGGTCGCCGGCAAGTCGGAGACTTGCCGCGCATCGGAGGTCAAAGACCTTACCTGCAAATTGAAAATCACGAGGGAGAACCCACCCGCTACCGCGAGGTGGTACTGATGACCTCATGACACGACAACGCGGAGTTATTACACAGCCTCGATAGCGGGTGGGGTCTCCCCCAGATAGGTCCGCGCACCGAACTTGCTCAGAAAGTGGGTGAAGCGGCGAGAAGTCTTTGACCTCCGATGCGCGGTAAGTCTCCGACTTACCGAAGACGTACCCCAGTTTTCCGGTCTTTGACCGAAGTCTCAAGGTCGGAGACCTTAAAGAATTTCAGAAAGGTCGCCGGCAAGTCGGAGACTTGCCGCGCATCGGAGGTCAAAGACCTTACCTGCAAATTGAAAATCCCGAGGAAGACCCCACTCGCTACCCGCGAGGTGCTACCGCCTGGTGGTACTGACCTCATCGCACCCGCATGTTGGTAATGTGCGCATCGTTCAAACTGCATCAGCACCCATCGTTGGCGTCTCTTTAACTTTCCGGCCGTCTGTAATAAAGTCAGTTTCACCAAAATACGTCGCTACTAAAATTAAAGGAAACTATGAAGAAGTCTCTGAACGAAGAGTCGGTGGGTGATATCTCTGCCAAACTCAGTCAGGCAAACAACGATTTCACTAAAACCTATCCGGGCGAAACCGGAAAGCGCCAGCCGGTGCATACGGTCTATGGTGGCGCGCAACTTTTCAAATCAGATTCGGCGGCGCGTCTGGGCGCGCTCGCGCGACGATCGCTGGATCAGTTTGCGCCTGATTTTCTGAGCTTCGCAAAGGCAGTTGGTTTGCCAGGCGCCGAGCAGTTACCTGACTCGCCGGAAGAAGACGGTGGGCCGACCACAAGCGGTGGAACAAATCCGGAACTGATGCGTCAGGAAAGCAAAGCCGCCCGACTGGCACAATCAATCTACGATCGCGTTAGCGAAAAGCTCCGTCGCGAGCCAGTCGAGGATTTTCGCATCGACTTTGAAGACGGCTATGGTAACCGGCCCGACGAAGAAGAGGACGGGCATGCGGCGGCGGCGGCCATTGAAGTAGCCGAAGGCATTGAAAACCGCACCTTGCCCCCATTCATCGGTATCCGCATCAAGCCTTTCACTGAAGAGCTGCGCCAGCGCAGCGTGCGCACGCTCGACATTTTTGTTTCGACCCTGTTGGAGAAGTCAGGAGGTCGGCTGCCGGATAATTTCGTCGTAACCCTGCCGAAGATTACGACTCCCGAACAGGTCACCGCGCTGGCGGATCTATTTGATTTACTTGAAAACCAGACTGGACTCGACAAAGGCTCTCTCAAGCTCGAGATGATGATCGAAACGACGCAGTCGATCATCAACGCTCGCGGCGAGATCAATCTTCCGCTGTTGCTTAAAGCCGCCCGCGGTCGTTGTGTGGCCGCACACTTCGGGACTTACGACTACACGGCGAGTTGCAGTGTTACCGCAGCGCATCAGCACATGATGCACCCCGCCTGCGACTTTGCTAAACACATGATGCAGGTTTCTTTCGCCGGCACCGGAGTCTGGCTCTCGGATGGCGCCACTAACATTATGCCGGTTGCGCCACATCGTTTTAGTGAAGGCGGACCACCGTTGACGCCGGAACAGATCGCTGAAAATCGCGCGGTAGTTCACCGGGCATGGAAGCTGCACTACGATCATATTCAACATTCGCTCGAGAACGCTTTTTATCAGGGTTGGGATCTGCATCCGGCTCAATTGCCCACGCGCTACGCTGCCATCTACGCCTTCTTTCTCGAGAGCCTGGACGCAGCTTCGGAGCGTTTGAAGAATTTCGTGGCGAAAGCGGCGAAGGCGACCTTGGTGGGTGACGTATTTGACGATGCTGCCACCGGCCAGGGACTACTCAACTATTTCCTGCGTGCGATTAACTGCGGGGCCTTGACGGAAGGAGAGGCAGTTGAGCTTTCGGGTCTTACGGGTGCTGAATTGCGCTCCGGTTCGTTTGTAAAAATTCTGAAGAACCGGCAAGACTTGTAAATGAACATCAGCGTTGATGCCCGCAGTTTAGAGTTCAAGCTTTAGCTTGCCTTTTACCAACCAGCAACCTGAAGGTTGAACTCTAAACTGCTTGAATTTCTCTTGGGGGAGTCAAATGAGATTACTATTTAGCTTGTTGCTTTTGATTGCATTCATGGCGACCAGCATGTCCGGAGTGCAAAGACGTGGTGGTAAGAAGACGGCCGGTGATCCGGAACTGGCGAAGAAGATTAGCCGGTTCGCTCCCACGACATTGACTGCAAACACCGCTAGTCTCTCCCCTGGCGATCGCAAAGCCTTGAACAAGATCATCGAAGCGGCAAAATTGCTCGATCCTTTATTTCTGCGCCAGGTGTGGAGCGGCAATGACGAGCTCTACAAGAAACTCGAGGCTGACAAGACTGTCGTTGGGCGCCAGCGCCTCCATTATTTTCTGATTAATGACGGCCCCTGGTCGCGGCTCGACAACAATGAGCCGTTTATCGAGGGCGTCCCGCGCGAAAAACCGCCGCACGCGAACTTCTACCCGGACGACATCACTAAGGACGAGTTCAACTCCTGGCTCAATGGCTTGCCTGGCTCGGAGAAAGAGAAAGCTACGGGCTACTTCTACACAATCCGCCGGGACGCGAGTGGCAAGTTGATGAGCGTGCCTTATAGCCAGGAGTATCGCGAGTTTCTCGAACCTGCCGCTAAATTGCTGCGCGAGGCGGCGGCGTTGACGACCAACCGCACGCTGAAGGATTTTCTGGCGAAGCGTGCCGATGCGTTTGCCTCAAACGATTACTACCAGAGCGATGTCGCCTGGATGGATCTTGAGGCGCCGATTGACGTGACCATCGGTCCCTACGAAACCTACGAAGACGAACTCTTCGGCTACAAGGCGGCGTTTGAGGCTTATGTCACGCTGACGGACGCCGTTGAGAGCGCCAAGCTGAAGAAGTTTAGCCAACACCTTCAGGAGCTAGAAAACAATTTGCCGCTCGAGGCGCGTTATCGCAATCCCAAACTGGGGGCATCGTCGCCAATGCGCGTCGTTAATGAGGTCTTCGCGTCAGGCGAGGGAAATAACGGCGTGCAGACTGCAGCCTTCAATCTTCCCAACGACGAGCGGGTGGTGAAGGAAAAGGGCTCGGCGCGAATTATGTTGAAGAATGTTCAGGATGCGAAATTCAACAAGGTTCTCATTCCGATCTCACGCGTTGTGCTTAGTCCTGCGCAACAAAGCGCGATTGCCTTCGATGCGTTTTTCACGCACATTCTGATGCACGAGTTGATGCACGGGCTCGGACCACACAACATTACGGTCGGCGGCCAGGCGACAACCGTGCGCCTTCAGCTCAAGGAGCTTTATTCCTCTATTGAAGAAGCGAAGGCGGATGTAACGGGGCTTTGGGCGTTGCAATTTTTGCTCGACAAAGGCGTCATCGATAAACATATGCAGAGCACGCTTTACACCACATATCTCGCCAGCATGTTTCGCTCGGTCCGTTTCGGGCTTACCGAATCACACGCTCGTGGCGTGGCAATGCAATTCAATTACTTCACCGACGAAGGCGCGGTCAAGTTCGACGAGGGGACAGGAAAGTTCAGTATTGATAATGGGAAGATTAAAGAGGCTGTCACGAAGTTAACCCATGACTTGTTGACGCTTGAAGCCGAAGGTTCTTACGACAAGGCGAAGGCAATGCTCGATAAGTATTCGCTGATTCGCCCCGCCATGAAGAGCGCGCTTGATCGTCTCAACGATGTGCCGGTTGATATTGAGCCGATCTTCCCGTTGGCAAAGTAGGACAGGCATTCCTGCCTGTCCAGGCTTGGTGTCGGAGGAGGAAAAGACGCAAGATTTTCCATTTGCCATTTGCCATTTTTCATTTTCCATTGCTTAAAACCGGACCGTGAAGGAGGTACAGACGGTCCGCTAAATGACAAATGGTGGATTGAAAAATCTTGAAAAATGAGAAATGGAAAATCTCCTTGGTCTGGCACACACAGGAATCCAGCCCCCGCGCGCGACAGACAGGAATGTCTGTCCTACTATGCTCTCCGAATGAATTTTGCGGCGATCCAGCCAATCAGGATTAGCACCGCGAGGACCGCCCAGTTGTACCGGTCGCCGTAGGTGGCACTTGGGAAGTGATTACTGATCATGATGAAGACCACCGGCACGGCCATGAAGGTGTTTTGTTTGGAACGAAGCTTTGCCTGAGCGCTCAACGCGTCGTCGGGTTTTCGGCCTTCGTTAATCGCTGCGATCATCTTCTTCTGGGCCGGCAGTATTCGCATCCAAACATTCGCAGCCATGATCGTGCCAAATATGGCTCCCACGTGAATGTAGGCAGCCCGTCCGCTGAGATAGCGAGTCAAGGCGTAGGTGATGCCGACCACCATCAGGTAAGCGATTACGGCAAAGGCCTTCTCGTTTTTTCCCAGCGGCGAAATCATCATCAGGTCGTAGACAAGCCAACCCACAACCAGCACGGCAACTCCGATCCCTATCGCGGCCCCCACGCTGATGTCGCGGACGTCGGGATCAACCAGAGCTCCGCCGCCGACATAGTAAAGGAGAATTAGCAGAGCCATGCCGCTCAACCACGTCGTTCCAGCCTCCCAACGAAACCAGTGGAGCGTGCGGGAAACGAGATCCGGCACTTTGCGTTTCTCCACCACGTAAAAGCCACCGCTGTGCACCATCCAGATTTGCGCCGGATTGCCCACGACCACGCCGGCAGGATTGTCCCGCTGGGAACCCCGGTTGGTGTTAGCGACAGCTTTCTCTTCTTCGGTCAGACGCGCATCCAGCCAGGTGAAGTAGTAAGTTGTTCCGACCCACATGATACCCGCGAACACGTGGACCCAGCGGAAGATCAGATTGAGCCATTCGCTTAGAGTTGGATTGATTGTCATTTTGTCTGACAAGCTTTAGGAGTTTCTTATCAAGTGGATGTTGGCGACAACTCTTTGGAGTGCGGTGACCTGTCACCGCTTTCTGCCGGCCTTTAACCACCGATGCGCGGCAAGTCTCGGACTTGCCGGTCGCCTTGCTAAATTTCTTAAGGTCTCCGACCTTTGAGATTCTGGTCATAGACCCGAAGAGAGAGCGGCCGGTGTTCGGTAAGTCAGAGATTTACCGCGCATCGGAGGTCAAAGACCTGGGGTACCAAAGCGGTGACAGGTCACCGCACTCCAAAGAGTTGTCTCTAACTAAGTCTTGCCGGAATGCTACGTCTAACTGCCGCGGTAAGTAGAGTAGCCATAAGGACTGATCAAGAGCGGCACATGGTAATGCTGCGCCGCGTCGTCGATCTTGAACACAACCGTAACTTGCGGATAAAAATAGTCAATATCGAGTCCCGTGAAATAGGGTTCGGTATCGAAGACCAGGCGATAAATGCCGCCGGACAATGGCTCTTCAACCAGAAAGAAAGGTTTGACGCGGCCGTCTTCGTCGGTCCAGGCATGACTGAGTTCGGTCCACGTTTCGTTCGTGTTTTGCAGGTCCAGGCGGACAGCTACACCGCCCGCGGGCGCGCCTCGCGATACGTCGAGTATGTGCGTTGAGATTGTGCTCATCTTGCTCGAATGTCAGTAGACCGTCACCAGTAGTCAGTAGCCATTTATTTCACTGCCAGTTTAGCACCAAACAACCGACAACGGACCACTGACTCTTCCGATTCGGGACGTTACCCCGCCGTCGCTGCCACATCGAGTCTGATAGCTGAGTTGCACTTGAAACTTGAATCCACCATTGGTGCGCTTCAACAAAGTTTTTAGACTGCCAGGAGTTTTTTCAATCTCAGGTGGGTAATCTTTTCCTGTTCGGCCGCGGCAATGCGCAACTCTTCATCCGGATTGTTTTCCAACCGTTCGCCCAGCATGGCCAACATCTCTTCGGAATTTTTCCCCGAAGCGCAAACTATGAAGATGAAACCAAACTTCTCTTCATAATCGCGATTCAGCTTCGCCAGAGCCGCGATCGTCTTCGGTGTAGAATTTCGCGTTCCCGATTGTTCGTCTTCGGACCATTTTTGAGCTGCAACAGCGGTCACCGCTGCCGCCTTCGTTTCTCCAATTTTCGGATGACTGTGAAATGCTTCCAGCCAATCGCGCGGTTCCAGCGACCACCAAACGCGATCGGCTTTCGTTATCAAGTGGTCCACGCTCGCAAATGGCCGGGCGGTGGTCACTTGCCGCGCCCATTTTCTCGAGCCGCAGCACTTCAAAAACTCCTCTTCGGCTTCAGCCGTGTCCAGGCAGTTCAAGCGTTGAAGACCGCCGTCATTCAAGAGTTCCATAAACGCGCAAACGGCTCACGCCGCCATCAGGAAAAATGCTGAAACGCAAATGCGAAATATTTCCGGCGTCCAAAATCTCATTTTCAAAAAGGTGCCTGGTGTGGGCTTGTAGCCTGGTACGCGGCAAGACGCTTTTCCAGGCAAGTGACAAGTCAGTCAAATCATCTTCCGGCAAATCGGCGGCACTCGTCGCCTCGAGCGAGCAGCTCTCGGGAAAATTTCCCTTGAACCACGAGGTATCAACCTCCACGCGACGAATGTGGCCGGGTGCGCCAAGTTTAATAATTACCCAATCGTGGCCTGGTCCGCGACGCCGCTTGGTTTCCCATCCGTCACTCATATTGGCGGCCCGTCCGGGCATGATCAAATTGTGACGATGGCCAAAAAACATGTCGCTACAAGAAAGCACCAGCCCTCCATTCTCCACTGCCGCAAGGTCGATGTCGCCGCCCATGCGTTTGAGCCGTTCCCAATCCGGAACCACCTCACCATAAACTCTCAGGCGCGCCACTCCGCCGTCAGGGTAGATTTTGAAGCGCAGATGCGTAAAGCGCTGCTCGATCTCAACCGCAAAAGGGTTTTGCGTATCACCCGCGAGTGGAAGCTGTGGCAGCATCGGGATCCACTGTATCGCTTCGCTGGTAAGTTCTTCTGCGGTTGGTAGACCATCAAGCGCGCACCCCTCGAGGGAAAAATGCTCTGGATAATTGCCTCGGAAGAATCCGGTGTCGACCACGACGCCGCGAACTATTCCGGGCGCACCGAGTCGGATGATGCACCAATCGTTTCCGGGTGTGCGCCGCCGGCGCGTTTCCCAGCCATCCATCCACTTTCCCAGATCAGTATACTTGCCTTCGATAAATACCGGCTCACCAGGCTTGAGTAGATTTTCCTTGGGCGCAAAAAACTCATCGTTGGCGACTAGTACTGCGCCGCCAAGTTTTTCCGACGCGAGATCAACCAGTTCGGTAAAGTCCATTTGCGCTTCTAACCTTCCGGATAAAAAACAAACAAAGTGCAGCCGGTCTTCGATTGCGGCACGTGAGATGACCCGGCCGGATTGTGAATGAAGCTGCCGGTCGGATAATCGCGGACCCCGTCATTGAAGACACCGGAAACAACATAGACCTCTTCCGGGCCGGGTTCATGGAGATCAATTCCTTCCCAGCAAGCGCCCGGATCAATCTCAACAATCTGCGCTGCGGCTCCACTCGGGGACCGCCAAAGGGTCCGCACCCTGACAGTTCCACCGAACTTCTCTTTTACCGGCGCATCTTCGAGCAGCGCCCACTCTATTTCCGGCATCGGGTCACCTGCAGTCGGTTTGTAAAGTACTGGTGCATTTTGAAAGCTGGGAGTCTCCGCCAGCGTCAACGTCTTCACTGGGACCGCGGGCGTCCCGCCCGCTCCGAGGTACGTTGACTCTAACTCCCGATGCTTGCGCCTGCCGTACGCGGGCGGGCGAGACGCCCGCGGTCCCAGTGAAAACGTTGATCGCGGGCGTCCAAAGTGCACCACAGTTGGCGTTACCACGGCAACCTAAAGGTTGAACTCTCAGTCGCTTGCGCCTGGCGTTTAGGCTAGCAAATGTCCGCACGGCTCCGTAGTGAATTCGCCACCATCATATATTTTCCGGCCACGAAGAAAAGTCTTCTCCACGACGCCACTAAAATTCCGTCCCTGATACGGTGTGAGCTTGTGGCGGTGATGAAGCGCATCGCCCGCAACAGTGAACTGCTTCACCGGATTCCAAATTACCAGATCAGCATCGTAGCCGGCGGCAATCAAACCTTTTCGACCTTCGAGTCCGACAAGTGTTGCCGGCGCGCTACACAACCACCGCGCCAGGTCTGCGAAAGAGTGGCCACGGCGGCTCGCTTCCGTCCATACAACTGGCAGCCGCAGTTGCAGAGAAGATATGCCACCCCAGGCGCAAAGAAAGTCTCCACTGTCCCGCAGCTTCATCTCGAGCGGACACGGTGAATGATCCGAAACGATCATGTCGATTGTGCCACTGTCGAGGGCGCTCCAAAGTTGTTCACGGTTTTCACGCTCGCGAATTGGCGGGCAGCACTTGAATTCAGTGGCGCCGTCGGGAATTTCCTCCGCAGCAAATGTCAGATAATGCGGACACGTTTCCGCGGTGATCTTGAGTCCCGCAGCCTTTGCTTCTCGGAGCAATGGCAATGCGTCTGCCGAGGAATGGTGGACAATGTGAATTCGCGTGGCAAATTCACGAGCCAATCTGATCATCAAGGCGACCGCTTCGTCTTCAGCCGCACGCGGACGAGACGCGAGGAACGTTTCGTATTTAGTAGGAAAGACCTCCCGGTCTGTCTTCGCGTTCTTTTCATCGGAGGCATGACAGGCAGGAATGCCTGTCCTACCTATTGGTCCGGGCACCTCGGCATGGACTATCAACAACGCGCCCAGCCGCGTCAACTCAGGCAAAGCTTCCCGCAGATCGTCTTCAGTAACATTCGGGAACTCATCGACGCCCGAGTGAATGAGAAAACATTTGAAGCCAACGACACCCGCCTCAGAAAGAGGCGCCAGCTCGCGCGAGTTTCCCGGAACCACGCCGCCCCAAAACCCGACGTCAACGTAACACTGGCCGCGCGCAGCTTCTAACTTTGCCTTAAAGCCTTCTATCGTTGTTGTCGGTGGAATAGAGTTGAGCGGCATGTCAACGAGCGTAGTGACCCCACCGGCTGCTGCGGCTCGAGTTGCAGTTGAAAATCCTTCCCACTCCGTTCGGCCCGGCTCGTTGATGTGAACGTGTGTATCTACCAGGCCCGGCATCACGAGCGACTCTTCATCCACCTCAATTAGTTCCGAATCGGCTGAAACATTGTCATAAAATCCAATTGAAGTGATAACGCCGTCGCTGATATGAATTGACGCCGGAATAATTGCCGCTGGTAAGACAACTCTCCTGGCCCGAATGACGAGATTAGGTAGCGGCATAGTTTAATGGAATGCGTGGCGCAAACTGTTAGTTTGCGAGGCACGGTTGCCACCTCAGTTCGCGTGTATGTCACGCCTGCAAGCTAACGACTTGCGTTACACAAAAGATGGCGGCGGTGGCGGCAAATTTGGTCGCACCTCCCCGAGTCCAAATACTTGCTCATAGGCCGAAGCCATGGCAGCAAAACCTATAGGGAGCACGAAAAACGCTCCTACATAACAGAACATAGCGCCGACGAAATTCATGAGACCGGTCAGTAGAAGCATTCCCAGCAGCCGCCAAAAATTTGCCATTGCTGCTCGGATGCTTAGTTTCACGGCATCGAGTCCTGATAGGCGACGGTCCACAATCAACGGATAGGCAAACGTGAAGATAACGGAAAGGACAATCAGGAGAACAACGACGACGAACCAAAAGACAACAACCAGCGCGATGAATCCAAGTATTGCAATCGGATTAGGCTCGCCGCCCTGCGACATTGCCAGAATAAATCCCACATAAAAGACCACAAAAATTACGTAAGACGGCACCAGGATCACAATCACCGGAATTAAGTGCAAAAGTGTGGCAATAAGACTGTCGCCAAAAAAGTCAAAGCCCTTGAAGAGATCGCCAAACTCGATTGGCTGACCGCGCCTTGTTTTAAAGAGGGCCAGATAGATCCCGCACATCATCGGTCCCAACAGGATTCCCAAAGGAACCACGGTGCCGATAATAATCCCGACTGCAGTCATGGCCACGAAAAGCAGGTACTGGCTCTTGATCAAATTCAAACCGGCTTTGATACATTCGATAGGCTGTACTGCATTCCGCTTGAATTCAATTTGATTGAAGGGGAAGCTCATTTGTTTAGGGTTCCTTTCACTGAAGACCTGGAGGATGACTACTATTCTGTTTCCAACCCGCCTTGTCTATCAGCTGCTGCAATTGCGCCTTAATTGCTTCCGTATAAATCAAAGCTCCCATTTGATTGGGGTGACCAAGCGAAGCGTAGCGGCAAATCAGGAAGAGATCCTTCCGGGAATTCTTCTGTTGCTTATCTTCCTTGATTCCCTTTGGCTTCTTGAACGTCTGCTCGCAACTTTTTATCCTGCTCTCTCTGACGTGATCGTTTGTTTTGTAAGCAGCAGAGCCGAATGAAAGCAACACTATCACTTTCGCGAAGCCGCTAAGATTTGTTGAAGCAAACATAAAATTCCAAAGCAGCGTGTCGGGAGCGGCAAACACATGCTCGGGACCAAACTGAATTTCCACGAACGCCACCCTGGGCAAGGAAGACTCCGGCGCGGTCTCCGCGTTTGCTTTCGCGACTGCCCCCAGAAGACTGGCCGTGGAAGTTTTATACCACTCGTCTGAAATTGCTATCAGCCGGGCGCGCATTTCCTTGTCGGACATTCGCCGCGCTTCAGGTCTTAGATTGTTTAGCTTTTTCACCAGCAGCCTCAGGAAAGCATTGTCGCCAGTTTGTGGAGAGACTATCGGATAATAACTGGTCACCAGCACGTATGCTTGCGAAAAACTCTTTCTGACGCGCTGCAATAGACTATACATATCTTCGCTACAACTCTTCCTCGCCCGCGCCCGGATTTCCTCGAGTGGAGTTGATGCTGCCAGAAGGTTTTTTACGCCGACATCGTTTATGCAGCCGTCCATGAGAATTAGAGCCGGACTTGATCGATCTTCTTTGTAAAACCGGATCGCATTGTCTAACTGTTCATTCACTGTCGGAGTGGCCAGATTAACTTCGCCTGCGGCGGTCGTGAAACTGAGCATGGCCGCCGAGTCGGCAACGATGACCGCTCCTGAATGCGCTTCGACGTGGACTTTAACTTCTCGATTAGTTTTCTCCTGGAGCCAACACTTCACTCGCGACGAAAACTTTTCTTCTTCTCTTAATCCCTGGCCCCACATTATCGAGTCGCCGAGCACCAGCATTTGCAACGGATCAGCAGCTGAGGGCTGGAACTCATTCTGACAGCTCGCAAACGCCGGCGTCGCGGCCAGAAAAAATAAGACAATCAGTCCCGTTGGAAGGAGCAGTATTCGGTGAAGCGGTTTGAGAGTCATGTAAGCTTTCGCACGGACAGAGCCATGTTCATCGGTACCGAAAACTAATCCGGTCATTCTCGAACGCGACTTATGCGCTATCAGGCGCGAGCCCGCGCAAGAAATCCTCGAGCAGATTCAGGCTGACTCTAAGCCGATAATTCTTTGTTGAGCGAATGTCGTCTATGGGCACGATTTCCCGGGCCAACTCAGCCCTGGCCTTCTCGATAGTACTATCGTTAAGCATTGCTCCTTGCAACACTTCTTCCGTCTTGCGACAGCGAAGCGGAACCGGCGCGACGCTTCCGAGCGCGATACGTATTACGCCGATGATGCCTTCGTCCATTCGCGCTGTAGCAGCGAAGCACACCTTCGAGATAGCTTGCGCTTTTCGCGTGCCCACTTTGCGGTAGTAGTGATTTAAATCAGGCCACACCCGAGGCAGGCGAATGCGCGCCAGCAGCTCATCAGGCTGCATGGTTGTTTGCTTGTAACCCGTGTGAAAACTTTGGTAGGGCACCCATCGTGAGCCGCGCACGGAAAGTAGTTCCAACTCCGCATTGTATACGAGCAACGCCGGCGGTGAGTCGGCTGCTGGAGACGCGTTTGCGATATTTCCCCCAAGTGTGCCGCGGTTCTGAATTGCCAGTCCTCCAGTCTCACTCGCTGCCTGACAGAGCATGGGAAACTCCCGGCGCAGGATCGGATTCGACTGCACTTCTGTGTAGGTGGTCAGCGCGCCAATTGTGATGCCTGCGCCGGAGACTTCAATGCCGCGCAGCTCGGAGAGGTTCCAGATGTTGAGATAGTTCTTGTGTGACAATTTTCCAGACTCGAGCAACACCATGAGGTCGGTGCCGCCCGCAAACGGCTGCCAGTCTCCCGGCTCGCGCGCGAGAGCAGCGAGCGCATCAGCCAAGCTCGCGGGTGAGATCAGTTTGTAACTTGGAACGTACCCTCTCATTTGGCTTTGTGCGTCAGGGGTTATGAAGATTCATTTTGGCAAGCGCGCACCACAGAATCGAAAATTTTCATGTAGCCCGTACAGCGACAGAGATTTCCTGCCAGTCCAGTGCGAATGTCGGCTTCAGTAGGATTGGGATTGCGTTCGAGCAGATCCATGGCGGCCATCACCATGCCCGGCGTGCAGATGCCGCATTGCGCGCCACCGCAATCAATAAATGCCTGCTGAACTGCGTGCAACTGTTGGCCACTAGCGATCCCCTCAATGGTCTTGATTGACGCGCCTGCAACCTGTCCTACCGGCACCAAACAACTGTTGACGATCTGCCCATCGATGACGACCGTACAAGCGCCGCATTCACCTTCGCCGCAACCTTCCTTGGTGCCCGTCAGATTTAACTGTTCGCGCAGCACGTCGAGCAAACGCTCCATGGGATACGCTTCAACGCTTTGCGTCCGGCCATTCACTGCAAAGGCTATCTTGATTTTGTTGCTGGCTGATTCCACTTTGATCTAATTAAGAACGAGGGCAAGACACCCTTCCTGACCCTAAGCTGAATTGCAAAGAAGCCTAAATTCCTTTCTTGAAAGTCATTCAGCGCGGGCGTGGCTACGTTGCCAGGTAGTCTTAGGGTTGGGAAGGGTGGCTTGCCCCCGCTTCGTCATCGACCACTCAATCCTTCCATCATCGCTTCCGGCATCAAGGGAACATGATTAAAACTAACGCCGGTCGCGTTTTCAATCGCGCTCAGGATTGCCGGCGCCGCGCCATCCATTGGCAGTTCACCAATTCCTTTTGCCCCGCCGGGACCATACGCATATGGGTTCTCTTCAAAATAGACACGAATCGGCGGGATGTCGGCAGCGGTGGGAATGATGTAGTTGGTCATTTGCCCGTTAGCCATGCGCCCATTTTGCCAGACTACGTTTTCGAAAAGAGTAAAACCAATCGCCTGTGCCACCCCTCCTTCTATCTGCCCGGCTGCCAGCACCGGATTGATTACTCGACCCACTTCCTGCACCGCCACCAAATCGTCGACATGAGCTTCGTATGTCAGCGTGTCAACGGAAACTTCGGCAACGTAAACTGCCCACGCGTAAGTGCCATACGCATCGCCCTGATACTTTTCGTCATCCCAACGAACATTGGGCGGCGGCTCATATTTACTAAACGTTTTCAATGGGCCGAAGCTTTCGATGTATTTTCTGCAACCCTCCTGAAACTCTGATTGACTGTAGGCATCTTTCAGCAAGCCACTGCCGATGAGAGTCTGTTTCAAACCCAGCACTGCCGACTCCACCAGTTTCCCGACGACCATGCACGTGCGCGACGCCACGGTTGGACCACTGTTGGGAACGTTACTGGTATCGGGCTGCGCCACTTCTATTAACGACTCGTCAACGCCCAGTGCTTCGGCGGCGATTTGAGAAAAGATCGTGTTAGTGCCTTGTCCAATTTCGGTGCTGGCAGCCAGAATCCGCACGCGTCCCTCAGCGCTCGCTTCAGCGCCGACTACCGACGCCAGGTAGACTTCGCCCGAACCGGTAAAGCCGGCTCCGTGCATGAACGATGCAAATCCAATCCCTTTCTTTATTCGAGAACTCTTCCTGCCGGCGACTGCTGCCGACTGCTCCTGCCCGTTGTCGCGCGCAAACTGCTGAGTTTTTTCGTGGTAGCGGCTCAGCTCAAGTGCCCGATCAAGCAATTGACTCATGTCCACCTTCTCGCGAATCGTCTGGGTGGTAGCGGTCGTCTCTCCTTCCTTCACGAAGTTGCGGCGACGGAATTCGTCCGGTGCCAGACCGAGCGTTTTGGCGACTTTATCGAGTTGTCGCTCAAGAGCAAAGATACTTTGCGGCGCGCCAAAACCCCTGAACGCCCCATGTGGAGGAGTGTTGGTCGCGACTGCGCTCGAGCGTATGCGCACGTTGGGACAGTAATAAGGACCGGCGGCATGAATGGTGCCCCGTGAAAGCACTACTGGCGAGAGCGTGCAATAGGCGCCACCATCGATGATGAACTCGATGTCCATCGCCAGTAGCTTGCCATCCTTCGATACGGCGGTTTTGTGCCGCGTGCGCGAGGGATGTCGCTTGGTGGTCGCGACCATGTCCTCGGCGCGGTCGTAAATCATCTTCACAGGTTTCCCTGATTTTAAGGAAAGCAGTGCTGCATGGCCGGCAACGAGCGACGGATATTCTTCCTTGCCACCAAAGCCACCGCCGGTTTCAGTTTGAACAACGCGGATCCTTTCTTCCGGCAAGGCCAAAAGTTTCACCAGGGCCTTGTGGACGTAGTAAGGACACTGCATCGATCCCCAAACCGTCACTCCTTCTCGCGCGTTCGCGATTGCGATCACGCCATTGTTTTCGATGTAGAGCTGCTCTTGCGCGCCCGTGTGATATTCGCCCTCAACGACAAGGTCTGCCTGAGACCAAACATCATCGACGTTGCCCTTATCAACCAGGAAAGATTTAAAAACGTTGTCATCTCCCCAGACGATCTCCTTTTTCGCGACAGAATCTTCCAGGGTAAAGAGCGGCGGCAACTCTTCCACTTCGATGCGCACATTGCGTCGCGCTTCTTCGAGCAGGTATTTGTCAGGGTGAGCCAGCAGTATGATCGGTTCTTCGGCGTGATTGACCACGTGGTCCGCGAGATAAGGCTGATCGTTAAGAATCAGCGCCACGTAGTTCTCGCCCGGAATGTCCCGCGCGGTGACGATCGTGAATTCGTTCCAGGGAATATCGCCTGCAAATGAGACGTTTGTTATTCGCCCGCGGGGCACGGAACTACGCACAGTCGTTCCATGAAGCATCTCCGGAAAAGAAATGTCGTCAACATATAGCGCCTGACCAGTAACCTTCTTTCGGCCTTCCTTGCGCGGCGCTGATTTGCCGATTGGATGATTGTTTGAATTTGGACTCATTAAGACGATGTACTTTACAACTTCGGCCTACTGATCGCGCAAGTACAATCTCACTCCGCAATGTCGGCGAAACTGGAATTGCAGGAAGAGCGTGGGGCAAGTGCGGAACCGTAAAGTATTCGCAGGGTAGCCAAGGCAAACTGTGCACAACCGATAACTGGGTAATCACGGTGTGGATATGTGTGCGTCTTAGGGATAGAGTGGGGCCTTGTCAAACAGGTCATGTGGCTTCAGCATAAACCCCGTCCACATAATGTGCGCCACCGTCGGTTCAAAGTTATTGCCGACCCATCGCCCATCCTCGTCACGCGGTATGTGATGGGCAGCGCTGTAATACCAAACGACCACATCGCTTTTAAAGACCAGTTCAGGCGGTGAGATATAGCTCGGCAGCGAGGCTACATCCATCTCTGTAGATCTGTAGCGAGTCACCCAGAAATCGCTCTGGGTGAAATTTTCCTCGTGTCGCGGCGTGCCGGTCCGAAGCGGAATGAGGTGATAACCGGAGGTGTGTCCCTGAAGATTCTTGAGCGTGGAATCATGAATGAACAGACTGGTGAACTCCAACGAACTCCACTGGCGTCTGCCCTCGCTGGGTATCATTGTCGTCGAGTCGTTGGCGGTCGGCCCGAAAACGTTCTCCTCGTGCGATGAGACCTCAACTGTATCGCCGGTGAACCCGTTGAGATCTATATCCAACCGCCAATAGATTCCGTGCATGTGCGCTTCAAGCGGTTGTGGCGGATAGTTAGTTGCCGTCGCGCCAACTCGGCCAAGCACGACCCCATCATCGCGAAAAGTCCACTCGATGATGTAGTTGTAATTGGCTGCACCGATCCCGCCCCATAACACAACCTCTTCGCCGCGCCGCACCTTACCGTAGTTTGCCCAGGCTAATCCCCGATCGTGCAATTCCTTGCAAACATGGTTGTTATCGAGCAAGGTGCCGCCATTTGCCAGGGGACAATGTTTGGGCGTCAATTGGAACAGCGAAAAATTGAAACTGCTCATGTCGAGAAAACGCGGCGAGCCGCTGTGGTAAGGCACGAACAATTCAATCACGCGGGCGTCGTAGATGACTTGAACCCATGGCGAGCTTGGGGATTTGCGGAAGTACGCAGCATTAATAACCAGACCGTTTCGGGTGACTCGCTGCCAACAAAATCGCCAACGCGTCTCTTCCGGTAAGGCCAGGTTGGTAGGGAACCGCTCCTCGATGAGATAGGGCGGGGAACATGGCTGGGCCCGCACAGCTATTGGCTGACTCCATACCAGCAGGCCGGCGAAAACTGAAAACAAGCAGACGGTGAGTTTGCTTCCTGGTTTCATCTTCTCCTCCTTCGCACGGGCTCGGGCATAATCTGGGGTTTTCCCACGCGCACGGTTTGCCTGGTGAGATCGACGGTCACTTCGGTGCCGGTTATGAAAGTATCGCCTCGCCGGAATAGGAGCGAGACACAACGATGCCGATAACACGGGTCACGAGGGGAACTCGCATACACACGCAATGCCTCGACCTGTTTCGGCTCTCCCTCCGGAGGGGCAATGCCAAATAGCTTGTAGTTTGGACCGAGCAGGTTGATCACTACGCCGTTTTGCAGCGCTAGCCTAAGAGCTTCGTTGACCTCTTCGGCAGCGAGCGGCACTGAATCACCATTAATGTTCACCGCTGCTTGCACAGTACGTTGCTTCAGATCAATCAACGCCAGGACGCCCTGGTTGTCTTCGTAGCGGTAGTAAACTACTTCCGCGTGACGGCTAGTATCGTCATACTGGTCACCTGTTTTCGGGGTTGCCAACTCCACCGAACTCAGAATTTGGCGCCCTTGCCCACGCAATTTTTTGACGCCCGGGTCAGTTTCGGCCAGGCGAATAGCCAACTCGCGCTCCTCAGGCGTGAGCGGATCGAATTTCCGGGGTTCACGCTGCGCCAGGGCGTGAACTCCCTGAAGGTGTGTGGGAAAGCACTGGAGCAAGACTGCCAGTAGAAGCGTGCAGAAGATCCGGGAGTTGGAGCATGAGGCGCGCCCTGGCACACAAGCTGAAAAGTGAAAAGGCATTTGTCCCTCCCTTTTAGCTGTGCCTTTCGGCCGTTGATGTGAAGGTTAATAGCGACCTGAGTAGTGGCTATTAACCAAGTCTAAAAGACCATTGGCTTTGAGATTACTAACTGACAGAATAGACCTCTTCAGTTACGAGGTAAAGGCCAGCGCGCACGAGCCGAGAATACTTTGGCTGAAATTAAACAGGGGCCCAGTGAACGCAAATGGCCTGCATAAAACTGCACGATCGCTACGTCTCGTGTATTATTCCCCCGCTCTTCCATTCCTTCAATAATTCAGGCCAAACAGACTGGCTGAATTCCAGGAGCGCCACATGTTAAAGAAAATTTCTTTATTGCTTTGCGTTGTATGCACTATCGTGCTGGTAGGTTGTAACAAGTCAGAAGCGCCGACAAACGAAAGTGCCACCACGGCTAACGCCAACAAGGCTGCGACCACCACCGCCCCAGCCAACACCGCTACCACCGCTGGAGAAAAAATCGGAGTGCCGGAATGCGACGAATTCATAACCGCATACGAAGCGTGTGTCTCCGGCAAAGTTCCTGAGGCAGCGCGAGCCCAATATAAGGCGGGCATCGAGCAATGGCGCACCTCCTGGCGTAAACTCGCCGCAGATCCCACCACGCGGCCGTCGTTGGTCGCGGTCTGCAAGCAATCAGCCGAGTCGGCACGCACGTCGATGAAGACTTACGGTTGCACTTTCTGATCGATTTGCGCCTGCGGCTAGGCCGCCGCACAGTGCGGAAAGGCTGTGCCTTTCCGGCGGGCGATATTATTTCCTTCATGAGGCTATGCCTCATGAATCCGGAGGCATAGCCTCCCAAATCATTAAAAGCTGTCCCCGGTAAGGCGGAGCCTTACCGCACTGTGCGGCGGCAGAGCCGCAAGACGGGTTTGCACAAAAAGTAGGTTTGCAGTCCGCGAATAGCGGACGACTGGTATTAGCCCAGCACTTCCAGTGCTGGGAAGACATCGTGACGAGACCGAAGTCCGTGAAGCGGACGGCTGAAACGAAGCACCGTAATCGACTGGATGCAGTATGTTCGGTTCAGCCGTCCGCTTCACGGACTGCAAAAGCGCAAACCTCGCCGTCCCAGCGATGAATCGCTGGGCTATTGCCATTCGTCCGCTATTCGCGGACTGCAAATCCACTTTTCATGCAAAACGCAGTTCACCGTTTACTCCGGTAATACTCTTTTGCGACCTGCGTCACCTTGGCAATGAATTCTGCTTT
The DNA here is from genome assembly GCA_036506215.1 of Pyrinomonadaceae bacterium. Lineage (GTDB taxonomy): Bacteria > Acidobacteriota > Blastocatellia > Pyrinomonadales > Pyrinomonadaceae > PSRF01. The sequence continues at coordinate 3,133 of DASXSC010000171.1, read as the reverse complement.
CCCATTCGTGTAAGCGACTCGATCGTTTGGATGGTCGCGAGCAAGGGCCAATTTCAGAGTTTCATATTCTTTGGCCGTCTGCGGGTGATCAATCAAGTAATCCCGAAAGAGCAATCTGTCCCAGTGTTCAAAGTCGCTCTCGACCATGTGGATATGATGGGTACGAACCCCGGCAGAGTTTCTCTTGATAAACCAGGCATAAAACGGCGGGCCATCTTCACCATGCGTTGCCCGCCAAAAGTAATCATATCCTTGAGCTTCCAGCAACGGAGCGATTCGCGCTTTTGTTTCCTCTAAAGAAGCGACCTCCACTAGCATGTCGACAATTGGTTTTGCTGCCAGACCGGGAATTGCGGTACTCCCGAAATGCTCGATACGTCGATTTAGTTCCGGGGGCAAACACTCCAGAAGATGTTTCTTCTCCTCCTCAAACATCCGCGGCCAGGCAGAATCGTACGGAACAATAGAAACCTCGTCTTGCAACACTCGCTTGATTCGCTGTTCAAGAGTTTCCATGGGTAGGTTTAAAGCACCATTAGAACTTCGCATGCTCCAACAGCAACAGTCCAATGGAGACAACTGCCAGCGCGTACATGACCGGATGAATGTCTCGTCGCCGGCCGACGATCAAGTACAACCCCACGTGCGAGATGAAGCCCCAAAGTATTCCCTGCGTGATTGAGAAGGTCAGCGGGATAAGAATGATTGTTAAGAACGCGGGAAATCCCTCCTCGATCTTCGAAAACGAAATCTTACCGACGCTGCGAAACATCGAGGCGCCGACAAGTATCAGAACTGATGCCGTCGCATAAGCGGGAACCATACCCGCCAGCGGCGCGAGAAAGAAACAGGGTAGGAAGCAAAGCGCTGTAAACACCGAAGTCAATCCGGTGCGCCCGCCCATGTTGATGCCGGCAATGCTTTCAATGTAAGCCGTGCCGGAAGATGTTCCGGCCAATCCGGCTCCCAGCGTGGCAAACGAATCAACAATCAAACCTTGCTTAAGGTTCTTCGGATGGCCATGTTCATCGAGCAGGTCGGCTGCATGGGCAACGCCAATGAAGGTCGAAATTGAATCGAACAGATCTGTAAACAGGATGCCGATTATTGCCGGCAGTAAGGAGAGCTTCAAGGCGCCGAGAATATCGAGCTTGAGAAAGACAGTTTTGAAATCGGGAGCGCTGAAAAACGTGGCCGGCGCTCTAACCAAGCCCAGCGCCCAACCAATCACCGTAGCGAAGACGATGCCGGCGAGAAAAGCAAAAGCGCTCTTTCGTGTTAAGAGCCAAACGGAAAGGGTGGTCGCGCCGATCGTTAACAGGGCGGGTAAGCCGAGCGTGCCCAGCTTCACAAATGTAACCGGGTCGGACGCGATCAATCCCGCGTTCTTCAGACCGATGAACGTTAGAAAAATGCCAATGCCCGCGGCCGTGCCTAGTCTCAGTTCAGTGGGAATCGCTTTGGCAATGGTTTCGCGAATCGGCGTGATCGAAATGACAAGGAACAGTACGCCGGCCCAGAAGATGATGCCGAGTGCCACTTGCCACCAAACTTTCTGCGTCAGGATTATGGTGAACGTGAAAAACGCATTGATGCCCATGCCGGGCGCGACCGCGAACGGCACCTTTGCATAGAGGCCCATGAAGAGCGTCATCGTAAAACAGATGAGAACTGTCGCGGTAAGCACACCGCTGAATGCCATGCCGGTTCCCGGTGTCGAGAGGATCGCCGGATTCACCACGACGATATAAGCCATCGTAAAAAACGTGGTGATGCCGGCAATTGCTTCCGTGCGAATGTGGGGCTTTGCTATCTCAGGTGAGTTCATTTTAGAAAGGTTGGAAATGGAATGAGCCGAGCCGCTGCAGTCTAAGCCAGCCAAAAGTCGGGGACAATACCCAATTCGATTGTTTAAGGGAAAGAAGTTGCTCACTCCTGAACTGTAATTGTTGTAGAATCCAGCGGAAATCTGGTGAGGAAACCCGAACATCCCTCCCGCCGGCAGGCAGGCCGCACGATAGAACTCTCAAGCTGGCCCAAATGACAGCTGCATCTGCCCACGTCCTGGCCGCTACGAAATCCGCTTCCTGCTCGATGAGCGCGGGAAGGGGCATGTTCATAACTTCAAAGGAGTGAAACGATGGACCTGAAGAGTGGTTTAAGAAGTAGAAGTCTGGGAATGCTCTTGTTGGGATTGTGGCTTATCCTCACCGGCCTATTGCCACTGATAGACGTGAGAATTTCGACGACCATCTCCACCGCCTTGGCATTACTCGCGATAGTCGCCGGAATCTTAATTTTGCTTGGTCGCTAGGCAATCTACCTGCCGACGATCATGTCGTAATCACGTTAATGACAATCGCTTCCGGCACGCGACTCGGCCGCTACGAAATCCGCTCGAAGCTTGGCGAGGGCGGCATGGGTCAAGTGTACCTGGCGGAAGATACGCAGCTCCATCGTAAGGTCGCTTTGAAGATTCTTCCTCTCGAAGTTGCCTCGAAACGGGATCGAATGCGCCGCTTCAATCAAGAGGCGACGGCGGCAGCGACGCTTAATCACCCCAACATCGCGCACATCTACGAAATCGGCGAAGCAAACGGCGTGAACTTCATCGCGATGGAGTTCATCGATGGCCAGACACTACGCGAACTAGTTCACGGCGGACCAACTGATCTGACGAAGTTGCTTCGTTATCTGCAGCATGCAGCGGAAGGTCTGGCGAAAGCCCACGCGGCCGGAATAGTGCATCGTGATCTCAAGCCTGACAACATCATGATCACGCGCGATGGTCACGCAAAGATTCTTGATTTCGGGCTTGCGAAGTTGATCGAGCCGGAGCAATCCTCACAAACCAGCAGCGAGGCCGCCAGCGATCTCGCCACCGCAATTCTTCAACAGCACTCAACTCCTGGTGCGATCATAGGAACTGTCGGATACATGTCTCCAGAGCAAGCCCAGGGCAAAACCACAGAGATAGATCACCGGTCAGACATCTTCTCTTTCGGCTGCATCCTGTTCGACGCAGTGACGGGCCGCAAGGCCTTCGTGGGTAAAGACGCGATTGATACGCTCAACAAGATTATTCGCGAGTCGGTCCCTTCGATCAGCGATTTGCGTCCCGATGCGCCTAATC
>DASXSC010000170.1:0-3134 GCA_036506215.1 Pyrinomonadaceae bacterium | reverse complement strand
CAGACCCTGGACGTCCTTGGCACACCCAGTTACATGGCGCCGGAACAGGCAGTAGGAAACAACGCGGCTATCAGCAAGGTCACAGATGTCTATGGACTTGGTGCTGTCTTTTACCAATTGCTCACTGGTCATCCGCCTTTTGCTGGTGGAACAACCTACGAGACTATCAAGTTACTGCTGGATACTGAGCCGCGGCAACCGCGCTTGCGGAACGCGAAAATAGATCGCGAGCTTTCCACGATCTGTCTGAAGTGTTTGGAGAAAGATCCAAGGCGCCGTTACTCGTCTGCGCTCGCGCTTGCTGAAGATTTGGAACACTGGCTAAAACACGAGCCAATCCGTGCCAAGCGAAGTGGACTTTTCACACATGCCGGCAAATGGGTGCGACGGAATCTAAGTACTGCCGTGCTCATCGCGTCGCTGGTCGCCCTGGCGGTGGCCGTAGGCGTGATCGTTTGGAAAAGCGAATTATTCCGGCATCCGATCCCGGCCAGTATCGCTGTGCTGCCATTCCTCGATCTCAGCCAAGCCAAAGATCAGGAATATTTCTGCGACGGCATGAGTGAGGAGATCCTCGACGCATTGGCAAAAGTCGACGGGCTGCACGTCGTTGCCCGAACGTCATCGTTTTCATTCAAGGGAAAGAATGTGAACGCGAGCGAGGTTGGAAGAAAGTTAAGCGTCGAGAATGTGCTGGAAGGGAGTTTGCGACGCGAGGGTAACCGGATTCGTATTAGCGCGCAGTTAATTAATGCGCGTAGCGGTGTTCATCTTTGGTCGGAAACTTATGAGCGCGACCTGAAGGGAGTGTTTGCGCTGCAGGATGAAATAACTCGCGCAATTGTTGACGCCCTCAAGATCAAGCTCGCCATTTCGCTTCCCGCCCACGAACAACGGAACACAGCGGCATACGATCTTTATTTGCAAGGCCTCTATTTCTCAAACAAGGGCAGCGAGGAGGATTTGTGGAGGGCGCTCAATTTCTTTCAGCGCGCCGTTGAGAAAGATCCGAAATTTTCGCGTGCCTGGACTGGCATTTCGAAGGTCTGGTATTTTCTGGCCGACGTTTACGCAAAACCACTCGACGCTTATCCGGCGTCAAAAGAAGCAGCATTAAAGGCAATCGCGCTCGACGAGAAAGATGCTGAGGCGCATTGCTACTTTAGCGAAGCGAAACGTGTGCTGGACTGGGATCTGGCCGGCGCGGATGCGGAGTTGAAGCGTGCGCTCAAGCTCGATCCCAACTCTGCACCGGCTCACCTCTTCTCGGGGCTGCACCCACTCTTTCGCGGCGAGCTAAAAGACGGTCTTCGGCTTATTCTGGAGGCTGAGAAATTAGATCCGGTGTCCCCGATCACCAGCTACATCGTCACCGCTGCCTACCTGGCCAACGACCGGATCGATGATGCAGTTATCGAAGGCCAGCGGACGCTCCAGCTCGATCCAAACTACTTTTATCTGGATTCGGTTCTGGCCGCCGCGTATCGCGAGAAGGGCAATTTCCCTGAAGCGATCGCACTCTACACTAAAGCGCAGGAGGCAACGCACCTCCCGAGTAGCGGCCTTGCCATCACCTACGCCCGCATAGGCCAGCAAATCGAGGCGCGAAATATTCTTGCTCAGCTTGTCCAAGCGAGGGAGAAGCGATACGTCTCGGCTCCTTTGATCGCAGCAGTTTGGACCGCGCTTGGCGACAAGGAAGAAGCCTTCCTCTGGCTCGAACGCGCCTACGAGGAGCATTCGGGCGTTTTACAGTGGATCGCGTTCCTTCCCGAATTTCGTGCGCTCCATTCCGACGCACGTTTTCCTCAACTTTTACAGCGAGTCGGCGCTTCGCAGGACACAATTTTAAGGATCACCGAAACAACTCTATCAGAGACTGCTGACCCGAACGCGCAGAGTCACTTCACGCTCAAAGTCGGAGTAAAGCCACGACCAGGAACACCAGATGGGCATGCGGTAAGAATTATCGTTTCCTTTTATGACCTAACGAAAGATAACAAGATGATGCCAACTAATGCGCAAGTCCGTTATCATTGGCTTACCTCCGCAAGCGGCTGGACGGACGGAACTCCAAGGTTCCTCGCAGCAACTTACGCTCGTTCGAAAATTCAAATGCTTTCCTCTGATGGACGGCGATATGGCGGATTCATTGTGCGAGTGTATTTCGACGGCCAGTTACAAGATTCGCGAGCAAGTCCGCCAGACCTATTAACGATCTTCCCTTAGCATCAGCCTGTCTCTCCATCGAATGTGGCTTCCAGCCCGCAACCATAGATGCAAACGTCGGAAGCTGTCTGTAGTGGCAGGCGTATCGCCTGCGAATCCCACCCCTAACCACAGCTGCCAGTACACCAGGCGCGTCAGCGAGTGGGTTAGAACTGTTAGAGGCCATCTCATAAATGCGGAGCTCTGTGGCCACGGCGCTGTGCGCCGTCCGAAACCTTCAGCTCAGAAGAAGATGCAAACGCCCCACAGGGGAGCGGATACAACATTTATTATCTACCTTGTAGTCCTTTGTCCGACGCTTGTCGTGATCGCACAGGAGCCTACACCTACGCCGCAGACAGCTAGCCAACCTGTTGCTACCACGTTCGAGGTTATCGTGACCGGCTCGAACATTCCGACTGCGGAAGAAGTCGGACCGAACCCGGTGGACACGTATCGTCGGCAAGACATCGAAAAATTGGGAGTTCGCAACGCAACGGATCTGCTCACGAAATTGCCACAGGAGTTGGGCGCGACCATCAACCAGAACATCGCCAATGGCGGTGACGGCAGTGTCATACCGAACCTCCGCGGGTTGCTGCCCAAGGAAACTCTGGTTCTCATCGACGGAAAACGCGTTGCCATAGTTGGGGGTGGCGGTGCTGTTGTTGGTGGGGTGGCCCCCACCGCCGGTGTGGACATCAATCTCATTCCCTTCCCGATGATCGATCATATCGACATCCTGAAGGATGGCGCCTCAGCTGTTTATGGCACCGACGCGGTAGCCGGTGTCTTCAACATCTTTTTGATCCACAAATTCCGTGGCGTTGAGATTGGGGGCAGTTATGGGAACACGAACATGGGTGCATCCAACGATGCGGGCGAGTACGAGGGCTGGATCAAAGCCGGCGTCGGAGATGACAAGA
>DASXSC010000169.1:0-20673 GCA_036506215.1 Pyrinomonadaceae bacterium | reverse complement strand
GCGCTGCGCGCTCTCAACAGCTCGCGGCAGTAAATGCGGGCGGTTGAAAGTGGGGATGATCAGGCTGACCTTATTCATAGATCGCTGAGAGGGATTGCGCCGTTAATCCAGTTTGCCAATTTCCAATCAAGTACTGTACAGCGATTAAGATAACTGTTAAGAGTCCTGGTGCCCCCGCAGGGATTCGAACCCCGAACCAACAGATTTTGAGTCTGCTGCTCTAACCGTTGAGCTACAGGGGCATAATTATTTCAGGATTGCCTGGAGATTCTAGCGGAAATCTCAGCGTGCACCAAAATCTGTCTGTTTAGCGGCCGGCTTTCAATGGAAAGTCAGCAATGCAAACTGTTGGTTTGCGACCACGCTACAATTGGCTTGCCGGGAAGATCATTAATAGACCCCCGTCGCAAACTAACAGTTTGCGTTTACATAACAATAGTCAATGCGCCTCGGGTCTGGTGAGCAATGCCGCCGGAAGGAACATTGGAAATGTCGTGACAGTGCGAAACCCGAGCGACTCATATAGTGAACGTGCCACGGGCGTAGCATGCAGAATCGTTCGCTGTAAGCCAGAAGCTGCGCTGGCTTCCTGTATCGATTGACTGGTTATCGCCTTGGCGAAACCGCGCGAACGAAATTCGGGCAAGGTCGCTACCAGCGCAACGTAGAGGTAACCATTGCGTACGTAGGTTGTCGAAGTCGCGACAGCAGTCCCTTCGAAATACCCGACGTATCCGAAGCAGCCTTCGCCCCAGAGACTTTCGTGATCCAGGGCCTCGCGCGCCATCTCCGGGGACACTTCGTAGCCGGCTGCGTTAATGTCGGCCGCCGCGCGCCGAAGCTGTGAACCCTCAACCCTGCGACACTCCAGACCTTCAACCGAAACCGCGCCTCCGACATTTTCACAAACCATTCCGTGGGCCAGCGATATCTGAATCCAGCCATGTTCTTGAAAAAGTTTGGCGACATCGGCGTGTTGCGGCAGCCAGGCATCGCATGCGATCAACATGCCGTGTTGTTGCTTCGCCTCGGTGAATTTTCCAACTCCCTGCAACCGCGATCTAAGATCATCAAGATTACTTGTTCGCGAAGACAGGAAAATTACGTTCACGATGGGCCATTCAACACCAGCCCACGTGGCCGTGACGCCGGGTTGCTCAACGACCTCTCCGCCGGCGCCTCGCGCGTACATACCCCAGAGCTCGTGAAACGTTGTGTTCGACTCGTGGATTTCATCCATTAGGTTACCGTCCCTTCGCTTGCCTGGCGATCAGCAATTGCAGTAGGTCTTCGCCGTTCGGACTACCAAGTCCGGTGCATGCATCCCATCCTGGTCTGGCACGAAACCCGGCGGTCCTGGTGGATCCGTTGAATCCTTCGGTAATGTCGCAAACGGCTCCGGCGTCAGCGGCGTTCATCGTGTACAGGAGTGGCGTCAGAAAACCAATTCTAATTCCCATCGCTTCATTGAGGCGTGCGATCAAGGCCGCCCAAAGCGGAGCTACCGCGCTCGTGCCCCCGAGAGCCATGCGCGTGCGGTCGGCCTCAATCAAGTAGCCGGTATCTGAAGACGCATTTGCGGCCACGTCTGGAATACCGCGGCCTGGCTGGTGGTCCTGGGAGTGGCGCAAGGGCACATTAGCTCGATTCTGGTAAGGCGGCAATGGAAACACATCGCTGACCCCTCCGCCTGAGGCGAGCCTGAACTGCCGCCACTGATTCCATACAGTTTCGTTTCGCGATCCGCTTCTCTTTATATCGAGGCGGGTTCCTCCGCACGCTAGTACATGCGGACTCGAAGCGGGAAACGCTACAGTGAAAGGATGAGAGCTGGATTCACTGATCCCGCGATCACCGGATGAACAGCATATGGTGATCCCTCTATGAGCCGCCAACTGAAAAAGCTTATCGATCTGGATTAATGCCTGCGGAGTCCAGTCTTGCTCCGCCTCGCCCCAGCTAATTGAGATCACCGAAGGATCATGCGTCTTGTCCAGAATCGCAGCCTGCAGGGTAGTGAGCCATCCCTGCATCGTATTATCGCCGAAATACACCACTATCTTCGCTTCCGGAGCCAGACTTGCCGCAACCTCAATGTCCAGATAGACCTCGGTATCCGGGTTCAAGGTCCCCGGCTTGCCTTGTGGTCGGTTCGCTCCTCCAGGTGAAACCTCTCGAACGATCAGGTTCGGTGCTTTCATCCCCATAGACGTGAAATATGTTTTAAGTTCTCTTGGTCGAAAGCCTCCGCCGAATTCGAGCAAACCAATGCATTCTCCCTTTCCGCGGGCGTGTCGCGGGAACTTATAGAAATCCGCAAATTCGGCGGGCCTTCGGGTCTTGCTGGTAACAGGAGGAGGCGTGATGCTGCCTGATGACATCCCATGCGTGAAGCGGCTGGGACGCCGCGCCGCAGGATGCGTATCAAGGCCGAAAACACCGGTAATTATTCCTTCAAGCGCCGCGGGCACAGTTACCTCTTCAGTATGACCGTGATAGGTAGAGGTGTATTTCTGCTCAGAACAATGCACGAGTTTCACACCAAAGGCTCGATTGAAGTGCCCGACCGTTCCGCTTAACTGCATGAACGCTCCGCCGAGGCCAAGCGCAATACCGCGCAGATGATACTTATGAGCGAAGCGGCGCACCGCTGCCACGTCGGCCGGGTTGGCCGAGAACGCGGCGGTCGCCTGTGTGACGCTGAGGTGGGGCCGTTGGTGCACCGGCCTGCTGCCGCGCGAATTTAGTGGGCAGAGCTTGGATTCATTCTGCCAGCGCAAGCTCAGCACAACCGTGATTTCTCTGTCGGTTCGTACCGCCGCGCCATGGCTGCGCTTGGCCCTAACCAGTTTTTGGGCTCCCCTTACGGCAACTCGTTGTTCGCTCATTGGATTGTTTTGTTGGAAGAATTTCCGTTTCGTAAGCGATGAAAAATCAATGGGCCACCCTGTTGACTTCAAGCATAGTGTAGTCCATGATACGCGCTATTCTAAACCCCCAGCCCAGGAGAGCAAACCATGACAAACTTGGAAAAGCTTCAGCAAGCCAACCTAGTAGATGATGATTACGAGTTTAACAAGAACGAACAAGACGCGATTGAATCATTGAGCGATAGTGAGGTGGAATCGTTAATCTCCAGTAAGGAGAAGCTCGGTGAATCCTTCATTCGCAAACATGTGCCTCATGGAATGATGTTCTAGATCTGCCAAATGTAATGGCGACGCTACTAGCTAAAGCTCCTTCGAACAGCAAGCTGTTGCGAACGAAGATTGGGCTCTTTAGCGCTGGCTTAAACAAGGTAGCTTACGAATTCTGGATGCATCCAGAGTTTGCGCTGGTTTACAGAGAGTACCTTTTTCAAAGTCATTCAATCATTCGAGCCAGCGTTCCCCTTATGCGAGCGACTCTGGAATGTTGCCGCTCGGCGCGGTATGCGTCGGATTCTGTTTTGCAGACCTTCGGCGATTACCTGGAGCGGCACATTCTGGAAGAGAGTGGCCACGACAATTGGATTCTCGACGATGCCGAAGTGATGGGAATCGATCGTCAGTTGCTGCTCAACCGCATTCCGAATCTGACACCGGTCCGCATGGTTGGGTCACAGTATTATTGGATTCATCACTATCATCCGGTAGCCATGATGGGCTACATCGCAGTAATGGAAGGCACTCCGCCGGAAGCTGAGTTTATTGAAGAGGTGGCGCGGCGTAATGGACTTCCGCTCGAAGCGTTCAGCAGCTTCATGCTTCATGCGAAAGTGGATCCAAAGCACCGAGCCGATCTCGACTTATTGCTCGACACTCTTGCGCTCTCGCAGCACGAAATTGGTCTTATCGGATTGTCTGCGCTGCAGACAATTCAATACTTAAAGACAGTGCTCGCCGACGTCAACCGCTCCCACCTTGTGTTAGGTTCACGCCCTCGTTAAAGTCGCAAGTTTTATGCCCGGGATGAGGCTCGATATGGTCCCCCTGAACGAAGACACCACGCAGGCCATAAGTTTTCCAGCCGTAGGTCGATTTACTGTCCTCAGCCAGATTGGGCAGGGAGGAATGGGCGTTCTCTTTAAGGCCTTCGATCCTCAGCTTAATCGAACAATCGCACTCAAATTCCTGAACAAGATGTCTTCGCTCGACCCAGCGAGCGAGAGGAGGTTTCTCAACGAAGCGCGGGCGGCGGCGGCTTTGGATCACCCGAATGTTTGCACGGTCTATGACATTGGCGCCGTTGGCGAACAGGTTTACATCGCAATGGCACACGTTGAGGGAGAAAATCTTAAACAGAGGATTAGGAAAGGACCGTTGCCGTTCGATGAGGCCCTTGAGATCTGTATGCAAATTGCCATGGGCCTCAGAGAAGCGCATTCGAAGGGCATTATCCATCGCGACATCAAGCCGTCCAATATCCTTATCACGCCTGGTGGAGTGGTGAAGATCGTGGACTTTGGCCTCGCCCTGGTGCCAACAGACCTAAGGATAACGCGTGAACACTCGTCGGTTGGGACCCCAAGTTACATGTCGCCGGAACAAGTGCAGGGAGAAGCAGTTGATCATCGGACTGATCTCTGGTCCGTTGGCGTAACGCTTTATGAGGCTGCTTCCGGCAGTCTTCCCTTCGGAGGGGAAAGCATGCCGGCTCTGGTGCGTTCAATTCTCTTCGACGAAGTCGATTGGACCAGGGTCAGAGCAAATGAGACTCTCTCGCGGTTTGAAGTAGTGCTTCGCAGGTTGCTGGCCAAAGATCGCAACCGGCGTTATGCAAGCGCCGATGAGCTAATCGCGAGTCTTAAGGCGTTGACCACTTCAAAGGCGGAAGTTTCATCTGATCTTCCAGGAACATGCATCGCAGTATTGCCTTTTGTCAATCTCAATAAACAGGAGGACACAGAGTATTTCAGCGACGGACTTACCGACGAACTTATTAATGCTCTTGCTCAGTTTGAAGGCCTCCGAGTAGTCTCGCGCAGCTCGGTGTTTGCGTTCAAAGGCCAGTCTGTCAGCATCAAGACAATAGGCGAACAATTGAAGGTGCCTACGGTTCTTGAGGGCAGTGTTCGCAGCGCCGGAAACCGGCTGCGCGTCACGGTTCAGCTAACGAACGTCGCTGATGGTTTGAACCTTTGGTCTGAACGCTTCGATCGCGAGCTACGCGACATTTTCGAAATGCAGGATGAGATCACCCTGGGGATCGTTGAGAAACTGAAAGTAAAACTCGTGCCGCATCGCTCGTCTGCGCCGGATGTGAGTTCCACGAGGCGCCTGGAGGCGTATGACCTTTATCTCGAGGGGAAGTACAACTGGAACCGCCAGACCGAGGACGGCTTTAACAAAGCGATCCAATGTTTCGAAGAAGCGAGCCGAGTCGATCCCTCATTCGGCGCCGCCAATGCTGGATTAGCCGATGCTTACACCTTTCTCGGCTTTCACGGCCTTGCTCCTTCGCTGGAAATCTTTCCCAAAGCAAGAGCTGCCGCCACGAAAGCTCTGGAAATTGACCAAGCTCTGCCGGACGCAAATATTTCGATGGGTTATGTAAAGCTCTATCACGACTGGAACTGGAAAGAGGCAGAGTACTATTTGCGTCGCGCAATCGAGCTCAATCCCAGCAGTGCCAAGGCGTACTACTCCCTGATGCTCTGTCTTGTTCAGTCAGCTCGTTTTGATCAAGGTCGGGGCGCTTTACAGAAGGCGCTGGACTTGGATCCTTTTAACATGCTGTATCACACCTCGGCTGGGTGGCTCGAGTACTACGCTAAGCGTCCGCGGGTGGCTCTCGAAAAACTCGACGAGGCACGCGCGCTCGATCACACCTATCCTGAACTCCAGGTTGCGCTGGGTGCGGCCAGTGAACAGTTGGGTTTGTTCAAAGAAGCCGTTCAGCATCTGGAAAATGCCGCGGCAATTTACGGGCAGCACCCTTTGGTCCAGGCATTCTTAGGTTCGGCTTATGCCGCAGCCGATCAGCGCGAAAAGGCTTTGGAAGTGATCGCTACGATGGATCGGCTGGCAGAGAATCGTTTTGTCCCGTCGGTTTGTCGCGCCATTGTTTACATGGCTTTGCAGGACAAGGAGCTCGCTTTTGAATATCTGCGCGATGCAGCCAAGGCGAGAGACGCTTTTCTCTGTTGGTTAAATGTGCTGCCTCTTAGTGAATCGCTCCGGTCAGATCCGCGCTTCACAGCACTTATCTCAGAGGTGGGTCTTGATCAGAAGATGGGCAATTCGGCGGTGGAGTCCTCACAGCCTTTCGGACACTGACCACTTCGGAGGTAGCGTACAGCGGCACGTTGCAAAGACGTCCCATGAAGAATGGCAAAGAAAGGCTGCGCGCTTTGGACCGAGCGGACTTCATTTAATAATCCCGACGACTTCTACATCGCCAGTTACTAAGGCGTCAAAACCGACGCGACCGCATTGCTTGCCCGTTGTCCGGCATTTGAAAGAAAGCCAGCCAAGCTCGATCTACCTCGAGGCTAAAGCATTTTGCCATCGGCATCTTCCGAAGGTTGGTGGAGCGGTCCTCCCAAGTGACGGCCTTCAGGGTTGAGGTCGGAATGGGCAGACCCAGTTGCACTAAGATTGCTTTCACCTTTCCCATTCCCTTCTTCTCCTTAGTCCTTGCTATTATTTATCGTCGGCTGTTTGCTGATAGTCTATTCTCCAGGCTTTGAACTACAAACCCTTACAAACCGAACTGTTTCTGACTCAACTGCTCGACGCTGCCGTCGAGGGCATACTCGCATTTGACCGCGACTGCCGCTACATCGCGTGGAGCAAAGGAATGGAACGCATTGCCGGTCTTAAGCGCGAAGACGTGCTCGGCAAGATTGCTTTCGATGTATTTCCTTTTTTGAAAGAGACTGGCGAAGACAAATATTTTCAGGCAGCGCTAAAGGGAGAAACCGCTACGTCTGACAACAGACCTTTCGTCGTGCCGGAAACTGGCCGCCAGGGATTTTTCAGAGGTTACTACTCACCCCTGGTTGATGAGCAAAAGAAAATCATCGGCGGCATCGCCGTGGTCCATGACATCACGGAGCGCATCCGCGCCGAGGAGGCCGCCCAGGAAGCCCACCAGCGTTTGACCTTTCACGTTGAGAATTCGCCGCTGGCCGTAATCGAGTGGGACAGCGACTTCCGCGTGTCACGTTGGTCTGCATCCGCCGAACGCCTCTTCGGCTGGAAGGCCGAGGAAGTGCTTGGCAAACACGTCAGCGACTGGCATTTCGTTTTTCATGAGGACGTAGACGCTGTGGCGCAGCTGACTCACAGGCAACGAGTGGGCGCTGAGCTTCTCGGCGTGCAGCACAATCGCAACTATACAAAAGCCGGAGCGATACTCTATTGCGAGTGGTACAACTCCGTGTTGCACGACGAGAGCGGCGAACTAGTCTCCGTGCTCTCGCTGGTTCTTGATGTCACTACCCGGAAGCTTGCTGCAGAAGAACGTGCCGCTTTGCTCGTTCGCGAACGTGATCTTCGCAAACAGGCGGAAGAAGCCGACCGGCTGAAAGATGAATTCCTCGCCACCTTGTCACATGAGCTACGGACGCCCCTCACTTCGATTCTGGGCTGGGCTACATTGATCCGGAACGGCGAGGTGAAAAGAACGGCGGATCTCGACCGCGCCTTCGAGATCATTGAACGCAACGCACGCTCGCAAGCCCGACTCATCGACGATCTTCTGGATGTGTCGCGCATCATCACCGGGAATCTACAACTTGAGCTTTACCCGCTGAACCTGGCGCCCATAGTCAGAGCGGCGATTGATGCGCTGCGTCCGTCGGCGGACGTGAAGCACATTGAAGTTGAGTCGGATTTAGATCCTCAAACCTGTATCGTCAGCGGCGATCCAAACAGATTGCGTCAGGTGATTTGGAATCTGCTGCTGAATGCGATCAAGTTTACGCCCCGCGGCGGCCGCGTAACTCTGCGCCTTAGTTGCTTCGCGGCTGGCGATGCGCAACCCTTTCCTGCGTACGCGCGTTTGACAGTCAGCGATACAGGCGAGGGGATTACGCCTGAGTTTCTGCCTTTTGTGTTCCACCGGTTCCGTCAGGAGGAAGGCTCTATCTCACGCAAGGCTGGTGGGCTTGGCCTCGGTCTGGCAGTCGTGCGTCACCTTGTGGAGTTACATGGGGGCAGTGTCAGCGCTGAAAGTCCCGGGCCAGGCAAAGGCTCCACCTTCACAGTCGATCTGCCACTCGCCGCCGATGTAAGAGAGGGGCGCGGGGCAGACGAGAACCTCGGAGCAGGAGCCAACCGTCGCGCATTTGAAAGAAGAAGCACTGATAGCGATCAAACCAGGGGCGAAGTTGTCAGCAGCACCGATGACCTCGCAAGTGGCGTCAGCGGAATTTCCCACGAAGCGAGTACTGCGGGCGTCCAGCCGCTTGCCGGCGTGTGTGTGCTGCTTGTTGAAGACGATGACGACTCGCGGTACTTGCTGACCCTGATCCTGGCGCGCTACGGCGCCGAAGTTGTCTCCGCGTCCTCGTCGGCGGAAGCACTTACTTCGTTCACGCAAAAGACTCCCGACATAGTAATCAGCGACATCGGCATGTCTGAGGAAGACGGTTACGAGTTAATTCGCAAGTTAAGATTGTTGCCGGTGCAAGGCTCACCCGTTCCTCACCCGTCATCGCCCGCTCCCGGCTCATCACTCACCAGTCCTCACTCATCAATGCCGTCGCGGGTTCCCGCCATCGCGCTTACCGGCTACGCTACCAGCAAAGACCGCGAGCTCGCTCTGGCTGCCGGCTATCAACTACATCTGGCCAAACCCGTCGAACCGGACGATCTCGTCTCCTCCATTTTGAATTTAATTGGCCGCGGATAGATCGCACTGACTTTCTCAAACAGCACACTCGATCTCCTGCTCTACTTCCTGCTTCTTGCCGACCACGCACTGCTTTCAGCCGGGAAGATGGGCAGGCCGCCGTTGCGAACCAGGAGTTGGTGGATCCAAGTTGGAAGTGCAAAAGCACTTGAAACTCGAATCCGCGGTTTGAGTTAAATCAAAATGGCCGAGGCAGTGCAGCTGTTTACAACTCAGCCCCTCACGATGCGTAACGCCGAACACTTCAAGAGAGGTCACAACGTCTCATCGGCTGCCGATGCCGGCCCTTCATAATTAACGCATATCCCGTTCTCAGGATCAGTGTAGTAAAAGTTCTTACCCGTTGCGCCAATTCCGTTTGACTGCTCCGGATTGGCGTTGACGCTGAAACTCTCGGCGAGTCCTTCCGCCTTCGGTATGATCGTGATGATGAAGATATAACCTCGCAAGTGAGGCTGATCAGCATTGAATCGCTTATCAAGATATCCTTCGTTAAAGAGTTGTCTGAAGGAGCCGTAGCGTTCTTTATGATCAATTACATATTTTGCTTGTGCCACTTTGATGGCATTGAGAGTAGTAACAGCGGCTGCTTCATTCGCTTTACGGACGCTGCTCTTATAGGTTGGAACGACGATGGCCACGAGAATGCCAATAATCCCAATTACGATTAGGAGCTCGATCAGTGTGAAGCCTTTGCGCTGCAATCCAGGGTTTGAGTCTTTCATCTTGGCCTATCCTCCAGTCTTCAATCACGAGCGCCGGGGGTTCGGGTTCCATAAAATTAGCGCTCTTAAGAGACACCAGGTGAATGTTGTCTTCGCCACCCTCTGGTGGGTTCCAACTACTGGCGGATCGTTTGCGACAGCACTGCGAGATGCGTGTTAAAATTTCGCGATTCGATCTCAGATCTCGGATTTAGGATTCAAGATCTGGAGGTCTCAGCTCAGATGTCCCGGGCAATTCAATCTTCATGGCTACATCAAGCGCTAACGATCTCCATCTGGTGCCGCTTGGAGCGGGGGATCTTATTGATCGCGCGGTCCGGCTTTATCGCCGTCACCTCTTCACCTTGATGCGGATTGCGGCCCCTCCGGTGGTTGTTACTGCTATCGGCTGGGTCTTCTGGACCATTGGTTGGCGGGAGGTTTTCACCACGCCTGATACCAGCGGGCTCATTTTTTACATCCTAGTTATTTGCGTCGCTAGCAGTCTGATTGTTGGTGGCCATATCTTTAGTCTGCTGGTGATGGGCGGCGCCTCGCGAAACCTCGTAACACACCTTCTTTGGAATGAACCCGTCCTGGCTCGAACAACTTATGCGGCGGTGCGCTCCAGATTCTGGTCTCTGCTAGGCGCAACCCTGCTCGTGGTGCTGTGGCTTGGTCTGGCCGCTATTGTCGGGTTTGTCGGTTGGTACATCGTAGTAATCTTCATCTCTCTGGGGGTAGTTTTACTGGCGCAATGGGTGCCCGTCTGGATGACGGCCCTGGTCGGAATCATTGGCTTTATCGCCGGAACCGCAGTGGCGCTCTGGCTGTTCTTTTTCATGGCGGGAAGGGTTGCTTACGTTCCTCAGGTAATGCTGATTGAAGGGAAGCGCGTTTTTGACTCTGTCAGTAGAAGCTTTTCACTTGCCAAGGGAAACGTACGGCGGCTCATGGCGATGACTTTCTTCATCACTTTTGCTACTTATTCCGCTTTAATGATCCTGGTAATTCCACTGGGCTGGTATGGCTACATCAATGGGATTGATCCCTCTCCCTGGAACGCCGCGCAGTGGCCGACCTGGTATGCAATCGGATATAGCGTCCTGGAACCCTTGAGTTCAATCCTTTTGGCGCCAGTGTGGATGCTCGGCATGTCGCTGCTTTATGTCGACGAACGAGTCAGACACGAAGGCTACGACATTGAATTGATGGCATCACAGAAGTTGGGGCCGATGCCACAGTTAAACTTTGCTTCACCTTTTGCTCCGGCCATTTCAGCCGCACCTAATCGACTGCCGTTGCAACGCCCCAGTCATTCGGGCAGCGTGCTGGGACTAAGTTGAGATTAAGAAACAAGCGCTCCGGCAATCACCGATGATTAAGGGCAACGAACTTTTATCAAGCCAATCAGCTCTTTTGTCGCGCGCTTTTATTAGCCGGCGCCGGCTTGTCCAGGTCCTGTTCGGCGGCACGGTGCTGCTGCTCCTGGCCCAGCCAGTGTCTGCAATGCCGGTAGTGGACTATCACAAGCATATTCGGCAAGCTGTAACGGCAATTGAGAGCTTGGACCAGTCTGACGAAACCGAAGATGCTTCGGCCTACCAAAACCGTCGGACTGAAACTCTCGCCTCACTGCGCACTCTCTTGCCGGAGACCGAAACTGTGGAATGGAACGGAGCAAGTCTCAACGTAAACAATTCATGGCTGCACCAGGAACTCGACAAATATGCGACAGCGCCAATTGCCGAGCGAACCGGTTTGCTCAAGCGAGTGGCGGAACGTCTTCAGGCGATAGATGAACGTATCACAGAAATTGAGAAGCCAACCTCCGCAACCATGGGTGACAAGGCTGATGAGAGTCGCAAACTCCAGGAGATCTTGCAACGGCCGGAATATGCGCGAAAAGTTAACGAAGAGAGTGCACTTAACCGCCTGAATAATCAAATTTACAGATGGCTCCAGAAGTGGCTCCGGAATTTGCTGCCAACTCCTCAACCGATCTCGTCCGGCAGCGCCAGCGTCATCAGCAAGACCGCACAAGTGGTGGTAATCGCTTTGGCGCTGGGCGTTTTGGCTTTTGTTCTGAAGTTATTTCTGCCGCGATTGCTGCGCGCTCGTAAGCCGAAGAAGAAAGCGAAAGCCGCCGCCCGGATCGTGTTGGGCGAACGGCTGGAACCCGATCAGTCAGCGCTCGATCTTTTGTCAGAGGCTGAAGCTCTGGCCCGACGCGGCGAGTTGCGCGCGGCGATACGAAAAGCTTACATCGCGCTGTTGCTTGAGTTGGGTGAACGAAAGATCATTAGCCTGGCGCAATACAAGACAAATCGGGACTACCTACGCGCCGTGCGGCAGGTCGAGCCGCTTTACGGCAACGTGAAACAACTGACTGACACTTTTGAGCGCCACTGGTACGGCCTGGCCCAGGCCAGCGAAACTGACTGGCTGGCGTTTCGTTCAGCCTACAAACAGGCGCTGATGAGATGAGTGGTGGGTCGAAATGGAAAACCAGCCACAGATGAACACGGATTCACACGGATTAGTAATACGAATTTCAACCGGAAGACAACCTGGGATTGTTCCCGAGGTTTCTCCAATGTCTCAGGGGTGATTACTGTCGTTTTCTTTCAGCTATATCCGTGTTCATCTGTGGCTGATTATCGAGAGAGCTTATGCGACAACGACTGGGAGTAATAATAACGATTGTGGTTGCGATCGGCGTTTTAATCGTCGTCAATTCCGTTGCTTATGTCAGCAAAGAAGAGCAGCAGGATTCGGAACTTTCTCCCAACAGATCCAGCTACAACGCCGGACCTACCGGCACGCGCGCGCTCTACGACTTTCTCAGTGAGTCAGGCTACAAGGTGGTGCGTTGGCGCGAAGCTCCCGAGCGATTGCTGGGGACCAGCGGCGAGCGGATTCGGACCTTTGTCATCATCGGCACGCCGCGCGTTTCAATTGAAGAGGAGGAGGCAAAGAGTCTGCTGCGGTGGGTTGAACGAGGCGGAAGGCTGGTGATTATTGACCGCCGGCCCGAGAATTATTTGCTGCCGCCTTCAGGAGACTGGAGGGTCACTACTGAGCTTCTTAATTTCCCGGGGTTTGGCCTCGATCCGGAGCGTCCGGAGCAACTCACTGAAGGCGTGAAGCCGCTCTCTCCGATCCTGCCCACGCTTCTGACTCGCAATGTTGAGTCAGTCATGCCCTCTAAGTTTTTTTCCTCGATCAAGCTTTTCACTTCAAACGAGAAAGCAAACGCGGAAACAAAGAAGGGGTCAGCTCAAAGCACGCCCGAAGACGAGGCTGCAGATGACGATGACTTTTTCGATGAAACTCCACCATCAGCACAGTCCGGCACCGGTCCGGTAATTGGGGTTGAAGAATCTTCTTCAAGCGGATCGCCCGCTCCTGTGGTTCACCTGACGGCAGAGAAAACGGTCGTCCTGCTCGACTATCTGCACGGTAAAGGCAGAATTGTTTTGCTAAGTGATCCCTTTATCGTCGCCAATTCCGGCATTGGTCTCAAAGACAATCTTCGACTTGCGATAAATCTGCTCTCAACTTCTGAGGGGCTTACTGCATTTGACGAATTTCATCAGGGCCGCGCCGCAACCCACAATGAGTTTGTAAGTTACTTCGAGGGCACTCCAGTGCTGGCTATTTGCGGACAACTGGTGTTCCTGCTTCTTCTCGTGTTGTGGACACGCGGGCGGCGTTTCGCCCGCCCGTTGCCTTTGCCGCATGTTGATCGAAGATCGAGTTTGGAATTTGTTGCCTCAATGGCGGAACTACAACAGCGGGCCCGGGCCCTGGATCTGGCAATTGAAAATGTTTACTCACGCACCAGAAGGGTGCTTGCGCGTTACGCCGGCGTAGATTACAACAGTCCGCGCACGGAGATCGCCGCCCGGGTAGCAGCACGCTCGTCGTTAAGTGCGCATCAAATCGAGACTGTAATGCGTCAATCCGAAGATGCCATCAATGGTGGGGCGATCAGTGAGCGACAGTCAATTCACCTGGTGAAACGATTGCGCGAAATGGAGGGCGCCCTGGGGTTGCGCATGCGTTCGCGCGAAGTGAAGCAGACGGCGCAAAACATTTGAAGGAAGGGACTTTGGTCTTTGGACCAAAGACCAAAGACCAAAGACCGAAGTTCAATTTCAAAGTTCATCACTTCTCAAAACATAGAGAGCCAATTACAAAACTAAATGATTGAATACGTCTCCTCAACTGTCGATCACATACGGCGCGAATTGCGCAAAATAGTAGTTGGCCAGGACGAACCAATTGAGCAGATCCTGGTAGCTCTGCTCGCCGAAGGCCACGCGCTGATCGAAGGCGTTCCCGGGACTGCAAAGACGCTTACCGTGAAGACGCTGGCGCGCATTATCAATGCCGATTTTGGGCGCATACAATTCACGCCTGATTTGATGCCCTCAGACATTACCGGCACCAACGTTTTCAACGTCGCAACTTCAGCTTTCAATTTGCGGCCGGGGCCGATCTTCACTGACATCCTGCTGGCGGACGAAATTAATCGCACCCCGCCCAAGACGCAGGCTGCGTTGTTGGAAGCGATGGAAGAGCGGCAAGTAACCATCGATGGCGAAGGGCACATACTCTCGCCCATTTTTACGGTGCTCGCGACGGAAAACCCTATCGAATATGAAGGAACCTACCCGCTGCCTGAGGCCCAACTCGATCGTTTTATGTTGAAGATTCTTCTCGACTATCCGGGCGAAGACCACGAGCGGCAGGTAGTGGCAAACTGGGACGCCGGGTTTAATTCAAGACGACTGAATGAAGTTGATATTGAATCGCTGTCAGACGCCGATGCGATTTCTCGCTGCCGCCGTGAGGTAAGCACGGCACGCATGGAACCGGGCGTCCAGCGTTACGCGGTTGACCTGGTTCGGCGTACTCGCACTCATCCTTTTATTTACTACGGCGCCAGTCCGCGGGCCTCGGTTGCTTTGCTATTGTGCGCGAAAGCGCTGGCCGCGATTCGGGGACGTGAGTTTTCCACGCCGGATGACGTGCGCGATGTCGCCCGGCCAGTGTTACGCCACCGACTAACCCTGCGCGCGGAGGCTGAACTCGATGGCGCCACTCCCGAAGCCGTTATCACCGACATTCTGAAGAGCGCGGAAGTGCCGAGATAGACGGTCAGAGAACAGACGACAGAGGACAGAGGACAGAGGTCAGAGGTCAGAGGTGAGAGGTCAGAGGTGAGAGGTGAGAGGTCAGAGGTGAGAGGTGAGGGTTCATCAAAGGGATTCAAACAGCGACGGTCTTTGACCTCCGATGCGCCGCAAGTCTCCGACTTGCCGACAGGCTCGAAAAAGTCTTTAAGGTCTCCGACCTTAAGATTCCGGTCATAGACCGGAAGTTAGGTTAAGTGGGCTTTCGGTAAGTCCGAGACTTACCGCGCATCGGAGGTCATAGACCCGTTGCTGCTTGAGCGCCGCTCACGACCATCAACTTACCGCGCATCGGAGGTCACAGACCTGTCGCTGTTTGAATCCCTTCGACGAACCCTGACCTCTGATCTCTGATCTCCGACTTCCGATCTTCGACCTTGTTCCTATGCGCTTTGTCTTCACCAAACTGTTCTATCTCCTGATTGCCGCGAGCTTCATTCTGCTCTCGCTTTCCTGGGGACGGCCGTGGCTGCGCTGGGTCGCTCTCGCTTACGACGTTGCGCTGGTTGCCCTGGCGATAATCGATGCGCGTCGTAGTCAGCTTCCAAAAGGCGTGCGCATCACGCGCGAATTCGTTGGACGATTCGCAGTGGGCGCTGAGACCGACGTCCACATCAATGTGCAAAATGCGCAGCCGCACGCCGTTTCGCTGGTTATTAAAGATGAACATCCGCCGCAAATGAAACTTTCGGGTCTGCGCGAGGCGCACATGCGGGTGCAAGGACAAACCTCGGCCGCGCTGGTTTACGGGCTTACTCCGCCCAAGCGAGGAAGATTCGAGTTTGGCCAAACAGCAGTGCGCTTCCTTTCGCGTCTGAACCTGGTGTGGTGCGAAACGCGCGTCGGTCAAGCAACCGCGGTAAAAGTTTATCCAAACATGCGGCGCGCTCGCGAAGCCGAGCTGAAAGCACTCGGTGCGCGTTCACTGGTCGCCGCCCACCGGAAGACTTCCTGGCGCGGCGAGGGTCGCGAGTTTGAGTCGCTGCGTGATTACGTGCGCGGGGACGAGTTGCGGCACATCTCCTGGTCAGCGACGGCGAGACGGGGAAAGTTAACCACTCGCCAGTATCAGATCGAGCGCGATCAGACAATTCTGATCGCCATCGACGGCGGACGCTTGATGACCGCGCGGATCGAGCAGGAAACGAAATTAGACTCCGCGGTCCATGCGGCGCTGGCGCTGATGTCCGCTGCGGCCCGGGCCGGTGACAATGCGGGATTGCTCGTGTTCGGTAGAAAGATTAAGAGTTTCCTGCCTCCGGGTCGCGGCCATGAACATATGGATGCGGCGCTCGAGGCGCTCTATTCAGTCGAACCAGAGATGATTGAGCCTTCCTACTCTCGCGCTTTTGAGTTTATCGCCGCGAACAGCAAACGCCGCTCGCTGGTCATACTCTTGACTGATTTGGTTGATGAAGAAGGTTCCAAAGAATTGCTAACTTCGCTTCGGTTGCTGCGGCCGCGGCATCTTCCCCTGGTAGTCACGATTGCGGATCGCGATCTCAAAGCCGTAGTGAGTAATGCTCCGGTCAACCTCCGCGATCTTTATACTCAATCAGTCGCAGAAGAAATCATGTACCTGCGTGAGGCAGCACTGCGTTTGGTGGAATCGCAGGGAGGTCTCGCGCTCGATGTGACGGCAGCAGCGCTCGCGCCGGCGCTACTGGAAAAATATCTTCAAGTTAAAGAAAGAGGCTTATTGTAAATAGATTGGGGATCGAAGAGCGGGGGCAAGCCCACCTTCCTCACCTGAGAGGCTTCCCAGTCGATTGTCTTGGGTTCTCTAGAAGGGCTTCCAACCGTCAACTGCGGTCTCAGGAGAGTGAAGCTCTGGTGAGGAAGGTGGGCTCGCCCCCGCTCTTTTGCCTTGAGCAGTAAGTGACCGGGCCATTAACCGCCTTCGGCAGACGCTTTGTTTGTTGCAGTGTCTCGGCCCGCCAGCAACAAGTACGAATAAAGCGCCAATCCCGTTATCGCCGCAATACTAAACTTGATCGCTGGACGAATCGGCGCCGGCGAGATGAATCCTTCTATTATTCCCGCGATTACCAGCAACACTGCCACTCCCATCATCAAACGAATTGCCTCTTTGCCACGACCCTTGAGCGCGTCGGCCCGCGACAGATCGCCGGGTACGAGCAAAGCGGTCCCGATTAACAGACCGGCGCCGCCTGCAATAAAGATGCACGAAAGCTCAATGACTCCGTGACCGACCATGAATGTGAGGAGTTCGTTGCCATAGCCGGCCCGGTAAGTGAGGGCGAGCACTGCGGCGTTCATTGCTCCGTTGATGGCTAGTGAGTAGAGCGTGCCCACGCCAAACAGCGCGCCGAGTGCAAACGTGTAAATGGTGACCTGAACATTGTTTGTCATTATCCTGCTGGCGCCAATCTGGTTGGCCTCGTTCAGATCTTCCCACCAGTGAACTTTGTTCTCGACGTAGAGTTCGCGGAATGCAGGGGGCACCCCTACCAACTCCGAAAACTCCGGATCATATTTGGTTCCCAAAAACCCAATCAGGGAGAACAAAGCAAAGACGCCGAAGGAAACTGCTGTGTAACGCCAGGTGCGGCGAAATGTTTGCGGGAAGTCATTGCGAAAAAACTGCTTGATGCGCGAGCCGCTCTGAACGTCTGCCTGGTAAATACGTCCGTGGGCGCGAATCACCAGGCTGTTGAGATAATTGACTAGACGAGGATCGCGCGATTCCGCGCGGGCTATCGCCAGGTCGGAAGCCGTGCGTCGATAGATGCGTCCCAGTTCGCGCACCTCTTCGCGATGCAGCCGGCGCAAAGAACTGCTATCCAGCAACTTGAGCAAATCTTCCAGACGCTGCCAGGCAGTTTTGTGTTTTTCGATGAAACGATCCTGGGCCATAAACGAGTAAGCAGTAGGCAGTAAGCAGTAGGCAGTGCTAGTCTTCGTCCCATCTTACACCAGGCAACGGGCAAGTTTCGTTTTTTACGACCTGCCTACTGCCTTCTGCTTAGTGCCTACTAATGCGAAGCATCGTTGAGTGTGTACCAAACTTCAGCGAAGGCCGCAACACCGAAACTGTTGAGCGGCTAATGCAAACCATCGAGTCGGTCAACGGCGCGGTCGTGCTGGACACCCACATGGACGCCGATCACAATCGCTCGGTAATTACGTTTGTTGCCCCTCCGGAGGTTATCGTTGAAGCTGCTGTTCGCGCAGTGGCACTGGCCGCCGAGTTAATTGATCTGCGCGAACACGCCGGCCAGCATCCGCGCATTGGGGCTACTGACGTATTACCCTTTGTACCCGTGCGCGGCGCGATGATGGCTGAGTGTGTGGAGCTGGCGCACGCAGCCGGCTCCCGTATCTGGGAGGAACTGGCGATACCCGTTTACTTCTATGAACGAGCAGCGCTACGCCCGGATCGAGTGAACCTCGAAGACGTGAGGCGCCGAGGCTTCGAGCAACTCCGCGATGAGATCAGCACTGTTGCGCAACGCGCGCCGGACATTGGCGTCGCTCGACTCCATGAGAGCGCGGGTGCAATTGCCATCGGCGCTCGACCCTTTCTTATCGCCTTTAACATAAACTTGCGCACTCGCGATCTGGCGATCGCGCGTCAGATTGCGCGTGCCGTGCGGGCGCGACACGGAGGTCTGCCATTTCTGAAAGCGCTTGGGTTCGAACTGCGCACGCGGGGCCTGGTCCAGGTTTCGATGAACCTGGTTAACTACGAAACCACTGGATTAGCTCAGGCATATGAGGCCGTGCGCCAAGAAGCCGAACAACTCGGCGTTGAGATCGCCGGTACGGAGATTGTCGGGCTAGTGCCGGAGGCCGCGATCGATACAGAAGCAGAATATTTCTTGCGCCTGGAAAACTTTGATACGGATGCGGTGATTGAACACCGGATAAAAGCGCGCGCACACTACACAGGCTGAGGATTAAACTCCGCGAATTGATTCTTCATCCTAAACGAGTTCCTTGTAAATCAGAGCCAGGAGTTCTTCCACGTTGGGAATGTTTGAAGCTGCGAAGGCCGCGTGCGGCTCTGGGCGGGTGTGCTCAAGGTGTAGCGGCTTGCCGCCTGATGTGCGGAAGGTCTCCGACCTTCCGGTGTATGCTCAAAATATTGGGGCTACGCCCCATTTCGGGGCGCAGCCCCAGTCATTTCATAGGTCGTTGACGGTGGGGCGAAGCCACCACCGCACATCAGACGGCAGAGCCGTAGTTCAAGATCCTAATCTGATCATCGTCGAGCGCAAGCGCGTGTGTTTCTGCATGAGTTGCAAATAGCGTCTCTCATCGGAGGCGGCTTTGGCGCGGATAACATGCGCCAGCGCTTGCTTCTCGTTATCACTCCAGCGGTGTAAATCCGGGACCAGAGCCAGCATTATCGCGAAGTCACTCAACGCCGGCAGTTCTATTTCTTGCCAATCCGCCAAACTCAGACCGAGAATGCCGTTCAGCTTTTTCACCGCGGCCTCGCGAAATCTCTCCACGTCACCACCAAATTTCGAACCCATTCGACGAGCGACCGCCAGACCAAGGTTTCGCACGCAGAACCGATCCCACTCGCCCGCCGTCGATTTGCCGGGGGCTTTATCGAGTTCGAAAATCATGGGACTTTCAGCCAGCTTACGAAGCGTTCTTGCCGTCGTGCGGTAGCCGGCGCGAGTGGCAATCTTCTTCTCCTCATTCAGAACGCGCTTCATCACCTCAGGACTGGTGGGGCGAAATCCGAGCTTGCGATAAAACCAAAATGCTCCCGACTCTATGCCTTCCTCGTTTTCATAACCGATCTGATAAGGGTCAAGAGAAAACACGGTTACGCCCAGGAGATGACGAAAGATATTTAGAATGCGCGCGTAGAGCCAGGCGGTTTCGCCATCGCGAAAGGTGTAGTAGAGATTGAATCCACTTTCCATCCGTTCAAAAAGGGAGATGCCCTCAAAGTAACCAACCGGCACCCCATTTTTGAAAATCATTGCCGCGTGGTAGGCACACAAGGGGAGGCGCTTGCCGGGCGGCAGTGCCACCACAAAAACATCGACGCCACGACCGAGATTTGTCTGGAAAACTTTTTTGGCGTCGCCATGAGTAAATCCATACAACTCGCGATAACGCACGGTGGAAGCCGCACGCGTCATGTCCAGGATCTCTGCGCCTCGCTTTGGCGAGAGTTGCTTCAGAATAGTTGGCGGACTTTCCAGTTCACGCAGCAGGGAAACATCTCTTCTTTTGATAAGCGGACCGCGATGATAAAAAATCTTGGTTGTCCGTAAACGCATTCCTGTGCGTGTCGCGCGATACGCGGGCCTCCAGCGCACATAGAGTTTCTGCGAGTCGTAAAGCTCCGCCTTTTCCTTCTCTGTTCTTGATAAGGATTCGAATCGCTCAATGAGCCAAGTAAGTTCTCCTGCAGAACCACGCTCCCCAGACGGGGCTGCGGCCGAACACAACCATTTTCGGTAAGGCACGTTAGCTTCAACCTGCGAATCCTTCTCAAGCAGCGGGATGAATCTTGGCCAGGTCTCCGCCAGGCGGTTCTCGTCTTCGAACCAGTCCCAATCAAGCCCCACACGGCCCTGTTCAGTGCGAGCTTTTAGTAACCAGCGAACGATGTAATAACTGAACGTATCGGTGACGGAAGTGCCGGCGATGCCAGATACTTCCGGCACCTCAAGCGGCGAGAGATCGGCGTCTAACTCACGCAAGGCTTCAACACGCTTACTGAAGTTTGTAATTTCTCGTTCGACAAGACGAAGGGTCGCCGCGGAATAGGGGTAAGCGCGGAGGAAAAGAAGGATCTCGTGATAGCGAGTCAGCGCTGCGACATTGCTAAATTTCAGTTGGCTCAATCGTGCGAGTGCGGCCTGGACCGTCTTATCTGCACGTTTACTAAAAAGATTCTTAAGTTCGTCGAGTTGATCGAGAAGTTTTTGGAGCATGTG
>DASXSC010000168.1:0-4506 GCA_036506215.1 Pyrinomonadaceae bacterium | reverse complement strand
ATATTTCTTCGGAGGTAGTTTCGTGGGGGAAAAGCGGTCCGATTTTGCTGCGGCGATCTCTGCTCGGACTCAATCAGCCGTTCTACGAACCGTATCCTGGCAACAAAGTGCAGACAATTAAGGAAAAGCATAGTGAGTATCTGCAGGAGCGCGCGAATGTGGTGCGACCAACATGGGAGGTTACCAAGACCGAGAATCTGCCGCTGCGCTATGCATGGAAAGAGATCGAGCCGCAACTACGCGCGCTGGCGGATAGCCCGGGCAGTCCTTACGACGGTGTCGCGTTGGAATACGTCAATCCGGTGATCGGAAGTTATACGCTGCGAACGTTGAGCTACTGGATCCAGTTACTGCGGCCCGGCGAGCACACCAAGAAACACCGTCACACTTCAAGCGCCGCATATTTCGTCGTCGGCGGCGAAGGGACGACTATCGTCGGCGGCAAGGCGCTGGAGTGGGCCAAGCATGATTGCTTCGCGATTCCCAATTGGGCGTGGCATGAGCATGTCAATCGGTCGAAGACACAAGAGGCGATTCTCTTCTCCGTGAACGACATTCCGATTGTCAGCGCCTTCGGCCTATATCGCGAGGAACCCGAAAATTCTTTGCACACGATGCAGACGCCACAGGTGCCGACAGCCAGAAGATAGCAGCCGTTCCAGCTGTTCAAATCGTTCCAGTCGTTCCAATCGTTGGAACGGAGCGCAGCGGTGGAACGGCTGGAACGATTGGAACTCTTAGCCTCAAGTGCAGAGATCAAACTTCGGAGAGCGAAAATTAATCAGGCCAGACCTACGCACATGGTTAGAGGAAGTTAGAAAAATCGGTCAGCTGATGACCGTCGAAACGTTCACTGGGACCTGGAGCTTTCGACGCTGGCGGAAATCATCAACGAGCGCTCCAAAACCCGCCGGGCAATTATCTTCGACCGCATCAGGGATTATCCGCAAGGCTATCGCATTGCTGCCAATCTGGTTTCTTCTGTCGGACGTTTGGCGCTTACGCTTGGCATGAAAGCCGGTTTGAGCGACATGGATTTTGCAGGTGAAGAAAATCACACCGATCCCCGCCGAAACAGTGCGAACCGGGTCGTTATTCGAAAACGTCAAGCAGGGCAACGACATCAACGTGCTCAAGTTTCCGGTACCTAGCACGGCAGAGGCGCAAGTCCCGCGCAGATTCAAGAGTGTGTCATCGTTGCGACAGTCTTCTGTTTTTAGCTCAGCCGATCTTACTTGATCTGGGACGATAGCTGACCAGAAACGCGTGTGTCAAATTTCGGGTTGCAGGGTTTTACCTGATTCGGTGTGACTTTTTCTTCATATTTCAACTAGGGTTCATTATTGTTACGGACTGATTGTTAGCGATACAACAAAGTTAATTTCTTTCTCCTCGTTTGGCACATTCCTTGATAGCGTTTGTTTTTCAGAGATCCTTGAAGCCCGAGACCGATTTACGGAGGGATGGGGACGTGGAGGAAATATATAAATCCCGGAGGATTCAGACTTTTCCTCAGCTGGACCACAATACCGACTGCTGGATTCCACAAGCCGATGTTAGCTGGGATGAGCAGGGTAAAGAGCGGCGTCAGTTACTCGCCGGCCCGTCAGACCGTTTCAAGATCATCGATCAAGCCGAGATCTACGCGGTTGAGATGGCGATGGCGTGGATTGATGCTGAGGTCGTGGGCGACTTAACGCCTTGAGCGATCCGAGTTTTTTTACAGCATGTTGACGGCGCGGGCGGCGAGCAGCGCGATGATCAGCAGCGAGATCAGCGATTGCAACATCATTAAGATCTTCGCCCAGCGCGTTAATACCGGCACATCGGTTGGCGAAAATGCGGTGCTGGTGTTGAAAGCCAAAAACAAATAATCAACAAAATTAGGCGACCAGTCCTGTTGCCCCGCTTCTCTCAACGCCTGTTCACTCATCGTCATCTGCGGAAACAGAAACGAGCCATCGGTGTGTCCCGGGTACTTATCCCGTTGGTGCGGCCCCCCAGCGTCCAGTCGCCAATACCACAGAGCAAACACCAATACGTTGGTGGCCCATAGCGAAAACGCGGAGAGCAGCAGTTCCTGGGGTCCCTCTTTGTGGCTGGGCAGAGCACCGATTAGGAGAGTGACGGAAATGATCAGTCCTGCGGTGAGTAGCACGTCCACTAAAAACCCAAAGATGCTATTCAGTCGATTCCTGCCGGTGTGATGAGCGGCGACGGTTGGAATCAGCAAAGCCAAAACCAGACAAGGGAAGAGCCAGCGGGGACCAACAGTGAGCGCATCCGGTAGTCCTGCGTAAATGCCGCCCACCGCGAGAACAGCGATAGAAACCGGCCACCTAGGTTCGGGGTCAAGCGCGGCGTCTCCCACACGCATGAGCGTTACCAAGCTGTCCCACAGCATGATTACTAAGTTTCCCTACATCCAATCGCTCGGCCAGTCGTTGAGCACAGCCAACAATTTGCCACGCCAGCGTACAATTTGAATTTAGCCATTTCAATCTTAGAGCCTGACAAGCTGGTCGCAGAGTACCGTTTGCAGTTGCAAAAAGTTGCAGCATAAACATCGAAGAAGATCGTGATAGTGTGTTATCACTACGAACAAGAGCCAATAGAAAAGGATTACGTTGTGGCTAGAAAAGAACAAAACGTCTATTTATTGCGCCACGGGGAAACCGAGTGGAGCCTCAATGGCCAGCACACGGGTGTGACCGATATTCCGCTCACCGAGAACGGACGGATGGCCGCGCGTCTTCTTCAACCCATTCTTGTTACGGAGACCTTCGCATTAGTCCTCACCAGTCCGCTTCAGCGCGCCCGTGAAACCTGCGAGCTGGCGGGGCTCGGCAAGCGCGCGAGTGTGGAGCCCGACCTAATTGAGTGGAACTATGGCGAGTATGAGGGCCTCACGACGGAACAAATTCGCCTGACGAGGCCAGCTTGGTCGGTTTTCCGCGACGGCTGCCCCGGCGGCGAGTCACCGGAGCAGGCTGGCTCGCGCGGCGATCGCGTTCTCGCCAAGGTCCGAGCGACGGAAGGAAACGTTGCCCTGTTCGCGCACGGTCATATCCTCCGCGTTCTTGCCGCGCGATGGATCAATCTATCGGCAAGCTATGGCGAACACTTCTTGCTCGACACCGCGACACTAAACGTCCTTGGCTACTACCGCGAGTCTCCGGCGTTCAAGATTTGGAACGCGCCCCTTGCGCGCTAAACCCACAGAATTTGCTGACATATCGTGCCCACCCCTCATTTGAGAAAAGTGCCTCGACGATCGCGCTGACACGTTGTCCACCGCGGCACAGTTCTTACTTAAATCGGTTCTTCCAGTGAGCGATAAGTTGGTGTCGCAGTCCAGTTTGTCGCGCATCCAACCCCGCTTCCACTGCATCTCGCGATTGCCACACTTGCCCATTTATTCAATTCCCGTCCTTCGGCCGTTTCAATGTGATTATGTCCATCAACAAGTTAGATATTTTCCATGTGTTACAATTTCACCGGCTACGACGTCAAACCGTATATAATTTTCCGCAATACCGCAAAACCGCGCCGGCCGGAGAGCGATATGGTCATGGCTTCCCCGGAGGACTTCGTGAGGATTGGGGCTCCGGTTTAGTGGCGTCGCGGTGTCGGTCCTGTCAAGAGACGAAAACGGGCGTCGACTCACTCCGTTACTGGAACGAGATCGCGATCAACGCCAGTGAAATCGACCACCGTGAGGGCGATAAGGGTACTGGCCCGACCGGAGCCGGCGACGGCAATCCCGCAACCGTCGGAATGGCAAAAGGAAGAAAGAGTATGCACGCAAAATTGACTGTTCTCATATTGCTTATCCCGGGATTGGTTGTCCTTTTCGTTCTGCAAAATCAAAAGGTATTCTCTCAAGCAAACCGCCAAAACCGCGGAGATCGATTCCGTCATAACGGCGTGATTGATCACGAAGAGCGCGATCCATTTGGCGACCTGAGGAGCGATGCAACGGAAGCGCCCACCGGGTTCGACAATCTGACCAACGGTTTCACCGAGCAGGGACCGCCGTTCGAGACCTTGAATGAGGACAATGTCGTAGCCCTCCGTTCCTTTAACGACAACCGGTTTATCTTCGAGGAAGTTGAAAAATTACAGGACGGGCTCGGCCCTACCTATAATGCCCAGAGCTGTCGCGAGTGCCACCAAAACGTTGTCACAGGAGGCGCTAGCCAAGTAGCGGAGCTTCGCTCCGGGCGCTCGGAGAACGGTCAATTCTTCGAGTCCCTGGGCGGGACTCTTATTCATTCACGCGCTACTCACCCTGATATCGTCGAGCAAGTCAGCCCCCAGGATTTCATCCGGACTTTCCGCATCTCGACGAATACCCTTGGCAATGGCTTCGTAGAGGCCATAGCGAACAGCACGCTGCTTGAGATTCGCGACAAACAACCAATACGGATGCGCGGCACAGTCGTTATAGTTCCTGTGCTCGAAGCCGCGAGCAGTGCCCGGATCGGGCGCTTCGGCTGGAAAGGT
>DASXSC010000167.1:0-38109 GCA_036506215.1 Pyrinomonadaceae bacterium | reverse complement strand
AGTACGTTACCGGATTCGTCAAACTGGGATTTCACCCGCAGCAACCTAAGTTCAGTGGTCACCGTACTCATGGCTTCGACGCCATTCACGATAAGATTCAGCAGAACTTGCTGTAATTGAACGCGGTCACCCACCACATGTGGGAGCGGCTTCGTCAATTGGCGCTCGACCTGAACGCGATTCTTATAAAGCTCATGTCCAGTGAGGGCGAGCACCTCCTCTATTAACTCGTTTATATCCAACTCACTCTTTTCGGCAGGCACTTTCCTTATGAATGCTCGGATTCGAGCAATGACGGCACTTGCGCGGACACCATTCGCAACGACTTCTTCCAGAGCCTGACGCAGGACCTCGGGTTCCAGCTTGCCATCGGCGAGGAGTCTCAAACATGCGTTGCTATTATTGGTTATCGCGGTCAAAGGTTGATTAACTTCATGGGCTATCGACGCAGCCAATTCTCCCAAGGTGGTCAACCTGGAGACGCGTGCAAGCTCTGCTCGAGTTATCTGTAAGGCATGTTCCGCCTCTTTGCGAGCTGTAATATCTTCGACAATGCCAAACCAAAATGGCGCAACACCATCTGTACCAGGGACAAGGGAAACGTTGGCTCGAGCCCAAACCAAGGTGCCATCTTTGCGACGATAACGCTTATCGATTTCAAAATGTTGCCGCTTGCCTTCCACTAGCTCATTTACCAATTCCAAATTAGTTTGACGGTCCTCCTCGTAAGTAATATCAAGGAAGGTCAGCCCCTGTAACTCTGACTCCGTATACCCCAACATGTTCTGGAAGACACTGTTTGCGGCGAGGAAGTGCCCCGAGAACGCCGCCAGGGTTATGCCGATCGCTGAGTCCTCGAATGCGGTTCGCCATCGTTGTTCGTCTTGCTGCCGGACTCGGCCTTCCTTATTGAGCGTTTGTTGCTCCGTTTGAGCTGCAGAACTGAGATTCGCAAGGTCGCGAGGAAAGAGTCGCAGCAAAACTAGGCCGCGTTGTTCTTGTCGCTGAACTAATCCTCCGACCACCATGCAACTGATCGTTTGATGATTTGCGCGTCGAATGTGGAGGCCGCCTAAGAGTCCTTCAGACTTCCTCGCGCACTCGCATAGGTAGTGCTTGAGCTTGTCTGGACCATCCTCAACTAATGCGTTAAGGGGCCTACCAACTATTTCCAGTGATGGCCGTCGAAATAGTCTTGACGCAGCTAGATTGGCGACCACGACAATGCCTCTCTCAACCAGCAATACCGGCTCCGGTAACTCATGAATGAGCCGAGATAAATAGCCTACGTAGTCGGCTTGAGGTGTCGCACGATTCGGCCCGGTTTGCGCTTTTGGGGAATCGTTTACTTTTGCATGACCCAGATTTTCCACGGTCGCACCGAAGAACTTTCTGGTCATCGTCACATCGATGGGCGACCGATGTCGCGGTCGCCTACTGGGCAAGTCTGACCGACAACACTGATGAAAGCGGAAGTCTCATTGATATCAACGACTTCCCGCAGCGTCCCGCCAACTCTCGAATGAGATTACTGAGGACAATCTCAGCATGATGAACGATTGCGCGCAGATGTTTTGAATGGATACCAAATGTAGCAAATTTTCGTCACATCCCAGCATAATACATTAAGAGCTCAAGCAACTGAGTAAACCTACGTTTATTGCCCCGGCCTCAGCCCACAGCGTATAGTGCTTAAACCGAATGAGGACAGGTGAAATGCACACGGTTTTCCTGGTGAAGGAATACTGCTTTCCAGATGATATGTTGCGGAGATGATTCACCGCGCAACGATCGCTAGGTTTCCTCGTCGGTTCGATTTGCTTTGGGTACGAGACTCAAATTAGCAGGGAGAAGAGCCGATGGCTGTAATCTCAAGAGGCTTTTCGGGTAGACGCAGCGAGGCAGATGTAAAGCTACCGCCAGGACAGTACCTCACTACTGACTTCCCAGTCTTGTCCGCAGGACCAACGCCACACGTGTCGCTCGACGAGTGGGAATTTACTGTTGACGACGGCACAAACGTTTTGCAACGCTGGGATTGGAAGTCTTTTCGCGGTTTATCCACCGAGACCTTTACGGTTGATTTGCACTGCGTAACGCGATGGTCGAAACTCGGCACATCCTGGGAGGGCGTCTCCCTCGATGCACTGCTTGCGGACGTGAAGACAGATGCAGACTACGTTCTAGTGCATTCGTACGGTGGTTACTCCACAAATCTGCCTCTCAAGGATCTCATGGACCAACAGGCATGGATTGCGGTTCGATTCGAGAACAAAGATCTTGCGCCTGAACACGGTGGCCCAGCGCGACTTCTTGTTCCTCATCTTTATTTATGGAAAAGCGCTAAATGGGTTAGGGGTATTACGTTGATGGATGAGGATCAACCTGGCTTTTGGGAAAGCCTTGGCTATCATAATTATGGCGATCCTTGGCTGGAGCAACGTTATTGGGAAGAATGATGTGGCGTGTCGGAACGGTCATTGATATTCACGACGAAACAGCGACGGCACGGACGATCAGGCTCGAAGTTTCAGATTGGTCGGGTCACATCGCAGGCCAGCACGTTGATGTGCGTTTGACCGCTTCGGATGGATACTCCGCTGTCAGGTCATATTCGATCGCCTCTGCACCGAACTCTGAGAAGCGCGTTGAACTGACCATCGAACGACTGCCTAACGGCGAAGTCTCACCCTATCTCACGCAACAAGTCACAGTTGGCGATAGTCTGGAACTCCGAGGTCCCATCGGAGGCTGGTTCGTGTGGAGCCCCCAACAAAACGAACAGATTCAACTGATAGCAGGAGGCTCCGGCATCGTGCCTCTGATGGCTATGATTCGCTCGCGTGCGTCGGCCGGCAGCACTGCACCGTTTCGATTGTTGTATTCAGTGCGTGAACCGGAGGCGGTTTTGTACCGCGATGAACTGCAGGCACTTTCAGATCAGGACCATCCTGTAAGTCTTACCTATGCGTACACACGAGTGGCTCCGAAGGGTTGGCCGCGACCGCCCGGCCGGATCGACGCTGCTCTGATCGCGGATACGAACTGGCCCTCAAAGTGTTTCCCGACTTGCTACGTTTGCGGCCCTACATCATTCGTTGAAAGTGCTGCTGGCCTGCTTACCGCCTCAGGCCACAACCCCGACAAGATCAGAACGGAGCGTTTTGGTCCAACAGGAGAACGGCAATGAGTCCAGATACCTACGATTACCTTGACGGTAACGCCGCTGCTGGTGAATTGAGCAAAATATTCGTAATGGATGTTACTGCTGCAGAGGGACAGTGTGCGCACTGCGGCGCAAAAAAGCACTTTGCCGAGGCGCATGTATACATGCAAGGTCCCGGCATCGTAGCGCGCTGCGCAGTTTGCGAACAAGTACTACTCCGGGTTGTAGATGTTCGACAACGTGTGCTTCTTGACGTGCGTGGCATGACATACTTGAGCCTCGACACATCACAACTCCATTAGTCCGCCTGGCCCCTTGCCGCGCAGCTGTCGAGAACTCGCGTAGCTCACGGAGTGCATCGATAAAATTACCTTGGCATGAAACAGCAACTTAACTCCTAACGTTTTAGGATTTAACTGGCCAATACGTGGCCAAAATAACAGGACGTGGCGTATACGCGACGGCAAGAAATGGGAAGGAATGTAAAAACCCTTCATTTTGTGTCGGTGGCTGCAACTTTAGAAAAGGCAAGTACTTACGTTTTTGCCGAGCGCCGCGTTCGCAATGCGGAGGCCAGGAGTTCGACTCCCCTCTGCTCCACCAACAACTCACCTTACTACAATAACTTAGCCGCACAACCTGAACTTGGTCTAATTGGCCAAGTGGCCACTACGTGACCAGAAATAACGACACGCAACCTCAAACAACGGTATGCAATGGCAAAGCATGTAAAGCGTCTGTTAGCTTTACTGCTGCAAATGTCTACAGTTCGGGAACTTGTTACGTTCGTGTGTAATGCGGAGGGCTAAGTTTGCTGCGACATCGTATAACCGGTTGCGCTAACCCAAGTTCTACCCGCAGCCTTCACTGTATTCTGTGCTTATGCAGAAAATAACTTAGATTTCGTCGATCGATTCCCAGCAGTTTTGCGGCCCGGCTCTTTATTCCGAAAGCACCACTGAGCGCTTCCAAAATAATTTGTCTCTCCGCTGACTCTACTCGCGCCTTTAATGAAAATTGCCGACTACCATCGGGTCTTAATTTGTCTGGCAAACTCGAGACGGTCAGCGTCCTTCCTTTCTCCATTATGACGGCGTACTCAATCGTGTTTTTCAATTCTCGTACGTTCCCGGCCCACGGATAATCCATCAGAGCCTCCACGGCACGCAGGTCGAGCTCTTCAATTTCTTTCTTGAGAGAGAGCTTGCACTCTTTAAGGAAGTGGCGAACGAGTAAAGGAATGTCGACCTTCCGCTCCCTTAAAGGTGGTACGTAGATCGGAAACGCGTTGAGCCGGTAATACAAATCGTCTCTAAATCTTCCTTCGTGAATTGCAGTTATGAGGTCGCTGTTTGTGATTGCGATCACTCTCACATTCACCTTGACTGTTTGCGACGCTCCGACAGGTTCAAATTCCTTCTCCTGCAAAACACGAAGTAGCTTAGCCTGCCCCGACATCGACATGCTGCCAATTTCGTCAAGGATAATCGTGCCACCGTCAGCGAGTTTGAATCGTCCTTTCCGATCCTGAATGGCCCCGGTGAAAGAACCCTTGCGGTGCCCAAACAATTCACTTTCAAGAAGCGTTTCCGTCAGGGCAGCGCAATTGACTTTCACAAGCGGGCCGCGCGCGCGAAGGCTATGGAAATGAATCGCCTGCGCAATTAGTTCTTTTCCCGTTCCGCTTTCGCCTTGAATTAAAACCGTCGTATCAGTTTTGGAAACGAGACCGATCAATGAACAGACTCGTCGGATTTGATCGCTCTGACCTACGATTGAAGGAAAGTGCAGGTTGGTCTCGATCAGATCCTCATCCGTCATGTCATCATTGGACGTTTTTGCCTCCGGTGACTCTTCTGGAGTCCGCGCAATGAGGACCATTACGCTTTTGCCGTCGTACTGCACCACATGTTGTCTCACATCGACCAACACTGGATTACCGTGTCGGTCGACAATGGTTGTTCGTCTCGCACATTTCTCGGCGTGTAAGTCGGTAAGAAGTGATTCCGCGTGAAATGTGGCGGGAAACAAGCGCTCAACGGCTGTGTTGACGAATTCTCCGTTCGATGAGCCCAGGAGATTCGACGCTTTGTGATTGAACTTCAGCAGATGCAACGTCCGTGGATCAACCACAAAGACTGCAGAATGGTCATCAAGCAGGATCTTAAGAAGATCGTCGGGGTCTTCATGCTGGGGTGGCAGCTGATAGAGGGATTTCATGAGGGGCCTCTCTCTTTTTTTAACGAGCCCACGACGAGTCGGGTCTGCGAGGTAGCGTGAGCGGCAGGTGATTTGACCAGCAGAAGGGTCGAGATACATCCCAACCATTCTTCTAAGTGTCGTAACCGCTATCATTCAGCGGATGGGACTTCGTTGGATTCGCGAGGATGCTTTGTCAACGTAGTCGATCGGGACGACCACTC
This sequence comes from Pyrinomonadaceae bacterium, assembly GCA_036506215.1. Classification (GTDB taxonomy): domain Bacteria; phylum Acidobacteriota; class Blastocatellia; order Pyrinomonadales; family Pyrinomonadaceae; genus PSRF01. The sequence goes on along the minus strand of DASXSC010000167.1, from coordinate 32,520 downwards.
TAATGCTGCAATAGATATAAGAGGTTACGCGGAAAAGTGGGTTTAAGCAGGAATTGAATTCCTGTTAACGCCCCCTCTTCCGCCCAGTGATCTTGATCTTCAATCCCGATCATCAGGATAAGCTTCATTTGTGGATTTACTTTCACGATTCTCTTCGCAAAAGCCAATCCTTCTGAAAACCTGGAATCAAGATTTGATACCACAACGTCATACGCCGATTTTCTGATTCTCGCAAGAGCGGCGTGAAAAGTTTTTGTTGCATCGACATCGTCGTACCCTGCAGCTAAAAGGAAGTTATAAAGTCCTTCGCGAAACTGATCGTCAGAATCGACAATAAGAATTCGTCGATCTTTGTGAGCCGCGCCCTTGGCGACTTCTTTTGTTCTGTGTGTTATCAGAAGGCTCATCGGAAATCCCTCAAGCGGAGCAGTTGGCCCAGGAGAAAGCCGTTGTCACCCGGTGAGAAACTCATGTCGACGTCGAGCCGAACTGGATATTTCATTAATCCCGTCGAGCTGTGATCGCAGCGATTCAACATGTGACCAAGTTCGTGCGAAGTAACATTCAGGAATGCCTGTGCAAGATCGCGCTTGCCTATTGGGTCGGTAGATATTTTATGAGTTTTAATGAAACCGATTTTTTTGAATCCGTTGCCCGGCGGAATGCCGCATCCTCGCTGTTGAGATTCTCTAAAGCATGCTTTGGCAAGTTCAAAAGGGTCTGCCGGTTGTCGAACAGTTGGGCACTGAATCCTGTTTGGGATTTGGTGCTGTTGCATTAGTTTTCTGACAAACGTTTCGTCATGCGAACTGTCCAACAGGTACATCGGGAAATCCAGGCTGCCGAAGTTTTGTTTTTCGCGTAGCGTAGGTTCAGTGGAACGGTAGTCTACGCGGAAGCTCAAAAGTTGATTAGACAACCACTGAGGCGATAGACCATTGAACTTCGCTTCAAGTTTCGAAGTGAACATGTTTCGGAGCGAATTTCTGGCGGTAAAAAACTTTGCCAGATCGATCAGAATGATGCGAGCAACGAGAGCGTGTCCATGGCGGTGTAGGATCGATCTGATGCGCCATTCGTATTCTTCCGGATCATTCCACTTATCGCTCGGGCCCAAGCTTCCCTCAAGCAGCGGCGCAGTGTGACTTGGAGGAACGCCTGTCGCAGTGTAGTAAAAATAGACGACCGGAATCCCTTTCAGACCGATGTGTTGATGAATCTGCGGATTCACTTTCGCATCCCATTCAATCTGATTAAAGTTAACAACGTTCGAGAAGATCGTTCGGTTGTAACTCTCAGCAGTGGTGGACAAGATTCTGGCTACTTCATCGCATGGCCGGCATGCATCGGACCAGAAACTCACGACAACTACTCGATTGCGATCACTAAAAATATTCCAGAAGTTTGCGTCGGTAAGTTCTCTGATTAACGGTTGAGCGGCATAGATCTGTTTTGCTGCGGCTTGAGAGTTGCCCAACCCCTTTAAAGAATAAGACGGATGAAGCACTGCATCATTTGACCGTAATGATCTGCGGTCATAGATGTACATGGTTCCGAACCTCCGTTACGATTTTCCGAAACACTCTTATGGTTGATTTTTTAATCGGAGTCGTCGCGCAAAAGTTTTATGCCGGCATCGAGTGCATACCATATCGTTAAAAACGCAACGCACTCCAAGGTAAAACTATGAAACCTGTAGAAGAACTCGGCGATTAGTAGTGATGCAGTCAATACCGGAAGCTGCTCAAGAAGTAACTCGCCGTAGGAGATCCGCTTAATCATCGTGTACATGGTTTGTCTCCGTTCTCTTCGATTTCTGTAGGCAAATTAGGAAGTCTGAATAAGAAAATCACGCACGAACATGCCGCCGAGCTTGTCGGGAGGATGCATTGTTGCTGTGACCTTCAACTTCCGCAGGCCATCTTTTGGATCCTTTTGCAGACTGCTACTGAATGATTTGACTCCGCGTGATTCGTACCACTGCTTCTGCACACCGTTCCAAAGCTTCTGGCGAATCGGCACTACATTAATTTTCGCACCGGCCTTGAGAACCGCGTCGCTCGGCAGACCAAGGAACCAGGTTGTGGTTCGCTCTTTCTGCAGCTGAGGACATTTGTTAATCCGGTGCAGAGTCGAATTGGTAAAAAAAGCAACTCGCCAGCGCACGTGGTTGGTGGGCCAACCAGGAGTGCCAAATCTGACTGGTATCGTTTTCCCACCCTTTTCCATCGCAAACGCAATCGAATCGGGCGGATGAATCTCAAGTTGAATCTTGTGGAACTCGTCGTTCACGAATGCACCTTGAAGGTAGGAACATCCGCGATCCTGAACCAGGCGAGAGTACTTGCTGAAGTCGTCTGCTCGATGCTTATTTTGATTTCGCGCTGCGATCAGGCCCAGGTCAAACGCGGGATGATTGCTACCAAATAGTCGCAACGGTAGCGAGACATCAGCAGAGCGAAAGCCTAGTTGGCGCGTACCCGGATCGTCAGCCATTAGATTCGGGCTATCCAGGACCATGTGCTCGCTGTAAACCTCGGTAAAACGATGCTCACTTAGAACGCAGCCAGTGTTCTTCAGGCCGTTCATTAATGTTTGCTTCGTATCGGGCGGCAGTTTGATGTGAACGTGCCAGTCCAATTCACGGTCTCTGTCCAACTCAGTCCAGAATCCGTGGTACAGCGAGATTTTCGTAGTGATTCCTTCGAGCGAGATCTGTCCCTTTTCGCCCGATGGCCCTTGAAGACTTGGCGGAATCGTGAATTGAGGATACTCGCACGGCTTCGTCCCGAGCGGACATTCAGCCAGGGTTGGTTGAGTTGTTCTAACGTACATGGCCTCAAATCTGAACGATGGAAATAAATAACTATCTGCTGCCAACGTGCGCGGTAATGAAACGGGTTCATCGACTCATTTCTTGTCACCCCATTTCTTCGGGACCAAATAAAAAACTTCGAAGGTTTGATACAGTCCACATTGTCCCCTTGGCGTCACTTGTTTGGTCCTGCGCAGCAACGTCGTTGCCGGTAAGTCACACGTAAGCTTGTTAGGTTTTCCCTCACAAATTTTCGCTCGAAAATAGAGGTAGTCATCACGCCACGCGTTGTCTCCGAACCCCGCAGGTGGATTTAACATTACGTCTCGACACGGAGATCCAGGACCGTAACCCGCTATCACGTGTGGGCCAGAAAGCGCACTCCTTCCCCAACCTCTCCCCAATCGCATGATGCGTTTGAATGTTACGGTCGGTGAAATCTCTGTCACACCCTGACGATTGGGTCCGCCAAACTTAAGCCCCAGGACAGCAACTACACCTTGCACGGTTGTAAGTTTTAAACGCTTGAAGTCGTTCCACGAGATACCGATCGGCGGCTTTCCCTTACGTCGCATTCCGCCGAGGTGGATGTTATGCCCGGCAACCGCTATGGCTTGACGCTGTTTTAAGCGATTTGACGGTAACCGCTCCCAATCTCGCCACACCTCGTCTGGTATTTGACCAGTATTGATCGTCTTGAACGTGTCAAATTCAGCATCGACGATGGCCTGCCGGACATCATCCACGCATTTCACAGGAGCGAAGTCCACTCCTTGAGTAACGTTAACGAATAGGCTGAGCAGCTGAGGATTTTGCTTGATGATTAAGCGGGCGTCCGCGGAACGCTTCCCGGGAGCTAGGAGACGATCTTCAACCACAACACCTGCAGAGGTGTCGACCACTGCCAGTCTTCCATCATTTGTTAAGGTGATTCCGTTGCACAGAAACGCGTCCCTGGCGCTAGAGGATCGCCTAAAGACATTGGCGATTACTTTCTCGAGTGATGATCCGCCCGCAAAACCCACGCCCCACGATAAAACTGCTTGGTCCCACGTATTAATTGAGGCGGGATCACCCTCGCCCGCGATAAGGTCTTCGAACAAATTGAGTTGTACGCGGGTTTTTCTGTCTGCTTGTTTGCCGGACCGCCACGGATTCGTGGCCAACCAATTGAGATAGCTTTGAGCCAGCTGTCGTTGAGTTGTTGACGCATTAGGGTCAGATCGTTCTCTGCGTGTCGTATACACTTCACCACCTTGCTCGGGAATGAAAAAGCGCAATGTGATGTTGACGCGGTTTGACCGGATGGTATCGATCGCGCTCTGCGCTGCACCTGCATCGGCCGCAGTCTGTCCTGGTCCAGGAATGATTTCCCACCAACGTCCGGGATCTGTGCATCCACACAATGTGCAAGGCGCATCCTCAATTCCTTCCTCCTTAAAGGCTCGTACTGTCCGAAAGTCGGGTGTTCCACTGGGCGGTAGTCCTTTCCGTAGTTGGAACGTCCGAAGTGCATCCCTCGTGTGAGTGTCCAAAATGCCTGTTGCCGGTGAGCGAAAGCCCATTCTGTTTAGCGAGTTTTGGAGCCATTTGATAAACGCTACGGGGATAGCCGGACCTGAACGACAAATGGATTCGGGTGGTTTAGTCGGGACTGTTGGTTGCTGCACTGTGCAATAGCCAGGAGGGACAATGTCATTATTGGGAAGGCCAGCAGCTACTTGGGAGGAGCAAAGTGCAAGTTTTCCGTTTCGCCAAAATGTGTAAGTTAACCAGGTTTTCAGTAATGCCGCATCGAGCCTCGCAGGCGAAGGAGGAAACAGGTTTTCATTGGGCAAACGGCCGCAACCTTGTTCAGGACGAGGATCCAACTCACGACGAAAAGCAATCAAGGGCGGACCGCTTGATAGATTGTCAGGATCCAGCATCAGAACTGCATCTTTGTCTCGTGGAATCACAGTCCACCAGGACCCTCCGAATCTCAATGCGCGCTGCGCTGCTTTTTTCCAATTAACACAATAGATTCCTGCCAGCCGTCCCGCTTTAATCTCCTCAAGCATTCCTACGGCGTCTGCACTCGTAGAAGGATTCTTTGAAAGCCGCACGAGAGAGTGTTGCGCTGGGACACTGATGCGTTCATCGATTACGTCTTTCGTTGAGTACGTGAGAACTCGAGGTGGAGGAGTTGCAGTCGCACCCAAATGCAGACACTCGTTCAAGAAGATCCCACTGCGAAAGTTAGGGTAAATCCGTACGTACATAATATTGATTTCGCCTCGTCTTGTGCGTGAAAGCGTTGAGCCGATCGTGTGTTATGTACAATTCGTAAATTTGCGGTCTACCTTGGCTGCGAAATATGCTGGCGCACAGAAGCGCACATGAAGGTGATCGAGATGGAGGCTCGTATCGTCCTTTTTTACCTTGGTTGATACCGATCTGATTTGCGGATCATCAAAGAGGATGAACTTAATCTTCAGACCGCCCTTAGGGTGTTCGAGAATGAGCCGTGCCAACTCAGCTGTAAGAGCTCTCGAGTACGTTGAGTTCAATTCCCACTTGTAACGGTTATTGACCTTTGGTCCTTTCTTCCGATACCAGCTTGCCTTCCCATCTTCCAACATGAGATCGACGTCGAGTCCAACTTGGTGGCTCTTGTGCGGACTCAGCTTGCCTCCTCCCTGACGACTGATATCTCGTATACCTATTCTTGGACCTTGAGGATGTAGCCTGTGCCAGGCAGCGGCAATTCCTGTGAGTGCGCTGATTGTTTCGGGCAAACCAAATGACCTACCTTCATCTTTCTGCCGAATAAACCCTGGGCCACTCAGCGGCATGGGTGTATTGACTTCAGGGTAGCGCTTGCGCCCATTAACCGCCTGCGAAAGTTGCGCCGGAGACTGGCGGACAGTTGAAGCTATTAGCGGCCGAATGATCGTGTCTCGAATTCGTAGCCACTCGTGGCTGAGTTGTTTGAATCCGGGTTCCGATGGTAAGAGTTTTCTTCGCTTAAGCTCCGGATGTTGAGCAAAGAAGAGTTTATTTGTAAGTTGGTTCTGATCGCGATTACCCGCAAGAACAGCGACTCTTACAGCCTCAATATCTCGTCCCAGCTGCGTCTGGATTTGCTGGACCAGCGAACCATCAGATTTTTGGGTCGACGTTGGAGAACCGGCACTCTGTGAACCGTTCGGACTTAACAGAATTGGAAGTTGAACGGCTGGCATTGCACAATGTGTGAGAGCTTTGGGTTTGAACGGTGTGACAGTAATGTTAGTAAGTCCTGCGGCGCGCGCTGCGTTTCGAATACACTCCGCAACCGGAGCCGTAGGACTGGTCTCACGGTACAGGATTCGGACGTTGACGCCCCTCTTGGTCTTAGCCCAGCCAGTCCAGTTCGTGCAGTGAAACTGCTTGTTCTTCTGCCCGTAGGTGGTATCGAACAACCAAATATCACTAAGTGTTGCTAACCCTCCTTGTGAGAACTCGTTATCCGTAAGGCGCTCCACGAGATGATTCAATACTGCGTATCCTCTTGAATGGCCGGCAAGAATCAAACGACCGAATCGTGGTGGTGATGACCAACCCGCACCGGTTAGGCCGTTTCGAACTTCTTCAAGAAAAGCATTCATTGCTTTGGGCGCCCCAAGCCTATGCGAGCTGTTGCCCTTCCAGTTCATTGAGGGAGCGACAAGCACAAAGGGTCGCTTGCTATCGGCTAGTTGTTTGGCGAACGGAAAAGTCTTGCTCTTGACGTAGGTGACTGCCGTGGCGCCTTCATCACCACAGATGAGATCTCCATGAATCCACACCAGAAGGTTGAGAGGGTCTGTACCCAAGGCCGCATCGGGCACATACACCGCAGTGGTTGATCCGCCGTGCGCGCTTTCAAACGCATACAGTTTCCCATTAATTGTGGCGGGCAAGGAGCGAGTGGCCCAAGCTCCCAAATTATCTCGCGTTAGGCTGTCAGCTAGTCCTTGTAGTGTTCTCAAATACATTTTCGATCTCTTTATGAAGATAACGTCACACGGCGCGTGGTTCATTCATTTCGGCTTATTGAAGCCATAGTCATAACCTGCGGGAATCCGTTGCTCGATCCCTGGGAACCAAACGGTGCCTACTGTGGGATGATGTTTAAGAGATTTGGCTAGCGAACGTGTCCCCATAAAGACGTCGAAGTGCACGCCAAATATCCCTCCACCAGTATCGTTAACGACGAACCAGCCATCGTGTGTAGAACCGTCGGGGAGACGGAGTCCGTCGTACTCCCTGATGTAGACGCGAGTGCCTGGTGGGACCAGACCATCTTTCCCTTTCCACCTGGGTTCCGACTTCTTGGTTCGACCGATATCGGCAGCCAGCGTTCGGAAAGGAATTAGTGGTATGCCGTTACGCTGCATGCCGTAACCAACGCCGCGCTTGCCCGGTGGTACCTCGTGAAAAGCTAATGCCGCCACGACTCGTCCATTCTTTACCTGAATGCCGGAATAGCCGAAGGGCTTATTACTTAAATTCCGCAGGTGATAAGTGAGCACTTCGGCGTAGTCGTCATGCGCGACGCTTACATACTTTCCCGTTACATTAAGCAGTCGTTTGTCTTCGAGAAGCCCGGTTCCTTCAAGAGAGAGTTTCGCGAAAAACTCGGGACTACCCTCAGCAATTTTTCGACGTTGATTGTCGTAGATGGGAACTCGCACGGAACCGGTCGGTACTTCGCGCTGATCGACCACGTAGTAGGAGGTCAGCCGAAACTTCCGATATGCCGAGGTGTCGCTCGGCGGCGTGAGTTTCGTTGAAGTTGGCGACGATGTCGTCTTTAGCCCAGGGACAGGCGCAGGTGTCGTTGGTGCTGTCCGCTTAATCAATGCCGTTCCGAGCGCACGCTGTGTTGCCTCATCAATGACCGCATCGAAACCGAGCCCTCGCTGAGATTTGAAACGTATGATTTCGGATTGTGTCTTTGAATCTAGCACACCGACTTGGGGGAAGATTGACTGCTGAGCCAGTTCCTCAAGAGCGCGTTGGGCGAGAGCGACCACTATGCGGCCATCAAAGACGTCATTACTGCCAAGGTTATTGCGCGAACGGAAGCGAGCCAACGCCGCACGCGTACGTGGCCCAAGATCGCCATCATCTTCCAGCTGTTCACCTTGGGTCGCGTTCATTACGCGTTGCGCGAAACGAACCGACTCTGAAGGAGGTCTCGAAGTGATCCGCTTTGGTTTCGTCCGTTTCGGAAGACCTCCTCTTTCCTTTTGATATCGTTTGAGTTCCGTAACCCAGGAATCACTTACATTCGTATAGGGCCAAGCTTCTGAGTAACCACGCACATCTATGTGCGCAAATGTCTTCGCCAATCCAACGCCGATGTTTGGACCACAGGCGTCAATTGCGGCCTTACCGATCTCGAGTCCGTTCATGCCCGCAATTTGAATATCTGCGCCATTGCCTGCACAGTGTTGACTGAGAGTCGGCTTCTTGCCACGTTTCTTATAGATATCGCTGTTGCGCTTCCACGAACGAAAACCCGAGGTAATCGTCACGCCCTTGCCAACCCGATCGCGAAGCGCTTGTAAACACTGAACCAACATTGGCGAGATTCGTGCGATATCAGCCGATACTCCTCCCGACGTAGTTAACTCGCGTACGGTGAAGCTCTTTGAGAGTTTTTTGTCTTTGTTAGCTGGTCCTGTGTCGAGAAGTGGATTGCCCGATCCGGTAGGATCCCAGTAGGCATCGTGTTCACCAATTGGCAGACCGGTGACGACTTGGAGAGTCTCGCCGCTTGGGAAAGTGACAACCTGTCCCGTGTAAATCGGTCCGGCCTTCGCGACAGCTGTTTCACCGACTCCTAACCATGGCGGTCTCAGTGGGGCATCGCTGGCAACGCCCCCGGGGCTTCCATCAGATAAATGGTTACGCAATCGTGCGTTGTAGATATACATGAGTATCGCTTCAAATAGCGTTTCGCGTGTGTCTGAACCTCTTAGTTAGAAAGCCAGTTAGTAAGGCTTTCAGAAATTCCAGCGGAGTTTGAGTGCGGTGCTTTATCCCAGTATTTTGATTGGCAGGCTCGGCTGGTCGTGACGCCGCGGTTTCGATATCCTGGTTCGCAGTTACTCTAATGGTCTGCTCACAAACTTCAAACATTCGGCCGCGTGCATCCGTCACCAGTTTGCCAAGCGTGTGGAGTACCTCTCCTCGTACCTCATAGAGAAGCCCGTTTTGATCGGTTAACACTTCGCCGACGCTGCGTAATCTGAATCGCGTTGGCTCGATGTCGGACGTGGCTTTGGTGGCGGGCTCTGGTATCGCTTGCTTCAATCCAGCCTTAAACCGCGAGGGGTTTGCGGGTAAAACGATTGGTCCGCGAACACTTTGGTTGCAAGACAACGCGGTGTAATCCATTCGCATAATCTTGACCAACTGGGCGTTGAGTAATCCGTGAGGCGTGGCGAGTTTGAACGACTCCTCGCGGATAGCAATCAGATGATTGTGTGGAGAGAAGTTCCTTCCGTGGGGTTCACCACTGTATCGATTTGTTCTTGCGATCGAGTTCATTTCCGAACAACTCCTTTGGTTTTACCTCGCCACGTGAATGTGATCGCGATGGGCTCTCAGTAACCTGTCAGAGATTTCTTTGTGCGGTCCCTCGAGGCGGGTCCATGGACCAAAGAGTTGGACCGGGTAACCTTGTGGTTGCGCCCAACCACCGCGTGCTTGTAATGCTTTGTAAAGTTTGTAACCGAGGTTCCGCCCTTTCTCTTCTTCGATGATGCGAGCTTTTTCAGCTGGGTCTGTAGCAGCTGCCGCTTTTCGATGCGCTGAGTTCCATTCGTTGGCCCACCGGGCGATGCTCTTGCCGCCGACGCCATAGATATCGACAGCGCGTCCAGTTCGATGTAAGCCAAGTGTGCCCGTACGCAGAACTATCCGGAGTGGACCTTCAGCGGTTGAGCCTGCAGCCTGAGCAAATTCCTCGAGGACTGCATTGAGTTGTTCTGCAAGATCATCAACAACGACGATTGGAAAACCCACAGGCCAAAGCCAGCGAAAGAAACGCCCACTGCGAATCGGTCGCCGCCCTGGTCCAGGTCGAACTCCTGGCGGAATTGGACCGGGACGATACGGACGCCGACCATATCCTGAGTTAACCGGCCGTAGTCGATACGGCGCCGCCGCTCGCGGGCGCATTGGCCCACCGCCAGCTCTAGCAAACACGCGTGCCATATTTAGCGCCCTCCAAACGCTGCGTTGTACCAGTAACGTCCCATGATGCGGCCCGCGACTTTGTGAATACTCGTCTTGCTGTCGACGTTGCGAACGAGGAACTCGATCTTTGAATTTTCATCCAGTCGAATTAGAACCGGCAGGCAGTTGCAACCCCACGGATTAACTATCATCTCCAATCGAATGTACGGGAACACCGGTTTACCATTTTGCAGAATGATCCATTCAAGTCCTGGTGTGTCGATGTTTACTGGACTAGCTGCATAACGATCGGTGAACTGTGCGAAATGTGTGAGCACGCCGCAGTACTGCGGATGCAGCTGGAAACTTGCGAGAACGCGTTGCTCGCCCTTCGGGGGAATCTCCTCTATGAAACCACTCGCGTCGAAGCATTCAGCGTCAACGGGAATGTTGCAGATTACAGGAGCTTCAGCTGTCGACATGCTGCTCATTGATTGTGTTACTCGGGGATGCGTCCCGTACCAAGCGTCTTGTAACCTTGAAGCACGATGTAAAGAGTGCCAGGCAAGGTTGATAGCTCTTCAATCTGAATTCTAATCACCGACCTTGGTTCAAAAGCGATCGGTCTTGCGAAAGGACGAAATGGACGGTCGCCATTCGCAATGCCCAACCCTGCAATGTTATGAATCGGTTTGTTCTGCAGCTCCCTGCCGGTGCTGACTACATCAATGCTATACAGAAAGCTCACACCTTCTGCACCGCAAGCTGGCTCAAATGCTTTGCTCAGAATGTCAGGATCAACTTGGGACAATGGAGGGTTCGCCGCGAAAATTTTGGCGGCTCGTTGACTCAGCCTGAACCCGCTGGTCAAGCCAACGTTTGTGCTCGCGAGCCCTCTCGCGATCGCATCGAATGGAATTGTGGATAGTCGTGGATTCGATATCGGAAATGTGCTGTGACCGAGGCCTGCGGCCGCACTTTGGACCAGAAGAACATCGCCCGCAGACAATTTCCGAGGAACTCCTGCTAAATGCAGTTTGACTTGCTCGGTACCGATAAATGGTCCCCAGGCTTTGTCGAGGGCCAGATGAAAAACCGTGCCGCCAAATTGGTCTTCCATGGTTTCTCGCTGGCCGTTGCTCTTTAACAAAAAAATGTTTGCGTCCGCTACAGGACCGTAGATATCAACGGTGTCGTCGCCTGCCCCGGGCAGTCTTCTCGTGACAGGATTCGGGCCGATGACGAATGTGGAAAGATCAACAGACTCTGATAGGAAATTGTTTCGTCGATCCCAAATGCGGAAACTGGTGTTTGCGACGGGCGGGTTAGCGAAGAGGAAAACGGCCGTTCCATCCGCTCCAATCCTTAATACGTCAGTAATTCCAACAGCTGGAGTTAAGTCCGCGGCGATAAAACTGATATCTCCTCCAGCTATCGGTTGTGTTGCCTTGTCGCTCGTAGTATCGGTTAACCGCAGTATCGTAATTTCCGCATTTGGCATTCCGGCGATGAGGAGGCCGCCATTTGCGGCTAAGGTGCCACTCGGAATCGGTACGAGTACAGGCGCCTGCGGACTAGTCACCTGATCGATAACCGGCGCGAAGCTACGTGAGGTTTTACGCTCGTCGAGCACGAAGCTGTAACCCATCGAGACTGCTACGAACATGCCTTGCATACTTATCTCGACCACGTCCTGGAGCTTCACGACATCTTGGGTGTTAGTCGCGTCTTTTCCGTTCAGCTTAAATTCAAAGACATAATCGAAAGGGATAGTCTTCGGCTGCACTGGCGCAAGTGGTCCAACGCTAGTTGCTCTCGGTCGGTCGATAATTGTATTCGGCGGATACGCTGTAGTTCTCATTGGTCTATCGCCATGTCCTCATGCGTTGCTCTCGTCGTTGCAATCTGCTTAGACGAGCATCTTGTAACCTTGAAAAACTATGAACAGTCGTCCTCGACCTGATATTTCTCGGACCTGCACGCGAACGATTGAGCGCGGCAAGAAGGTCAATGGTTTAGGCAAAATTCTGAAAGGTCTGTCGCCGTTCGCGATTCCTAGGCCTGCGATGTTGTGAACAGGTTGACTCTGGATTTCCCGGCCAGTGCCGGAATCAAGTATCGAATAGAAGAACCTCACATCCGCCGGCAGGTTCAATCTTTGTAAAATGCGCTGAGCAGTTGCGGAGGGTAACGTCGCAAGTCCCACGCCGGTGAAGGCCAGCTGCAACTTCGCAGGATCAATTCGAATACCATCGAACAACGCCTGGACGGGACTAATCTGCGTAAGGCTCATCGATCCGAGCGGTACGTTCGTTGTCTGCGGGTCCAACTCGACCTTAACTTCTGTGTCGCGAGCGTCAAGGCTGTAACCTATAGCTAACGCTACGTAACCCCCGTCGATGTTGACCGGCACCTCATCTTCCACGACATTACCTGGAATTCCTCGGAGGTCCAGCGTCGAGACATAGTCAAACGGAACGACACCAGTTGTTGGCACATGACGCTCCATTGCCTCGCCGAGCGTTCTGTAAGTGCCTGCGCCGTAGTCGTAGACGGGGATCTTCCTCAAAGGATCCAGCTCGACTAGACCTCTGACTGCTTCTTCGAGATTGCCCGATACGCCAAGCACCTTGTATCCCTGGAGTGTGATGAACAGTCGCCCTGTCACACCTTGTGCACTTTCCTCAACCTGAACGCGTATCGTAGAACGCGGCATGAAGACCATCGGCTGCGAGAGTGCCTTAAAGGGCCTACGTCCATCTGACCCACCTAGCGTCGCCACGCTGTGAATCGGCTTGTTCTGTAATTCTCGTCCAGTTGCTGAATCGACGATGCTGAGCAGGAATCCAAAACTGGATGCCGGCTTCACTCGCTGGAAAATATTTTGAGCAACGCGTAAATCGAGATTGGGATCTAGACGTCCGCCGCTTATGACAACAGCTTCGTACCGCGGATCGATTCTGATGCCCTCGATTAGCGCGTCAGGAGGAAAGTTATCGAAGGTGAGACTGTTTAGAGAACCACTCTCCGGGACGTTCAGTAAGGTAACAGTCTCAGTTCTATCTTCCTCGAAGCCATAACCGATCGATACCGCAACGAAGACGCCTTCAGCGCTTACATTGATCACATCCTGAACGATGTTCCCGACGTTTCCAGTGATCGGAAACTCAGCGACATAGTCGTAAGGAATTAACTTCACCCACGGCAGGTCACGCATTTGTTCTCTACCGAAAGGTGTTTCGCGCTGCATGCTTGTAACAGGTGTACTCATCGTTTTACGTCAATCTCACTGCACGTCTCTTGTCATGTAACCGTCCAACACCACCCAGAGGAGAAAGGGACCGTTGATGCCCTGCAGTTCCTGAAACGTATCGCCTTCCGGAATCTCAAGCTCAACTCGGAAGTGCTGTTGCGTATCGATGATCACTGGTTCGGCAAATCTGAAAGTTGCTTGTGGAGTCGGAAAACCGTTAGTAACAACTTGACCGTCTTCGGAATACGGTCCAGCGCCGGCCGGAAAGAACCAGGTCGGCATCTGAATCATGATCTTCTCTCCGACGAAAAGCGTCGTTACTGAGTTGTAAAGGAGCTTGCCGAGTATCTGCTGGCCACAACTGAGTCTCGCTAGTGCCTGGCATCGCTCAAATTCTCTTGCTAGCGCTTCTAGTCGTTCTCTCAGCTTGTCGGGAGGGTGCGGTTGCTTAGTCGCAGGGGTTACGCTCTCTTCTGCCGCTGCGATGCAAGCATCAATTGCGTCGAACTTCTGGCCCTTCAGCTTCTGCGCGAGAACTGTCAGCTTTACGAAGTCATACAGGCACTCGATCGCTCGATCGAGTTTCGAAGCCAGGTCGCGCTCCTCACCTTTCGGAGCGAGTTCCTTCAGTTCCTCAACGAACTTCTTAAGGGCGTCATGTTTTTTTACTTGCACTCTGGTTCGTGTAAGTACGGTAACCAGTTCGTCTCGGATTGATCTGAGCTGACCTAGTAACTTCAGCATCTGGCCCATCCGGTCGCCATGGCAGAAGTGTTGCAAGAGACCGAGACAGTCGTCGTAGTCTTTGGAAATCTTTTCGGCGTCCTGCACGATTTCGCGAAGTGCGTTTAGCGTTTCGCGAGCTGCCGTTACGCGTTTGTCATCGAGTTTTTGATGTCGGCGTTCTTCAAAGAGCGAAACGATCTCTCTGAGATCAGAAGGCAACACGTCCCGGTGCCCATTGCCATTGCCATTTCCATTCGTTCCATTGCGAGCATCGATACACCCTTCAGGCAAGTCTGAGATCACCACACGAAGTGCGCGAGCTTCGAAGGTGTTCCAGTGCGGCAGCAGCGCTGATGACTGCATGTTTGTTTCGAGCTTGGTCTTACCTTGAATGTTGACAAAGAACTTAAGGACGTTTGAGCTGACAACATCACTCAATTGCTTTCCCGCTCTAACAAAAAGCGAATCGTAAAGCGGAAGATGAACTACTTCGTTTACGCCTTTGACGATCGTCATGGCTGTGTATCGGCCTAATCAACTAACAGTTTCGAGTTGAGCTGATAATGTTCCCGGCGACTCAGCTTTTGAATCGCCGGGAAGAGATGTGCTAATCGCTACTGCACGTCGCGAGTCATGTAGCCGTCGAGGACTACCCAGATAAACAGCGGCCCGTACAAACTTTGCAGATCCTTCAACACATCGCTTTCAGGAATTTCAATTTCGACACGGAAGTTTTGCTGTGTTTCGATCACGACGGGCTCAGCGAAGCGGAAAGTGGCCTGTGGGTTAGGGTACCCATGAGTAATAGTTCCACCGTTTTCTGAGTATGGCCCAGCGCCGGCCGGGAAGAACCATGTCGGAACTTGGATCATGATCTTTTCGCCGACGAAGAACGTCGTGACGGTGTTATAGATGAAGTTGCCGATTACGTTGCCGCACCCGTTGTTCGGAAAGAGTTGGCTGAAGGCAGGAACTTTGCCGTTTCCGCTTTGCTTGAATTGTAGTGCGGCGGCCTTCAGTTTCGACCTGGTTAGAAGAATGGTGCCGTTGCCGAGAGCGGGGTTGATAGTGATACCCAGCGTCGTGATCTCCTCGTTTTCAAGGGCAGCGATCCCTGTCGAGTGGTCGACTCGTCGCGCGAATTCCGCAACGTTCGCGAGTTTCACGCCCTGAAGGGTGACGGTAAACGGTCCATTAATCTCATTGCCAGCCGTATCAATCGGATCGCGAACGGGAACAGTGGCAATGTCAATTGCTGTCTGCTCATTCGCAAAATCGGGAAGCTGTGGACACAAGTCAGAGATCACTACTCGAAGAGCCCGCGCTTCGAACGTGTTCCAATGAGGCAACAGCGACGCAGCCTGCATGTTCGTCAACAACTTTGTCTTGCCCGTAACGTCTACAAAGAACCTGAGGAGATTCGAAGTAAGCGTTTCGCCAAGTTGCCGTCCCGGTTTCACTTCAATGCAATCATAAAGCGGGAGATGTACTTGCTCTTTAACTCCTTTAACAACAGCCATGGTGTCCTCCTAATGGCGCGCGGTTCTGCGGTGCGCCGTTTTCAAAAATTTGTTTCCGTGGCGCGGAGGCCACGCTGCTGATCACAGATTCAATTCACTACCAGTGCGGCTTGAACCATTCAGTAGACCGCTCGGCAACTCGCTCCGCTGGACGAAAGCTTTCGCACGTCGGATTCACTGACTTAGGTGTGTAGAATCCATCGAAGCCTCCGATCTTATCGACCGGTACTACGCGTGGGCTGTGACGACTCTCGCCCTCGCGCACGTAACCTGCGATCGGATCTTCCGCGAAGTAACCGACGTCCGGATCTGCGCCGTAACCAGTTATGTCCGTGGCCTCACCGTAATCACCCATGTCAGGCTCACCGTAATAACCGACTGGTTCAGGCATTTCATTAATTTGGTCCGGTGCTTCGTACATGTATCCCATCTCAGTAGGTGCCTCCGCGAATTCCGGCGCCTCCGCGTAATAACCAACGGTGTCCGGTGACTCATACATATAGCCAACGTCAGGTGCTTCGTAGACGTCACCCATCTCCGGCGCTTCTGCGTAATAAGCGACATCAGGTTCTGCAAAACCTTCTACAAAACCTGGGGGCGGATCCGCGAAGTAACCAACTTCCGGTGCTTCACCGTAATAACCAACAGTCTCAGGTGCCTCCGCGTAATAACCGACTGTCTCCGGTGCTTCGTAGAAGTAGCCAACATCAGGTGCTTCTGCGTAATAGCCGACTTGATCAGGCGCTTCAGCGTAGTAACCCACTTGGTCTGGCGCTTCAGCGAAGTAGCCGGCAACTGGTTCATTAACGGGGTAGAACTTCATGCGTTTTTCTCCTTTGCAACCACATGGGTTGACGATCATGATTTCATCGAAAGGTTCTCCGGCCATGATCTCTCCTCTCAACCGTGAATACCGCTGCTCGTTACGCGATAATTTCCACCAACGATGTAAAGCCTCGTGCCCGACGGATTCGTAACCAACGTAGGTAGTTTGTCCTTAAAGAAGTGGACATAATTTTTCGGCTCCTCGCCTGGGGTTCTGCTGGTCCGATAAATCACGCCACGCAACTCGCCAACATGTTCCATGGGCAATCGAACAACTCGCGCGATTTCCCATCGCATTACGGGCGACACCGGAAATGAAGTGAGCTCTCGACAACGGCACGAACACGCCATCACTCGCTCCTGACTTCACGCAGCTTCCGCATTAACTCAATAGTATCCGTCGTAACCGTGAACAGTCGCCGGGGTTGCAGGAACAGGTTGCGCGGGTGTCGCCATCACTGGTCGTCCGGGTCGTACTCGACGTCCCCGTCGGGTTCCGACAGCTCGACTGCGTGGTCCAATGTAGGCGGGAATGACAAGTCTGATCGGACGTAGGCGTCGGCGGCGTTGTCCGGTCTCTCCGATCGTGTCGACAACCTCATAAAGCTGACCGTCGGGTGATTCCATGATCGGACCAGACAAGCCGGCGATTCCCCTGCTTCGCAACACGTTGCACATACCCTGAGCTTTCTTGAAGTAACCGCCAGCACCGGGTACCCATCTCAATACCGGGCCCAATCTGTTAATGACACCACACACGGATCTTGCAGCGCTTCGTGCCATCGGTGGAATCGGAAGAGCGGCGGCAGGAGCTTCAGCGATACCAGTTGAACGAAGAACCTTGCAAAGACCTTTGGCGCCTGTGTAGTAAGGAAGCATCATCGGAACTACCGTCGTGACAGGCCCCAGTTGGTCCACGTTCGAGCAAACACCGCGAGCTAGTCGTTTGAGCGGTCCGGGTATTAAGGCCTTGGCAAAACGCGTAGCCAGGCCGCGTATCTTTTTCCAGAACCCGATTGGATTCCCGAGCCCATCAACTCCTGCAACCCACTCATAAAGATTTCCGTCTGGGCCCTGTCGCACTTCGCCTACATAACTACCGAGGCCCATGACCTGCGTCATTTCCGCCGGACCGTAAATCATGAATTCCTCCTAATCGATATCGAAGATTCTTTTGTTTACAGCCGGAGGCGACCAACCCATCGCATGCTTCATCGTTGGATCGAGTGGTATCCACCAGCCTTTGCAAAACGCTTCAAGATAGATGTGTGTGAATAGCTTCTGCCTCATCGGGTTAAAGCCCGCGAGTACGATGCGCACGGGGTGTCCGACTGCTTTGAGCATCGCTGAAAGTAGAATCGTCATGTCGTCGCAATCGCCCGCTCGCAACTCCAACATTCGACGCGCCGAGTGAAGTAGTTCGACCCTATGAATGTCGCGCGTATAACGAATGTTCGACTGAACCCATTCGAAGAGTGTTTTGATTTCACCAAGGTAGTCCTTTGGTCGAACACCGTTCTGAATGAGTATGTCAATCGCTGCTTGTCGAACACAGAAATCCTTGGCGCCGCTCTTAATCAGGTGAACGATGTAATCAACTGTAGTTCTGGTTCCCGCGTAACCTCTGGGGATGTGGCCCAAGTAAACCTTTGGCCGCCCGGAAGAACAGATGTACATTTATCCACTCACCGTTCCTCTCTCTCCGCCAGCACCTTGGATCACGCATCCAGCAATGGGTATGCCGTCAGAGGTTTGTAGGGGGTTAAGGCGGTGTTTATCTGTGACTGCTGGCAGTTTTATTGGAATCACCAATGAGTAGCTAGCTATCGCACACCCTCGCGGCAGTACTCTGACGTCATAATTTTTTAGACATCCGCTTCATAAGTAGAAGCTGTCAGTGCAGGATTATGAGGAAATCGCGGGCGATCAGAGGCGCATAATAATTGTGCTCCCGACCGAGCTATCTCAACCGCCATGGTCACAGGATCGCTTGTGTGCACTTCAGAGATTTCACGCAGGACCAGCGATAACCAACGCGAGAATGGTTCGAGCCTGTTACACGTTAGATGCCCCCAGAGTCGACGATTCGCGGACGCTCCAAGGAGTCAGAGATAGACCTGTTCCGGTTGAGTCAGCCCAAATGGCTATCTCTCTCATGCCCTCGTAAGTGGCCAATACGTGACCTAAATAAGGAGACGCAACCATCGCGTTGGACAATCAACAGTCGTGGGATTGGAAGAGATCATCGACCCTAGAGGAGTCGACTGAAGCTATGAAGAACGCTATTGGCAACAGATGCAACCTCCTAGGGTCTTAGGATACCAACTGGCCAATACGTGGCCAAAAATAACAGCACATGACGTATACGCGATTGTAAGGAATGGGAAAGAACCGGAAAACCTCGATTTTTCTTCGGTGGCTGCAACTTTCGAAAAGGCAATTACTTAGTTTTTTGCCGAGTGTCTAATTCGCAATGCGGAGGCCAGGAGTTCGACTCCCCTCTGCTCCACCATATAACTCCAACTATTTCAATGCTTACCGCGCAAGCTCGAATCCACCTCATTTTTTGTTTGTGACGTCGTTGTGATGTCGGTCAAAAGAAACCGCAAATTCGAAATTATTTAGCTGCTCAAATCCTCTAACAAATTGCTATGTCCGAAACGTTTTTTCCGGTTGGGTAGTCAAACGAGAGTTAGAACGACGCGGAACCGCACTCGTCCGCTGTGCATTTGTTCATAAGCCTCCGCAACTCCCTCAAGCGGATACTTCTCGATCATCGGATGGACGCCGCTCAACGCACTAAATTCCAATGTGTCCTGCGAGTCCCGCGCGGTGCCCGAATACCAACCGGCGACTGAACTCCGTTTGTTGATTAATGAGAAAACGCCGATTGAAAGCGGCTCAGCCGGGGCCGCCGGCACCAAAAGCTTCCCGCTGGGTGCTAATCCGTCAACCAGGGCCGAGATCGCCCGTGCGTTTGGAGCGGTCGCCAGGATGACGTTCGCCCCGCTAAGTTTCTGCAATTCGGCCACGACATCTTGAGCCGTCGCATCGATGTAATGATGGGCGCCAAGTTTTCGCGCCAACGCTTCTTTGTCGTTCCCGCGGTTGATGGCGACGGCATTGAATCCCATCCGGCGCGCGTACTGAACTGCGAGATGGCCGAGCCCGCCGATGCCGTGCACCGCGACGACGTCTCCCGCGCGCGCACCGGAATTGCGCAATGCGTTGAAGACCGTAACGCCGGCGCACATGAAAGGACCCGCTTCCTCCGCGGGTAGTTCATCCGGAATCGCCGCCAAAGTCGCGGCTGGTGCAATCATGTACTCGGCATATCCACCATCGAAATCGATGCCCGTGACTTTTCGATTGACGCACATGGCGAAGTCTCCGCGCCGGCATTGCTGGCAGACGAAATCATGTCCGCCGTGCCAGCCCACACCAACTCGCTGACCGACACTCCACGCGTTGACGTTGTCACCAACTGCGTCAACGCGTCCGGCGATTTCGTGACCCGGCACGCGTGGATACTGCAAGCCTGGCCAGAGACCTTCTTTCACCAACGCGTCGCTGTGGCAAATGCCGCATGCTTCCACCTTGACGCGAACTTGTCCCGCTTTTGGCCTGGGAATTTCGCGTTCAACGAGTTCCCAATCTCCGCCGGCTTTGCTGATTTGCGCTGCTTTCATTTTGTTACTCATGAAGCGTCTCCTTTCAATAGTATCTTCTCCTACAAACCTTCTGTTGCACGTTTCCTATTCGGTCGGATGTCTTGCGCAAACAGGAGTACAACACGCCCCGCAAAATGAATCTATTGGACGATGGTATCGATCAATACCTTGGTATCAGTCGGCGTTTCAGACCGATACCAAAGTATGATGACACATGACCCCTCCCTATCCTTGTTTTAGAAATCCCTGGAATACTAAAATAAGCGCTCGCTCGTAGGAGCGTTATTAAAGTCCACTTTAATTAACCCAGACCAAGGGATTCCTTATTTTGCGCGCAGGAAAATACATAAAACAAGCCGCCGGTTTCAAGGCCTTCATTCCGGCCCCACTGCCGCCGGCGCCGCCGATCTCCATCGACGCCGAGTTGACGCGTTTACTGTCGGAGGCTGATCGTTCGCTGGGAAGACTGGACGGAATAAGCTCAGTCTTGCCCAACCCCGATCTGTTTGTGGCCATGTACGTTCGACAGGAGGCCGTACTTAGCTCTCAGATCGAAGGTACGCAAAGCAGTCTGGAGGATGTGCTGCAATTCGAAGTCGATGCCAAGGGTGCTGATGTACCGAAAGATGTGGAAGAGGTGGTCAACTACGTCCGGGCAATGAATTTTGGAATACAGCGGCTCGAAAAGTTGCCGCTTAGTTTGCGGTTAATTCGAGAAATTCATTCCGAACTATTAAAGGGAACACGTGGTGCTCACCGCACACCGGGAGAGTTTCGCAGAACTCAAAACTGGATCGGCTCGGGTGGCGCGAGTCTTTCGACCGCTACCTTCGTGCCTCCGCCGGTTCCTGAAATGAAGGAAGCGCTGAACAAGTTCGAGAAGTTCCTACACGACGACTCGCTCCCGGTATTGATTCACACTGCCTTGGCCCACGCGCAATTTGAAACTATTCATCCCTTTCTGGATGGTAATGGCCGCGTGGGCCGTCTCCTAATCACCTTTCTGCTTTGTGAACGAAAGGTTTTGCATCGACCGCTGCTTTACCTGAGTCACTATCTAAAAATGCATCGCGCGGAGTACTACGATCGCTTGATGGCGATTCGCAATGACGGTAACTGGGAAGCGTGGCTGAAATTCTTTCTGCGAGGCGTGGGAGAAGTAAGCCAGGAGGCAATCGAGACAGCGCGCCGGATCTTTGCTTTGCGAGATGAACATCGCCAAGCCATCAATAGGGACCTGGGCTCAAACGCCAGCGGCGCATTTAGTCTGCTGGATTACCTGTATGAGCAACCAATCATCAGCGTTCGCTTGGTTGAGCAGCATCTGAAGTCAAGCTTCGTGACCGCAAATAAGTTAGTGGAACAGTTCATAAAGCTCGGAATTCTGAACGAGACAACAGGAAGGCAGCGCAATCGCCGATATGCATACGGTCCGTATCTTGACCTCTTTGAGACCTCGCCGAATCAGTCTTAAGGGAATGACCCTGGGCATCGGAGATAGTTGTCGGTTTCTAGTTAGTAGCATACCGCGGAAGCGTTTTTGGAATCGCACATGCATGGTGAAGATTCACTGAAGGCCAAACTCCAGCAGGCCGAAGCGGAGTGCGAGCGGTCACATTTTGTGACCTCAATCCAAACATCTCTTCTTTCGTTTGCCTTCGATCGGTTTTCTCAAGCTGGCGCAATGAAGGGCGAACGTCAGACAGGTTTGGATCCTGGTCTCGCGATCGTCCGGTACCTGTGGAATTACACGGCGGCAGCGTCACCGCTGAGAGTGACGGAGAAGGGCAGGGCTCAACCCCACGATAATGAATCTCCGCATCTTGGAACTCAGAAGCACCCGCAGAACGAGTTAATGTGCCGGCTCGAACAATTCGAGCGGGTTGCCGTCGGGATCTTCCAACTGGATCTGCTTCCCGCCCGGACCCGACTCCATTTCATTTCTAAAGTGCAGACCGGCCTTCTTCAGCTTTTCAATTCGAGCAGGCAAGTCGTCAACTTCCAGGATAACTCGATTCCATCCGCCCGGTTCTTGCTGTTGGCCATTGGGCATCTGGCGAGAACCCGATGCACCTGGGCCACTGAGAATCAATTTGAGATTACCGGTTGAAACTTGACCGAAGGCCGGCAAATTCTGATGGTCCAGATTGAACCCAAGTTGCTGCGTGTAGAAATCTATCGAGCGACTAACGTCCTTGACTTGATACCGAACACCCCAGAGACCTTTGACGAAGCTCTGACTGTCTGGTCCAGACGAGCGTGCCTGATCCGACTTTTCGTACGAGTGTTTTGCTGTTTGACTCATTTAACCTCCGATTACGAATGAACGATGAAAGATAGAAACAAAGCACACGGTTTCACCTTGACACACTCCTTCCAAGTTTGGGGGCTTAATGAACTCGGCGACGCATCATCTCCGCGCCTTCTTCGATCGTGTTGTTGGGGGTTCCGTCATTCACTGTACCACTGTGAATGGGTTCCTGTATTGGAAAAAATTTACCCAATCGTAACGGGACATAGTTGTCCTTCAAGCGAGCAACCTTATGATGTTGCATTAAAGGAGTCTTTTCCTTATCTCGTACTTTCATATTTGCCCCAGCAGCTTAGTAAGACTCGCGCGACATGGTCGTGGCCAAAACGCGCGTCGTCGAGAAGTGCTGTGTTGCCATTCTCGTCCGTGGCATTCACATCAATCCCTTGAATCTTGAGCAGGTCTTCCACGGCGGGAGCGGGCCAGAGCCAGCCCACCGAGGTTCATACCGATCAGCCCCAGCACCAGGGCCACGATGGCCCCGGCTCGCCCGCTGCCGGTACCAAAACCACCGGTGGAGGTACCCAGATGCACCACACTGAGGACCATTCCGATCAGCCCCAGCACCAGGGCGACGATGGCCCCGGCTCGCCCGTTGCCGGTGCCGACACGACCTGCGGAGCGGGCCAGAGCCAGCCCACCGATGACCAAGCTGATCAGCGCCACGACGACGCCCACGAGGGCCCTGGCTCGCCCGGCGGTGATGCCGGTAGCACCGGGGGTTGGGTCGACCATGAAGCCGAGGTGGGTGGTGTAGAAGTCGACAGCTGAGCGCGCATCATCGATGAGGTAGCGGACGCTAACCAGTCCAGTCAATTTGGTATAAAACTCGATTGCTGCATCAAAATTATCAATTATGTAACGAACGCTCACTGTAGCCATTGGAGTTTTCGCCGTTGGTTTGTTTGATGTCTGCGGAGATTGTGAGCAACTTGCTGCCAATATTACACAAGCGGCACACGCGGCAATCAATCCCGTAAGAATTCCATTCCTTTTTTTCATGATTCAAGTCTCCCTACCAAATATTAGGCCGTCGTAAACGACACTTGGTATTGGATAAAAATGACCTACCCTGCGGCGGGAGCGGGCCAGCGCCAGCCCACCCAGGTTCATACCGATCAGCGCCGCCACCATGCCTCCCTTGTGCAATGCCTACGACGACACCTTCGAAAGAAAGTACAGCCATAGCCGAATCAATCGCTGATCCGCGCCGCCGCGCCCTTGGTTGCCGCCCCCAGCCCCATCACGCGCCTCGTCCCCGCCCGCTTTGCCTCACGTCGGTAC
Organism: Pyrinomonadaceae bacterium; assembly: GCA_036506215.1. Taxonomy (GTDB): domain Bacteria; phylum Acidobacteriota; class Blastocatellia; order Pyrinomonadales; family Pyrinomonadaceae; genus PSRF01. Next base: position 8,924 of record DASXSC010000167.1, on the reverse strand, counting down.
AGGTGGACGGCCAGCGCCGTCACCCAGGTCCAAGGCGTCACGAGAAAGGCCAAGGCGGTGGGGTTGCCGCCGATGGCGAAGCCGACGGCGGTCAGGGCCACGAACACCGTGGGGATGGCGGCGCCGTAGAACCACGCCCAGCCCCGGCTCCCCTGGGCGGCGAACCACCCCGCGATCACCAGGCTCGTCGCGATGAGGAGGAGGGAGCTAGCCCCACGTGACGCGTTCTGGACGGCCCCTTGCCAGGTGATCTGCACAATCTCCGGTGTGGTGCCGGGCGGGAAGCCGACCACCGGGTCCGCTCTCAACACGCCGCCGATGATGTAGGCCACCCCGAACAGGCCGAGCAGCCGTGGCCCCCACACCGCGCCCCGGCCCGTCCGCATCATCCGGCTCACGCCGATCGCGAGCAGCACCGTCAGCACCCCGACCAGCACCATGTTCGACTGGTGGATCCAGCCGAGGTCCCCGGTGGTCAGCCAAGAGAAGCGGTGCTGCCTCAGGTCGAAGCCGTCGCGGGTCAGCGCCTGAGCCGTCGTCACCATCACGTAAATCGGACCGGCCACGGCGCCGCACGCCAGCAGCGCCCGGGTCGGTAACGTCTGTTTCGCCATCGTGTCTCTCCTTCAATCGACGACGTTGCCGGCTCGCCTGCGGGCGACGGCATTTGTAACGATCGTTGGTAGAGTACAGCTGGGGGAAGGGCTTTGTATTGGATAAAATTGACCTGATCTAAAAACGGGGAAGATGGTTGCTCTTGACGTGTATGTCGTGTTCGATGAACCTTTTGTGCCGATTTAGATAATCGGTCGGGCTAAGGCCCGAGAACTCGAGAAATTCACGTATCAGATGTGACTGGTCGAAGTATCCGAGATCCAAGGCAAGGGCCGCCCAACTGGGCGAGGGATTCTGTCGGATGAACGTCCGAGTTTGCTGAAACCGCTGAATCCGGCTGAACAGTTTCGGCGTCATGCCCACTTCCGCCTTGAAAACCTGAATGAACCGACGCTGGCTTAGACCAAGATATTTTGCGGCCTCCCTGACTGTCGGCCCGGCTTGATTCTTGCCGAACATTTCCAGCGCCGCCGAAACCGCGTAATGCTTTTCCACGCCGTGAGACAAGCGGCTCAACAGGGCCTTCTGGAGTAACTGAAACCGCTCGGCAGAAGTTCTTGCCTCACAAAGACGCTCCCGCAGCCGACCGGCCGACGGTCCCCAAAGTGTTTCCAGATCGACGTGAGTGTCGGCCAGATAGCCCGCCGGAAGTCCGAGAAACGGAAAAGCGCCACCCGGTTTGAAGTGAATCCCGATGATAAAGGTTTCTTCCGCGGGCACGAAGCCGCGCCCATGCGCACCTGAAACGACCGCACCGGAAAAGCGGTTTTCAGTACGTTCGGCGTCGTAAAATCGCAGCTCGTTTTGCCGGAGATTGAGTACGAGTTCGAACGTGCCGGTCGGAAGAATGCGTTCGGTCTTGTGCTCCGGCTCGTGACCTTCGTATAGCCAAAAATTGTCTACAAACTTCGAAAGCGGCGGTTTCGGTTTGTAGAAGTTAAATATCGTATCGATCTTCAAAATCGAAAACTGTTGGGATTTGCCACCGGCTATAGCTAGTGTGGAGCGCGTCACAATTAAATATTTGACCCAAAATAAATAAAAATATCAATCGATTTTTGTTGTTCGAAAAGATGCGCTAAGTAAGGTTGAGCTCACCCTACGTATACTGCTGGAATTACCGTCAACTTGACCATGGGGGAGTCTGGAGACTAGCGGCTTCGCGTAGGAGCGATTAAATGAAGATGGCCAACACCGTAGTTCTAGTGACTGGCCAATCGCGGCCTCGGTCGTTCATTGGTCGAGGAAGCCTTGAAAAGGGACGCCGTGGCTGTCTCGCAATGACAATTGAAAAGCAGATCAGTTTCAGCAGATTTTCCAGCTGGCCAATACGTGGCCAAAAATAACAGCACATGGCTTATATGGAATGGTAAAGAATCGGAAAGAATGTAAAAACTCTCGATTTTCTTCGGTGGCTGCAACTTTCGAAAAGGCAATAACTTACGTTTTTGCCGAGAGTCTAATTCGCAACGCAGTATCGTGCTGTGCTTGAAGTTAACCCAAAGCGCCGTCCTATGTTCCAGTCTTGTGGATTCCGGTGTCAGTCTTTTCCAACGCAAGACCGCCTTTCTCCCCGAATGGCTGTCGATTCACTGGCCCACCGGGATGAACCGGCGATTTATCCAACGCCACCTCATCCCCAGCCGCTGGTTCAGACTCAACCGCAATCGCTTCAGTCTCTTTAGGATGAGATTCAATTTCTTCCAGTATTTCAGCAGACTTATTCTCGACTACCGGCAGCAGTTCATACTTCTTTCGCTCGCTCACATAAAAAAGAATCGGCACAGTCATGCGCGAGAGAAACAGCGACGCAACTTCGCCTGCCATCAATGAAATTGCCAGTCCCTGGAAGATTGGATCGAACAGGATCACAGCGGACCCGACGATTACCGCTGCCGCCGTCAACATCATTGGACGAAAGCGCACTGCGCCAGCGTCCACCACGGCGTCGGCGAGCGACATTCCCTGATTCAATCTCAATTGAACGAAATCGACGAGAATGATCGAGTTGCGCACGACGATCCCGGCTCCGGCGATGAAACCGATCATTGAGGTTGCAGTGAAGAATGCGCCCATTAGAGCGTGTGCCGGCAAAATGCCGACCAGGGAAAAAGGAATCGCGGCCATGATCGTGAATGGCGTCTTGAAGGATTGAAACCAGCCGACGACGAGGATGTAGATCAAGACCAGCACGGCGGCGAACGCCAGTCCCAGATCGCGAAACACTTCATAAGTGATGTGCCATTCACCATCCCACTTCATTGCCAGTTTCGCGGTCGAGAAAGGTTGGGTGGCGACATAACGCTCGAGGCCATAACCTTCCGGCAGCTTCAATTGATCGATTGCTTTATTGAGTTTTAGGATCGCGTAAACCGGACTTTCTTCCTGGCCGGCAACGTCGCCCGTGACGTAAACTACGGGCATCAGGTTCTTGTGATAGATGTTTTGCTCGTTCGGGCGCTGCTCGACTTTCACTAGTTCGCCGAGGGGAACCAGGTTGCCGCGTTCGCTGATGACTTTGATTCGTTTCAGATCGTCGATACTCGAACGATTCGCAAGCGGAAGGCGCAAAGTGATCGCCACCTCTTCCTTCTCCTGCGCTTGATGCGCCAGTCCAACATTTGCGCCTTCGACGGCAAGGCGTAAGGTAGACGCAATTTGCTCGGCAGAGACGCCGTTGAGGGCGGCCTTCTCTTTGTCAACGACGAACTGATATTTCGTCTGCTCGTCTTCGATATACGAATCAACATCCACGACTGCGGCGGTGTGGTCAAAGACGTCGCGAATCTGCCGCGCAACTTCGATCTGTCGCTGGTAATCAGGCCCATAAATTTCAGCGACCAGCGTTTGTAAGACCGGAGGCCCGGGTGGAGTTTCTGAAACTTTCACGCGCGCCTGGTAATTCGCGGCTATTTGTTGAATTGCCGGACGCACGCGCTTGGCGATGTCATGACTTTGCGCCTTTCGCTCGCCCTTCGGAACCAGATTGACTTGAATGTCGGCGACGTTCGGGCCGCGTCGCAAGAAGTAGTGCCGCACGAGCCCGTTGAAGTTGTAAGGAGACGCCGTGCCGACATACATCTGATAGTCAGTCACTTCCGGAACCGTGCGGACATAATCAGAAATCTCGCGCGTGACTGCCGCTGTTTGCTCGAGCGTCGAACCTTCCGGCATGTCAATGATCACCTGAAACTCGCTCTTGTTATCGAAGGGGAGCATCTTCACGCGCACAAACTTCAAAAGCACAAGCGAGAACGATGCGAGCAGCAACAGCGCAACTAACGCGAGAAATCCGTAGTGCCAGCGAGCTTCGCGAATCAGCCTACCCATTACGCGACGATAGAGACGAGTCGTCCAACCTTCCCGACCATCTGATTTATGGTCCGCGTGACGTTTCAGGAGACGCAGGCTGGCCCAGGGCGTGACGATGAACGCGACGAGCAGCGAAAAAACCATCGCGGCGGACGCGCCGACGGGGATGGGCCGCATATATGGCCCCATCAAGCCGCTCACGAAAGCCATCGGCAGAATTGCTGCGATCACAGCAAAGGTTGCGAGGATCGTTGGGTTGCCGACTTCCGCGACGGCTTCGATGGCAATGTCAACGCGCGACCGGCCGCGATTTTCCGGCAGCGCATAATGGCGTGCCATGTTCTCGACGACCACGATCGCGTCGTCAACGAGAATTCCGATTGAAAAGATCAGAGCAAAGAGCGTGATGCGGTTGAGCGTGTAGCCGTAGAAATAAAACACGGCCAACGTAAGCGCGAGCGTCACCGGAATCGCCGTGGCGACGATTCCTGATTCCCGAATTCCCAACGCCAGCCAAATCAACACGGAGACTGAAATGATCGCGATCATCATGTGCAGCAGCAGTTCGTTCGATTTCTCGCTCGCGGTCTCGCCATAGTTCCGCGTGGTCGCGACATGAACGTCGCTCGGAATCAGCGAAGCTTTGAGCTGCTCGATTTTTTCGAGCACATGATCCGCAACTGTGATCGCGTTTGTTCCTTTTCGTTTTGAGATTGAGAGTGTGACTGCGGGAAGCACAGTTGTGTTCGATCCCGTCGCTACCGCTCCGGGTTCTGACACAGCCGGACCAGTTCCATAGAATACATAATCACTCGCCTCTTCTGGCCCATCTTCAATGCGGCTCACATCGCGTAGATAAACGGGACGATTGTTCGCATTACTAATGACAACGTTGCCGACATCCTCCGCAGAATGCAGAAAGCCGCCGGTCTCGACGAGGAACTCGCGATTTCTGCTGGCGAAGCTCCCAGACTGCAACTGGCGATTAGATTGCGTCAGCACGCCGACGATGCTTGCGGGCGCAACATTGAATGCGGCCATCCGCGCTTCATCCAGCGTCACGCGGATCTGGCTTCGCTGCCCGCCGATGATCTTCACTTCGGAAACGTTGGCAACCTCTTTGATCTGATCGTGTAGTTGCGCGGCGATGCGGCGCAGGGTCAGGTGATCGTAACGCGCGCTGGAAAGTGTCAGCGCCAGAATCGGAACGTCATCGATCGAGCGCGGCTTGACGATCGGGGGACCTGCCCCCGGCGGAATCAGATCGAAGTTCGCGGACATCTTCTGATTGAGTCGCACAATCGCCGCCTCTTCATTCTGGCCCACATAGAAACGCACAACCGCCATTGAGAACCCGGGAGACGAAGTCGAATAGATGTATTCAACACCGGGCACCTCCCAGAGCAACTTCTCCATCGGCTTGGTTACGCGCTCTTCGACTTCCTTCGCCGACGCGCCGGGCATCTCGACGAACACGTCGATCATCGGCACGATGATTTGCGGTTCTTCTTCGCGCGGGAGCAGCAGCACTGCGCCGATGCCGAGCAGAATCGACGCTACGATGATGAGCGGAGTCAGTTTGGAATTGATGAAGGCCCGCGCGAATTTACCCGCGATGCCGAGTGAGTCTTTCATGTGCTTCTAGATGAAGTGCGCCGGCAGAGCGCAGCGCGGAGGGCGCTTTGAATTCGTCTGGTTGAGAGACTCCGTTTCATTTCATGTGATTGGCAGGCAACATAACATCCAAAGCGGTGTCGCCGCTTCGCTCTGCCACCGCACTCCAAACTTATTTCGCGGCGACCTGTTGCGCATCGCGCACGCGCGTTCCGTCCTTAATCTGCGGTGATATCTCGCTGACGATTTGCTCGCCGTCATTCAATCCCGACAGCACCTCAACGCGCTCGCCAAACGTTTCACCTGTCTTAATCAAGCGCATCCGCGCTGTGCCCGAGTGGTCAACAACAAACACACTGACGAGCTGACCGTTTTGAGTGACCGCTTTCTGCGGAACGGACAACACTTGCCGCGCGCCCGTAACGAATCGCGCTTTGCCGTAGAGGCCTGAGCGCAACTGCTGGCCCGCGATAGTCGGTAAACTCAATTTGACGGTGTAACTGCGACTGTTTGGGTCGGCCACGGGGACGATCTCTTTTACCGAGCAGGTGAACTCCTGATTTCCAAGCGCCTCGATCGTGATGCGAGCCTGGTCGTTAAGATGAATCTTGTTTAGCTGTGACTCCTCAACTGAAACTTCAAGCTGATAATTCGAGTCGTTTTCGATCGTGAGCAACGGAGCGCCGGGCGTCGCCATTGAGCCTGCATCTACGTGTTTTGAAACGACGACTCCATTGATTGGTGACGCAAGCCGCGAATAGCCGGCGTAAACCCGCGCACTTGATACGTCTGCCCTCGCCTGATCGATGCGGCCGAACATTTGGTTCTGCCTTGCTTTGGCAGCTTGCAGCATTCGGTCCGCACGTTCGCTCTCGGCCCTGGCGACTTCGAGTTTCGTGCGCACCTCATCGAATTCCTGCGGGCTGACCGATTGGCGATTGAATAACGTCTGGTAACGATTAAAAGTGGAGGAGGCCAGCGACTCGTTCGCTCGCACCGCCGCGCGAGCTGATTCAGCCGCGCGAATATTTCGTTCGGCTTCGTCCAACGCGTCGTTCGATTCGCGAACTCCGGCTTGCGCTTTTTGGACTTGCACTCCGGCGTCACGATTCTCGATCTCGATCAATGTTTGGCCGGCACGCACGCGGTCGCCTTCGCGGACGCGCACGTTGACGATATTTCCAATGACACGCGCGGCGATGACGCTGCTGGTTTTCGCGCGCACGGTGCCGACAGCTTCGTAATAATCATCGACAGATGAGGTCTGTATGGTTTCGACCTTTGCGCCCTGAACGATTGGAGCGGGCTGCGATGTTTCCGGCTTCTTCGAACAGGAGGTGAACATCACCAGCGACGCGATGAAAACAACAGAAGCGATTCGGTTCATGGGATTGATTTCTCCTTACGAATTGAACGGTCCCGCATCTTTCAATCTTCCTGCAGCCAGCAACACATTCGCGTAGCCAACGTATTGGTCGTAACGAGCGTTAAGAACGTCCGTGCGCGCGCGGACTAAAGCTGTTTCCGCGCGCAATAGTTCGGTTATGGTCGTTAGTCCGAAGTGATATCTGTCTTGCACAATCCGCAATGTCTCACTTGCTTGCGCAGACGCTTGGGCCACGACTGCCAGACGCTCGCGAGCAGAGATGTACTGTTGGTAGGCGCGAACGACTTCGAAACGAACTTGATTGCCTACCTGTTCAGCCTCCGCCCTAGCGATTGATTCGTTGGCGCGTGCTTGTTCGATGCGCGCCTTGCGACCGGCATCGAACAGATTGAAGGTAACGCTGGCCCCGGCGGCATAATCGCTGCTTCCTCTGCTGACAACATATCCAGTGCTCGCGGCGGCAGTGGCAAACGCGTCGACGCGAGGTAACCATTCACCGCGAGCGCCCCGAACTTGTGCCGCGCTGGCTTGTATAGACGAAGTCGCCTGCTGATATTCAGGCCGGTTCTGCATTGCCTGAGAGGTCAGCAGGTCAACCGATTCGATCGTGAAGTTTCGCGCAATAAGTTCGCCCGATAGTTTCTGAGGAGCCTCTACCGGCAGACCGAGAGCGGTATTCAGGGCAGCGAAAGCAATTGAGAGTTCGGCCTGCGATTGAATTCTCTGTTGACGAAACTCTGATAACTGGACTTCGGCGGCCAATAAATCAGAGTGGACGGTTAGGCCGCTTTCGAAGAGATCGAGGGCGCGCTTGACGTCGGCTTCGGCAGTCTTTACCGCTTCGTCGGCGACGCTCACTCGCGCCTGACACAGCAAGACACTGTAGTAGGATCGAACTACCTCAAATCGCAGTTGTTGTTCAACCAGATCTGTCTTCTGATCGGCTTGTTGTTGTCTGATTTTTGCCTGGGCGACGCGCGTTTCAGTCTGTCGCTGATCAAATAAAGGAATCCGCACGGTTATCGCTGATCGAAAATTGCTTAGCGGATCAGGATTATTGAGCGCGTCAATAGCGAAATTGTTTGCGCCGAATCTGCCTTGCTCCAGAAGACTGCCGAAAACGAAAATGGGATTGTTGCTGTTGGTGAAAGTCTCGCTTGCCTGTAACAGTGGCTTGCGTCCGGAACGTCCTTCTCGCAACTGCGCGTCCGCTAGCGAACGTGTAGCAGCCGCTGCCTCAGTCAAAGGATTCTTGCGTAAGGCGATGTCTATGGCTTGCGATAGCGTCAAAGTTCCGGTTTGCGGCAGGGCATTTTGTTGTCCAAAACTTGCGCCGGGCGCCGTCAGCGACAGAGCAAAACACAAACCGAGCGTAACCTTGCGCATGTGCCGGAAATTGAACATCACTTTTCGCTCTACGCGTTCTGCTGCTTTGCCCCAAGGCGGCGCAGGAACGTCATCATCGGACACCAGTTTGTAAAGGCCGACTGAATTAGATTAAGCGCGACGAAACCAGTGAACAGGAACCAATAAGGACTGTGAAAGTAACCGAGCAGGACCGTCGCTAAGACGAAACAGCCGGCGATTAATCGCAGATATCTCTCAATCGTCATCTCAAAACACTCCTTTCATTAAAGGCGCACGAGCAATAGCTGTTCCGATTAAGATTTGCTTGAAAATTGGTTTACGTTACAAGTCCTCAGTTGCAAAATTACGCAACTGAGGGAGTAAATATGAGCAGTTTTGCGCAATAGTGGGTTTGGGGAGAGAGCAACATGGGTGCTTCGATAGGGGCGACCCGAAGCCTCAGCGAGGCCAGATCCATTGAACTTATGCGGCGACGTGAGCGGGCTAACCGTCGCCAGTCAACACAACTGAGCGACGTGGCGCGGAATTTGCGGGCGTCTTCAGCGGAGATGAACTATGGCGAGCAAACGGAAGAACGACACCAGTAATGAAATATTCGAGCGACAGGCGCGCATTTGCAAAGCGTTTG
>DASXSC010000166.1:0-8094 GCA_036506215.1 Pyrinomonadaceae bacterium | reverse complement strand
AGTTCTTTAAGGTCTCCGACCTTTGAGACTCCGGTCAAAGACCGGAAAACTGGGGTACGGTCTTCGGTAAGTCGGAGACTTACCGCGCATCGGAGGTCAAAGACTTCTCGCCGCTTCATCCAAGCCTTTCTGAGCAAGTTCAGTGCGCGGACCAATCTATCCCAGGAAGACCCACGCGCTACCCCGAGCAAGGTGGTACTGCCCTCATGAGCCCGCAGCGAGAATTATCAACCGGTTGCTACCGCTCTCGGCTCTCACCAGGCAACTCTGAACCATTATAGGGAAACCGCAGGGAGGCTCAAGCGCTGATGGGCTTACCACAGCGACCACAGAATTTTGTGCCGCTTGAATAACTACTGCCGCATAACTTGCATACCACTTCCACCGGCCGCGATTGGCTCCAATCCAACGACGGCGAGCCGATCGGAATGCCACACTTGCCACAGAATCTGATCGCGGAAGGATATTCCTGCTTGCAACGAGGACAAGCAATTGTTGCCGGCGAAGGCCACGCGGCCCTGCTGCTCATGCCGTGAATGATTTCCGGGTCGTCCTTGACGAAAATAAAGGTCGTACTACCGCAGCGTCCACAAAACTTTATTCCTTCGGCGAATCGCGAGCCGCAGCTGGCGCACGCAACGACGCGCGGTGTATCCGCTGACCCTCCGGCCCGGCTGTCAAGGCTTCCTCCCCGCGAAGGCGTCAACTGTTCACTTGAAGGCTGGCTTTTAAACTGTGCCTGAATAATCTGTTCTATTCCGTCGGGCCGGATTTCGATCACGCGCTCGTCGTCAACTTCACCGGACCGGGCAACGCGCAGCACGTGTTGACCGGGAGGTATCGAGTTGAGAATCACACGTCCCGAACGTCCGATGCTGCCGTGTCTCTCATCGTCAACATAAACTTCCGAGCCCTGCGGGGCCATCACTACCAGGCGCGACTCGCTGCGGCTTTCAGTTTCAAATCGCTTTCCTGCGGCAGTCTCCAGTTGGTCAAACCATTCACTTGCATTTTCCGGCCGCTCCGAAGCCTCTCTAGCGAGTGCCTGCAAAATCACCTTGTCTACTTCAGACGAAATGTCAGTTCGCAAACTCAGCAATGATGGCGCCGACTGCATGAGTTTCTGCGCGACGAGTTGCGCCAGGTCTCCGATAAATGGCGGACGGCCGCCCAGCATGTGATAAGCGATCGCGCCCAATGCGTAGATGTCTGCACGTGCATCCAACTGCACGCCCGTCTGCATTTGTTCGGGAGCCATATATTCCGGGGTGCCGATAAGGCCACGCGATTCAGGGCCACTGGCAGAATTCGATTCAGTCTGATCCGCGTGAATTATTTTCGCCAGGCCGAAGTCCCCGACCTTTACAAAGCCATCGCCCCCGCTGCTACTGCCGGTTCGCCGTACCCTTTGCATGATGAAGATGTTTGCAGGCTTGAGATCGCGGTGAAGTATTCCCTTGTCATGGGCCGCCTCCACTCCGGCGACCACCTGGCCCAGGATCGTTACCGTGCGCAGGAGGTCCAGCGTGCCCTCCCGTCGCAAGAGTTGATAAAGACTTTCACCGTCGACGTATTCCATGACCAGAAAGAACACGCCCTCGGGACTTTTGCCAAAATCCGTAACGTCGACAACGTTGGGGTGACGAATGGATGCCGCCGCACGAGCTTCGCGTTCGAACCGCGCAATCGCTTCACCTTCCTGCAACATTTCGTCGCTGAGTATGTCAGGCCGAACGGTCTTTACGGCGACGCTGCGCGTCACGAGGTTCTGATCACGGGCCCGGTAGACCTGTCCCATCGCGCCGCGGCCCAGACGTTTCTCCAGCAGATAACGCGCCGAGATCAGCCTCGGTCCGGGCAAGGTGTGTTTGGTGTTCGCCTCGTCTTGCGGACAGGTAACTACGTCGTCTTCGTAGCAACTCTCACAACGTGGACACTCGCGCATACGTAGGGCTTTCGAGGGCGGAGAAGTTCAAACCTTCGCGAGCAGAATAAAGTGTGGGCAGTCAGTCGTCAATTTAAGGCACTTCAACACTGGGGCTCGACAAATGCGGAACCGGAAGCGGTAGCGACCGGGTCCTACACTCAACTTGAATGCTCGACAAATGCGGAACCGGGAGCGGTACCTACACTCAACTTGAGTCCTCGTGCTAAGTCGTCTGCATTTCCGACGTGCAACCAGAGCACCTTGTCGCCTCAACTGGAATTGTAGACAGACAATACGGACACTTCTTAGTCAGCTCTTCGGTTTCCTGGCGCTTGTGCCGGTTAACGGCCTTCACGATCAGGAATATGACAAAGGCAATGATAAGGAAACTAACCAAGTCATTGATAAGGGTGCCATACGCAATTACCGGAAGCCCTCTCAGTTGCGCGTCAGCTAATGACGCCGGACGCTGACCGGAAAGATCGATAAACAGGTTTGCAAAATCCACATTACCGAGCAACAGGCCAATAGGCGGCATGAGAATGCCCTCAACCAGCGAAGTGATAATTCTGCCAAAGGCCGCACCGATGACTACCGCCACTGCCAAATCAAGCACATTGCCGCGAGCAATAAAGTCACGAAATTCTTTTAGCATTTTAGTCTCCTTTCGCTGATGGAGATCCAAAGTCCAAGGTCCAAAGCAAAAGGCCAGATCCAACGAGTACAAGCTTCAGCTTGCGTACTCTGTAACAAAACAACCTAAAGGCTGAACTCTAAACTGCTTGAGAGAATTTGGCCATTGAGTCTTAGGACGTTGTCCTCTCTCCCGGTCAGCTTCACTGGCAATTTACGGCTGGCTTGTAGCCGGCCTTCTCAGCGGCTTCCTTTGTCTTGAATACCACCCGGTCCTTTTCCTTGATCTCTTGCGACGCTGTGCATCCTTCCGGGTAATACACTCTGGCCCTGGCGTCAGCGACTATCTCGCTCGACTCGCCCTTTTCAGGCGCGGCGTCCTCAAGTGCTGCGTCCTGTTCCTCTTTGGCTTCTCTGCGCGCCGTGATAGTTTTCTCTGCCGTTTCATCGATGATGTGGAAGCTCGGTCCTTCAGCCACAATCGAGACAGTCATTTGAAAATCCGCACAATTAATTTGTTGCCCGCGCACCTTCCATGGCTTCCACTCATCCGGCAAATGAAGCGATTGTGAGATTCCCTTTACGAAGTCTGGAACGGTCTGCCATTTAAACGATCCGTCGTAACCTAACCAAAGAGAAGTTAAGCGGCCATCTACAAAGTCGAATGAGATGGTTCTGACTCCAGCGAGACTGGCCTTGTCTATTCGCGAATCAAAGTCGGGACTAATGCTCGTCTTCAAAACTCCGAAGTCATTGTCTTTCCCGAAAACAACTTGCGGAACACGCAGCTTTAACTGAGTAGTTGACATGCCAAGGCGAAAACCAAACAACTCCGGAGCATCGGGAAGTTCGGAGAGCTTCAACGGGCATCTGTTATCTTGCGCGAGGGCACTAACCGCGCACAGCAGGACCAGTAATAGGGCTAGTGGCTTAATTGGCATTTTTTGGAGCAAGACTATTATGAATGACTGCCGGCAGATTTTCCATTTTCCATTTCTCATTTTTCATTTGCCATTGGTGGATTCAAGTTTCAAGTGCAACTCAGCTATCAGACCGAAGCGACAGCGACGGCGCGTGAAACTGCCCGAATCAGAACCGGAAGCGGTAGCGACCGGCCAAGGAGTCAACTTACCAGTCGAGAATTTCAATCGCTGATCGAGATCACTCAAGTACTGACAACCACGGTTGAGTCTCTTGCCGGTCGCTACCACCACCCAGCCGGGCTGCGGGCTTCCCCGGTCCGCTCCCGGTTCTGATTCGGATAAACGGCAATGTTGGTCGACTGTTACTCACTCGCGTCTCAATTATGGTGACGAGTCCGCCAGCTGTTGCACTTCAAACTTGAATCCGCGAATGAAAAATGAAAAATTGAAAATGAGAAATGGAAAATCTCGGTTCTAGTTCTTCAGTGGTCATCCAGTCGTCGGTTACTTGATCAGCGCTCTGATTAGTCTCTCCAGTTCATCAGGCTCGAATGGAGTTGAAACGTACTCATTGCAGCCGGCTGCGAGGGCGTGGTCACGATATTGATCAGCGCCGTATGCGGAGACCGCGACAATAGGAACTGCTGCGAAGTCTTCCAGCTTGCGGATCTTCCGAGTTGCCGCGAGCCCATCGAGTTCCGGCATTTCAACGTCCATGATAATCAAGTCAGGGTGATTGCGTTCCGCCGCCGTGATGGCCCGATTTCCGTCTTCGGCCTCGACCACGCGAAAACCCTTTTTCTGAAGCCAGGTCCGCAGCAGCAAGCGCGTGTCGTCAAAATCATCGACAACCAGAATCGTGCGCGGGTTTTCATTGGGTTTATTAAGATCAGCAGACACCATGCTCGTTTCCTTGAAGCCGGAAAGTGTTCAAGAGCGGCGATGCGAAAGCCGGTAACGTCCACTCGGCAGTGAACGTTCCCAGTTTCCAGAATCCCGCCCTTTCAAAAGTGACCGATTTAACGGATTTGCAAGCCTAGCATTTTAAGCAGTGCCTGCCAATAAATACCCTTGTTCGCAAACGTTCATTAACCGAGAAGCAAGGTAGGATGCGAAGGTTGCATTAGCATCGCCGAATTGTGACACATACGTGCTATTTACCTTTGAACAATGTTGACAGCTGGAGGTTTAATCCGCTAGAGTCCTGCGCGTTATCACCGGAAAATATCGTTGGATGAAAACGAATTTCGGCAGCCGTATTTGACCCGGAACATCTGAGAAACTTTCGAACGAACTCTAAGCTCACCGGCGAAACAACAGGCTGGTTGGGTCTCTCCGACAGCGGGCCTCGCGCAGCAAGTTGTAGGCGCCGCTATTGACGATACACCTCTTGCGAAAAATGCGAGGCAACTGCCTCGCTGGCTCGTGCCCGCCGCGCTCCGGCAGTGGGGCCGCTTGCGTTACCACCTCACGCTGGGTTCACCTCGGCGGGCACGGTTTTTCAACAATTTCGATCCAAACCCTGGCGCGTTAATTCTCACAGCGCGCTTGGGAAATGGAGCAACCGTTTTCAGAGGTTTAAGAGAACAGAGGTCAGAGGTCACAGATCAGAGATCAGAGATCAGAAATCAGAAACCAAACGCAGCTGTCTGCGACTCTGACTACTGACCACTGACTGACTACTGACTTCTGACCTCTGTTAGTTGGTACCCGCGGCAGGGGTCGAACCTGCGACCTTTCGCTCCGGAGGCGAACGCTCTAATCCACTGAGCTACGCGGGCCTAAACAAAATCGCAGGTTTCAAAGAAGAGCATGAGAAATGTACCCCTTTTTGTACCCCTTTTTGTACCCCTCGTCAATATCGCGGCTCTTGGATTCACCAGCGCGCGGATAGCACAGATCATAAGCCTCATCAAGAACTTCTTTCGAGCACAGTACAGAACGGGATTATACTGGGCCCAGCAAATACAGCACTTCAGTTATCCTCGAACTGCCTTTTTGATTAATGAACAAAGAACCTTGCCCTCAACGTCGTGCAATCACTGGCGCATTCAGCATTCTTTTGATGTCGTGCCTTTTAAGCAGCGGTCTAGTCAACGCAAGGCCTGGTTCTTTATGGCGACACCCGTATGCTGGAAAGAAACGCCAGCGGATAATCGGACTTCTCGAACTTGCCAGCCCTCTGGCATTGGCAAGTTGTGTCTTTAAAGCTTCGGCAGCACTGGTGGGCATCATGGTAACGCGGTCTTTGTGCCCCTTTGCGTCGCGCACAGCGATTTGCTGATAATCGAAATCCAGATCTTTCACTCGCAAACTTAGACATTCCCTGAGGCGCAGTCCTGCTCCGTAAAGCAGACTCGCTTGGAGCCAGTTCAGTTGCCCCAATTGTGTGAGCAGGCGCTTTACTTCTGCTCTCGTAAGCACGAGTGGAATGCGCGCCGGCCGCTTGGCCCGTTCGACGTTCTTGAGCCAGGGTAATTCTTCTTTGAGGACATTCTTATAGAGAAACAGAAGAGCCGCGAGCGCCTGATTCTGAGTTGAGGCCGCAACCTGTCGTTTGACCGCGAGATGCGTCAGGAATGCGCTGACTTCGGCAGCTCCCATCTCGGTAGGGTGCCGCTTGCCGTGAAACAGGATGTATTGTCTAATCCAGTTGAGGTAGGCCTCTTCGGTGCGATAGCTATAATGGAGTGTGCGGATGAGGTCACGCACCTCTTCGAGCAACTTTGACATGGTGAGGTCTCCGGAAACTTCAAATTGAGAATACTGCTTTGTTGGGCTGTACGATAGCACTACGTCGAATCGTATTTCAACACGACGAAGGCAAGTTTCCTGAGCATTTGAATCGTCGCAGCGGGATTAGGTGAGAGAGTCTCGTGTTGCAACACGAGACTCTCTCACCTAATAAGAAGTTGGGCGGACGAGGCGCAGTGCCTCGCCGCGCTACTGAGAGAACGCTATGGGAGCATCCATCTTGGTTCATTGGCCTGGCGCGACGGAAGAGGAAGAGGAGGGCCATCCCGGCTTCTTCAACGACGACAAAGCGTGGGCGGGGTGGCTCGCGAACGTTATGGACGACGACGAAGCAATCGCCGTCCTGAAACGCCTCGGCCTCACGGATCTTCTCTCCCATACGACCGACGGACTGGACCCGGATGAGATTCGCTGGACGACGCCAGACGCCCTGGAGCTGGCGGCGCAGGTACTCAAGTGCCTAGTCGAAGAAAGTAGTCCCGAAGTACAGCCTCTACTTCGCGTTTATGCGACTGATGCGAACGGGATAGATTCGTTGCCGCAGGAGTTCGCGCGAGATCTGGGAGACGTCGCCGAGATCGCTCGATACGCTCGGGCCGCAGGTGCTGCGACCGTTACTCTTGGCTATTACTGGTAGAGTTGGTTCCGACGTTCAATTCCACAGGGCGATCCGACGCAATTAGTAAGCGTTGGGCAGAGGTAGATCCCGCAGCCGCCCAACAAGGCGTTGCAGCTGACGAGCTTGTCGGTCGGCCTTCGGCCTCCCTCTGGCGCTCGCAGCTGAACGCCGGTACGTTCGATGCTATAAATGCTACTTAGACGCACCATCCTAATTACGGTTTTACTTGGTAGCGCACTCCTTTTTGTTCACGCACAATCCAAACACAAGTGGCAACGTGTCTATACAGGTGACGACTCCGTAATTGAGGTCAACGCTTCCAGTCTAATATTGGAGCGCGACCATGTTTTGCGGGCGGACTTTCGAACAATCCTCGCAAAGTCTGAAAACATCGCAGTCAGTCAAGGCGCAAAATATAAGAGCCGGATTGAAACCATCAGATTCAAATTGAATGACAATCGTTACTGCCTCGGTGAGACGACCTGGTTCGATGCTAAGGGTACGAAGCTGCATTCGTACACGCCGGCGGCGGAAGACTGGCGAGTCTTGAAGCGGGGCGGAGTCATGGAGAGGCTGTTCCATGCAGCACGCACGTTACCGCCTTACGGTAGTTGGAAGGTCATCGCGTATAGATTTGCAGAGGGAAGTCCCGCAAACAAACCAGAACCGGCACTGGAAAAGGTGGTTGGAACACGTGTGCGGCTTCAGGCTAATCGAGCCGAAGTTGGAGGCAAAGTTTGTTCGTCTTTGGCGTATGAGGATAAGCGAGTCTCTAATGAAGAGTTAAATCGAGAATTGGGAGTACGATTGGCAGCGATTGGTATTAATGCGGAATACATTGAGACAACAAAAGTGAAATGCGAAGGAGGTGGTTGGACACCTCCGCAAAGCTTGCTGATGAAACTGAAGGAAAGGGAGATGCTAATGCTCTGGAACGGAGTCTTTCTAGTCCTACAAAGGGAGCGCGAATGGACTGGAGATATTCTTCCTCCATTGAAGCGTGTGAAGGAGTAACGGAATCTCACGCGCCCAGCTATTGGGAGGCCGCATCGAACGTATTAAGAATTGGTGTGGCGCGGTAAATGGAGGCAAGCGGTGGGACGAGCAACGAGCCGCCACACAATTCTGTGTTGAACTAAGCCGGGTTAGAGGCTACTTGGAGTTTGAATAATCAACTGAAGGGAGCGCGGGGTGCGGGAAAGTGGGGAGACGGGAAGAAAAAGAGGCGTGAGGCGAGT
>DASXSC010000165.1:0-18406 GCA_036506215.1 Pyrinomonadaceae bacterium | reverse complement strand
TGTCTGAAGGCACCACCGACAGGTCTTTGACCTCCGATGCGCGGTACGTCTTTGACTTACCGAAGACCATACCCAGTTTTCCGGTCTTTGACCGGAGTCTCAAAGGTCGGAGACCTTAAAGAATTTTAGAAAGGTCGCCGGCAAGTCGGAGACTTGCCGCGCATCGGAGGTCAAAGACCTTACCTGCAAATTGAAAATCCCGAGGGAGACACCACCCGCCACCCGCGTGGCGGGTTGGTCTCCCGGGGATAGATCGGTCAGCGCACCGAACTTGCTCGGAATGGGTGGGGTGAAGCGGCGACATGTCTTTGACCTCCGATGCGCGGTAAGTCTCCGACTTACCGAAGACCGTACCCAGTTTTCCGGTCTATGACCGGCATCTCAACGGTCTTAGACCTCAAAACGTTTCACAAAGGCTGCCGGCAAGTCGGAGACTTGCCGCGCATCGGAGGTCAGAGACATCAACAGGCAGCGGAGTCGGGTTTTTAACGCGTCGGATTCGCCCGCGGCATTCAGCGATTGCCATTTTTCAAGTGGCGATCAAGAAAATCCGCCGAAGCATGGTAAGCCCGCAGCCAATCCGCATGAGTGAGAAAATCGTGGATTTCATCCGGGAAAATTAACTGCTCAAACTCCACCCCCTGAGTTCGCAATGCCTCCACCAGATGAACTGTTTCGCTGAACGGCACGTTGCGGTCGTCATCGCCATGAATTAGCAGCACCGGCGAGCGCCACGTCTTGATAGACGAGAGCGGAGAAGATTCAAAGGCCAGCCGGGCGGCGTCAGGTTTGGCAAGTGGATCGTAAGCCGGCACGAAATTGCGGACAACGATGTTCCAATCATGCACTCCATGCATGTCGACACCAGCTGCAAAAAGATCGGAGGCGCGTGCCAATCCCATTGCCGTCAGGTAGCCGCCGTAAGAACCACCCCACAGTCCAATCCTTTGCGGATCGACGTCCGGACGATTGCGCAGGTAAACGCCGGCGCCCATCACATCGTTGAATTCGCTTCCGCCGGTCGCGCCATAATTCAAAGCTTCGCGAAACTCCATGCCGTAGCCAATTCCGCTGCGGTAGTTGACCGAGAGAACGATGTAACCGTGATTAGCAAGATACTGATTCATCGCATAGGCATTGCGGTAGTAGTACATGTAATGCCAGCCCAGCAACATCTGGCGACGCGAGCCGCCGTGGAAAAATAGGATCGCAGGATGTCGCTTCGTCTTATCGAGGTTTCTGGGTAGGAATAGTTGGCCATGAATCTTCATTCCGTCCGCGCTGTCGAGGATCACTTGCTGAGGTTCCACCAGCGAGCTTTCAGGAAACTCGGTCGGAATTGAGTCAACGGCCATGTCGCGCATGCTTTCCGATCCAACCTGGATTGCAGCCCGCCCGGGACGCCGGACATCCGAGTGAAAGAAAGCGATCGCCTTTCCATCGCTGGTCGCAATTGGCGACCACTCGATTCCGTTGCCCGATATCGCAGCCGTGAAAGACGTTGCAGGCTTTCCACCAGCCGTGGAGACGCGCCAGATGTGTCGGTGATCTATGTCGGCTTGATTGGAGGAGTAGATAATCTCTCTCTTATCCGCGCTCGCCGAGACGTGCTCAACTTCAAAATCGCCGGGTGTTAACAGAACGGCCCTACTGGTGCGCGGTTCGGAAGCCGAGGTAACCGAATAAAGATGCGTCCATCCGTCTTTCTCCCAGGGAAAAACGATGCGGTCATCGGCAGACCAGACGAGTTGATCATCGGCAACAATATTTCTAAAGACACTTCCCGCGTCCTTGTCTGCTTTCCATAGCTCGCGCCCCACGCCGGTCCCGGCATCGGCAACGCGAATGGACCACGGGTCGCCACGTCGTTTGGGCGCAAAAGCCCCGGCCTCCCGCGATGTAGGAATACGAATAAAGGCGACTTGTTTGCCATCGCGCGACCAGACAGGCTCATTGTCGCGGTCCACGCTTGCGTCCAGATAACGGACAGTTTTCGCGCTCAGATCATAAATCCCGATGAAGCTGTGATCTCCCCGGCTACTAACGAACAACAATCTCGACCCATCAGGAGACCAACGAAGCGAACTGCTTCGACCCTTCGACTGCACCAGTGCGGCGGGCTTTTCATTGCCATCAATTTTTAATGACCAAATATCTCGCTTGGAAATGTAAGCGACGGCGTTGCCTTTCGGCGAGACTGCCGCGGAGTGTCCTTCTGCTAACTGGCGCGGCGGCTTACCGTCGAGCGATACGATCCACAACAGCTGTTTTGGTTCTTCCGGTGCACTGCGCGGATTCGGATTCTCACCGAAACCGTCAAGGTCCCCACCGCGCGTGTAGATGATCGCCCTGGCGTCTGCCGTCCAAACCAGCTCACCAAGTTCTTCGCCGTCGTCCTCGGTGTAGGTCGTCAACTGTTTGCCTTTGTAGTCTGGCGGACTCGCCACCCAGATATTTCGCGCGCCTTTTGCAACCTGCACCCAGGCAACACTGCCGCCGACCGGCGCCGCTATCAGATCTGACGGAAATGGGGCACTCATCACTTGCTCGAGCGTAAACTGTTTTTGTGCTTGAGCAAGCGAGAACGCGAGTAAGAAACAAAGTGACGCGATGAGCAACTTTTTCAAAGCAGACCTCCTATTGTGGACGAGAAAGCGTGAACGGAAGGCGGAGATTATACAGTGGGGGGCCGCTCTTATCGGGATCGCGGGCGTCTCGCCCGCCCCACGCGGGCAAGGGCAACGTTATTCGAAAGCAAAGGACCATATCAGAGTTTGAGTTCGCCTACGGCGCTCATTGCGGACGATACAGCACCCCAGCGGGGTTGCCCCGCCGGGGACCCCGCGACGCCGGCGGTGCCGGTAATGAAGGATATAAGCTCTTTGCCAGTGGTGGCAGGCGACGCGCGGCTTCGACGATTGCTTCCAGCGATTTCGTGTTCAGCAGGTAGACTGAAACAGCGGGTACGTTGCCAAGTGAAACACGAAAGATGGGAGCGCTTGACTGCTCTAGTGCCGAAACGATTGGCTCGTTGCTGAAATAGTGACGCCCTCGAGCGTCAATCACAAGGTCTCCTTCTCGTAGTTGCTGCAACGCGTTTGGATCGGAAAGAGGGACACAAACAAGATCCGGACGATTGGCACGCTGCGCATAGTATGAAGCTAGTCCAGGAGTCTCGCTTGCGACTCTTGCTTCTGGCGCGGCACGGCTGGCTATCTCGATCATCACATCCCCAATGCTCGAATCGTAGAACTCATCATGCGGAAAATAGTAGCCTTGTTTGGCGGCGCCGCCCCCAAGTGCATTTGTGTAAAGGCGAAAGTGTGGCGCCGAATTGGCCGATGTCTTAAGAGAAACCAGGATCACGATCGCTGTAAGAATCAGGCGCGAATAACCGGTTGGCCATTCCGCTGCGAGCAACGAGGAAAGCCTTTGACCAAGCCAGCGACCGACAGTTTGCACTCCAATGGCTGAGGTAATGAGCACCGCTGGAAGCACTGTCGTAAAGTAACGCGTAAACTTCCCACCCCCAAAGCTGAACGTCATCATCCACAAGAACATCCATAACAGAATGAAGTAACGTCCGTCTCCGATTTGGCGCCGGAGAAGCAGAGGGAAACCCACCAGGAACCCAGCCACCGCTAATAACGGCAGCTTGATAATTAAAAAGAGATGATAGAAATACCAGGGTATTCCGCGCAGCCAGTCGGTAAACCGGTGTGAATAAAGTTTGCCCATGAATTCATAGCCATCATGGCCGATGAGTTTTTGCCCGGCAAAAAGTCCCATTTGGTGCCAGGTGTCTGGTAGCAGAATAGTTGGGTTTAGAATTAAAAACACGATACCCATAAGCGTGTAAAACTTCAGCAACCGCTTCTTTCCCAGGCGCCAACGCGTTTCGGGCAATCCCTGGAA
The DNA here is from genome assembly GCA_036506215.1 of Pyrinomonadaceae bacterium. Taxonomy (GTDB): domain Bacteria; phylum Acidobacteriota; class Blastocatellia; order Pyrinomonadales; family Pyrinomonadaceae; genus PSRF01. Next base: position 14,491 of record DASXSC010000165.1, on the reverse strand, counting down.
CATGAAATAGTAGCAAGCGCTGACTGCCAGAAGCTGAGGCAGGTATTTCGACGCCAGCATCGCGCCAAACGCCGCTGCGGACGCCCAATAGAATTTTTCAGGACGGCGATGGGGTTCACTCTCTGCGATGCGTTGGCCTCGCAGCCAAAGAATGTTGGCCAGCAAAAAGAAGAACAATACGAATGTGTCCTCTTTAGCAATTCTATTAAATCCGATGGCCATGGGATCAAAAGCCCACAACGCTGCCGCGATCAATCCGACTTCAGCGCCGAATAATTCGGCGGCAAGCAGGTAAACAAGAATGGCGGTAAGTGCGCCGAAGATTGTGCTCGGTATGCGCAGAGCCGTTTCAGGTGAGATGGGCCTCTGCCCGCCCAGGGAAGGAATGCTATTCCATTTATCTGCCAGTACCAGGCTGCCGGTTTGCAATCCTTTCATGAGCAGTGGATGCTCGCTGTTAGCCGAGGTCAAACCATGCTCGCGATAGTCTGCCACCGCCTGTAGTTTGTTGAGTTCGTCTTCACTCAAGCTCTCAGCGCTAAGATTCGACACACGGAGACCGAATCCCACCAAAACGAGCACCGCAAGGCTTCCGATGAGCAAAGCCCTGCTTATCGAAACTAAACCACGATCCGCAAAAAGCTCGGGCCTGAGGCCTGCTGTAACTATGGCGTCAGCTCTACTAACCAATGTTTTCGTTCCTCAGTTTTCCTGTTGACTAAAGTGGTGCGCCCTGGCTGGACAAAAGGCGTCCGGCAAAAGGCGCAAGCGTAACGCGATTCAAACACCTGCGCAACCTGGTGCCAAAAAGGTATGCTGTAATTGCATTACAGATTTACAGCGCCACCCCAAAAAACGTAAGGATACGAATTCAATTTGGAAGTCCAACAGCTTGCGGACTCGTCCATAGTCGAAGAGGCGAGACGGTAATAGTCGCCCAACATTGGCGTCTATCCTAATCAGAACCGGAAGCGGTAGCGACCGGCCAAAGAGTCAACTTTACCCGGTGGTTTATTTCAATTCCTGATCGCGGTCATCAAGTACTCACAACTACGGTTGAGTCCTAGGCCGGTCGCTACCACCACCCCAGCCGGGCTGCCCGGCTGGGGACCCCGGACCGCTTCCGGTTCTGATTCGGAATGTTACACGTGCGTCGCTGTCGCTTCGGGTCACATAGCTGAGTTGACTTCAAACTTGAAATCCACCAGATGCATGACCAGACCGTCTACGCACCAGACATTATTGCCAGAGGAGCGCTTGCCAAATCAGAACCGGAAGCCGTAGCGACCGGCCAGAAGTTCAACTGTTTTTGTATGGTTTCAGAACTGCAGGCTTTGAGCATTAAGAGATTCTGATATTCAAATTGAGTCTTTGGCCGGTCGCTACCGCTTCCGGTTCTGATGTACCAGTTGCGCTGGGTGAATAATGACGCCAGCTTGAATCAAAACTGCCCGTAATGCCCCAAAAACGGTTTCCTAACTGGTCATGAAGGCTTGCAATTCTGCCGGAAATCAGCGAATATTCGCCCGTTTGTACCCTTGATTTCGCGGCGGTCGGCGCTCTAAGTGGGGCTGGATGACTCAGCTGATACGTTGGTTGGCAACTATTCTTTCTAGACTTGGACTGAATTGTCCGTCGCGCAAATCTTGCGCGCTCGCTTAAATCCAGAGAGGAAACAACATGGCAGAAATTCAGGAGAACCTTGACTCGGGAAGCTCCGCGCAACCCTTCCGCATAGATCAAAAGCTTCATCAAATACTTTACAAAGCGGAAGCCGCCCCTAAGCTTGAACCAATGCCGGCAGAAGTATTACCGGAACCAGTTTATCCGCAAAAACCTGACCCCGTGCCGATGACCAGAAAGGAATATCAGAAGTTCAACGCTATCCGGACGTGGAAGAGTTGGGGCTCTCCTTATTTCAAATCACGATGGCACAGCGGCGAGTTGCGCCCGATCATCCCTTACCTGTTCACCGAGTGGAAGTGCAATCTTGATTGCCACTATTGCTGGTCTTACAACAACGCCGTTAAGGGCATGACCGAAGACGTCGCCAAGCGTTCCATCGATTGGATCCATTCAATCGGTTCACGCGTGTTGGCGCTGATGGGTGGCGAGCCGCTGCTGCGACCGAAGTTTATTCACAAGATCGTTGACTACAGCGCGAAACGAGACATCTTCGTCTACTTACCTACCAATGGCCGCCTGATGAAGCCGGACGTGATCGATCGTCTCGGCGATGCGGGCATCGCAACGTTTAATCTGGCGGTTGATTCGGTTAAGGAGCGTAAGTCTCTGCCGAAAGCGCTGGATCCCATCCGCCCTTACTTCGATTACCTGGTAAAGCGCCAGCATCACTACGGCTACTCGGTCATGTTCAATATCAACATCTGCCATAACAACATGGACGATGTTAAAGAGTTGACGGAGATCGCTCATGACAACGGGATCGCCACGGATTACCACGTGAACGAAACACCGATGATGGAGCAGACCCACTTCAAGCACCTCAATGAAAATCAAACCTATCTGACGCCCGACGATTGGCCGAAGGTTGATGCTTTGCTCGACTACCTGCAAGACCTGCGCGTCAATCATGGTTACAAGATGGCGAACCCGACGCAGCATATGGAAGATATGAAACTGCTCATGCGCGGGCAGGTTCCACCGTGGCAGTGTCGGGCCGGCCAGAATTCGCTAATCATCCGCACGGACGGTTCGCTGGCGCCGTGTTTTCCCATGTATTCGGCCACCCATGATTGGGGCACCGTCGGCAACCACAAGTTTGATGTGAAGCAGTTGGATGAGATGAAGGTGGAATGCACCAAGCATTGCCTCTCGACCTGCAACTACATTCTGGGCTATTGCTACGACAACATGCGCGTGATCTCCTGGGGACTCAAGCAGGCGCTGCATGGATTCAAAGGAGCAAGTAACGGCTTCTAGGTGCTGCGCGTAACTAGTGCAAAACGGAAAACCGGAGTCATTTCGCAATGGCTCCGGTTTTTTGTAACTGGCAGTAGGTACCAGCCGGAGCTCCGTAAGATCGTTACGTAATTCGTCCGCCCCGCATCGTGAGTAGACCGACGACCGCGTTTACGCCCACTCCGATTGCGATCGCAATCCAGTATTTACGTTTGCTCACGCCGTTCCTGAAGCGTAGCAACGTGAAGATGCCAAGCGGGATCCAGATGAGAATTGACGACCACAAGCCCGGTCCGTAACGGAGAATGGTCAGCGCCGTTACGGTGTGAGTGATACCGTTGATCAGCACGATTGCTCCCAGAATGACCAGCATCATCTGCGGAAAGTTGAAATGGCGCGCGAGTATCACGCCGATGGTTACGAGGACAACTCCTACGCCCTGGGCCACCAGAAACCTGGTGGTCGACATATGTACGCCTCTCAGCCGGAGGATGTAGGCTGGGTAACCTTCGCCGACCCAATACTCTTCCGCGATATGGATAAGATAAGTAATGGGAAATACCCACGACCAAAAATTGATCGCAGCGGAGGACGGGGATCCTGGTTGAGTGCGCATAGTAAGTGATTGATCTCGAAGAAGACTGACTGTTATATCAGGGCTGTCAATATGTGCTGGGTTCTACACGTTTGCGATAGTGGTCAACTCTTTGGAGTGCGGTGACCTGTCACCGCTTTGGTCGGTCGCGACCTGTCGCGACACTATTCGTTATAAACTTCGACCGGACCGCGGCGTCAACCCGCCCCAGGCCAAAGCGGTGACAGGTCACCGCACTCCAAAGGGTTGACGTCTGCTAGACGGGCTCTTCATCAAAATGGATTCGAAAAACTCCTCCACATCTACCGCCCAGCCAGCCCCAGAACTTGTCCGCGGCTTAGGTCTTTTTGACGCCACCATGATCGTGATGGGTGGAATTATCGGATCCGGAATCTTCATGAATCCGTACGTTGTCGCCCGTCAGGTCACGACGCCGTTCCTGATCCTGGCGGTCTGGACTTTGGGTGGACTCATCGCTCTTGCGGCCGCGTTCATCTGGGCCGAGCTGGCAGCACTGCGTCCGGAAGTGGGTGGCCAGTATGCTTATCTCCGCGATGCCTATCATCCGTTGGTGGCGTTTCTTTACGGTTGGGCCCTACTGCTCGTCATCCAAACGGGCGGCATGGCGGCAGTCGCGGTTACCTTCGCGCGCTACTTTCTAGAACTAACCAGCGTGCCAGTCGCTGATTGGATGGTCGCCCTCGCGGCGCTTGCTAGTTTAACTGTAATCAACTGTCTTGGTGTTCGCGCCGGCGGCTCGGTGCAAAGCTTACTAATGGTCCTGAAGATCCTTGCGATTCTCGGGCTTATCTTTTGCGGACTCTTTCTTGCCAGCCCAGCTGTGAAATCAACAGAAGCGACGGCAGGCACCTTCCTGGATCGCCCAGTTTCGTTCAATCTCCTTACCGCGATAGGTGCTGCGATGGTGCCGGTGTTGTTTGCTTATGGTGGCTGGCAAACTGCCAGCTTCGTCTCGGGAGAAATACGAGAGCCGCGAAAAAATCTGCCTCGCGCACTCATCATCGGCGTCGCCGGCGTCGTCATGCTCTACCTGGCGGTAAACTTTGTATGTGTGCGCGTGCTGGGAGTTTCAGGCCTCGCCAACACAACGACGCCTGCGTCGGATGTAATGCGAATCGCACTGGGCCCGGCCGGAGCTCGTGCAATTGCCGCCGGCATCGCGATCTCAACGCTTGGTTTCCTCAGCCAGGGCATGCTGACCGCGCCGCGGGTTTATTTTGCAATGGCCGAGGACGGTCTTTTCTTCAGGAGTGTTGGCCGTCTGCATCCGAAGACAAAGGTCCCTATTTTGGCAATCGTTTTGCAGGGCGTATGCGCGATCGCGATTGCGCTTTCAGGCCGCTATGAGCAGATTCTCAATTATGTGGTGTCGGTAGACTTCATATTCTTCGGCGCTACCGCAATGTGCATTTTCGTGTTTCGGCGACGAATGAAGTGGACGGGTGACGCGGCTCCGAAAACAGACAATGCGGAGAGGCTTATTGCCAGCGTGCCCGGACACCCAGTTACGACGGCGCTGTTTGTCGCCGTTTGTTGGCTGGTGGTAATCAATACTGTCTACCGTTACCCCAGTAACACACTGCTGGGCTTGGTGATTCTGCTCGCGGGAATTCCCGTCTTCTTTTTCTGGCGTAGGAGAAATACGCGATGACTGCCATTCGTGAAACGAGAGCTTCGGAATACATGCATTGGGCCAAGACACGTTCGAACGCGCGCTTTAACCTTGCCACCAGCGGGCTCGCGAATTTGAAGCTGGAGGAGTTGCCGGTCTCGCTTGATCATCTCGAGATTACAGGAGAAGCCGGCTATGGTTATCAGCCTTTGATACGTTCGTTGGCTGATAGGTACAGTGTCGCTGATGATTGTGTAGTGACAGCGGCCGGAACTTCGTTTGCTAACCATCTCGCGATGGCAGCGTTGATCAATCCTGGCGACGAGATCCTGCTCGAGAGTCCTGTTTACGAACCGCTGTTGGCGCTGTCGCATTATCTTGGCGCCGACGTGAAACGTTTTCAGCGCCGGTTTGAGGACGGCTTCAGCATTTCGCCGGCTGAAATTGAGCGGAACCTGAGCTCGCGCACCCGACTCATTGTGATAACTAACTTCCACAATCCCAGCGGAGTTCTAACCGATGATGAAACGCTAAGAGCGGTTGGCGAGCTCGCGAGCAAGAGAAACGCTCGAGTCCTGGTTGATGAAGTCTACCTCCAGATGCTTTTTGCGGAGCCACCGCGTACGGCTTTCCACCTGGGAAATCAGTTCATCGTGACGAGCAGCCTGACAAAAGCATTCGGTTTGAGCGGGCTTCGCTGCGGCTGGATCCTTGCTGAGCCGGAAGTCGCCAAACGCATGTGGTTGCTGAACGATCTCTTTGCCGCAACTCCGGTACACGCCGGCGAACGGCTGAGCGTGGTTGCGCTTGAACAACTCGCCGGCATTGCAGAACGGGCGCAGGCGCGACTCGATAAAAACCGCCAACTCCTAAATCAGTTTCTTGTCTCGCGGGCTGATCTGGAAACCATACGGCCCTTGTTTGGTTCCATCATGTTTCCCAGAGTAAAGCAGGGGACCGCAGACAGGCTCAGCGATCTGCTAAGGGAAAAATACGAAACGTCAGTCGTGCCCGGAAGTTTATTTGAGATGCCTGCCCATTTCCGTGTGGGCCTGGGCGGTGACTATGAAACCCTTGTCCAGGGACTGGAACGTCTCGGGAGCGCGCTCGATGAACTAAAGCGCAAGTAGTTCAGAGTTCAATCTTTGGATAGCGTTTGGCAGACACAAGCTGAAGCTTAAACTCTAAACCTCTTGAATTTGAATAGCTGGGCTTCTACGACGTAGCTTTTTTCTTCATAGCCGCGAGTTTTAGCCAGAAGTACAAACCATCCGCTGCCTCAATGCCGGCGGCTTCAGGCGTGATTCGAATGGGCGTGCCATTGGGCCAATTACTCTTCCGCATTCTGCCGCCACCAATTCCCTGGAAGTAAACCTTACCTTTGGTCTGCTTTTTTCCCGTGTGAGGCGCGAGCACGTAATACTCAATCTGAAGATCGTGCGAATTCATGATGATAGTCCCGTTCTGGAAAGTATCGATGTCAAACTTCATTAGTATTACAAACGCTTCAGTCTCGACTTTCGCGCGATCGACCGCGTGGTCTTCTTTCGCGTCTCCAATTGAGGTGGCCTCAATCTTTTCATATTGATTCAGATGCTTGACGAAGCTGGCGAGGATTTGATCTTCAGTTTGAAAATGTTTTGCGGTTGGCTGTCTCGCCACTAGAAGCCGCACCTTGGACGAAAGCTCGCCCAGCGTGGGCGGCTTCGCCAAATCGGATGTTGGCTTTTCAGCGGTAGCGACCGGCGCTGGGGGTGGTGAGCTTACCGTCGCTGAAGGTTTTTCCGCTCGACGTCCCGACTGCGCTTCTGCTTCCACGGCTTCCAGCGTAATGCCAAATAGGAGAACGGCCAGTGCAAAACCCCATTGTTTGTGACTTTGGCGTTTCAATTGGGAAAATAAGCTCATTATGCTTTTTCGGGTCCCCGTGCAGGCGGCTCGCGCGGGGCGACATAGTTAAGCCTTGGTCGCCATCGGATGGTTGGTTAGAAGCCAGGCATGGTGCAGAAGGTTGCGTGCCATATTCATGGCTGCGATTTTGTTTGCCTGATACGCCAGGGCACTCTTCTGAGTGGGCGCACCAAATCGACGCTTCACTTGGACGGTTCGAATTTGTCGTTAGTCACGTCCTCGACAACTGGAGTAGCTTGATCGCGTCGCGGGCGTAATAGGTCAGAATGAGGTCGGCGCCGGCGCGTTTTATGCTGGTAAGGGTTTCCATCATTACGCGCTGCTCATCGATCCAGCCGTTTTGGGCAGCGGCCTTGATCATCGCGTACTCTCCGGAAACATGATAGGCGGCTGTGGGTAAATCAAATTCCTCGCGCATCGTCTTAAGAATGTCCAGATAACAGGTGGCGGGTTTTACCATCATGATGTCGGCGCCTTCGGCGAAGTCGAGTTCAGCCTCACGCATAGCCTCGCGCACGTTCGCGGGATCCATTTGGTATGCGCGGCGGTCGCCAAAAGCCGGTGCACTGTCGGCAGCCTCACGAAACGGACCGTAAAAACCTGACGCATACTTGACTGCATAAGCCATGATCGCCACCTGATCGAAGCCGGCGTCGTCAAGCGCTTCGCGAATCGCGCCAACCTGGCCATCCATCATCGCCGAAGGCGCAACCACATCGGCGCCGGCTTCAGCCTGGCTGACGGCGGTGCGGGCCAACAACTCCAGCGACGGGTCGTTTAATACTTCGCCATCGCGAACCACGCCGCAGTGTCCATGAGAGGTGTATTCGCAAAGACAAGTGTCAGTCATGATCACGAGATCGGGCGCGGAGTTGCGGATAGCCCGCACAGCCTGCTGAACAATTCCTTGCTTGTGATAGGCGCCGGAACCGGTTTCGTCCTTCTTTTCCGGAAGACCAAACAGGATTAGTCCCTTAACGCCAATCTCGCGGGCGGCGGCAGCTTCCTTCGCAATTTCATCGACTGAGAGGTTGTGCACGCCTGGCATCGATGGAATCTCGCGCCGAACTTTCTCGCCCGCGCAGGCAAACAAGGGAAGTATGAAATCCTCCGGAGCCAGCCGCGTTTCGCGCACCAGTGCGCGCAGGTTTTCCGTTCTTCTCAGGCGACGAGGACGATATACAAGATCTGACATGAATGTCCTTTAGGGAAACTGCATGAGAGCTTTTCGGGCAGGGAATAATACCTGTCGTAGAATTAGGTAAGCAAACTGATCGGGACGCGGACTAACGCGGACGACAAGAGTCCTTGAGAGGCGTCAAGAGCGGGGGCAAGCCCACCTTCCAGACCTGGAGATGCTTTTGGCGGGCTAGTTGTACTTACGTTGAAAGCCGTCCAATCCAAAATCTCATGTCACCTTGATAATCTCAAGGGTGGGGAAGTTGGGCTTGGCCCCACTCTTGCGCGTTTCAAAATCATGGTCATCTGCGTTAATCCGCATCAAACGTCGAATATCTATCAAGCAGTTCAGAGTTCAACCTTAAGGTTGCCCTTGCGATGGAAGACAAGCTAAAGCTAGGCTCCGATGCCACCTGATAAAGCACGTTAGCGGCCTGTGGGTTTCACCATTAAGAAGAAGCGCCTATTCCTTCACGGCTTCGCCGTCCGATGTGCGGTGGCGGCTCCGCCCCACCGACAGGAGCGCCTCTTGACACCGGGGCTGCGCCCCGAAATTCGCCACGTCTCCGGTCTATACAAAACTTCGGGGCATAGCCCCGAGGTCTTTACTTCTCCGTAAACGGTGGGGCGGAGCCGCCACCGCACATCGGGCGGCCGAGCCGCATCTGAAAGCTGGAGAACTCCTGCGAGCAGACGGCAGGTATGCCTTTCGCATGACAGTGGGCGGCAAACCTTACGGGAACTATCCCTTCGAAGTGAAGGGCGGCAAGATTCAGTTTCAAGGAAAACAAATTCGCGAGAAGACAGACCCGATGATCGTCATAGTGGACTATCTCTCCGGTGGGCGTTACAGCTCGTGGTGGATCAAGCGCGAGTAGATCATCCAACGAAACCGTAGCGCCATAGGTTTCGAGATTCTAGTTTCGCTAGAGTTTTTCGATGGTTGATCAGGAGCTTTACCCAAAGTGTCCGATAAACTTTAGTTTGTCGTGACTCAGCGACAAGCTCAAGCTTATCGGACATCAACTAACCCGCTACCCACGCGGTGCATCTACTGTTAAGGTTAATTAAGGGGAGCTCGAAACTCGGAATTCAGAACTCGAATCTTGTGCGTCCTTTCTTAAACGTTCGCGCAATTTAAACCTCTGAATCTTTCCGGTGGCCGTGTAAGGCAACTCATCGACAAACACATACCGCCGGGGCTGCTTGAATCGTGGCAATGTTGCGCGCGCAAGGTCCCGCAATCCCTGCTCGACTTCACTGCTGTCGTCCGATAGTTGGGATCGCACGACGAAGGCGCAGGCGCAAGGCAAGCCGTCGCCGTCGAAATCTTCAACTACTGCTGCGCGGCTAATGCCTTCGTATCGCAGTAATACTCCCTCGACTTCAACCGGCGAAACCCATTGACCACTCGACTTAAAACAGTCGTCGGACCGTCCCATGTGAAACCAGAAGCCGTGCGTATCCTGTCGATAGAGGTCGCCCGTCCGCACCCAGCCATCAACAAAAGTGCTGGCCGTGGTTTCCGGCTTGTTCCAATATCCAATTGCCGCACTCGCGCCCCGCACCCAGAGATTTCCTTGCGTCCCGGCCGGCGTCGGCTGTCCTTTGGGGTCAAGCAGTCGCGCTTCATATCCCTGCAACAGTTTCCCGCTGCTGCCGTAAACGACTTCGCCTTCGTGGTTAGACATCCACATGTGCAACATCTCGGTTGAGCCAATTCCATCGAGCACCGGAACACCGAAAGCCTTTTCCCACTCCTCGCCGATCTGTGGCGGCAGCGCCTCACCCGCCGAGATGCACAAACGCAGGCTCGAACAATCAAGGGTAGCCGGTTGGCGATTTTTCTGATCGTCGAGAAGTAAACGATAGACAACCGGAACGGCGAAAAAAATAGTAGGTTTGTAGGCGGCGAAAACCCGGGTGATCACTTCCGGCGATGGCCTTTCGCAGCAGAGGATCGTCGTGCAGCCATTTAGCAAAGGAAAGGTGAACGCGTTCCCCAAACCGTAAGCAAATGGAAGACGTGAAGACGAGAACAGTCGGTCGCCGGCTCTGAGCTGCAAAACCTCTCGACAGTAAGTCTCATTCGTGTAGAAGATGTCCGACTGGCGGTGAACAGCGCCTTTTGGTTCGCCGGTGCTGCCCGAAGTGTAGAGAATGAAGGCCGGCTGATTCTCATCTGGCGCAGATAAATCGGGATCAACTTGTTTGCTGGACGCGGCCAGTAGTTCAGTTAGAAGCCTAATCCGCATCGGAAGTGCAGATTTTTGTTCTCCCTGTTTCTCCACACGCTCAGTGGTTAATTCTTGACGGTTTTGCTCACGACTAACGACCACAATCTGCTCCAGGTGAGGGAGCTTTTCCGCGGCTTCGTCCAACAATGCGTTGCAGAGATCAGCTTCGATAATAGCCAGGCTGGCAGTGCAGTCGTTTAGAATCGCCCGCTGCTCATCATGTCTCAAACCCATGTTGATGGGAACGGCAATCGCTGCCGACGAACAAATGGCAATGAACGACGAAACAAATTCAGGCGAATCGTTCAGCAGCAGAGCGACGCGCTCTCCGGGTTTCATTTCCAGGCTGGCTAAGGCACGCGCGACCAGGATCGTTTGCTCTCGAAGCTCGGCATAGCTAATCTGCTGCACATCAAAAAGAATCGCGGTGCGTCCGAGCGACTCACGTTTAAAGATTGCGTCGAAGAGATTCATTCCTGGCCGGTCAGCCGTTTAATATTGTCACTGATGTGTGGATTACAAATTACTCGCCAAGCTTTTTCGGATTATAATGTCTAGGCCATTTAATCTTCCATAAGCCACTTCCAACGGTCCGGGCTACGCTCTCTTTTGTTCGCCGGCGTTGTGATCGAAATTTGAAGTATTAACCAGATTTTCAAAAAAGGAGTGACGCGAATGAAGCTCATCAGATTGTTGTTGAATGCAATCCTGATTTCAGTTTTATGCCTTCAGGCTGCCAGCGCCCAGATGCAAACGCACCGGCACGACACTTCGGAACAGCTTGGTCAGGTTAACTTTGCCGTGTCCTGCAACGCCGCGGCCCAGAAGCAATTTAATCGCGCCACGGCTTTGCTTCATTCTTTCTGGTACGACGAAGCTGAAAAGGCTTTTGCCGATATCAGTAAAGTTGATACGGGATGCGGCATGGCCTACTGGGGGGTCGCCATGAGTCTTTACCATCCGGTTTGGGCTCCGGCGAACGCCGCGGAACTCGAGAAGGGCTGGGCTGCGGTTGAAAAGGCAAAGACTGCCGGCGTGAGGAGTGATCGAGAGAAGGAATACATAGCCGCGATAGAAACTTTCTATAAAGACTCGGGAAAAATCGATCATCGCACTCGCGCGCTTGCTTACGAGAAGGCTATGGAACAAGTCTATCTCCACTATCCTAAAGACCACGAGGCGGCAATCTTTTATGCGCTCGCTTTACTGGGAACTGCCACCACCTCGGACAAGACTTACGCCAAACAAAAACGGGCCGCCGAAATCCTGAACAAGATCCTGCCTGAGGAACCAAAACACCCGGGAGTCGCGCATTACCTGATTCATAGTTTCGATTATCCCCGGCTTGCGGAACTGGCGCTGCCGGCGGCTCGCAGTTATGCAAAGATAGCCCCGTCGTCTCCGCACGCGCTGCACATGCCATCACACATTTTCACGCGACTCGGGCTGTGGGAGGAGTCTATTCAGTCGAACCTCGCTTCGGCAGCCGCGGCAGAAAAGCACGTAGCTATGTCTCATCCTGGAGCCGCCTCTTTTGATCAGCTTCACGCTTTGGACTACCTCATCTACGCATACCTGCAAGGCGCTCAGGATCAAAAGGCGAGGCAGATACTCAATCAAGCCGCCGCACTCGACAAAGTTGATGCGCCTGTTTTGGCGGCATCTTATTCTTTTACAGCGATACCGGCGCGCTATGCGGTGGAAAGGCGCCGATGGTCCGAAGCCGCCAAACTCGAATTGCATCCAGTTGATTTTCCCTGGAAAGAATTCCGTTATACTGAGGCCTTAATCTATTTCGCGCGAGCTCTCGGCTCCTCACGTAGTGGTGATCCTGTGGCCGCCAGAAGAGATGTCGATAAACTCTCCGCGATTCAGAAAGCGTTGGTTGAGTCGAAGCTTGAATATTGGGCCAACCAGGTAGAGATCCAGCGGCGCGCGGCCGCGGCCTGGGTTGCCAACGCGGAAGGGAACGACACCGAGGCGTTAACTTTAATGCGCTCCGCTGCGGAATTGGAGAGTTCTACTGAGAAGCATCCGGTAACGCCAGGTCCCATCATGCCCGCGCGTGAATTGTTGGGAGATATGCTTCTGGAACTTAAACAGCCGGAGCAGGCGTTGCGCGAGTTTGAGATGTCGCTGAGTGATTCACCAAATCGATTCAATGGGCTTTATGGCGCCGCTCGCGCAGCGGAACTCTCAGGCAACAAAAAGAAAGCCGAGGCCTATTACGCGAAGATAATAACGCTAACGGCGCATGCCGATTCTGAGAGACCGGAGCTTCAGAAGATAAGAGAATTCGTGGCGCATAAATGACCGGAGAACTCCTGCCGGCGCGGACAGCCCGGACAAGACCAACGATCACCGGGCTAAAGCCACAAAGCTAATGAGAGAGCGCCGCCGCCTGCTCGTAACGCCCCGCCGCGAACGTGCTTCCCATGATAATAAGCGGCACGTGGGTGTCGTACGAATAAGGCGAGCCATGCGTCGCAGTCACGCGGAAGTCGGAAGGGTCATCAAGCGGCTCGACCGTTATGCTGTAAGGCCGGGTAACAAAAATCACGTCGCCGCTGCGCTGCGGCTGGAAGCCGTGAATTACGCGCCGAGCCACTGGATCAGCCGGGGGGATGATCCTGTCTCTAATTGCGTGCGCGTGAAATAGCGAGCCATGCCAGGCACGGTCATCGCTGCCTGACACACCACTCGCTCAATCTCCTCCGCGTTGACACTGTCGCGGCGCAGTGCAGCCAGGCGCCGGGGACCCCGCGGCTTGCCCCCGCTGCTTCGTTAACCCGGAGGGAAGAGTAAGGAACGGCCCACTTGATCAGAGCTTCCTAAAGTTTATCGGACACTTTCAGCGAAACTGACCCACTACACCGGCATCGTCATTCATTGTTAGCGCGGGTCCGATGTGCTAAAAGCCCAGCATGACTTTTCGCACTTTAGGTTTGCGGTGAATTGTGGTCTTACGAAAGGCTGAAGCAGATCATGGCTAACCAACTGGTAAGAAGTGTGGGCATCGGTCTTTCGGCTATTACCATCCTGCTTCCGGTTTTGCCTTCAGCAGCCACACAGCAGCCAACCGCGAAATTCAAACACGCCGTCGTTAGATCAAACGACTCTGCAAAAATAATTGAACTGTTGAATGAACTCCCGGAGCAGGGCTTCCCGAAAGATCTCGCCGCCCGAGCCCAGGCTGTTGCCGTGTTTCCTTTGGTTACCAAACAGACCGTTCTATTTCAACAATCAATGGAAGGCTACGGAGTCGTTAGCGCTCGCGAAGGTAATGGCTGGAGCATGCCGGCTTTTTATAAGTTTGCTGGTTCAGGATATACCGGCAAATTTGCGGGTGAAAGCAAGATGGCCGTGATTCTTTTGTTCATGAACAAGGAAACCGTGAACTGGTTTTCAACGGGTCGGGTGCACTTGAAGGATCAGAAGAAGGCGATTGCCGGGCCAGTCGGAACCATGACGGAAGAGCAAAAGAAAGAGTTGGCGAGCGTGAACATCTTCGGCTACGTCTATTCGGAGAGCAAGCTTATCGGAACGAATTTCGGCACGACCTTCAAGCAATTTCTGCTGAACCCCGATAACAACATCAACATGCCAATGTACGGCATGAAGGGACGTCTTGTGTTGGCGGGCAATCAGGTTGACGCGTCAAAACTTCCGGATGGCATACCGGCATTTCGGGAAGCATTGCAGAGGTATTATCCGTAGACAGCAACGCGGAAGCTTTCAACGGCTGATCCACGAAGTAAGAACCGGAAGAGGTAGCGACCGGTAACAACTCTCGCTGCGGTGTCATGAGGTCATCAGTACCACCTTGCTCCGGGTAGCGGGTGGGTCTTCCTGGGATAGATTGGTCCGCGCACCGAACTTGCTCAGAAAGGCTTGGATGAAGCGGCGAGAAGTCTTTGACCTCCGATGCGCGGTAAGTCTCCGACTTACCGAAGACCGTACCCCAGTTTTCCGGTCTTTGACCGGAGTCTCAAAGGTCGGAGACCTTAAAGAACT
>DASXSC010000164.1:0-8971 GCA_036506215.1 Pyrinomonadaceae bacterium | reverse complement strand
GATCGTGCCGCTTGAAGCGGCTTCAAAGTATCCCTTCTTATTGGTTGTTGCTCCGGTGAATGCGCCTTTCACATGACCGAACAATTCAGACTCAAGCAAAGACTCCGCAAGTGCGCCGCAATTAACAGCCAAAAATGGTTTATCTCTCCGGTGACTGAGATCGTGGATCGCATGCGCTATTAACTCCTTGCCGGTGCCCGATTCGCCTGTAATCAATACCGTCTCTTCTGATCTCGCGATGAGTAGGACTAGCCTTTTGAGTTCCATCATTAGATCCGAATCACCGATCAACGTAGTGCCAAGTTCATCCGCTCTCGAGTCTGTTCGATAGGTGCGCACGACGCGCACGACTTTAGCCGGAGGGACAGCTGAAAGCATCCGGGAGTGAAGTTCGCCTGCGTCTTTATTTGAGTTAGTTATCACTGCTACTCTTACTTCTAGGAGAAGGCATCTCAACAAACAATGTGCCAGTTGCAGATCGACGTGAGCAACTAACAAGTTTGCGCGATTGAGTCACATGTGACCCACTCGGGTCATATATGACTCACCGATGGGTCACATATGACCCAAAAGGATCTTCCATTCCATCAAGCTAATGATCCTATCCGGCACCCGCGTTGCATAATACCTGGCCATCAAAGAAATTGGCGCTAACTTCAGGGTGGTGATTTGGTAGTTGGGCGGCAGATTGGTCGCCGTTCGAGGTGAGAAGAAACTCCATATTCCATTTATGCCAACGAAAGCCACAGAGCCCAAGTTCTCAATTGAACAAGTCGCCAAGATTCTTGGTGATCTTCACCCTACGACCGTCCTCCGCCTGCTTCAAAAACGCAAGCTCGGTTACTATCAGTTTGGAAGCCGAAAGTTGGTGGGACAAAGTCATCTTGATAACTATGTCACCTTGGCGGAACGGGAAGCGAAAGCGAAGTCAATTCACTAAAATGGCTTGCCATATGACGAGCCATCGATTCAATCAGAACGAGTAGACAAGAGTCCTAATTGACAGCCTCCGACTCTGTCACTTGCTCTTCTTTCTTTTCAACAGCTAATCGATGGGCCACTTGCCACTCATCAAGGACACTCGCTGCCTTCACCAGTACCTCATGGTCTGGATTGATATAGCGGGTGGTCGTTTTAGGATTCCTGTGTCCCAACACCTTGCCTACCTGGACAAGAGGCAAGATCTCGGATAGCCGAGTACCTGCTGAATGCCTTAGGTCATGAAAGCGAACGTCCTCCAAACCACTATCCTTCCGGGCACCACCCCAGCTTCGTCTTACATTTCTTGTGATACCAAAAACCAGCAAATCTGACGGCTTCTTGCCCGATTTAAGCCGCCGAAACGCTTTTACTGGCTTGATCTTTTTCAGATCAATCAACGTCTTCCTCAAACGCTCTGTCATAACCACATCGCGCCTAAGTAAAGCTCCGTTCTTACCTTTGTAGCTGATAAGGGCTCTGATCACACCTTGTTCGAAATCTACTTGTGGCCAAGTAAGTCTGAAAAGCTCACCTTTTCGCGCGCCGGTATCCAAACCTGCGATGACCAAGGCTTTCAAGTGACGGCGATTTTCTCCTTCACAATGTTTTAGAAGCCGTTGCTCTTGCTCATACGTCAATATCGTTTCTCGCGGCTGTTCATCAGCAGTGCTGATCAATTCTCCAGGTCTGGCCTTCGTGAACGGATTGACCATGATCCAATCGTTGATTTTCGCCTCATTGAGCATTGCTCGCAGAGTGGTCATCTCACGATTTACTGTGCCTACATTTACGTTTCCGCCGCCCTTTGTCTTGCTGCGCAGGCGATGATTTCGGTAGGCCCGCAACATTCCTACCCTAATGTCCCTCACCCTGATCTTTCCGAAAAACTCTCTGAAGTGCTTTAGGTGCGCCGCGTAAACACTGGTGTCCCGAACACCAAACAACTTGTTTCCCGATTCGTCGTACTCAGCAGCGCAATACTTTGTTTGCTGGCAATGGCTTGCTAACTCTTCAAAGGTCAAGTCATCTGAGTACAGCGCCACCTCGCCACCCTCGAGATATTCATCTTCGAGTTCGCGCGCGGTTCGTTTAGCTACGCTGGGAGAAGAGGCTGTCCTGCGTTTCTGACGACGCTTTCCGGTCTCATCATAATAACTGAGAACGGCAACGTACTCAGTTCTGCCCCGACGTTTTCTTCGAATGACGGAAGAAGAATATCGCACTGCAATGCGCCTCCTTTGCGCCTATGGCAAAGTCCGATCCAGAGGGAAAACACAAAAATTGTGTGCCCATCTGTGTGCCCAATTTGCAGTGGATGTTTAAGAGTGCGAATTTACTGAGGAAATTGGTAGGCGCGTGGGGATTTGAACCCCAGACCCCTACCGTGTCAAGGTAGTGCTCTACCCCTGAGCTACGCGCCTACAGTGTCTTCAATTCGCTTGAAAGAATTCTTTTCTCAAAACGAGGCCCGAAAGTAACAAAGCACCTAACGAGTGTCAAGCGACCTCCAGATTCCGTTACTAATCAATCGGCAATCGAGAAGGTACTTGCAATCGGCAACGTACTTACTGGAGTTGAACTCGCAAACATGGTATAAGCAAGGCACCCCACTCTCTGTCAGTCTCCCCGGGCTCGCGCGGTCGATAGCGCGAAGTTATTTCCAAGATTCAGAAGTCTCGAACGGTAATTCTCTGTTCGGCTCCTACCCCCGACATCAAATTATTGAGGGTCAGATGTTTAAGCCCTTTCTAATCATCGTGCTATTGCTCTCTGGTCTTACTGCTGCCCTCGTACAGGGTCAAACTGATCCCACCGGACGACCGAGACGTACCGAAAACCCTCCGGCAGTCACTGAAGGAAGCGATCGTCAGGCGCCTTCTCCTGTAGCAAGTGCCGAAGCAAAGAGACTGTACAAAGCCGGGGTCAAATACGGCAATGCGCATCTGTTCAAACAAGCAGCCAACACTCTTGAGGAGGCTGTGAAATTGAACCCCGACTACGCCGATGCTCATCTCGCTTTGGGCCACGCTTATTACGAACTGGAACAGTGGGAGCAAGCCACTGACAGCCTGCAACGCGGTCTGGCGCTAAAACCTAAAGATAAGGAGTCTCAAAATCGTCTTGCTCAGGCTCGATTGATGTTGGAGCGCGAAACAGAAAGTCGAGAGGTAAAACCGTCTGAGGGGAATAATGAGGGTGATCAACCAAACGGTTCACTGGCATCGTTGAGCAGCGCCCCGCCATCAGCAGCCACTTCAAAGCCCATTCCGAACGATATTGCGCTCACCAAGGTTTATCGTGTGGGACCGGGCGATGTACTGGATGTGCGATTGACTGAGAATGCTTCACCGCAGCCAACTCTGTTTACCGTGACATCGGCGGGTTTACTTGAGCATCCAGATCTGAGCGCGCCCTTGCCCAGCACCGGGCTTACGGTTGAAGAAATCAGGGCTCACATCGAAGACGATCTCAACCGGCGCTCGTCGACAAAAAATCCAAATGTCTCGGTCGGAATTCACGAGTATGTCAGCCATACGATCCTCGTCAGCGGTCTCGTCAAAGAGCCCGGCGCAAAGATTCTGCAGCGAGAAGCCATTCCGCTTTACGTGGTAGTCGCAGACGCTCAACCACTGCCTGAAGCCGAACGGGTGAGTGTGCTGCGAAACGAATCGAACGAAAGTTACACGATCGATCTGTTAGCGCAATCAGAAATGAACCTGCTGGTTCGGCCGGGAGATGTCATAACTCTGCAACCGAATCCGGCGCAGTTCTTTTACGTCGGCGGCGAAGTAAAGTCTCCCGGGGAGAAAACTTTTCGCCGTGGTTTGACATTGACGCAGGCAATCATCGCCGCGGGAGGATTGACCGGGAACTCGAAGGAAGCGCGGTTAGCACGCGATAATGGCAAGGGGTTTCTGGTGGTGAATCGATACAAACTTAGGGACATCGATTCCGGAAAGGTTCCTGATCCAGCGATACAACCCGGCGACCGAATTACGATTGAATGAGGATGTTAAAGACATGTCAGTACCAATCAAAGCACAAATCACACCGGACGCTCCGACGCACGATTTATGGCAAATCGCAGAAACCGGCGACATAGGACAACTGGAAGAGCTTCTGGCCCGCGGCGCCGACGTAAATGCTAGCAACGAGGAAGGCGTGACGGCCTTGATGGTGGCTGCATACCATGGCCGACTTCAGATGGTGCAGGCCCTTACCGACCATGGAGCCGACCTGAATGCAATGGACACTGCCGGCTTTACGGCGGCAATGCTGGCTGACCATTCGGGTCACGAGGAAATCCTCAGGACATTGGTGAGACGTGGCGCCAAAAGAATTCCAAAACCACCTGCGTCTCACGCTTCGCCGGTTCCATCTGCTCAAGACGAGACGTTCGACGAACTCAGTGATTACGATGTGGCGCCCACGGGCAGCAATCCAGAGGTGAGAACTCTCCATGATCCTCCGGAGATTTGGGACCTGGTTCATGAAACTCGGACAGAGTTTGATCCTCGATCAGCATTTGTCGGACGTCTCAATTCAATTAATCCCCTGGTGTTAGCGGTGATCGCGCTCATCGTTGGAGGTGGTGCGGTGTTTGGGTTCATGAAGCTGAGGGGTTCAGGGAATGATCATGCGGCCTCGACTGCACTTGCGCCGTCGAGTGCTCCTGCTGCATCGACTGCTCCTGCTGCGTCAAGTCCGCCTGTTGCTGCTAGTGATTCTGCTGAGGCTCCTTTGCGAGCGGAGGACGGTAACACAAAGACTACCTCCAGTTCGCAGCTGACTGAGCCAAAGAGAACCGCGTTATCGTCGAATCAACAGGCCACAAGTACACCTGACATTGCTGGTAGCAAAGTTGATTCAAAGATTACCGTTGCGGCCCCTTCAGCGTTGCCAGACAAGAGAATTGTGGACAAGCCTCGCTTGCAGAATCCAACGAGTTCAACTACGACCGGCAATACGACCGTAGCCCCTACGACCGGCAATACGACCGTAGCCCCTACCGACGACAAAGACAAGACTCAAACATCAGCCACACCCGGTCCTAAATCCGACAACGAGAAGGTTGCCAATCCAACGGCAGCGAAGAAAGAACCAGATAACGCTCCAAGTCCACAGTTGAGCGCTCCGGCTAAGGCCAGCCCTACGCCAAAAGCTAAGGTGATCCCATGGCCTTAACACATACATCTCCTCAGAAATCTCGTTCAACTTCTTTTCGGCTTTCGCGATCTCCGCTTCCAGCAACCGGAGGTGTACTGGCTAAGTGTTGAGACGATTGGTAGGGGGCGTGGGTACTTGAACCCCAGCGCCCTACCGTGTCAATCGGCCAAGTGCGCCGCGTAAGACGCCAGCGCGCGCTCGTTGATTACGGGCGATGAACCAAGTCAGTTGGTAACGCGGGTGCACTCGCGGGCGGCACTCGATGATTGGTTGCCTGTTCAAACGCGTAGGCTATTGCAATCAAGGCGGGCTCACTGAACGCGCGCCCCGTAAACGTCACCCCGAATGGTGCCGGGTTGATGACAGCGCCTGTCGGCGGGACGAAGCCGCCAGGGACCACGATGCTCGGGTATCCCGCCTTGGCTGGCGCGGCCGCTCCGCGGTTTTGCGGAAACAGGATGGCGTCAAAGTCGTCATCCGTGCCTTCGATGCCGTCTGGTCCATTGAAGACCGCGTTCAGTCCCGTTCGAGTGAGCGCCAGGTCTTGAGCGCGGTCAGCCAAATAGCGCAACGTGTCGGCACTTCCAGGGCTTGTGTCTAGTTGGTCGGCAGCGAGGAAAATGGCCTGGCCATATTTCAGCGCCACCGCCGCATGCGCGTTGTTGAAAGCGATAATGTCCGCCAGCGTATGGACCGGCGCGTTTGGTCGGGTTGCCAGATAGTTGTTCAGATCGTGTTTTTGTCCATACATAAGAACGGTTGAGCAAGTGGTCGGAGCCGGGAACGAGGTGCAGATGCCGAAGGCTGAGATGGCGGCTTGATTCGGGATCTCATATGGATCCGCAACGAACGCGCCTTCCGCTCGGAGTGCCGCGATCGCATCCAGCATTATTTGCGTCTGCGCGGCAGAGAAACCGGTCCAGTAAGGTACGCGAGGAACAGCGATGCGGGCGCCGCGTAGCGCATGCTTGTCCAGGAATTTTGTGTAGTCGTTTTGGCAGTTGCCGGAAACAAGGCACGGCGCTGTTGCTGCATCGTTCGGATCATGGCCCGAGATTACGCTAAGCACGATGGCGGCGTCAGTTACGGTGCGCGTCAACGGGCCGGCTGTATCCTGGTCCGCAGTGATGGGAAGGATCCCGGTGCGACTAACCAATCCAAGGGTCGGTTTGATTCCCACATCCGCATTGGCTGTCCCCGGGCTGAGGATCGAACCTGACGTCTCGGTACCGACACCCACGGTCACAAGATTTGCAGCCACGGCGATCCCGGGGCCGGAGCTTGAGCCACCCGGCGTTAAAACGGGCCGCCCGTCGCCGCCAGGCAGCGGTCGCGGATCGTACGGATTGAATCCGTATCCCCCAAGTGAGCTGTATCCAGCGGGCATACCGATGGCGATGAAGTTTGCGAACTCAG
The DNA here is from genome assembly GCA_036506215.1 of Pyrinomonadaceae bacterium. GTDB lineage: Bacteria > Acidobacteriota > Blastocatellia > Pyrinomonadales > Pyrinomonadaceae > PSRF01. Next base: position 2,407 of record DASXSC010000164.1, on the reverse strand, counting down.
TCAGCGTCGCCTTACCGAGGATGATCGCGCCAGCCTCTCGCAGCTTCGTTGTTAGGAATGCATCGGCGGGCGGGGTCGACCCGGCAAGGGCAACTGAACCGGCAGTGGTTGGCATGTCCGCAGTGTTGATGTTGTCCTTAAGCAGCACCGGAATCCCAAACAACGGTCCGTGCGCAAGGCCGCGATGCCGATCGAGATCGCGGGCGCGCGCTTCGTCGAGAGCGTGCTCGTTGACATGAATGAACGAGTTCAGCATCGGTCCTGTGTGGTCGTAAGCAGCGATGCGATTAAGGTACATTTGCACAAGCTGTTCTGAGGTGATCAAATGAGAGCGCAGTGCCAATTGGAGCTCCAGGACACTGGCTTCCACCAGCTGAAGCTTATTAGGCGTGCCAAACGGTGGCTGAGCGGGAACCGGCCGTGCGAAAATAGCCACAATGGCCACCATAACGAGCGCAAGTCGTTTCATGGGTAACCTCCTTTGAAGCGAAGCCGCCATCACTCTCGATCCGATTGCCGATGAATAGAGCCCTGTCCGGCATCGTCAATGGCCAATCGGGCGCCTTGAGTAGCGCTTCAGTAAATGACGGTGGATGAAATGTTGTTCGGGGTGGGCGAAGGTTATCGCTGACTGCTTCAACTGTCAATACGAATCTGCGATGAGACTTAGTGGCGTACTACCCCACTATCCTGCGATTCCACTGTCGCTCCCGCGTACGCGCCAGGCCCACGACTGGCACTCGTGGGTGGAGGCGGCAACGTGGCGGTTGACCGCCAGATGGGTAAGGAATTTAGTGACTTCCGGGGCGCCCATTTCAGCTGGATGTCGCTTGTTGTTCTCATCTAAATAGGCGTTAGGCATGCAATCGAACCGAGGAGGCGCAATGAAAGCCGAATTCCCCGGCGCAGTTCCTGAAATACCTGTCAGCCATATCGACAAGGCTGCGGCATACTACGAGACAAAACTGGGTTTCAAATTGGATTGGGGTGGCGAAGAGCTTGGGCTTGCTGGCATTTCAAAGGGGAATTGCCGGATATTCTTAGCCAACTCGGACTATCGAAAGCAGTACGGGAATGTTGGTCCAGTTCTGACTTGGCTCAATTTAGGCAGTAAAGAGGCAGTCGACGAGTTGTACCAGTTGTGGAGTAGTAGCCAAGCAAAGTTGACTTCCAAACCGGAGTCAAAGCCATGGGGCTTGCACGAGTTCATGGCTGAAGACCTAGACGGCAATTTGTTTCGCGTTTTCTATGACTTTGCGACGCCAGAACGCGGCGATGATGACTAACACGGCAATGGAACCGACAATCGGGGCGCTGTACTTTCGTCGCACATAACGGTGGCGGCCCGCGCCGCTTGCGCAGATGCTAAAAGCGATCCATTGACGACTGCCCGGACAGCGCTTGGGTCGTGCTGTGGCGACAAGCTAGACCATGAAAACGTTGCTTGTACGAACCGTCGACCAATGGCGAGACTGGCTCGATGAGCACCATGCGTCGGAATCAGAGGTATGGCTCATCTTCCACAAACAGCACACCGGCGTCGCCTCAATCGATTACAAGGATGCACTCGACGAGGCACTGTGCTTTGGCTGGGTGGATAGTCTTGTCAAGCGCCTGGATGAGCGACGTTACGCACTCAAGTTTACACCGCGGAGAGCGGACAGTCGGTGGTCGACCGCAAACCGGAAACGTTACGCGGCACTTAAAGCCAGCGGGAGATTGAAGCCGGCTGGGCTCGAACGAGCTCCGACCGGCCGCGGCTATGGTCCGCGACCGCCGCGACTCTCAATGCCCTCGAAGCTTCCGCCGTACATCGAGGCAGCGTTGAGGAAGCATCCCGCCGCACTGCGCCACTTCGAGGCGCTTCCGGCCTCGCAACGCCGACGGTATTTCGGTTGGATTGAGTCCGCCAAGCGCGAGGAAACGAAACGCCGGCGTTTGGAAGAGGCGATTCGCCTGTTGTCTGCCGGAAAGGTGCTGGGACTGAAGTAGGGCGACAAAAGGCCATCGCGGAATCTTCTTTGCTTGTCGACAACGGAGGTCGGTACTCGTAACGAGGCACCGAAACGTCATGGTCCACATCGCAACCAGCGCGGACGGTTTCATCGCGCGCCCTGACGGTGATCTCGAATGACTCCTCAGGAGCGACTTTCGTCTGCCGACTGTCTGGCCGAGTTGCGGGAGACTGTCCGAAGGCAGAACTCGCGAATAACGTCACTGAGGTCAACGCCGATGCGAATAAAAGCTTCATGTACATACGGTGATAGCTATCAGCTAAGTTCGCGCCGCCGGCGTCAACTCAACCGTTAGCAACCTGTCGGAGGGAAGATGCAGATATCGAGCGCAATAGCGCAGCTCCGGACTACCGATCTCGCTGAATCGATACGATTTTACACAACGAAGGTGG
>DASXSC010000163.1:0-38258 GCA_036506215.1 Pyrinomonadaceae bacterium | reverse complement strand
GAGTTTCATACGTTGCTGACGGGAAACAGGATTTTTCAAAAACGTACGCAGGGCGTCGGCGTAATCACCGCGGAAGACGCGATTGACTGGGGACTCTCCGGACCGTGCCTGCGCGGCAGTGGAATTGACCTGGACATTCGTCGCGCCAACCCCTACACGAGTTATGAGAAATACGATTTTGAAGTTCCAACCGAAACTGGCTGCGATGTCTGGGCACGCTATCTGGTGCGCATGCGCGAGATGAAGGAATCGCACAAGATTGTGGCGCAGGCACTGCAGAAACTGAAGCCTGGCCCGGTGAAAGCTGACGCGCCAAAGGTTGTGCTTCCGGATCGGGAAGCGATGAAGAAGCACATGGACGCTTTGATTCATCACTTCTTAATTGTGGCCGAAGGGTTCGATGTGCCGGCCGGTGAAGTTTATCAGCCGATAGAGGCGTCGAAAGGTGAACTGGGCGTCTATGTCAAATCGGACGGCGGTCCGAAACCCAACCGCGTGCATTTCCGTGGACCTAGTTTTGTAAATCTGTCGGCGCTGCCGCATATGTCGGAAGGCGCGATGGTAGCGGACATAGTGGCGATTATCGGATCGCTGGATATTGTTTTAGGGGAGATTGATCGCTAAACCGGGCTTTGGTCTTCGGTCTTAGGTCTTTGCGGACGATTCGCTAAGGTGTTTTCATCGAAGACATCAAAGACCAAAGTCCAAAGACCAAAGACCAAAACCAACAATGAGTCAACAGCTAACACAGATCGGTCCATTATCGCAGCCGGTGAATATCGGCGACGAAGTGGCGTCGTTTTCGTCTGAGGTGGAAGCGGAGATTAATTGGCACCTTGCTAAGTATCCGATGAAGCGGTCCGCTATTCTGCCGCTGATGTTCATTGTGCAGCGCGAGCGTGGCTACCTGGATGCGCCCGGAGTCGCATATCTCGCGAAGCGTTTAAGCTTGCGCATTACGGATATCTGGGAAGTTGCCACCTTCTATTCGATGCTGCACACCCAGCCGGTTGGCAAGTATCACATTCAGATTTGTAAGACGCTCTCTTGCAAGATCATGGGCGAGCCCGGAATCACGGATCACGTTTGTAACCGCCTCGGGATTAAGCCCGGCGAGACCACTGCTGACGGTCGTTTTACTGTTTCGCTGGTCGAATGTCTCGGTTCGTGCGGCACCGCGCCGATGTTTCAAATTGGGTTTGACTACCACGAGAATCTGACGCCGGAGAAGGTTGATCAGATTCTGGATTCGTTGCCTTAAAGACGCGGCTCTGCCGCTTGATGTGCGGAAAGGCTAAGCCTTTCCGTCAGACCACTTAGCCACTTGGAGGCTGCGCCTCCACTTTCGAGGCATAGCCTCGCGGAAGAAGAAAATGTAAACGGAAAGGCTTAGCCTTTCCGCACATCAAGCGGCACAGCCGCAAAACTGAGACCGCGAATGTTTATAGGCGCTATCGGATGTGAACCACTTCAGCTCGCGCGAGTTCAGCTCGAAAACTCGACCTCTCTCGATGTGTATCGCAAGCATGGCGGTTACGAAGCTTTAAAGAAGGCGCTGTCGGAAATGTCGCCCGATGAGGTGACCAATGAAGTGAAGAAGTCGGCGTTGCGCGGCCGCGGCGGCGCGGGCTTCCCCACTGGAATGAAGTGGAGTTTCGTTCCCAAGGATTCTCCCAAACCAAAATACGTCGTTTGCAACGCGGACGAATCTGAGCCGGGCACCTTCAAGGATCGCTACCTGATGGAACGCGATCCCCACATGCTGATTGAAGGCATGTTGATCGCCGCTTACGCCCTGGGCGCCAGGCTCAATTACATCTACACCCGCGGCGAGTATCGATATCTGATCGAGATCATGGACCGCGCGCTTGAGGAAGCGCGGGGCGCCGGATTGCTCGGCAAAAACATTCTCGACTCAGATTTTTCGTGCGAGATCTACACGCATACCGGCGCTGGCGCTTACATCTGCGGCGAGGAGACGGCGCTTTTGAGTTCGCTTGAAGGCTTGCGCGGCCATCCGCGTATGAAGCCTCCCTTCCCTGCTGTTTCTGGTTTATATGCGAGCCCGACCGTTGTGAATAACGTCGAGACGCTGACCGCCGTCCCTGACATCATCAAGATGGGTGGCGAGGCTTATCAAAAACTGGGCACTGAAAAAAGTGGCGGCACTAAGCTTTGGTCAGTTTCCGGCCACGTGAATCGTCCGGGCGTTTATGAACTCCCCATGGGTTACGACGACATGGAAAAGTTCATCATGGAAGACTGCGACGGGATGCTCAACGGAGGGAAACTCAAGGCGGTGATTCCCGGTGGCTCATCGGTCTACATCATGCGCGCCGATCAAATCATCGGCAAAGATGTGCGCATGGACTATGAAGGACTGGTGGCCGGTGGCTCGAGTGTCGGGTCGGGCGGTTTCATCGTCATGGACGAGAGCGTCGATATATTCGAGTCAACTAAAAACCTGACTGAATTCTACAAACACGAATCGTGCGGGTGGTGCACGCCCTGCCGCGAAGGGACAGATTGGCTGGTGAAAGTTTTCAGGCGCGTGGCCAGTGGCGGGGGCAGGCCCGATGATGCGCAACTGATGCTCGACCTCTGCGACAACATCGAGGGCAAGTCTTTTTGCCCGCTGGGTGATGCGGCGGCCTGGCCAATTCAATCGGCAATTAAGAGATTTCCGGAAGATTTCAAGAAGCATCTGGTCGGAACGAACGGAAAGCCACAAGTGGAGGTTTAGAGGTGGCGCGAGCGATCGATGTTTAGAAAGGGCACGAGTGATCGATGTTTAGAGAGGGCACGAGTGATCGATGTTTAGAAAGGGCTAGGGTGATCGATTGTTTAGAAAGGGCACTTGTGCCCTGCTGCCGGCGCACAAGTGCGCTGACTAAACGGAAAGCCGTGGGGCCCATCTAAAGTGAAGGGAGAACAGCATGACCGAGGAAGAATTTATGCGTTTCAAGAACTTGTTGGGTACGGTCATTGAGCAGCAGGCGGTCTTTGCGGAAAACCAAGCTAAGGCCGACGCCCGAATGACCAGACATGAAGAATCCATTGCCTCATTGCTGGCCATTGCCGAACTCCACGAGCGCGAGTTTTCAGAGACTGATGAACGAATAAACGCCCTGGTTAATGCCGTTGAAAAATACATCTCCAGAAACGAATAAGACAAGCGAATGTCAACTGAAGTAATCAAAGTCACCATCAACGGCAAGGAGTTTGAAGTGCCGAAGGGAGCGCGGTTAATCGACGTCTGCCGCGACAAGCAGTTCGACATCCCTTCGTTCTGCTATTACGCCGACCTTGCGCTCCAGGCCTCCTGCCGCATGTGCCTGGTGCGCATCGAGAAGATGCCGAAACTGCAAACCTCCTGCACGATTATCTGCACCGACGGTATGATCGTAACTACCCAGAGCGAGGAGATTGAAAAAGCGCAGCGTTCGATGCTTGAGTTTCTGCTGGCCAACCACCCGCTCGATTGTCCCGTCTGCGATCGCGGTGGCGAATGTGAATTACAGGAGATGACGTTTGATTGGGGCGGACTCGAAGAACGCTTCACTGAGAAGAAGAATTACTATCCCGAAAAATACCTTTCGCCCATGGTGGCAAACGACCCACAGCGCTGCATTCTCTGCAAGCGATGCACGCGTGTTTGCGATGAGTGGATGGGGGAAGACGCCATTGAGGCTGGAGGACGCGGCGCGAATACCGTGATTGGAACGTACGGCGGTTGGCTTGACTGTTCGCAGTGTGGCAACTGCATTGAAGTTTGTCCGACCGGCACGCTTCTCGATGGGACCTATCGTCACCAGGCTCGACCCTGGGAGTTGACGCAAACAATTTCCACCTGCACCTATTGTTCCGACGGGTGCCAGATGTCGCTCGGTTCGCGTGGCGGCGATTTGATGCGCATCGTGGCGCGCGATCGCTACGTCAATGGACTCAATGGGGAATTTCTCTGCGTCAAAGGCCGTTTTGGCCATCCTTTCGTGAATCACGAGGAACGTATCCGCACGCCGCTGATTCGCTACCAGAAGGGTGGAAAGCTTATCCCCGCAACCTGGGATGAAGCGATTCGGCACGTCGCACAGAAACTCGACGCGATTGTCGATGCACATGGACCCAACGCGCTCGGCGTGATTGGCAGTCCGCGCATTACGAACGAGGCAAACTACCTGCTCTACAAGTTTGCGACGGAATTAGTTGGCACTAACAATTACACGGCCACCGATTCTCAAAATCTCAAACCGTTCTTCGATAACCTCGCCGGTCCGTTAGCAACGCATCGTGACATCCGTTACGCCAAAACCATTGTGCTAATTGGCGGAGAGCCTGAAGAGCTGCAACCGCTAACCGGCAAACAGATTCGCCAGGCTGTTCGGAATGGCGGCGCAAAGTTGATTGTTATCAACAGCACGCCCATTAGATTAATCGAGCAGGCCACGCAATTCATTCACATTCGGCCGGGAGCTGAGGATGCGGCGGCCCTGCTGCTCGCGAACAATTCGAATGATGAATTGGCAACACAGAAACTTGGCATCGAAGCGAATGAAATTCAAAATCTGAGACAGACGATTGCAGATACTCAAGGCGATCTCGTGATCATGTTCACGGGCGAGTTAATTGGAGCGGCTCAGGCCGTCATGGCGCAGCTGCCCTACGTATTTCGCGGCGAAGAGAATGGACGCCGCGTGTTGCTGCATCCTCTTCCCCTTTACAACAACAGCGTTGGCGCCCATGACATGGGACTGATGAACGGCGCCATGAACCAGAGGCAAATGCTCGAGGGCGCCGGCGATGCCATTCGCGCGATTTACCTGGCCGGAAGTTTTCCCATTGAGCAATTGCGCGCTCATGAAGACGCGCTGTGTAAGCTGGACTTCCTGGTGGTTCAGGAACTGTTTGAAACTGACACCACAGCCTTCGCTGACGTCGTCCTGCCGGCCGCTTCGTTTGCTGAGATTGATGGCACCTATACAAACAATGACGGGTTTGTGCAGCGTGTGCGCCAGTCGATTCCGCCTGTGAATCAGTCGAAGTCTGACTGGATGATTACCGCCCAACTGGCGCTGGAGCTGGGGCTGGATTTTAAGTTCGAGTTATCCGCGAGTGCGGTCTTCCATGAAATTGCCGAGCGTGTTCCAGCGTATGCGGGGCTGCGCTACCCCGTGCTCAAGGATGAATCCAATCCGGTCCAGGCGAAGTATGAGATTGCGGAGGAGCGCGATCTAACTTCGGAGTTGATTGCGTTGCGCGATGCCGTCCAGGCGTTGCCGGAAACCAGAGACAAACGCGAGGTGACGCCGGAAGTGGGTCACGAGCTTTTCAAGATTGGAACGCTAACCGACAAGGTGCCGCAGTTTCATTTGTTGGCCGCCGGTAATCCGCGTCCCGCGACTCTGAGGGTTTCGCCTCTGTATCAGATTACCGTAGATGCAGACTTGCGCGAGCCGGTGGCGGTCGCAGCAGAATGACAACCGGTAAATCGTAAATGGTGAATAGTGGATTCAAGTTTGAAGTACAACTCAGCTTTGTGACCCCGAAGCGACAGCGACGTACGTGTATATCCCGAATCAGAACCGGGAGCGGTAGCGACCGGCCGGGGACTCAACCGTAGTTGTCAGTACTTGGCTGAGCGCGATTAGCGATTGAAATACTCCACCTAATAACGTTGACTCCTTGGCCGGTCGCTACCGCTCCCGGTTCTGATTAGGATAAATGTCAATGTTGATCGACTGTTACTGTCTCGCGCCTCAAACATGGCGACGAGTCCGCGAGGTGTTGTACTTCAAACTTGAATTCGCGAGTAGTAAATAGAGCCAGCTGAGAACCGCACCATTTATTTACGATTTACTATTTAGCGGCATGGATAATCACTACATCCATTCAGTGCTGGTGATCGTGGCCATCACGATCGCCTTCCTCGTGATCATGCTCCTGGTCGCGGCTACCGTGCTTGCCGAACGGCGTGTGCTTGCCTTCATTCAGGGACGGCTGGGGCCAAACCGCGTCGGCTATGGCGGAGTCTTGCAGCCCTTTGCCGACTTCATCAAGACAATGATGAAGGAAGACCTGGTTCCCGATCAGTCAACCCGATTTGTCTTCCTGCTGGCGCCAATGATTGCCGTGGTCACTGCCATCATGGCGATCATCGTGTATCCGTTTGGGCCCACGATCACGCTTCCTTTCATCGGCACCATTCAACTTGTAATTGCGCGCTTCGACGTAGCGCTGCTCTATGTGCTGGGCGTCACCTCGGTTGGCGTTTACGGGATCGCACTCGCTGGCTGGTCGTCAAACAATAAGTACAGCCTGATGGGGGGGCTGCGGTCGTCAGCGCAGATGATTTCGTATGAGCTTGCGCTGGGCTTGTCACTCATCGGCGTAATTCTCATCTGCGGAACGCTCGACATCTACAACATTGTCGAACAACAGTCCGGCTGGTATGGGATGCAGTGGAACATTATCTATCAGCCGCTCGGCTTCATTCTTTATTTGATCGCCGCCATCGCGGAAACGAATCGCGTGCCTTTTGATCTGCCGGAGGCGGAGACGGAGCTGGTGGCAGGATTTCACACGGAATACAGCTCGATAAAATTTCTGCTGTTTTTCAACGCCGAATACATCAACATGATCACGGTATCGATGCTGGCAACGACGTTGTTCTGGGGCGGTTGGAACGTCCCCTTTGCCGAATACCTATTTGGTCGCGGCACTATTTTGTTCGCGCTGGTTAGCGTGCTCGGCTTTTTTGCGAAGATTCTGGTCTTTCTGTTTTTCTACATCTGGCTGCGCGGAACGTTGCCGCGATTTCGTTTCGATCAACTGATGGATTTTGGCTGGAAGTTTCTGCTACCGGCAGCAATTCTCAATATTATCCTGACGGCAACGGTTCTGTTTTTGAAAGGCGGTTAAAGGTAATAGTGAATTGGTGATGACTACCATCCTCTTCATCATTTTCGCCGGCCTGGCCATTGGTTGTGCCATCGCTATGGTTTCGCAGAGCAATCCGCTCTACAGCGCGATTTCGCTCATCGGTGTTTTCATTGCGCTGGCTTCGCTTTACGTCACCCTCGCCGCTCCCTTCATCGCAGCGGTGCAGGTCATCGTTTACGCGGGCGCGATCATGGTGCTGGTCATCTTTGTAATCATGCTGCTCAATGTCGAACACTCAGAGCCGCGCCGCAAGCGGCTGAAGTTTCTCGTACCCGTGGCCGTGGGCATGGCGGCAATACTGATCGCTGAAACAGCTTTCATTCTTTATTCAGTGCAAACTTCTGAAAACAGTCTGCCAAGCAACATTTCAAACGTAGGACTGACGCACTCGATCGGCGAGCAACTGTTCACGACATATCTGTTGCCGTTTGAAGTCACTTCGGTTTTGTTGTTGATGGCGATCGTCGGTGCAATGTCGCTGGCGCGGCGGACGACACTGCTGTCTGCTACGGCCCGCGTGGTCCCAGGCGCGCAGGTATTAGCAATGGACATTGTGAACCCGCGCGCCTTCGGCAATCAGACCGCAGTCGAGACAGACACGACAGCCGAAGCCGCACATCTTCTGGGCGTTGAGTATCATTCAGACTCGGAGAAGCAGGAATAAATGAGGGGCGCACCTCGTATGTGCGCCCCACCCGGCATGCATAAATGAAAATCCGCGGACAGACTGGGTCCGCCCTGGCTTGACTACTCTTATGGGTCCACAACTTTCCTGGTATCTCGCGCTCTCCGCCATCCTGTTTACGATTGGCGCTGTTGGCGTAATCATCAAGCGCAACGTCATTGCCATGTTCATGTGCATCGAGCTAATGCTCAACGCCGTAAATCTGACGTTTGTCGCTTTCTCGAGTTTCTTTCAGGATGTTTCGGGCCAGCTTTTTGTTTTTATCGTGATGACCGTTGCCGCCGCCGAGGCTGCAGTCGGACTGGGCATCATCATCACCATCTTCCGTAATCGCGAATCGCTCGACGTCGATGATGCGAGCATTTTGAAACTATGAACGATTTGGTCTTAGGTCTTTGGTCTTAGGTTTTGCATTCTCGACTGATGCGAGATCGATCAGATACGAAAGGCCCAAGACCAAAGGCCCAAGACCAAAGACCCAAGACCAAAGACCAATACTGTCAATATTTAGTGGAAAACAACTTATTAAGCCTGATCATCTTTGCTCCGCTGGCCGGCGCGGCCATCAACTGGTTTGTTGGCCGGCGAGTGCGAAATGAGAAGTTTATTGGGCTAATCGCCTGCGCTTCTGTTGGTATCTCGACGATTATCGCTTTCTATCTCGCTTTCAAATCCGGTGGCGCGCTCCACTTCAATGAACCTGGTAATACCACTCCCGTTTTCGATCAGCTCTGGACCTGGATTGAGGTTGGCAAGTTTCGCGCAGACTTCGGTCTGGCCATGGACAGGCTTAGCGGAACCTACGCCCTCTTCGTTACGTTCGTCGGTTTTCTGATACACGTCTTTGCGGTCGGCTACATGCATGAAGACAGCGGGTTCTATCGCTTCTTTGCGTTTCTGAACCTCTTCATGTTTTCGATGTTGACCCTGGTGTTGGCCGACAATTTTCTGCTGATGTTTGTTGGCTGGGAAGGTGTCGGCCTCTGCTCTTACCTGCTCATTGGTTTTTACATCGATCGCCGGGAAGCGGCCGATGCGGCGAAGAAGGCGTTCATTACGAACCGCGTCGGCGATTGGGGGTTCGTGATGGGTATCATGCTCACCTTCTTCCTGACCGGTTCGGTCAGCTTCTTTGATAAACCGGCGCATGGAGTCGCGAGTGCTCTGCAAACGATTGCCTCCATGCCGGCTGCCGATCCCTTTACCTGGCAGGCGATATTTGCCGGTGGGGTCACATCGATTGCGGTCCTGCTATTCATTGGCGCCACGGGTAAGAGCGCACAGATTCCGCTCTACGTCTGGCTGCCGGATGCGATGGCTGGTCCAACGCCGGTGTCTGCTCTCATCCACGCAGCGACGATGGTTACAGCCGGCGTTTACATGATCGTTCGTTGTTCCGCGATTTATGTGCATGCGCCTACCGCAATGTTTATCGTCGCGATCATTGGCGCCGCGACCGCGTTATTTGCGGCCACCATCGGACTCGCGCAAAACGACATCAAGAAAGTTCTCGCCTACTCCACGATCTCGCAGCTTGGCTACATGTTTCTGGCCTGCGGTGTCGGCGCATTCGCAGCGGCAATCTTTCACGTCATCACGCACGCATTCTTCAAGGCGCTTCTCTTCCTCGGCTCCGGTTCAGTAATCCACGGCATCCATGATGAGCAGGACATGCGCCGTATGGGCGGACTCAAAAAGTATCTGCCCATTACCTTTGCGACTATGCTCACCGGCTGGCTGGCCATCTCAGGCATACCCATTTTTGCCGGCTTCTTTTCCAAGGACGAGATCCTCTGGAAAACCTGGAGCGCAGGCATGTTTAGTTTGCCCAGCCCGGCCTGGAGTAAAGCGCTTTGGTTCATCGCCGCGTTGACCGCATTACTCACCGCCGTTTACATGACCCGCATGATGGTAATGACGTTCTGGGGCACGGAGCGTTTTCGTGAACCGCATGTTGACCACACTGAAATTGATCAGACAAGCGAAGCACCTGAAGCGGCCCACGCCGACGCGCACCATTCCGATCACGGCGTGCATGAACCGCACGAACCTCCCTGGATAATGACTGCCCCACTCGTTGTGCTGGCAATACTCTCTACCGTGGGCGGTTTAATCGGCGTGCCCTACGCGCTTAGTTCCCTGTTTGGCGGGCATCCTGAAAACTATATCGAGCGAACCCTCGATCCGGCGATCGCGCAAACACCTGCCAGCTCCAGGGCAACTGAGCATGGAGCCGAACCTATTTGGCTTTCGCCCGCGCCTCAGCCCGTTGATGGTCCGCCGGCGTTTGCCCCGCTGGACGAACACGCTGAGGGTCAAGCCTTTCATTCGCCAGAGGAGATTCGCCAGGAGCGCCTACTCGCACTGCTTTCAGTCTTGATTGCGACGGTAGGTCTTGCGATCGGCTGGGTGGTTTTCAAAAAACGGCCGCTGCTGCAGATGCCTCGCATACTCGAGAATAAATACTACGTTGATGAGATTTATGATGCGGCGATTATCAATCCGATTAACGCCGGCTCGCGAGAGGTACTGTGGAAGCTATTCGATATCGGCGTGATCGATGGCTTGCTGCATGCAATTGGCGACGTTGTAACCGAGACAGCCCGGTTCGTGCGCCATCTTCAAGCCGGTTTCGTGCGTGGCTATGCGGCGATCATCCTATTTGGCGCCCTGGCGGTTATCGGCTTCTTTGTTACTTATTCGGCGCTCTTGCATTTGGGGCTGGTTCCTTAGTCTTATGCAGCAACATCTCCTGACTGTGATCATCCTGTTACCACTCGCCGGCGCGCTGGCGACGGTAGGTTATAGCCTTCTGCCGAACAAGCGTGAAGCAAACTACAAGTGGATTGCGCTCGCTGTTAGCCTGATTGATTTTGCGCTTTCGCTGTTGTTGATACGGGGCATTGCTGGTGGAACAAAAGGCTTCCGCTTTGTGGAAGATGTGCTTTGGATCGGATCGATCGGCGCTCACTACCATATCGGCGTTGACGGTATCAGTCTCTGGCTGGTGCTGCTGACAACACTCTTGACGCCGATCGCTATCCTGTCGAGTTGGACGGCCATTCACAAGAGGGAACTTTCCTACTACATGTTTCTGCTGTTGTTGTTGGGCGCGATGGTCGGCGTTTTTGTTTCGCTGGATCTGCTTCTCTTCTACCTGTTCTTTGAAGCTTCACTGGTACCAATGTTCTTTTTGATCGGCATCTGGGGCGGCGAGCGCAGAATCTATGCGGCGGTGAAATTCTTCATTTACACCGCAGTCGGCAGCCTGCTGATGCTGGTTGCAATAATCGCGCTCTATTACATCTTTGGCACTTTCGACTACACAACGATTCTCGCAGCGCTGACCGGGGGAAAGCTGTTAGGGGGTCGCGCCGAGTTCTGGCTGTTTCTCGCCTTCGCCTTTGCCTTCTCTATTAAGGTCCCGTTGTTTCCTCTGCACACCTGGTTACCTGATGCGCATACGGAAGCGCCGACCGCCGGCTCGGTAATCCTCGCGGCCGTGTTGTTGAAGATGGGAACTTATGGTCTGCTGCGTTTCAATCTCGGACTGTTTCCGGATATGTCGCGCAAATTTGCGCCGGTAATGATCACGCTGGCGATCATCGGAATCATTTACGGCGCGCTCGTGGCCATGGTGCAACCCGACGTGAAACGCCTCGTCGCCTATTCATCCGTAAGCCACATGGGATTCGTTGTGCTCGGGCTATTCTCGTTTACAGAAGTCGGCATGCAGGGCGCGCTCTATCAAATGTTGAATCATGGTGTATCCACCGGCGCGCTATTTCTCTTCGTCGGCTTTATTTACGAGCGCAGACACACGCGCATGATCAGCGAGTTTGGCGGGCTGGCCACGCCGATGCCGTGGTTTTCGACACTATTCGTCATCGCCTCGCTTTCATCGATCGGCCTACCGTTTCTGAACGGCTTCGTTGGTGAGTTTCTAATCATGCTTGGTAGTTGGACTTCAAACGCCGTCCGGCACACGTGGATTGTCACGATGCTGGCAGGGACGGGCGTGATTTGGGCGGCGGTTTACATGCTCTGGATGCTGCAACGTGTCGTATTTGGCAAGGTGACGCGTCCTGAGAACGCCAAACTGCGCGACCTGGACGCGCGCGAGATTGGCTTGTTGATTCCACTGCTCATCCTGATGCTATTCATGGGTGTCTACCCGCGCGTGTTTCTGGATCGATCCCAGGCGAGTGTTGACGAAGTTAGAAGTCGCCTCACGGAGCGGCCCGCTGGGGGCTCGTTTGCCTCTGTCAGGCCCGTTGGAATCGACGCGACGCATTAGCTTGAATTTTAGTTGAAACTAAACAATGAATTTCTTTGCTATTCAATACGCGACACCCGACGCCAACCTCTGGCTAATCCTGCCTGAGTTGCTGATCTGCACCGTAGCTGTCGTGGTCATGATGGTCGACGCCTTTAGCAGGCCCACTCAAAGGTGGATTACTGGCGGCATCTCTCTGCTGGGAATAGCGGCCGCGGCTGGGAGTTCGATCTGGTTATTCCTGTCCTGGCGGGGCGCGACGGAAGCCTTCAACGGAATGATTGTACTGGATGAGCTCAGACTCGGTTTCACCTTCGTCTTCCTGGTGGTTTCTGCGCTTACGATCCTGGTTTCAATGGTGTGGGTTGAGAATGAGCACCTTCCCGGTGGCGAGTTTCATGCGCTGTTAATGTTTGCTACTGCAGGCATGATGTTTATGGCTTCGGCGGGTGATCTGGTCATGGTTTTTCTTGGGCTGGAGATTCTGTCCATTGCAACCTACGTCATGTGCGGGTTCCGTCGTACAGATGTCCGTTCCAACGAATCATCGATGAAGTATTTCATCCTTGGCTCGTTCTCGTCCGCGTTTCTGCTCTATGGCATCGCCCTCACTTACGGCGCCTCGGCAACGGCGGCGCTACCGGGTACGACTAACATTGCTGAGATAGGCAGACGGTTGCCGGATGCACAGTATCCACTGCTACTTTTTGCGGGTGCGGCGATGATGCTGGTCGGCTTTGGTTTCAAGATTGCGACGGCGCCTTTTCACGTTTGGACTCCTGATGTTTACGAAGGCGCGCCCACTCCCGTCACCGCGTTCATGGCCGCTGGCCCCAAGGCCGCCGGCTTCGCTTCTTTTCTCCGGGTCTTTCTTTTCGCCTTTCCGTTCGTTGCTGCTGCGGGCATTCCTTCTATTGGTAACCAGATTCATTCAGCCTGGCTCACCGCGCTCGTGGTGATCGCGATCCTGACCATGACAGTGGGCAACGTGGTTGCGATTGCGCAGAACAACGTCAAACGAATGCTCGCGTATTCGTCAATCGCACACGCGGGCTATGCGCTCGTCGGGTTTGTCGCTGCCGGCGCTGCTGCGGCCGATATTGAAAAACGCAACGCCGCCGTCGCCGCTGTGATCTTTTATCTCCTGACTTACGCGGTAATGAACCTCGGCGCTTTCGCGGTAGTACAGCTTATCGCCCGCGCCGGCGATCGACGCACGGAAGTAGAAGACTACAACGGCATAGGTTTTCAGTCGCCCTGGCTCGCTTTCTGCCTGTCGTTGTTTTTGCTTAGCTTGTTCGGCATGCCGCTGACCGCGGGTTTTGTCGGCAAAGTCATGGTCTTTCGCGCCGCGCTGGATCAGCATTATTACCTACTAGTCGTGATTGGTGTGCTGAACACCGCGATCTCAGCCTACTACTATTTGCGGCTTATCATAGTGATGTTTTTCCGAGAGAGAACCACTGCGTGGAACGCGCCGCAAATACCAGCGAGTATCGGTCTGGCACTGGCCATCACGGTGCTTGGAGTCTTTTATCTTGGTCTCTTTCCTGGACGCGTCCTCAATGCACTACAAACAAAGCCTGTCGTGTCCATATCGATGAGATAGTCTCGCAGCTGTCCGACAAACTTTGTTTTGTCGTGCGGATTGACTTGGTCGCGAAAGATCGCGACTGACCAAAGCGGCATCAGGCCGCCGCACTCCAAAGAGTTGACGCTTCCACTTGATCAGAGGTTCCTAAAGTTTATCGGACGACCTTTCAGAACATGACCGCCGAAGAATACGCTGCAAAGGTTAAAGCTGAACTTAAGGATGCCTGGCTGCCGCACATCTATCGCGAGCGCATCCGGAGCAAGCGCACGCGCTCCTACCGCTTTGAAGGCTTAACTGAAAAAGCTAGCGTGGCGATACAGCACACCTTACTGGGCGTCGAATTGAAAGCCGGACGGCGGCGGCTGCTTTGCCCTGACCTGGCCACGGCGCGTTATCTTTCGCTGTTTGCGCGTGCCGGTTGTGAGCAGGTGGCCGTGCCTTACGACATTACCAAAATCTCTCAACTGGCCGACGAGCTTGAATCTTCATGGCAGCGCATGCTTCTTCTTGCTGACCATTATGCCGCGGGTGAATCCGACGCTTTAAAAGCCCGAATCCGGCGCCTGTTGATTGGGAGAATAAAAGCTGAGGTTGACGAAGTGGGCCCGGGAACTTCTATGCCCGCGTTCAAACAAAGCACAAAGCAGCGGTGATACAAGCTCTTTACTGGAGCGCGGGCGTCTCGCCCGCAACGAGCGCGAAGCGCGAAAATAAGATTGGTTCACCTGTCCCAATCCTGGAAGGGATAATTTTGCGCCTGCGGCGCGGTGCGGGCGGGATGCCCGCGCTCCCAGCAGAAGGCCGATCATGAAATCCCTGTCTGAAGGACCAACGACAGGTCTTAGACCTTCGATGCGCGGTAAGTCTTTGACTTACCGAATCCGTAGGACTAACGTTTCCAGTCTATGACCGGCATCTCAACGGTCGAAGACCTCAAAACGTTTCGCAGAGGCTCCCGGCAAGTCGGAGACTTGCCGCACATCGGAGGTCGGAGACCTCAATTAGCCCGCTTGCGTTACCAATACAGTTCGAAGTCTAATAGGCTGCAACATGATCGAAGAGCCCAGGGAATTCCTAACCGAAGAACCACCAACAGCCGAAGGCGGCGCCGCGCTTCCGTTTCCATTTAAGCAACAGACCTTCTGCCGTTACGAACCGATCGAAAAACAGATCGATAAAGTGCGGGTGCTGGTAGTTGATAGTCTACTGCGTGATGAGGATGACCTCTCGGACATAGCCCGAAGCGACTGGGGCAACGCCGCGACGTTGGAGATCAAACGCGAGCGGCGCATTGCCAAGATGGCGATTGAAAACATCCTGAGCAATATCGATCGCCTCGTAAAAACCCCAACCACCAAGGTGACGCCGCTGGCTGCTGTGGCGGCGGCCGCGCGGCAGTTTAAGCCGGACGCAATCGTTCTGAGCGGTACCTTGCGTGACTTTGACTATTACAACCCGGCAGTCATCGAAACATTCTCCGAGTTTATTGGCGCCAATCCTATCCCGGTTTTGGCAATCTGTGGCGGACACCAACTAGTCGGCCTGAGCTTTGGCGCTCACGTGATGACGCTCGACCGGCTCGAGCAACACGAACAACGTGAAAATCGACCGCTGGAGTATCAATACCGGTTTGTGCGGATTACCGAACCACAGGATCCGATCTTTCGCGGCATCAATAGCCCGGCTGAAGGACTCTTGCACGATCCACTGCAGGCGCACGTGCTGCGCGTTTGGCAGAATCACGGACTGCAACTGGATCGCGTGCCGGAAGGTTTTACCCTCCTTGCCACTTCTTACCTTTGTCGGAATCAGATGATGGTCAAACGCGGCGACGGTCAGCTTATCTACACTGTCCAGTTTCATCTGGAAAAATCATTTGAAGACTGGAACAAGAGCCGCACTCGCTGGGAACATCAAAACGAATCTCGCGACGGACGCATCCTCTTTGAGAATTTCCTGCAATTGGCGCTCGCCCACCGCGCCTAGTTATGGCGCGGCACGTATTAGACGAAGTTAGCCTCGCTCGCGCTGCAAAGATCCTCGCCAGACGCGATCGGGATCTCGCCACCGTTCTCAAGCAGCACGGACCTCCGCCACTCTGGGCGCGGCGGCCCGGGTTTCCCACACTCGTCCAGATAATTCTCGAACAACAGGTATCCCTGGCCTCGGCAGCTTCAATGTTTACCCGCTTGAAGGAGAACGTAGTTCCCTTCCAGCCGGCGCGAATGATTGAGTTGGGAGAAGCCCACTTGAAGTCCGTAGGCCTAACCCGTCAGAAAACAACCTATTGCTTACACCTGGCCCAGGAGCTAACGGACAGACGTCTACGACTGGCGCAACTCTCGCGAATGAGCGACCTCGATGCCAAGGCTGCCTTGCTGAAGTTGAAGGGTATTGGTCCCTGGAGTGCGGATATTTATCTGCTTATGGCGCTTGGCCGGCCTGATATCTGGCCAACCCACGATCTCGCGCTTGCGATCGCGGCCACGGAATTGATGCAATTAAGCGTCAGACCAAATTCAAATCAATTAGCAGAAATGGCTGAAGCGTGGCGACCGTATCGTTCAGTAGCAGCGAGAATGTTGTGGCAGTATTACCTTGCGAGACGCAATAAGAATGGTAAGTAACGTCGATAGTATTGCGAGCGCTGGTCTCCAGAGAAGCCGCCTCACTACAAGCCGGACCATCTCAAGACTGCTCGGCATCACAGCTATTCTCCTGACAGCTCCGTTGAGCCTGGCAAATGCCACCACAATCGTAGTCGCTCGCACCCCTACCGAAATCGTCATCGGCGCGGATAGCAAAGTAACCGACACGTATGGCAAGGAACTAAACAGCCGGATATGCAAGATCCAACACGCCGGTAATCTGTTCTTTGCTGTCGAGGGATTGCTCAAAGACAAAGCGACTGGCTTCAACGTCCCGGAAATTGTTATCAGGTCGCTTCAACTAAAGCCGGACGCAACCGCCGCGGAGAAGGTCAATATTCTTACCGGCTTTCTTACCGCAGAACTCTTTGTCGAGTTGAATCGAGTCAGGCGAAACTCCGAAGAAGAGTTTCACACTAAGCTGGAGGGTCAAACTTTTCTCCGGATTGTAGTAGCTGGCTTCGAGAACAACCGGCCCCTTGTTTTTGTGCGACAGTTTCGCATGGCATACATCGCCCAGGGCATAGGGGTGATGGTTATTCCCGACGACTGCCTGAATGATTGCAACGGCGCGGTGGTGACTCGTTTTCTTGGTGAAACAGAAGCAATCGAGGGTTTGCCTGAGGACAATCCCAGCTTCTGGAATGACGGACTGGCCGCGGGAGTTCGACGTCTGTTGGAAACTGAAATAGCGGCCCGCAGCGAATATGTCGGTCCGCCAATCGACCTCCTGCAAATCACTGCGCAGGGCGCAAGATGGATTAAAAAGAAGCCGGAGTGCCCAGACTTGAAGATGGCTAAAAAGCGCGTAAGACCAACGCCAGGGCGCAGACGGCGGTAAGCATGGGCCGGCGAACAACTACCAAAGCTACTTGGAGATTGAAGAGGCCGTGGTGACTGGCGCCGTCACCGTGAAGTCGGTCCTGATAGGTACGTTTTCCATCGTATTCTCAATCAGGCGATCGACGACTACGTTCAGGTCATTGCTCTCACCAAAGACTCGCAGTTGCTCTTCCGCGGACGTGCCGCGCGCAAGAATCGTATGGATATGCTCGATCTCCTTGCGTGAGCCGAGTTCGTCTACCACATCATCAACAAAATCTAACAACTCGAGCACCAGATCGCGCGTCGGCACTTCCTTTTGTTTACCAAAGTCGATCATCTTGCCTTCAAGCCCCCAACGCACGGCGCGCCATTTGTTTTCCTGAATCAGCATGCGCCGGTACAGTCGAAAACCAAGATTCTTGTCTATCAATTTGGTCAGCTTGGCGACGATCGCCTGAAACAGTGCGGCAATAGCAACCGTGTCATCCACCCGCGTCGGTATGTCGCAGATGCGAAACTCAAGCGTCGGAAAAATCGGATGAGGACGCAGGTCCCACCAGATCTTCCTGCCGTCGTTAACGCAGCCTGTCTTTACCAGCAGGTCGACGTAACGTTGAAAACTGCTGTATGAATCGAAGTGGTCGGGAATGTCGGTGCGCGGAAACTTTTTGAAGATTTCGCTGCGATACGACTTGAGTCCGGTATTGTGGCCCATCCAGAACGGCGAGGAGGTTGTCAGTGCCAGCACATGGGGCAGGAAGTAACGGGCCGCGTTCATGATATGAATGCGTCGCTCGGGATCTGCAACCCCAACATGAACGTGCAAGCCAAAGATCAATAATGACCGCGCGACTGATTGCAGCTCCTCGACGAGCAACTCGTATCTTTCATCGTCATAGATCTTCTGATCCTGCCAGCGTGAAAACGGATGCGTTGAAGCGGCTACAATTCTCAATCCGGCTTTTGTGGCGAGGCCCGAGATAATGCTGCGCAAACGGGTAATATCCGCCCGTGCCTCCTGGATGTTTTTGCAGATGCCGGTGCCGACTTCAACCATCGACTGAATCATCTCCGGCTTGATCTGCTCGCCGACCAGCATCTTGCCCTCTTCCAGAAATTCCGAAACGTGTGAACGCAGCTCACGCGTTTGCGGGTCGACAATCTGAAACTCTTCCTCAATGCCTAAGGTGAATTGATCGAACATAGCTTCCGACTCCTATTCATCCAGCAATCTAAACATCGAAACATTGCTGAATCATTCGCCAATCGGGCGTCAGTTTGCCAAGAAACTCGTGACGCAAGTGTTTAAAGGCGCTGGCAGGCGAATGCACCGGGCTGTAAAGATCGAAATGAACGAACCACTTTCGTGGCTTCCCTTCCACAAAAAGGAAATGCAGCACCGCGTCAGCGCGCCCTCTCTCGTAAAAGCCGCAGGTCGTATCTTTGTGATTTGCAAAACGGGTCGTGAAATCATTGCGTGCTCTTAGTGTCGACTCGACGATAGGCCACGCCGAAAAAGCAATTCCTACCCCACCCTCGCCGTAAACATTCTCTATTTTACTGATGACGTGCCAAAGGTTTTTAGCTTGTAAACGGGCCAGCACAAGCAGCAGCGCTTGCTGCTTGTCGACGCCTAACGCGTTGAAGGCATCTTCATCAGTTGCTGCTCCCCACAGTCCCGATAGTTTACCCGTTAGGGCGTCTCTCGAATCGTACGCGAGGTCCGTCCAGAGCATTGGACTCAGTTGTGAGGCGGGATCAGCCATGCACCAACTCACTTTCGATTAACGCCCGGTTTTCTGCCAACGGAAACCTAAAGGTTGAACTCTTGATCACTTCCATACTCCCAAACTATTTCTTTTCCTCGATTATGAACGTTGGGACCATACCGCCACCTGAACTGACGTTTGCCAGCTCAGTAAACGAGAGGCGGGTAAAAGCCGAGCGCACTTTGCCATTGAACAATAGCGGGTCGAGGTCGACAAGTTGTTCCGCGAAATCAATTGTGCCGTCATCCTTGAGCGCAGGAAATACTTCACGCGCGGTCGGTACGCGCTCTTGCGCAAGATAATCGCCGTTCACCAGGGCGCTGCGCAAGGCTTCCTCCCAACGAAGCTCATCGGTGTTCCAACCAATCGTGATTCCGTGACCGCCATAATCGTCGTTTGGTTTTAGTACCAGCTTGTCTCGATTCGCTTTGATGTATTCGAGCAGGTCGATTTCTTTCCCGAAGTAGTCAGTCTTCTCCTTCCTGACAAGCCGAGTCCAGGGGACATGTTTGCTAATGGCTTCCTGCTCTTCGCTGCTGAATAGCGCCGCTCGCCGCTGGTCCGTAAGCACTGCAAACAATGCCTTTTTGTGAATAAGCTTCGAGCGAAAACTATTCACCATGCAAGCCGCCCCGGCGCGGTAGGCATCGAGCAGCGCCGGAGACTCGCGCATGATCGGAAGGTATTCATTGACAAGCAGTCGTTTGTAAACGATGTCTATCTGGAAATCGCCGGCGCGCAGACGATTACCATCAAACTCCAGCTCGTCAGGCGAACAGATTATCGAGGGATAGCCTTCCCTTTCAAAAAACTCCTTGAAGAGCTCGAATTCCTTCTGAGTTGGCATTCCCTTTAAGTCGACGATGGCGATTTGCGGGACAGTGTCCGGCTTACGGCCGAGATACTCTTCATAGGAATCAAGCAGGACATCGAGCAGGTGGCGACGTCCATAAAGAGGGCGCACGTTATAGTTTTCGGCAAATTTCTTCATCACCGGGAGTCGCGAAAAAATATCGTAAGCGGCATCGACGTAGGCGATACCCGCGGGAGTCTCGCCGTTGAGTTCCACAAAGCTGTAGGCGGTGTCGGTAAGAAAGGAGTCGAGCCTCGCTGTAGGAGATACCGCTCGATAACCCGGATCAATGCCGATAAGTTCCCGTTCAATATCGGTTACACCAAGATCATTAACAATTGAGTCGTCGTGAATGGCCGCATCCTTAACCTTTTGAATTGCAGACCAAACCGTTTCACAGGTCCGAACAATGCGGCTGAAGTCCTGCTCAGTGACAAAGTGTGGACGCAGGTAAGGTGAAAGCCGGCGGCCGCCAAAGATTAACTTCGACTCCTCGAGACCTTCGTCGAGCAGTGCGCGCGAAGACTCAGCGAGGCTATCGTCGCGAAGTAAATCGTGATAGCGCAAAACGGCATCATGCAACATAGGCGTTGGCGATTATTCTGTATTCTTGATGGACAGTTCGACAAACTTAAGCTTGTTGGGCAATCGCTAATTCAGGAAGGAGGTAGATTAGCACAGCATGTCGGAAGGCGGCCATGCTGGTGTCCTGCGGAAGGTGGTCAGTTTGATGTCCGATAAGCTTTAGCTTGTCGTTGTCGGACCCAATCGACAAACTGAAGTTTATCGGACACTCTTATCGACACTCCCATTGCCGTCGTTGGGGTGCTGATGCGGTTTCAGTGCTGTTGCGCCTACCGGCTTAGCCGTGGTCCGATAAGCTTTAGCTTGTCGTTGTCGGACCCAATCGACAAACTGAAGTTTATCGGACACTCTCATCGACACTCCCATTGCCGTCGTTGGGGTGCTGATGCGGTTTCAGTGCTGTTGCGCCTACGGGCTTAGCCGTTTCGATGCGCGGCAAGTCTCTGACTTGCCGTAAGTTCAACTAACATTCACGGTCTATGACCATCGAACGAAGGTCAGAGGAGGGTAGTCAGTTTGATGTCCGATAAGCTTTAGCTTGTCGTTATCGGACCCAATCGACAAACTGAAGTTTATCGGACACTCTCGGCCAAGCCGTGGCAGTACCGAGATTTGATTCCAATTTGAAACTGTATCAGCGCCGTCGGCAACATCGCCTTACGGTGTTGGCTTCGTCGAATAGTGGTTCGCATACCTCAAGGTAAGCACTAGTTTTTCTTTATTCCGCACTACGACGCAGGTCGAGGTCGCGCCCGGGTGTTTCGGGAGTGTCATAGCGGAGGCGCCCGAGAAGATAGGCTGTCCATCGATGGATTCAATCACATCACCCGGCCGCAGTCCGGCCTTGAAGGCATCGGTTGCTGGTTGAACCGAAACCACCAGCAATCCTCCTGTCGAGCCGAAGCGTGAAGCGACCCGTGGCTTGAGAAGGATAGACTCTACACCCTCAGCCCTGAGCAATCTGGGCTTGTACCCTCTGGGAATATGCTCTTCAAACTCTCTTATGCCAAACGGCGATTCGCTCAGCTTAATCTCAAATGCTTCGGAAACATCTTTGCCCGGACGAGCCACTGTGAAGAGCACCGGGATTTCAGGTGCGACTTCGTCTAATAGCCACGAGAAATCATCCGCATTGCGCACGTGTCCATTGTTAACACTAAGTATCACATCGCCGGGCTTGAGTTTCGCGAGCGCAGCAGGACTTCCCGGGGCTACAGAAGTGAGCAGAATTCCCTGGCGCTTCTGAGCCAGCTCGCGCGCACGCTCGATCTCCCAACCAACTCGCAAGATCTTTTCCAGCGAGACAGTGCCAATAGGCTCACCGCGAATTCCAAGCCAGGGTCGAGGCACGCTGGCTTGTCGCGCCATCACGCGTTTAGCAGCGATTCGTACGAGAGCCATTGGAACTATCGTCGCCTCACTACCTTCTACCGCATCGACAATTCCCAGTGTCTCCCCGGCCTCGCTAATCGCTATGCCGCCAATATTCACCGGCGATAACTTCACTGATTTAATCTTGACGCGAGCAACACCTCCAGACGGAGAACGACTCACGTTGATGACCATCGCCTCCGTTTCTCCTATGCGAACATACATCGGAGACTTCGCGCCCGTTTCAGTGCGCGGAGCAGGCTGAGGCCCAATTACACGAAGTCGTTGACCGACGATTATCGTCTCCTCTTCCGAATTGACGGTTTGCGGCAGACTACCGTTGGTCAGACTAATTAGTGACAGGCCGGTGAGGCCATCGAGGCCAACGTAGCGGCCCATGATCTTCTTGCCGTCGCGAGTAATCACCCGAAGATCCGCAGGCTCAAGAAGGTTTCCCGGAATGCTGATCGCCGGCATGCCTGGAATAGCCGGCGCTCTTCCTGGTAGCGGCGCTGCCTTTGTAGGGGAACCTGAAGTTGAAGGCACTTGCGGCGGCTCAGGCACTCGCGGAAAAAATTGAAAAGCCGGCGGTGGCATCTCAGCTTCCGCTTCCGGAAGCCACGCGGCGATCGTATGCCCGTCGTCGAGGGCAAGTCCGGCAATCACACTTGTGTGAACTTCACCGGCGATATCAAAACCCTGGTCGAGTTTGGCAATAGCCTCAATTTGTTCCTGGGAACGAATCAGTAGACCTAAAACCTTCAATCCGTTAAGGCTATGCAGAATCGTTACCACCTGTGGCGCCGCAGGCTTATTCTCCAGGATGACTCGACCAACAGTAGTGGCAGTGGTGGTCTTTCGAGGCTGCGGCGAAGGCGTTTGAGTCTGCGCCGTTGACTGGACGCAAAACAAACCGGCTAGGAATGCGGCCGGGAGTACAAGTGTGAATGGGTTAATTGTCTTCTGGGTTCTCATTTCCTGGTTCATCTTCGTGAATACTTACGCTACCTGACAGCAACCCCTTTCACTCACCATGCACCTCTCGCTGACGCCATCAGCGGAGATGCACCTTGCGACAAAGAGCGCTGTGAACCAAAACTAACAGTAGGCAGGGAGATCGTTCGTGAAATCCCGTGGCCATCGTCCAACGAAACTTTTAATGACTGATATCCGCCAGCGAGCGAGAAAGCGGCCGCGGGATAAACTTCAGCAAGCTGATCGCGCTTTAACACCGGGGCCGGCGAGCTGCTCAGATCTCGCGTCCTCTGGCGATTGAGGTCTCGCAGACCTGCAAGCTCCGGACGGCTCAATCCACGACGCCTGGGAGAAGGCGAAGCCGTTCCCGCTGGTGAACTTACGCCTCCTTTAACGATGCTTCCATCACCTGGCTGTGATCCCGGCGCTCCTTCAGTCGCGACGGTCTCTACATGTTTTGTTGTGACCTCAGTCTGATCTGGTGCGACTTTTGGTTTATTCGTCGCCACACCCGGAGATAACGAATCGCCAGAGCGCGTCTTGAAACTGACGAACATGAGCGCGGATCCTACTAGCAGCAGAAGTGTCGCGACGATGGCAGAACGAAAACCAAATGAGAAACTTCCCAGCGCAAACGGTTGCGCCAGCCCACGCTTTTCGCCGGCCAGACGCGCCCGCAAGCGAAAATCAAAATCGCCGGGCGCCTCGACGGT
Source organism: Pyrinomonadaceae bacterium (assembly GCA_036506215.1). Taxonomy (GTDB): domain Bacteria; phylum Acidobacteriota; class Blastocatellia; order Pyrinomonadales; family Pyrinomonadaceae; genus PSRF01. The sequence goes on along the minus strand of DASXSC010000163.1, from coordinate 15,025 downwards.
ACCAAGACTGGCAACTAACGCCCGCAAACTAGTCTGTTCGCGTAAGAGCGTTTCGCAAGCGACGCAACTCATCAAGTGTTCATTTACCGTTGGACTTAGCAAGTTTCCCGCAGCCGCTTCCTCGATTTCGCTTCGTACGTTTCGGCAGTTCATACTTTTCATAGTACTCCTCAGAGATAAGCTCTCATCTTCTCCCGCAAAAAACCTCTTGCGCGGCTAATGCGGGACTTAACTGTCCCTTCGCTCGTTTCCAGAATCCGCGAGATCTCCTCATAACTCTTCCCATCCACATCGCGCAAGATAAGAGGCGCACGATACTTTTCCGGTAACGTGCTGATCGCGCGTTGTACGGCATGGCGACGTTCGGCATCCACCAGTTCCGTATCGGGCAACGGTTTATGATCGGCCGGGTTAAACTCCTGCGGTTCCGCGCCATCTTTCGATTGAAAAAAACCTGTCAAAGAAACCAGCTTGCGGCGCTTTCGTTTGCGAAGTTCGCTAATCGCGAGATTAGTCGCAATGCGGTAAATGTAAGTCGAAAACGCGTAGGTCGTTTGGTACCGTTCAGCCGCCCGGTAAACTCTCACAAATGTTTCCTGCGCCAGATCGACCGCGCCGTCATAGTCGTTAGTCATGCGATAGATGTAACTCGTAATCTGGTTACGATAACGGCTCACCAGTTCGGCGAAGGCATCCTCGTCGCCCGTGCGCGTGGCTTCGAGAAGTGCGTGGTCCGTCGTTGGATCCGCAACCACCTCGTGCCGCACGACTGCGGCGAAGCCCAGGTTATCGATCGTAGTAAGTGTGTCCATCAGGGCAGGTAGGCTCTCACACGCGCTGACGAGTTCCTTATTGTTGACAATACGCGCCGCAACTAAGCGACTTACCGACTTCACAGCGGAGCGGTCACTTGAACCCCTATTATACCCTGACCGATGACCCTCCGCGGTTTATACACGCTCGAACTGGCAAGAGGTTCCCAAAGGGTCGGATGAAAAGCTGCCGGTGTAACGCAAACTGTTAGTTTGCGGGGGCTTGGCTGCGGTTCAGTTGAGGGGCACCATCGGTCTGAGGGGTGTCCGGAACCTAACGTTAGCAGTCAATTCTCGTAGTCGGTCAGTTTCGTTAGAAGTGTCCGATAAACTTTAGTTTGTCGTGACTCAGCGACAAGCCAAAGCTTATCGGACATCAAACTGACCCACTACCTCGATTTTGTGGGGCTTGACTGGCGCTCGGTGGAGCGGCCAGCAGCGCCGCAATCTAACACATTGCGTTACCTATGCCTCAGGACTCTTGAATAGCGCGTCGTCAAGCTTGATACCGTAAGTGACGTTGAGGATCCGTGTTTCCTGTATTTGCTTCCCCTCCTCCAGCAATACGCTCCGGTAAGGAACCAGCGTACCCTGGGCGTAACGGTAATCCATGTACTTGCGGGAATACTTTAATGGCGCGGACCCTCCAGGCGCGGGCTCCTCGTATTCGAGCCAAAGCACGTGGAGCGTCTTCGCGCTAAGGTAATACCGAGTGGATTGTTTGTCTTTGTCGATCACATCGAGGATGTAAAGATCCAGCCCCTTCTGCTTGTCCTTTCCCACCAAACTGAGGGTCGAACCGTTTTCTTTGTATCTCAATAAAGTATCCAGGCTATGGCGAAGTTGCGACAGGAAGGTGCTCGCAGCGTCTTGCCTGGGGGTAAACGAGGCTCCATTAATGATGCCCCACAGACGTCCGCCGCCGCCATAAACTAGGGAGTACTCCAGCGTTGGCATTTTCTGATCAAGCCGGATCTTGTCTTCATCCATGCTCTCCCCGCGCATGAAGCGTCGCTCATAGGCGGCTTCTTCAGTCTTACCGACTTCACAGGTTGGCTTACAGATTCGACCTCGCTCAACGCCATTCCGCCGGATTTGCGCCAGCAGCGCCCGGCTCCCGTAGAGATATATGGACGACTCAGCAATCTGTTCTGCGGTGAAATTCTTCTGGTTTTTATCCACCTTCTGATCTGTTTTCTTGTCAGGTGGCGGGTTAGTTGGGGTCGGTTGCTGAGCAAGAGCCACGCTACTAATTCGCGGGCCGGCGCAACTCAGCAGGAGCGCGAAAGTGAAGGCTATACAGGAACGGCGCAAGAAGTATTTCTCCTCTTTAGGATCTTTAGAAATCTGAAGTCAGTTGACACGGAAACTGGGCATTCGAGCGCGAATTGTAACACACGACCCCGCTCAAGGACTTTGGGAATCCACTTGATTGATGCGTATTTAGCAGCCGACAGATGCCTGTTGCTTCAGGTGCTGATGCAGTTTCAAGCCGGAAGTTCGGAGTTCAGCCCGGGGAACGCCCGCGTGGGGTGGTAGCCTTTAGGCTGCCGTTTCGAGTCGCAAGCTAAAGCTTGAACTCTGAACTGCATCAGTGCCTTTGCTTCAGTTAGTGGTTCAGTTTGAAAAATAAGAGGGGCAAGCCATGCAGAACCGTGCGCGGTAGCGCCGGATGCTAGAGTCAATTTCAGCGTAATGATGCAGAACCGTGCGCGGTAGCGCCGGATGCTAAAGTCAACTTCAGCGCAATGATGCAGAACCGTGCGCGGTAGCGCCGGATGCTAAAGTCAACTTTGGCGTAGTGATGCAGAACCGTGCGCGGTAGCGCCGGATGCTAAGGTCAACTTTGGCGTAGTGATTGTACCAGGATTGGCGGAAGAGACTTGTTACAGGCAGCACCTATTAATTTCCAGCCTTCGCTTGTGCGGATGATGCCACTGGGCGAAAGTTTGAAGTTGACTTCAGCATCCGGCGCTACCGCGCACGGTTCTGCATCACTACGCCAAAGTTGACTTTAGCGCCCGGCGCTACCGCGCACGGTTCTGCATCACTACGCCAAAGTTGACTTCAGCATCCGGCGCTACCGCGCACGGTTCTGCATCACTACCCAAAGTTGACTTCAGCATCCGGCGCTACCGCGCACGGTTCTGCATCACTACCCAAAGTTGATTCCAGCATCCGGCGCTACCGCGCTCGTATGGCGTGCGTTGAAGTTGACTTCAGCATCCGGCGCTACCGCGCACGGTTCTGCATCACTACGCCAAAGTTGACTTTAGCATCCGGCGCTACCGCGCACGGTTCGGCATAGCGTGCGTTGAAGTTGACTTTAGCATCCGGCGCTACCGCGCTCGGTTCTCCAAAAAATCCGACCTCCCAACGGTAAACTGACCCACTACCCTCTTCTTCCACGCGTTGACACTGAGGTGCGCGCAAGTTAATCTGTTACCCCGTGAATCACACGGGAACAAATCCTCCAAACAATTCCCAAACAAACGTTGTTGCAATAATCCCGGCTCGCTACGAGTCTGTTCGTTTGCCAGGAAAAGCGCTGCTCGAAATCTCCGGAAAACCCATGATTTGTTGGGTTGTTGAACGTGTGCTCGCGGCGCGAAATGTTAATCGCACAATCGTTGCGACTGATGACGCGCGCGTACTGGCGGCAGTGAAATCAGCAGGACATGAAGCCGTGATGACGCGCAACGATCATGCGAGCGGCACCGATCGAATTGCGGAAGTGGCTGCTTCGTTGGCAGACGTCGACATCGTTGTGAATGTACAGGGTGATGAGCCCTTAATTTCACCATTGACAATCGACGACGCTATTGAGGCGTTGGCTGGAGATCGGGATGCGGGAATAGCGACAGCCTGGGAGCCGATAGAATCCGCTGCCGACGTTCTGAACCCTGATATCGTCAAGGTGGTGGTTGACGAGTCTAAACACGCTGTCTACTTTTCTCGCTTGCCAATACCTTATCCGCGTGATGGTGTGCGAAGACATGGCAGCCTGGAAGCGGCATTGTTGGAGGAACCTTCGTTGTTAGCCGGGTTTCGCAAACATACCGGGCTTTACGTTTATCGTCGCGAGGTCCTGCTCAAGTTTGCGCAGTGGCCACAGTCTGAGCTCGAGCGTTTGGAGTCGCTCGAACAACTGCGGGCGCTGCAGCATGGCATCCGAATCAAAGCAATAAAAGCGAGCACGGAATCGATTGGGGTTGACACGATTAAGGACCTGGAACGAGTGCGGGCAATCACGAAGGAAGTTTCGAGTTTCGAGTTTCGACTTTCGAGTTAGGATAGACAGGCTAAACTCGGAACTCGGAACTCGGAACCTAGTACTTATGAACGACTGGATTGGATTAGCAGTAATTGGCTTCGTTATTCTGTGCGGAGTCCTTGCTCTGTGGCAGCTTTCCAGGCCTTACGAAGTCAGTGTAAAGGAGTTTGAGAAGCGCGCTGCCGAGGCGCCGAGCTTGTTGAGCGCCGGTTTTGTGGGTCTGCAAAAGATCCTCGATCCGGCCACGGCAAAGGCAGTGGCAGCGCAGGAAGATTTCAAGGAAGGTCGGTTCGATAGTGAGCAGGCTAAGGGTGACGGAGATGAGGCAGGAGGAGAGAAGGAGCAGGAGGCAGGAGCAGACGACAGACGGCAGAAGCACGAAATGTAGCGCAAGCTGCTACCATCCCCACGCCCGCGCGAGGACCCCCGGTTTAGCTGCGCAGGCAAACTAACAGTCTGGGTTGCAGAAAATATTCGATGCCAGCTAGGCAGAAGGCAATAACCCAGGCAGCCAGTAACCCAGGCAGACTCTTCAGTCTGTCTCACAAAAACGACAGGCACAATGCTTGTCCCAAATAGGAAGGCGGCAATGACTAAATACATCTTTATTACCGGTGGCGTGGTTTCCAGTTTAGGGAAAGGTTTGGCCGCGTCCTCGATTGGCTGTCTGCTGGAAGCTCGCGGTCTGAACGTTTCGTTGATCAAGCTCGATCCCTATATCAACGTCGATCCCGGCACCATGTCGCCGTTTCAGCATGGCGAGGTCTTCGTAACTGACGATGGTGCGGAAACTGATCTCGACCTTGGTCATTACGAACGATTCACGCATGCTCCTTTGTCACAGGCAAACAACTGGACGACCGGACGGATCTACCTCTCCGTCATCGAGAAGGAGCGTCGCGGCGACTATCTCGGCAAAACTATTCAGGTTATTCCCCATGTGACCAACGAAATAAAAGAGGCGGTCAGGGCGGTGGCTGAGAAAGAGAATCCCGATGTCATAATTGTTGAGATCGGCGGTACGGTCGGCGATATCGAATCGCTTCCTTTCCTTGAAGCTATCCGTCAAATGGGAAACGAGGAAGGCGCCGGCAACACACTTTTCATTCACGTCACGCTGGTGCCTTTCATCGCGGCTGCAAAGGAACTGAAAACGAAACCCACGCAGCATTCGGTTCGCGAGCTGCGCGAAATTGGTATCGCTCCCGACATTCTTTTGTGTCGTTCTGAAAAACCACTCTCCTATGATCTGCGTTCGAAGATCGCGTTGTTTTGCAACGTGAAAGAATCGGCGGTCATTAGCGCTCAGGACGTTGACACTATCTACGATGTGCCGCTTGCTTTTCACGAGCAGGGACTGGATGAATTGATTGTTACGCAACTCGGTTTTGGTGCGCGTGCGTCCCGGTCAAACCTTTCCGAGTGGCGCGACCTGGTGGGCACGGTGCGCGAGCCTTCCGGCGGCGAAACCTCGATTGCCATAGTCGGCAAGTATGTCGAGCTGGAAGACTCCTACAAATCTTTACGTGAGGCCCTGACGCACGGCGGCGTAGCAAACAACGTTCGCGTGAGCGTGAAATGGATCGAGTCTGAAGATCTCATGGACGACGATTATGAGGCGCGACTGCGCGACTTCGACGCCATTCTCGTCCCGGGTGGTTTTGGCAAACGCGGCGTCGCAGGAATGATTCGCGCGATCACTTACGCGCGCAAGAGTCATACGCCTTACTTCGGCATTTGCCTGGGGATGCAGACCGCGTGTATCGAGTTTGCGCGGAACGTGTGCGGACTAAAGGATGCCGATTCAACTGAGTTTGATAGCGAAAGTCCTTATCCAGTCATCTTTAAGTTGCGCGATCTGGTCGACGTTGAAGAGCTCGGCGGAACGATGCGGCTGGGGGCATGGCTTTGCAACCTCTCATCAGGTTCGCTGGCGAAGGAAGTTTACGGAGCCGAACAGATTAGCGAACGCCACCGGCATCGTTATGAGTTTAATCCGGAGTTTCGCCAAACTCTGGAAAGCGCCGGGTTAGTTTTTAGTGGCGTCTCTCCCGATGGCAAGTTCGTCGAGATCGTTGAGCTTCCGCGCGAGGAACATCCGTGGTTTCTAGGTTGTCAATTTCATCCCGAATACAAGTCGAAGCCTCTAAACGCGCATCCGTTGTTCACATCTTTTGTCCGGGCTGCTTACGAAAACCGTATGCAGAACGAAACATCCATGGATAAAAACGGCGAGATCGAGCCTCTCATTTCGGAACGCGCCAGTGTGGTCAGCATGGAGTAGGCCTTAACCAAAATCGGCGGGGGCGAGCCCATCTTCCTAACCCGGAGACTCCTCACGAGTTCTACCAGATTCGGGTTGAAGGCGCTTTCAGCAAGAATCGGCTTGCGAGCCTTTCAAGATGAATCAGAAGTTCAAGTTTGATCAGCTCGGGGTTGGGAAGGTGGGCTCGCCCCCGCTGGGTTGACTACACTCAAAAATGAAAGTGTTGATAAGCAGTCGCAGTATCCCCGCTACCGCTCGCCGTTCGTTTAGGTAATAATGATACCGCTCTCCCTTAGTTTATCGAGTTTCCTATGCTTCATTGCCCTACATGCGGACGGTACTACTCTGCCGACATCAAGATTTGTCCACAGGACCAGTCTACATTGCAGGCTGATGCAACAAACGAAGAGCCTGCTGCCGTCGATCCTCTCCTAGGGCGTACGCTTGACGACAAATATCATCTCGAGGCGCGCCTGGGTATAGGTGGCATGGGGACGGTCTATCGCGCGCGCCACGTGCTGATCGATCGACCGGTCGCGATTAAAGTTCTGAACCAGCGTTTTGTCGAAGATGAAGCAGCCCGCACCAGGTTTCGTCGTGAAGCGAGGGCTGCCGGCCGTCTGCAACATACAAACGCCGTTACCGTCACGGACTTTGGGGAATCACACGATGGCTATGTTTATATTGTGATGGAATTGCTCGAGGGTCGTACGCTCCGCGACGTGCTGGCGAAAGAAGCGCCCCTTGATGCGGCTCGCTCGGTCTCGTTGATGATGCAGATTTCCGCGGCGGTGGCTGCAGCACACGAGGCAGGCATCATTCATCGCGATTTGAAGCCGGCAAACATATTCATTGTGCAACGCGCGGAGGTGCCGGCCGTCGTCAAGGTCCTTGATTTCGGGATTGCGAAACTGGCCGCGGAATCTCTTGAGGAAGACGAACCAATGACGCTGACCGCGGTCGGTGCCATGATCGGAACGCCACGCTATATGTCTCCCGAGCAATGTGACGGTGCCGAATTGACTCCTGCGGCCGACGTTTACAGTCTGGGCGTCATTCTTTACGAGATGCTTACGGGCGCCGTTCCTTTCAGTGGATCGACGCCCTTGGCAATCGCGATGAAGCACACGGCGGAAGTTCCGCGGAGTCCGGGCGAAATTGTCTCCTCAATTCCGCCAGCCCTGGAGGAAGTCGTACTGCATACGCTGGAAAAGCGGCCGGAGGATCGGCCGGCGAATGCAGCTGAGTTTCGGAAGGAATTATTGGCAACGGCGGAGCGGCTGGGGCTCGAGCACGCAGCCGTTACGAGCTCGCCAAACCTAAAGGCCCTGCGCGAAGTCGGCACGGAATCTCCATCCGGGCGGCTGGTGATAGATATCTCGCGCTTGCGGGAAAACCGCGCCGCCAATTCTGACGCGAGCGAAGTGACTGTAGTTCGATCTGCTCAGTTGGCCGGCGGCAAGGACGGAAATGATTCCGCGCCCATCGGAACGGTAAAGCAGCGTTCCTTCCCAAGGATTTCTGTGTCGATTAGCGGAACGCAGCAGTCAAAAAAACGGTTCCTGGTAGTCGCAACAGTTGTTGGAGCCATACTCTTGATCGGTATCGCGCTGGCGGTGAGATATCGTAACGCGGTGCCGCAAACGGATCCTGTCGTCGCTGCCAGTCCCAGCCCTACGGCAGAGCCGACTCCGTCACCTTCACCGTTGCCAACAGCTTCCCCTAAGCGCGAAAGTGAAAAACCTTCACCCTCACCCACGCCGGAACAGAAGAAGGGATCGAAGATAGGACGCTTTCTTAAATCTGTTCCGAAGAAGATGAAGAAATTGATCCCGTAAAACGATTGAGTGATTGTTGCGCCAGGAATGATGCTTAATGTTAGCGTGAAGATTGCAAGTCGATGAGACCTTTTCAAGTTGGAAACACGACGTTCGGTGACGGCCGCTTGACGATTATCGCCGGCCCTTGTGTTATCGAATCGCGGGAACATGCGCTTATGATGGCCCGTGAATGCTCGACCCGTGCACACCAGGCGGGTCTCGACTTCGTTTACAAATCATCATTCGATAAGGCTAATCGCTCGTCGCTTAAAAGTTTCCGCGGTCTTGGCATGGAGGAAGGCCTTAACGTCCTGCGAGGCGTGAAAGAAGAAGTTGCTGTACCTGTGCTTACCGATGTTCACGATGTGTCTCAAGTAAGTCCGGTGGCGGAGGTCGCGGACATTTTACAGATCCCCGCATTTCTATCGCGACAGACTGACCTCATTCTGGAAGCCGCGCGATCCGGTCGCGCCGTCAACATCAAGAAGGGTCAGTTTCTCGCGCCTCAGGATGCGCGCAACATTGTGGACAAGGTCCGCGCCGTTGGCTGCGAAAGACTAATGCTCACTGAGCGGGGAGTAAGTTTTGGTTACAATAACCTGGTCGTGGACATGCGATCGTTTCCGATCATGCGTGAATTTCAGGTTCCGATCGTGTTTGACGTGACCCATTCACTGCAACTTCCCGGAGGACTTGGGCATGCAACCGGAGGACAATCGGAGTACATCGAACCTCTCGCGCGCGCGGGCGTTGCGTGTGGGGTTGATGCGGTCTTCATGGAGGTGCATGAGTGTCCCGAGCGGGCCCCTTCCGATGGGCCAAACGCGCTGCCTCTTGAACGAATGGAAGCATTGCTATTCATGCTTCGCGACATTCATAAATTGGTGAGCGACAGTTCGGCCGGAGTCGTGTAGCTAAGATTCTGTTTCCCGATCACACTTTATTTGGATCAACTAAGGCATTAGCAACTGTCTCAGATATGAAAATCATTGCGTCTATTTTCGCAGCTCTTTTTCTTTTTACAGCAATCGCGCCGGCCCAGGAAGAAGCCAGGGCCGCCTGGCAAATAACGAACTTCGATATCACGGCAAACATTCAGCAGGCGGAGCGAGCTTTGAGCGTTGTGGCCATACTCAGCGCCACCAACGTAGGTCGCGGCACAGGCTCGTCGTTCACGTTTCGCATCGCCAACAAAGCGGCCATTAAAGGCGTGACGGTTGGCGGGGCCGCTGCCAATTTCAGGATCGCTCCCGAAACCTACGGAAATCTACAGCGGGCAACAGTCACGCTGCCAAACTCGGTTTCCTCAGGCGGTCCGCTGGTTGTTAACATCAGTTACAGCCTGCCGGTTGAGAGTAATACCGGCCTTGCGTCAATCTCGCCAATCGGTTCTCAGTTTCTGCCGCTCTCTTTCTGGTATCCAGCACCCAACACGCCGTTCACAGTGCGCGGCGCTGATACCGCCCCGGTCCGTTTGGTTGTTAATGGAGCCGGCGCAGTCAGTTCAGGGATCGAAAAAGGCGACACGGCTGGCTCAACTATTTACGAACAAGCACTCTTCGCGCAGCCATTTTTTGTGCAAGGCGACTGGGACAGAGTTGAAGGCACGAGCGAAAGTAAAAACATAACTGCGTTTCTCTCGCGAGGCGCGACTGCGGAAGAGAAGAAGCAAGCAGAGGCGATAGTTAATGTAGCCGCCAGCGCCCGAACGTTTTATGCCGCGCTGCTGGGGCCCGCACCAGAAGTTCCAATCCGTTTGATTTCGGTGAGACGCGGATCTGGCTTTAACGATGCCGGGACGGTACTCGTCGAGCCCGGCGCATTCCGAAGAGCGAAAGTAGATTCCGTCACTGCGTTGGTGATTTCAGAAGCGATTGCCCGGCTGTGGATTGGCGGTCAAACCCCAGTCAGAGGAGAGGGCGGGGGACTGCTGCGAGAAGCTCTACCGCGTTTCCTTGCCGTGCTATTCATCGAGAAGCAGTTTGGCCGCCAGGCTGCTCAATCGGAAAGATTACGAGAGCGGCTCGCCTACAGCAGCGTCGCCAGGAAAGATGCGCCGCTGGCTCGCGTGACACCTTTGGAGGGAACTTATTTCAACTCCGTGCCAAACAAAGGGGCGATGGTCTGGCGGCTAATCGATCAGACTCTCGGCCATGATAGTTTCACGACCGTGTTGCGAGAACTGCTGCAGGCCGGGAAGGGAAACACCAGTGGAATCAATCTTGCCACCCTGCGAAAGGCTTTGGCCGACCGCGGTGGTGAGAAAACAAAAACGCTTCTCGATCAGCAGCTCGATCAGGTCACAGATCTCGATCTGATAATTGGAGTGCCACAACAACGATCGGGCGAGTGGGTCGCCGCTTTGAGAAATCTTGGGTCGACTGATGCAATAACTAAGGTTAAAGCCACAACTGCCAATGGCGAACAACTTTCAGTTGACGTTACAGTCCCGGCGCGTAATTTCGGCGAGGCAATTTTCAAGACCACAGCAAAAGTTGTCCGCCTTGAGATCGATCCGGAGAAGCTCTACGCGCAACTGGACTATTCCAACGACAGCGCTCCACGCGCGCGCGACCTCCAGGAAGGTTTGGGAGAAGCGACTCGCCAGTTTGGGGCACAGGACTACGTCAAGGCTGAGGCAATCGCTCGTGAGATACTTGACCAGGCGCCCAATATGCAGGAAGCGCGCATTATTCTCGCGCGCGCTTTGCTCGGTCAGAACAGAATCGACGAAGCGGAAAGACTTTTCCGGTCAGCTCTCGAGGAACCCCTCCCAACTCCGGCCGCACTGGCATGGGGCAATATTGGCCTCGGCGAGATCAGTTTAAGAAGAGGACAGGCCGCGGAAGCTGCGAAGCGGTTCAATGATGCCGTACGCGCTGACGCCGAATATGCTTCCTCGCTGGCAGCTCGCGCCGGTCGCATCAAAGCGGAAACCGCAGCCAATATCCTGCAGGTGGATCCCGCCGTGCGCACTTTTGTCGCACAACTGGATCAGGCGATCACCAGCGGCAAGAAGACTGAACTGGAGTCGCGCATCGTTTCGGGCGAGCTGGTAAGGTTCATTGGTGGCGTCATAGGTACGCAGCCCGAGGTCTGGCAAACCAAGGTCTTACGCACAGAACAACTGGACGGAAATCTGGTAGCAGCAGACGTTAGCCTCGACACCAAAGAGTTGGGGCGGCAGCGTTCGGGCACGGCCGTTTTGGTTCTGACTCGCGCTGCTGGTGGTTGGAAGCTTACCGGCATAGATCTTTTTGAGGTGAACTAGTAAGACAGGCGTCTCTTCGTTGCCAGTGTGTTTAGTTTCTCAGTCGGAGTCGATTTTCCATTTTTCATTTGAGATTGGTGACAGCCGCGCGTGAAACTGCCCGATTACGATAAAAGCCAACTTCTAAATTGAATCCATGAAAAATGACAAATGAGAAATGGAAAATGTTCTGAAAGCTAGTCTGGCGTCCACACAGATAAAATCATGAATGGTCTCTCCTCAATAGAACAACGCGCTTCACGCATCAAACTGCTATTGATGGATTGCGACGGTGTGCTTACTGATGGGCGACTATGGTTGCTGGAAAACGGCGACGAGCATAAGAGTTTCAATGCTCACGATGGTCTCGGTCTCAGCTTGTTGCACCGTGCCGGTCTCCGGTCGGGAATCATCAGTGGGCGCACTTCGCAGGCGGTTGATCGCAGGGCGGGCGAACTGGGAATTGAGTTTGTGCGCCAGGGTGACGAGGACAAGATCAAAGCTTTTGAAGAAGTGCTGCTGCAGGCAGCCGTTAATGAAAAGGAAGTTGCCTACGTGGGAGATGATCTGACGGATATTCCCCTGATGCAGCGAGTGGAATTGGCTGTGGCAGTTGCCGATGCGGTCGAGGAAGCGCATTCCGCGGCCCATTATGTGACAAGAGCAAAGGGCGGTCGCGGGGCCGTTCGCGAAGTGGTCGAGATGATTCTAAAATCGCAGGGCCTCTGGGACGAGCTGGTGGACCCGTATTTGAAGTAGTACTAAGTAGGTCGGAAGAGTTTCCATTTTCCATTTTCCATTTTTCATTTGTCATTTTGTGATACTCACCGTTCGAGTTGTCCTCAATCGAAAATGAAAAATGGAAAATCATGGAAAATGAGAAATGACAAATGGAAAAAAACAAGTGGAAAATCGGTATCTACTCGTTGAGCGAGTTACCTCCCATATTGACACTGGCACTTGGCTTAACTATCTTTTCAGTTCAGAAGTGCGGATAGTATCCATTTCATATTTCATCCTTCGACCGAGCGGGCGTAACTCAATGGTAGAGTGTCAGCTTCCCAAGCTGAAAGTTGCGAGTTCGAGCCTCGTCGCCCGCTCCATTTCTCCTCAGTAGATTTTCAGAGCTGGACTCCTTGCGAGCAATTGCATTAGGCTAAGCGCTGCTTGTTGGATAGCGCTTGCTTTGGTCAGCGCATCGGTTGGCTCTTACCTCCTAGTCGTCGCGTTCAGAAGTTACCGAAATGCAACCGCGCGAACTTCGATGACGATGTTAACGTCCTCAACCTGGTTTCCTATTCAAGGGCTCCGGCCGCGAGTTTGGTTCTTGAGCTGCTTGCTATACGTTTTGGCGAGTACTGGCATTGCGAATTCCCAAACACCACCAGACAGCAAGGAGAGCATTCGCCGATCAACGAGGGCTATTGTGCTCGACGGTAAGATGGGAGACCCAGGCTGGAAGTCGGCGACAATGTACGCTGATTTCAAAACCCGTCACCCTGAAGCCGGTAAATCGCCGTCGGAGCGAACTGAGGTGTATCTGACGTACGATGCAACGTCTCTATATGTGGCCGTTCGAAGTTTTGACCATGAGCCCCAGAAGATAAGGGCACTAGCCACCAGCAGGGATGATGCCTGGAAAGATGATTGGGTGGTCCTCTGCCTCAATACCTATGACGACGCCCTTAATAGCCTGTTCTTTCTGGTGACACCCGCAAATATCCGTTCGAGCGGGACGCTTGACGATGACAATCGTCCCCGGTTCACGGTGGACATGAAGTGGGAGAGCAGAGCAAGCATTGTCGCTGACGGTTGGATTGCGGAAATGGCGATTCCTTTCCGAAGCCTTGCTTTTCAAGGAAGGGATCATGTTGCCATGAGCTTTAAACTGACCCGCTTATTAAGTCGGAAGGCAGAAGAAGAGAACCTGCCGGAGATGAAACCGCAGAGGCGTGAGTTTGAACAGTATCGCCAAATCGTCATGCACAACATCGTCTCGTCATCGATGTCCCCTTCCGAGGTATATCGGGAAGGCCTGGAAGGCTTGAGGCGAAACAGATTGCAAGTGCGCCCGCTGCCTTATGAAGAACAATTCGAGAAATGGGGTGACGCCACCGTCTTTGATTACCTGATATTTCCTTCGCGCGCGCTCAAAGCAAGCCAGCATCCTTTCCGCTTTCGGCGAACTCGGGAAGACCACAAGGTCGGGGCCGCACTCGCGGCCATCGAATATGCTCCTGGAAAGCGAGTCGGAGACCTGGAGACGTTCCTAACCAGAAGCGCAACGACGTCTTTCATTGTAATTAAGGACGATGGCATTCTTTACGAAAAGTACTTCAACGGCTACAGAAGAGATTCCATTGTCACCTCGTTTTCGGTAGCAAAGTCGTTTGTCTCCACTTTAGTGGGTATTGCAATTGATGAGGGGAAGATAGGCAGCATCAACGATTCGATCACCAAGTATCTGCCCGAGTTAGTAAAACGGGATCCGCGATTTGCGAGAATCACGATCCAGGATTTGCTGCTAATGTCATCCGGCATGCGCTATCACGAGGACGATCCAGACAACGACGATGACATAACTTATCACGCAGCGGATTTGCGCAAAGCGGCTCTGGAAAAGACCGCCATCGTAGGTGCTCCCGGAGAGCATTGGCACTATAACAATTACCATCCGCTGCTGCTGGGTATTATTCTCGAACGCGTGACTGGAATGTCTGTGACTGCGTACTTGCAGGAAAAGCTGTGGGGACGTCTGGGGATGGAGCACCCCGGCTCATGGAGCGTAAACGGCGACCAGCATGGACTTGAAAAGATGGAGAGCGGCATTAACGCGACGGCGATTGATTTCGCGAAGTTCGGGCGTCTGATGTTGAATGATGGACAGTGGGACGGAAAGCAAATTGTGTCGCCGGGTTGGGTGGAGCGAGCCACTCAACCGCAAGAAAAATCCTCCAGCTACTATAACGAAAATATGTTCTTCACTTCTCTGGGACATTATTACTCATACTTCTGGTGGGGAAGTAAACGCGCTGGTGGTAAGAATGACTTTTGTGCTGTTGGTAATAAGGGACAATACATTTACGTCTCACCTCAGAAGAAGGTAATCATCGTGCGCCACGGGTTCGGGTACGCAATTCCGACGTCTAGATGGCTGAAGCTGTTCGAACAACTCGCCAGCAGCTTATAGGAGAAACCCGAACTTGAACGGCAAAATAAGTCTCGGCAAGCGCGAAGCGTGAATTTCTCTACGTTTAGATATTGAGACAGGCTCTCAACTCAAGTGCCGCAGAATAACCAATATGGGCTCGCCTAATCGACCAAGCGGCAGGTCAAAATCGTCCCCCAAACGTCCCCCAGCGACACGCAAATCAGGCAATGCATGCACGGTATGCGTTGCATGCACGTTGATTTTTTCTAAGCAGTTTTGTAAGTATTGAAAATAAAGGAGCGAAAGTTTTGATTCCCAAGTTGGTAATACGGGTTCGATTCCCGTCGCCCGCTCCATTTCACTCAGAAATTCTAAACTCAAGATTCAAAAGTTAGCTAAATGTTAGAAACGTCCCGCAGCTGCTTTAGGTTTTTTGATGGCCGCAAATGTCA
>DASXSC010000162.1:0-26352 GCA_036506215.1 Pyrinomonadaceae bacterium | reverse complement strand
GCAATACACAGTTGCCAACAGTCCCACCTGGGCACACCCAGTGGTGATCGGCAATCGCATTTTGATCAAAGATGAATCTACACTCAGATCGCTAAGAACTCAGTAGGGAGGATTGAAAGGTATTAGAAGAGTAGGAACGGCCCACTTGATCAGAGGTTCCTTTAGTTTGTCGTGACTCAACGACAAGGAAAGCTTATCGGACCTTAAACTGACCCAGTACTAGGTTTCCATTGGTTGTAACTTCCGCGATTTTCCTGCACTTTGGTATTTTCATCAAGAGCTTCGACACAACGGATTCAAACTAGGAACCGCATTAAGAGTTCTCAAGGTACGCCCGCTCCAGCCAATGCTGAACTTCGCGATCCACTTCATCGCTCGTAGTAAGTTCGACCTGGAAGCGCATCGTCTCTTGACTACGTGAGGACTGCAGCCGGCCCCCGACCTTATACCCCTCCAGTCGAAGTCCTAGATCCACACGTGTCTTCGTCGTCGGCTGCACGCTAGCGAAGGTTCTCCGAGGTGTAACCAGAGAGACGTAGGTCTTCCGCGCCTGGATCACGAATTCGCCGCATCCCGCCGCCGCACTGATGATAGCGTCGTAAATCGGCCGTAGATGAACACGATCGGCGTACTGATTTTCGATCAGTTCGTCGGAGGTCGCGAGAATGAAATCCGGATAGCCGAATCGTTCCATGACAAGGAGCGACTGGGCGTAGCCGGTCACACCCCGCGCCAAGAGCCAGGTACGAAGCCCTCGCTCATCCAGGATTGAAACTTTCCGAATCCGCTGGTTCCAGGTGTCCAGGCCCTCAGTGGTTTGCTCCTCGAGTAGCCGAACCCACATCTCTCTGTTTCGACGCCAGTCACGAATTGTTGACATGGATTCCCTTCCGTTGTCCTGTGGAATTAGTTTCACCAACGTCGCTCGGGCTACGGCAACAACTACTTAGTCATCGAGACCCCATCTTTGAAACAACTGCCGGCGAAGTTTTTCAGGTATGCCGACTGGTGCTGGTGGGCCAGTGCGGGCATTTGAGACTCCGGCTTGGGTGGTCGAATCGCTGGGAGTCGCCAGGAAACCACGACCGTCGCCCGTGGACCCGGCGATCTGACCGCTATTGTTGACGTCGCCGGCAATGAGAAGATATGGCGAACCAGGAGCCAGATCGTTGAGGTTCTTTACGCTTGCGTTCGCGTTCTCCCAGATTACCGCGCGGAGCACCGCTCCTGCAGTTCTCGAGAACCCGACGATCTGACCATCGTCGTTGATTCCGAACGCGCCACTGCGAACATCGCCTGCGATCTGGTCCAGCATTCTAGTTCCAGCTTCTTTGGTCCAAACGAACGCTCTGTAAAATCTCGTACCTTCCTGATCTGCCGGTAAGGAGAAGCCCACCACGACACCATCGTTATTGATTGCGGTTGGCGTGTTCCACGTATGTCCTCCCAGATCGCCGATTCTGGTCGGAACACCGTTTTCCCATATCACGGCATGAGCCGCGCTGACACCTCCAACTGCAATACCGCACGCACCGGAAATGCCGACGACCTGGCCTTTGTCATTTATTGCTGTAGCAGCGGTGGTGCTGTCACCAGGCAACGGCAGCAACTCCCGCATTTCGCCGTTTCGTTCCCAGATCACTGCCCTGAACTGCAGGATTTGGAAAGCCGTATTACAGGATGGGTCGTGGATCCCGTTCTCGGCCCAGCCGACTATTTGGCCGCGATTGTTGGCGCCGGTTGCATAGCTGTTATAGCCGCCGGGAAAAGGAGGCAGGGCCGTCATTGTGCCGCTTTCCCAACGAAAGCCTTTGCATATTTTCCCGGTAGGATCACCAGTCGCGAAGAAGGGATAGCAAGAAAACAATTCGCCTAAAGGATTGTCGTCATTGGTATCAGAAATACCTACAAGCAATCCATTGTTACTCTTGACTGGCCAAGCCGTGGCACTGTTGGTAGTCGGCCCCCCGAGCGCGCCGAGATCGATTGGCGTTGATCCACCCGTCCAAAGAGCAGCGCGCGAAATATTGTTCCCCTCTTTATTCGCCGTGCCGACGATCTGCCCGCGATTGTTGATACTGTTCGCCCCCGCCGCGCCTCCAAGACCATCGAGCGTTACTACGTTGTACGTTTGCGCTGCCAGACCGACTGGAAACATCAGCGTAACAAATAATGAGAGCGCACCAGCGCATTTGGTGATTCTGCTATTCATACTGTTCTCCTCTGAATTAATGTCCAAGCCAGACCGGCGGGCCCGCACAGGTTTGTCGGCAACCTTGGATGGGGGCTCCTCACCCGATCCAAATTACGGGGAGAGTCAGGCTGGTTAACCTAACCCGGAGCCCGGAACCTTGCTCGCCGATTTCGGACGCAGTGAGCGGGAGAATCAGTTCTTCAAACGAGCATCTCTCGCAAGCGGCTTCGAACAAAAGGTAGGTTTTCAGTCCGCGATTAGCGGACGACTGCTAATATCCCAGCACTTCCAGTGCTGGGAAAGCATCCGATGAGAGCGCAGTCCGTTTAGCGGACGGCTGAACGAAGAGCCGTAACCGTTTGTATGTAGTATGTTTTGGTCAGCCGTCCGTTTCACGGACTGGAAACCCAAAATATCGCGACTCCCAGCGATCAATCGCTGGGCTATTAGCAGTCGTCCGCTAACGCGGACTGCAAACCACTTTTTGTGCAAAGCCGCAAGCAGTGAAACCTTTTGGTAAGCTCATCAGGGGCTCGCGTCATTGATGTCCGAAAATGGCTAGTTCTGTGTTAAGAATGACGTATGTTCGCCCTGATGGCTCACACTTTGTCACTTGACGTTCGCGCGCTTGATCGCGCCCGGATCAGCAGAGACCCTCGTTTCGACGGTAAATTCTTCATTGCGGTGAAGACGACTGGGATCTACTGCCGGCCTATCTGTCCTTCTCGAACTTCAAGGAGTCGGAATGTGCGCTACTACGCCACCGCCGCTGCTGCAGCGGAAGCAGGGTTTCGACCTTGCCTGCGATGCCGGCCGGAAGCGGCTCCCGGAACGCCCGCGTGGCTGGGTACCTCAGCCGTCGTCCGCCGAGCGCTGCGCCTGATCGATGAAGGCATTCTCGATAACTCCTCCGTCGACGACCTGGCCAACAAGTTGGGATTGGGCTCTCGTCATCTGCGTCGCCTGTTCTCGCAGCACGTGGGAGCATCGCCAATCTCCTTTGCGCAAACCAGGCGTCTTCAGTTTGCCAAGCGTTTGTTGGATGAAACTAATCTGCCAATCACGGAGATTGCCCTGGCGGCAGGCTTCGGAAGTCTTCGGCGGTTCAATACTGCCTTTCGGCAGACTTATGGGCGCGCACCAAGTGAGCTTCGCAAACACCTGCGCTCCGACGCTGCTTCGGAGGCGGGAGATGAAGTGATCCTTAAACTCGCTTTCCGTCCCCCTTATGATTGGAACCAGGTGCGGGATTTTTTAGCGGCCCATGCTATTCCGGGAGTCGAGCGGGTAGATGAACATGGATATTCTCGAACACTCATGGGAGACAATGGCCCTACGATCATTTGCGTCCGACCGTTTGAGGGCGAGGACGCGCTCGAACTTCGCGTACGAGGCGCAGTGCCCGCAGCCCTCTTTCAAATCTCCTCAACGGCGCGACGTGCTTTCGACGCGTCTGCCGATCCCGCACGCACCACATTCGCGTTCCAATCCGATCCTCTGCTTGGCCCGCTCGTAACGCGGCGTCCAGGCCTGCGCATTCCCGGGGCCTGGGACCCCTTCGAATGCGCGGTATGTACCATCCTTGGGCAGAATGTTAGCATCGCGTACGCTCGCGAACTTGCCTCTCGTATCGTTGACCGCGCCGGCCAGCGTCTTCAGGAACCCATAGCAGGCCTAACGCGTTTATTCCCGAGCCCGACGGCACTCGCCAAGGCGGATCTCAACGGGTTAGGTCTTCCGAAGGCCCGCGTTGCCGCGCTTCAAGAACTTGCTCGCGCGTTGATTCATGGGAAGCTGGATTTCGGTTGGCCCACTGAGAACGTTCTCGCAGCATTGTGTAAATTACAGGGCATCGGACCTGCGACTGCTGAATATGTCGCTCTCCGCGCACTCGGAGAGCCCGACGCGTTCCCCGCTACCAACTCAATATTGCGCCACATGGCCGGTATTGCCAATCGATCCCTTTCAACCCTGGAACTCGAAGCGCGAGCCGAAGCGTGGCGACCTTGGAGGGGTTATGCCGCTTTGCACCTGTGGAGCGCGACAGCTGATCCAATCGAGTTGAACGCTGGGAGCAAGATCTCAGAATCGTCAGCAAGGAAGCGAGCGTAGCTGAGGTTAATGGCTGTCGGATCATTTCAGTTCCTTTTGGACTTGCGCTAGGACTGCTTAACTTTCAACCTTCTTGTTGCCCTGACTCGTTTCAAAGTAGACGGCGAGACAGTCGACGCGGAGGTAATCGAGCTCACAATCAACCAGCAACCATCCTGATCCCGAGTGAAAGGACGGCGCTCCGCTGAGCAACATTGACGTGACTCTTTTGCCGTCCGACATCGCCGCACAAAGTGGCTCAGATGGGCTCGCTCGATTGCCTTTGAAGCCGTCGAACTCCCCTGGGCCGAGCCTAATCGTCGCACGACGTAATGGTGACGTGGCGATCCTTCCTGAGGAGGTGCCGTACTGGAAAGAGAGTGCCGGCACCTGGTCGAAAAAGGAGCCCAGCGATTCACTGCGTTGGTTTGTCTTTGACGATCGCAAGATGTATCAGCCCGGTGAAGAAGTGCACGTCAAAGGTTGGATTCGACGAGTTAGCGGAGGCAAGACAGGTGATGTTGGTCCATTGGCGGACGCTGTAACGCATGTGGCCTACGTGTTAAGCGATTCGCGCGGTAACCAAGTGAAGGTTGGCACTTTACCGGTGAATGTGCTTGGCGGGTTCGATTGGGTTTTCAAGTTGCCGGACAAGTTGAACCTCGGTAACACAACGCTAAAGTTGCAAGCCTTGAGTCCGATTGGGGAGAACACCTACGGACACAGCTTTCAGGTTCAGGAGTTTCGCCAGAAGCTGTGAAGAATTAGGAGCGGAGGGGCACTGCTCAAGATACGGCAAATTGCAGGTCGGGAAGGGCGGTTAACCCCGCTTGCTTCGTAACACTCGACCAACCAGCGTAACTGAGGAATGTTAAGAATCATTACTTGACGTTTCTAATCAAGACAATATCTGAGGTGTTAGTGCCGAGCGATATGACGAGTTTGTTTTCGCGTGACCAGTCGAAGGAAAATATCTGCAAGATTGATAATGTGAAAAACGCAACGCGGTTTCCGAAATAGTTATAATCTGCCGGCTTTACCCGGCGCACAGGAGAAGACTCATGAAAAGTGTGCTTATGTTCTTCACGCCCGTCATTTTGCTTTGCATTCTTTCATTTGGCTCTTCGTCACAGAATCAGGAAATCGCCGTTATTGATAAGTTCATATCGAAGCAGGCAACTCAGGAACGCGGCGAAGAATACAAAGATGCGCGGAAGGTATTGGCGGGAGACTTGAACCGAGACGGGGTTCCCGATCTCGCAGTCCTATACACGATTGAGGGCCAGGATGGCACGAACAATCACGTCCAATACCTGGCTGTCTTTATCCGGGCCAAGGGCGGGCTCGCGCCTGTTACCCATACTGTCGTAGGCGGCAAGTCGGACAGAGATGTCGAGCTACAGGCTATTAGGAAAAACATAATCTTCTTCAAGACTCTCAACTATGGACCGAAGGATGCTGCCTGCTGTCCAACCAAGAAGGGGGTAACTCGTTTCGCGCTGGTTGACAGCAGGCTAAAAGAGCTATCAGCCTTGGGTCCCACCGCGACCTTAATTGTCAGCAGAAACATAACGCGCTAAGGACAGCAGCCAACCCACCGTCTTTTGCTGATCTGAGGGTTAGGAGGCTCCTTTCGTTTGTCGTGACTCCGCGACAAGCTAAAGCTAATCGGACATCAAACTGACCCAGTGTCCGCTGCACTCGTTGTTGGCGCTGTGCGGAGCAACTAAGCTATCATTGACGTAATCAACGTCTTCTCCGTCTGACTGCTTTGTGAGGTGACCCATGGCAAAAGTACGCATTAGGATTTTCATTACCGGCCTATTGATTCTCAGCGCAGCGACCGTTATCAAAGCGCAGGATCCCACGGCCCAAACGACGCCGACCGACGCGCAAGCCGACGAAGAAAAACAAAAAGAGCGGGAAGCGTTGGAAAACAAAGCCACGGTCCTGCTCGAGCAAATCATGGAAGAAGTCCAACTGTTGAAGCTCCCTGAGAATCGCATCCGCGTGGAAATTGCCGGCGGCGACCTGTTATGGAAGCGCAATGAACCGCGTGCCCGTTCCATGTTTTCACTCGCCGCCGAGGGCGTTGCGGAGTTGATGCGCAGTACTGACGCCAGTATGCAGCGCTCGGCGGCACAGTTGCGCCAAGAGGTGGTGTTGACTGCCGCGCAGCACGATGCGGCCCTCGCCTACCAACTATTAGCGGCAACTAGATCTCTAACGCCCACTCTGGATACGGCTGATAATTTCCGCCGGCTAAGCCCCGATGCCACTCTCGAGGAGGATTTGTTGGCGCGAGTAGCGGCGCTTGATCCAAAGCTGGCGGCGCAAAAGGTCGAAGAGGCGTTAGCGAAGGGTCAGTATCCAAACACACTCGCACAAGTCCTGGCGGAGCTGGAGCCACAGGACAAAGAAGCAGCCACAAAGCTAACCGCGAAAGTAGTAAGCAAGCTACAGTCGGAGAATATCCTCGCCAACGTGCAGGCCCAGATGCTGGCGTTGAATCTTTTGAGAGCGGGACCGCGGTCTGGGCAAAGTGCGACGAGCGGTGCGCCGACAGTCCCGAACCAAGCTACGATTAATAGTACGCGTCGGGCGGTGCTTGGCGAATCATCTTTCCAGGATTTGATGAACACCGTAATCGATGCCGCGCTGAGGGCCACTCCCCAAACAGCGAGCAATCAGCGAGCGAGGAATAATCAACGCGGCCGCGGCAACTTTGGCGTGGCGCAAAATGCCAGTCAAAGTCCGCCCACTGACGGGCAAATCGAACAGCAGAACGCGCGGCGATTGTTGGCAGGATTGCAAGGGCTGTTACCACAAATCGATCAATATCTTCCTTCTCGGGCCACCGCTGTGCGCAACAAGATGACCGAGATTGGCATGGGGAATAATCCTCGGGTCGGCATGAATCAGATGAATAGTCTCATGCAGCAGGGAACTGCGGACAGCCTGCTGGCGGCCGCGCCGGCTGCTCCACCACAGCTACAATCAAGGCTCTACCAACAGGCTGCGCAAAAGGCGCTTGATGAAGGAGACGTGGAACGCGCTCGCCAGATTGCCAACGATCATCTCGATGGCACGACCCGCGACAGAGTGTTGCAGAAGGTCGGCTTTCAGGTGATTGCGAAAAAAGTCGAAGCAGAGAATATGGATGAGTTGCGGCAGACGCTTGGAAATTTAAGTTCTGATGACGAACGAATTGATCTTTTGTTGCAGTTAGCCGCCCAGGCACAATCGACCAGCGGAGAACAGAAGCCCACGTCAGCAGCACCAGGTGACCCGAAACTCGCCCTCAAGTTTCTCGGTGAAGCCCAGCGCTTAACTAATCGTCGCGCGAGTAGCTACAAGCAATTTGACCAGCAGCTGAGGGTCGCTGACGCGTTCGCTGCGCTGGAGCCGGCACGAAGTTTTGACGTGCTCGATCCGGGCATTGCTCAACTCAATGAACTGCTTTCGGCTGCATCGGTACTCAGCGGATTCGAAGTAAATATCTTCAAGGACGGTGAGATGCGACTTAATGGCGGTAGTGGACTCGGCGACATGGTGGCGCGTTACGGACAGGAACTGGCGAAGTTGGCCAAGGTAGACTTTTCACGAGCCGAAAGCTCGGCCAACAAGTTTCAGCTCACCGAGCCGCGACTGTTTTCGCAATTGGCCATCATCCGAAATGTACTCGGTGTGCCGCAAGGAGCGCCCATCAATAATCGCTTCGGGGTCGGACGCGGGTTCGGGCGAAGAGGGCAGTAAATCTCTTTCAAGCAACGGCGCTAACCTTTAGCCGCGGATTAGACAGAGGAAAACTAATCCGCGGGCTTGCACAAAAAGCAATTCAAACCATCCAGGCAGCGGACAAACACAATAGTCCAGCGGCTTTGCCTTAACGCACTCTGCGGCGGCAAAAGCCGCTGGCGCTGTTTCCGCCGTCTCGCTTCAAGAGCTGAAAAAAGCGCTAGCCAACGGAGGAAGAAGCGATCATGCGATCGGCGGCGATCATTCTAAGCATCCTCAGCATTCTTGCCTGTCCAATAAACTCTGGTTGGTCGTTACCGCTTCTTAGAAACCCCACCACCAAAGAGGTGCCAGGCAGCCGCGGCATTCACGGGCAAGCTACCTCTTCACCGAACGTAGCGCCGGACAAACGCATCGTGCCTGAGCAGAAGCGCATCGTGATCGCCGCGAGCACGGTGTTCGATGGCCGCGGCCGCGTAATGCGCAACACTCGCCTCGTGATTGAAGGCTCAAAGATCGTTGCCATTGATAAAAGGGCCGGGCCGGTAGACTACGACCTGCGCGCCCTGACAGTTCTTCCGGGCTGGATTGATGCGCACGTGCATATCACCTGGAGCTTCGGCAAGGACGGGAAGAATGCGGGCCCGGGAGAAACGACACAGGAGGCGGCGTATCAAGCGGCGTCTAATGCGTGGGCCACGTTGCTGGCCGGCTTCACGACGGTGCAAAGCGTGGGCTCACCCACTGACATTCCCTTGCGTGATGCGATCGCGAAAGGAGCGCTGCCTGGCCCGCGCATCCTGACAGCTGTCGAGCCGCTGGCAGGACGAGGCGAGCAGACCGGCACGCCGGATGAAATCCGCGCGTTCGTGAGAAAGCAGAAGCAAGCAGGCGCGGACCTGATCAAAATCTTCGCGTCGCAGAGTATCCGCCAGGGGGGCGGGATGACGCTTTCGCAGGAGCAATTGAACGCCGCCTGCGATGAGGCGAAGAAGCAGGGCCTGCGCACGCTCGTCCACGCCTACAAAGATGCTGTCCGCAGTGCAACTCTTGCCGGCTGCACGGAGATCGAGCACGGCACCATGGCCACCGACGACGATCTGAAATTGATGGCGCAGAAGGGCACCTGGCTTGATCCTCAGGCCGGCCTGGTGATCGAAAACTACCTGTTGAACAAGGAAAAGTTTCTCGGCACGACCGGTTACACGGAAGAGGGTTTTGCGGCAATGGAAAGGGTCCTGTCGCTGAACCACGAGTTGGTGCGACGCGCGGTGAAAATTCCGGGACTAAAGATCGTTTTCGGCACAGACGCTCTGGCGGGCTCGCACGGGCGCAACGCCGAGGAGTTTATTGACCGCGTGCGCGACGGCGGAGTGGATCCAATGGCGGCGATGATTTCCGCCAACTCGCTGGGCGCGGAAGCACTTGGCATGTCCGACAAAATCGGATCAATCGTGTCCGGTCTCGAAGCAGACATCATCGCGCTCGATGGAGATCCGTTGAAAGACATCACGGCCGTTCGCCGCGTCGTATTTGTAATGAAGGGCGGCATCGTTTACAAGTGCAAAGCACGCCACCTTCGGATCAAATAAGAATATAGTTGCTTAGCTCTTGCACAGAGCGTTGAGATTATTCCGACAGATTCGGAAGTGGGCGACAGAGCTTCTCAAATGATAACACCACCTCGATCCACCGGTATCTCTAGGTGACACTGATTCAGGATAATGACCAATCGGAGAGCACTCCATGAAAACCATCACCGCCCTTCTCCTGCTGTTTAGTGCTTGCTTAGGTTGCTTCGCACAGGCGCCTGCGTCTGAACGCCAACAATTCATCCGCGTAGAAGCTCCGGCCGTAGCACTGGCCCATCTACGTGTGATTGATGGCACCGGTTCCACGCCGCGCGACGATCAGACCATCATCATTGTTGACCACAAAATTAAATATGTTGGGCCGAGCACAACTGAAGCCGTCCCGTCCAACGCGCAGGTACTCGATCTCAAAGGCTACACTGTCCTCCCCGGATTGGTGGGCATGCATGACCACATGTTCTTTCCGCAGGGCGGGTCACCGCCGATGTACTCCAACATGTCGAGCAGCTTCCCGCGTCTTTATCTCGCGCTCGGTGTCACCACGATTCGCACCACCGGCAGCGTGGCGCCGGATGTCGACCTGGAAGTCAAGAAGTTGATTGATAGCGGACGCATGATCGGCCCCAGGATGCATGTCACGGCGCCATATCTGGAAGGACGCGGCGCTTTCACGCCCGTGATGCACCAGCTTTCGGGGCCTGACGACGCGCGGCGCATGGTTAACTTCTGGGCCGATCAAGGCGCTACCTCTTTCAAGGCCTACATGAACATTACCCGCGACGAACTGCGCGCGGCTGTAGAAGAAGCGCACAAGCGCGGACTCAAAATCACTGGCCATCTGTGTTCGATCGGTTATCGCGAAGCCGCGGAGATCGGTATCGATAACCTCGAGCATGGTTTGCTCGCCGATTCGGAGTTTGTTCCGAATAAAAAGCCCGATGAATGTCCCGGCGCCGCAGTCGGTGCTAGTTTGCGACAGCTGGTTATCAACAGCGATGCGGTGAAAGAAACCATCCGCACTCTGGTCGCGAAGAACGTCGCCCTTACTTCGACACTGCCGGTCTTCGAAGCTGGTGCGCCGTTAACGCAAAGTGGAATTGGAGCAGCAAGCGCGATTATGAATCCCCGCGTGCTTAATGTGATGTCAACCGACGCGCGCGTACGTTACCTGACGGCGCGAGCGCGCGTCGCTTCCGATTCGCCTGCCGCCACACTGATCCGCAAGTCGATGGACTTCGAGCGCGCGTTTGTCGCGGCCGGCGGCTTGCTCATCGCGGGACTCGATCCGACGGGCAATGGCGGCATCGTTGCCGGCTTTGGAGATCTGAGAGAAGTCGAGCTGCTGGTCGAAGCGGGCTTCACTCCCGTCGAAGCGATCAAGATTGCCAGCTTCAACGGAGCCAGGTTTCTGGGAGAGGACACGCGCATCGGCTCCATCGCCGTCGGCAAACAAGCTGACTTGATGGTGGTGAAAGGAAATCCTGCCGCTAATATCGCAGACATCGAGCGGGTCGAGATGGTTTTCAAAGACGGCGTCGGCTACGACTCAGAAAAGTTGATCCAATCAGTGCAGGGATTGGTCGGGATTAGGTGAGAGACATCACGGCCGCTCAGCGCTTGGTATTTGTGATGTCGCACGCTCAATCTTTTTCGACCGGGGCGCGATGCGTGCATTCTTTAACTGGCGTCTTTGAATCCGGTAGCTACCGCGTCCAGTTCTGACCTGAATGTTGACTCTTAACAACCTTTTCACGTAAAAGCGCCTCGATCGGTTTCAATAGACGATCACATGGTCGTTAACATCATTCCCGTTACCAGTGGTCTGACCATGGCGGGAACAGTGGCGTCGCCTTCAGGTGAAGGCAATGGCGGCCCCGGCGGCATCATCATGAATTCGGACCTAACCGAAAGTGGGGACTACACTGTCGAAGTGAGTCAGCACACGATGGGATCGAATTACAAGTCAGGCAGCTTCATCCTTGAAGTGGTAATCACGCCGGGATGGTTGAAGAATTAGAAGGATCTGGTGTTGGAGCGAATTAATACGTGAGGCTACCACTCTCAAAAATAAATTGAAAAGGTCGGTGCCGGACAGCGGCGGTTGCAGAACCCGGAGCGGTAGAGCCTGTGTGAAAACTCAGTGTGGCACTTTCAATGTCTCGGTAGCGAGCCTTCGCTTGTACGGATGCCGCAACTCGGCAAATGTTTGAAGTTGACTTTAGCATCCGTCGCTTACCGCTCCGGGTTCTGCACGCTGCGCTTGTGCCGCGCTCAGATCAGCGTCCGGCGCTGAAAAGAAAACTGCACATAAAATCAAGATAGCTGTGCTTGAGCGCGAAACCTGCCCATGTAGTATGTTTTGAAGTAGGACGAAGAGTGAGCGCAGTGCGACCCACCCGCTCCCGTGGTGGTACTGACGCACGTTCGCGTGGTGGTGGGTCAGTTTGATGTCCGATAAGCTTTTAGCTTGTCGCGAAGTCACGACAAACTAAAGTTTATCGGACAACAATGCCGGTTGACTGAAGATTGAGGAAGAATATGTCACAGGAAACGCGTTCGAATTCTGAAATGCCCTTTCGGCTCCTCGGCCGCACAGGAGTGGAAGTATCCGTAATTGGTCTGGGCGGTTGGCACCTGGGCTTCAGCCATACAGACGAGCAGTTGAGCATTAAGATCATTCGCACCGCACTCGATAGCGGTATCAACTTCCTCGACAACTGTTGGGACTATAACGAAGGCGGGAGTGAGATCCGGATGGGCAAAGCTCTGCGCGACGGTTATCGCGATAGAGCCTTTCTCATGACAAAAATCGATGGCCGCACGAAGGAAGAGGCCGCAAAACAACTGGACGAATCTCTTCGTCGTCTACAAACGGACCACATAGACCTGGTGCAACACCATGAGATAATCCGTTACGAGGACCCGCACCGTATCTTCGACGAGCAGGGCGCGAACGCAGGTCTCACGCAAGCGCGCGAGGCCGGGAAAATCCGGTTCATTGGCTTCACCGGTCATAAGGATCCACGCATTCACCTCTACATGCTCGAAGTCGCGCAAGAAAATGGTTTCCAATTTGATACGGTGCAGATGCCCCTGAATGTTATGGACGCACACTACCGCAGCTTTGAAAAAATGGTACTTCCCAAACTCGTCACACAGAACATCGGTGTGCTTGCCATGAAGACCTTGGCCAATGGAACGATTTTGGACTCAAAAACAGTAACCGCTATCGAGTGTCTGCAATATGCAATGAACTTGCCGACTTCCGTAGTGATCACCGGGTGCGAGACCATGGACGATCTGGAACAGGCGCTAACAGCGGCGCGCACCTTCCAACCTTTGACTGAGGCTCAGGTAAAAACTCTGCTTGCGAAGACTGCGCGGCCAGCTTCTCGCGGTGAATTTGAACTGTTTAAGACTACCTCGATCTACGACGGTACTGCTGCGCATCCTGAGTGGCTTGGCGAAGAACCGCCAAAAGTGCAGCGCGCAGTGCAGGCTTGAGTTCAGCGGATAGTCGTGACCAAGGCGTTGCACGGTAACCAGCGGTCATGTCTGGAGTGGACCGGAAATGAGTTCTCTGTTCCAAATTAATAGTCGGTTTTTTGCGGCTGCGCTCCTGTGGCAGGATGCTTCGGGCTTTTTCCAGCGCATTTGGTCAAAAATCAATCAGGAGTTCAGCTTTGGCAATATAAGATTGTCACTGACAAGTGTGTTGACGGGAATCGCGGTCTTCGTGCTCGCCGTGTTTTTGTCCCGCAGCATTAGCGCTCTTCTGGAGCGCCGCATGTCCCGGCGCAATCAAATTGATCCCGGCCTGCGCTACACCATCGCTCGTCTTGTCCGCTACCTCCTGATCACCGCGGGCGTATTCCTCTCCCTGAATCTGGCCTTTAATCTAAATCTTACATCGATAGCGGTTCTCTTCACCGCGCTCTCCGTGGGCATCGGTTTCGGTTTGCAGTACATCGCCGCCGACATCGCTTCCGGGTTCATTCTGCTTTTCGAGCGACCCATTCGTGTCGGCGATCGCATCACCATTGGCGAAGATGAAGGCGACGTGCAAAGCATAAACCTGCGGACGACGCTGGTGATAACCAACGATCGCATCTCCATTATCGTTCCAAACTCCAGGTTGGTTAGCCAGCGCGTTATCAACTGGTCATACGGCGACCCGCGCGCGCGAATTCCGATACCTATTGGTGTGGCCACGGATGCAAATGTGAATCTGGTAACCGAAACACTGCTGCTCGCCGCTCGGGACGTCGAAAACGTGCTCACTGATCCGCCGCCGAAGGTGCAGTTTCTGAAATTCGGTGATTTCTCGCTCGACTTTCGTTTGCTGGTCTGGACGCGACAACCCCGCCGTCATCGGCAAATCAAAAGTGACATCAACTACCGTATCGAACGACTCTTCCGCGAGCGCGGGATCGAGGTTGCCCGCCCCACTCATGAATTCTTATTGAAGCCTTCCACTCTCTCGAAAATCGAAGATGACCTGCTGGCGGAAGAAAGCATTACGGACAACGACTCTTAGTCTCCGAAACCTCCCAGCGAAAATATTCCACGACCTGCCAGTTAAGATCGCGCTGTTGCGCCAAGGCTTGTTTCCAGAGTAGGCTAGCCCCACTGAGTGAGGATTCATTCAGTGGAATCCGCGATTACCAATGAGAAGCGCCCGTTCACTTAACTCCGACCGGCCCCCGGTCACCGACAAGCGCGAAGCAATTCTGCGCGCGGCTATCCGCGTTTTCGCGCACAACGGTTACTTCAACTCCAAAGTCGCCGACATTGCCAGCGAAGCGGGAGTCGCCGACGGCACCGTATATCTTTACTTCAAGAGTAAGGAGGAGATTCTTCATTCCATCTTTGATCGCAGCATGGAAGAGGCGATCGCCGCAGGCAAAAAGCAACTCGAGCAAACCACCGACCCGCGCGAAAAACTGCGACGCATCGCGCTGCTGCATCTCGAGCGACTAGGCGCCGACCGCGATCTGGCCGTCGTCTTCCAGGTCGAGTTGCGAGGTTCCACAAAATTCATGGAGGAATTTTCCGCGGCTGGTTTCGCTGAATACCTCAGGCTTATTCGTTCCACTTTTGAAGAAGGCCAGCGCGCCGGTGTGTTCCGTGCGGAACTGAATGCCAAAGTTGTTGCGAAAATACTCTTCGGCGCTCTCGATGAGATGGCCACCAATTGGATTCTCTCCAAACGCCGCTACAAGTTGGCACCCATGGCAGACCAGGTGCTTGATATTTTCCTCAACGGAGTGAGCGCGAAGTGAATCAAATCATTGAAACTTCCGGCGCCGTAGACTCAGTGGTTTCTGAAGTGGAACCAGTTAAACGTATTCCGTTGAATCCAGATGAGCCAACCACTCTCATTGAGGTGTTTGAGTATGTAGATCGCGTTCATCCGAGAACAGACACGCTCAATTACAAGCGTGACGGTCGCTGGGTCGCGATTTCGTCAGACGAGTTACTCACGCGTGCGCACCGTATCGCCGGCGGTTTGTATTCGCTGGGAGTCAGGCGCGGGGACCGCGTTGCGATTCTTTCCGAGAGCAGACCCGAATGGACATTGATTGATGCGGGCTGCCTTTTTGCAAGGGCAATTGATGTTCCCATCTATCCCACGCTAACGCCGCCTCAAGTCCGCTACATCTTGAAAGACTCCGGCGCCCGCGTGCTCGTGCTGCAGAATGAAGAAAAATTTCTCCACATTCGCGAGATACTAGCAGCGTGCCCGGCAATCGAACATCTGATCTTCTTAGAAAAAACTGCGGGTGCGAACGTCGATGCTCTTTCATTGGTTGAACTTGAAGAACTGGGACGAACGAAAGAAGAAACTGATCCCAACCACATCAACAACGCGGCCCACCTAATCAACCCAGATGATCTGGCCACGATCATTTACACGTCCGGCACGACTGGCGAGCCCAAAGGCGTAATGCTCACGCACTCAAACCTGGTTTCAAATCTAATCGACTCATCTGGGCATCTTTCATTTGCAAAAGATGACAGCGCGCTGTCAGTGTTGCCGCTGTCGCATGTACTGGAACGCATGGCCATGTATATGTATCTCTACCATGGCATGGCCACATACTTTGGCGAATCTCTGGAAGCAATTGGGCAGAACCTGCGCGAAGTGAAGCCGACCATTTTTGTCGGCGTGCCGCGCATCTTCGAGAAGATTTTCGCGCGCGTGAAAGAGAAGACCGCCGAGAAAGGGAGGCTCAACGTTACCCTTCTCAACTGGTCCATTGCGGTTGCAAAACAATACGCGAGACTCACTACGCACCATGAGAAGGTCCCTGCCTGGCTGGAATTGAAGCGCAGGATTGCTGACAAGCTTGTCTTCTCCAAAATGCGCAAGGCCCTCGGTGGAAGAATTCGCCTGTTGGTCTCGGGAGGGGCGGCCTTACCCGAGGAACTCGCGCTTATCTATATTGGCGCCGGGCTGGAAATTGTCCAGGGCTATGGCTTAACGGAGACCTCTCCTGTAATTACCGCCGGAGTTTTGGAAGACAATCGGGTAGGCACCGTGGGCAAACCGATAAGAAACGTTGAGGTGCGGATTGCCAGTGATGGTGAGATAGAAACACGTGGCCCAAATGTGATGCGTGGTTATTACAACAGACCTGAAGAAACGCGCGCGGTCTTTACCGAGGATGGTTGGTTCAAAACCGGCGATATCGGAACCATTGACGAAGATGGCTTTCTCCACATTACCGATCGCAAGAAAGAACTCTTCAAAACGTCCGGCGGCAAGTACATCGCACCGCAGCCGATCGAGCAGATGATCAGAGGATCGCGCTTTGTTAACCAGGTTGTCCTGATAGGCAATGGCCGCAAGTTCCCCGCAGCCCTTATCGTACCTGACTGGGAGCGCGTTGAATCCTACGCTCAACTCAAAGGCATCAAAGTCAGTAGCCATGCGGAACTCTCCAAACATCCGCGCATCATCGATCTTTTCGAACGGCAGATTGCCGGACTCACGACGGACCTCGCCCAGTATGAACGCGTCAAGAAAGTTGCGCTCTTGGAAAATGAACTCACCATCGAGGGTGGGGAATTAACGCCAACTTTGAAAGTGAAGCGGCGGGTAGTTGATGAGAAGTATCGCAGCGTGATTGATCGGTTATACGAAGATACCGGCTCGGAACGCGGCTGAACTGGCATTGCATTGAGAAGTAGCTCACCAGTACGTGAAGCGGACGACCGAGAGTAGCCCAGCAGTTTACTGCTGGGATCACACGGATCTTAGCCTTTGGAGTCCGTGGAGCGGACGAGTGAAAGTTCCTCGACAGCCTCAGCCGTCCGCTTTCACGGACTCTATGGCAACCCGATCTCTTTTCCCAGCAGTAAACTGCTGGGCTACTCTCGGTGGTCCGCTTCACGGACTAAGGCCATCAGATTCTTGTGCAAGTCCCATCTGAACCAACGTGCCAAGTAAGAACTTTACCGCTATTCACCAACTCCCAAATCGAGATCGACTTTCCGTCAACATTTCTTGCCATTAGTACTCGCCCATCTTCGCTCCACTGTGCGTAGGAACCGGCAATTGTTTGCAGCAGTTCACCGCTAATAGGATCCCAAAGCTTCACGAGCTTGTTGCTAGTCCCGATTAGTAGCGGCTGGCTTTGGTGAAATGACAGGTCATCCAGATCATCATAGCAAGCGGTGAAAGGAAAACGACTTTCCTTCGCGATCAGCGAGAGTTCTGCTCGCAATTTGCCGGTTGCGACGTCCCAAACTTTGCCCTGGTAACCGTGGGAACCGCCGGCAGTAACAAGTGTTTGGCTGTCGGCGCTCCAAATAAGCTGGTGGCCTGACCACATCATGTTTTTGCCGGTTAGCGCAACTTTGAGCTTTCCGGTGCTGGTGTCATAAAGCTGGATTGAGCTTTCTTCAGCAAATGATTTCCAACTCTTAAAATGCTGGCGATAGACAGCCAGCAGGCGCCCGTCTGGACTGAGTCCTCTAATAAGGAATGTGCCTCCCTTTTTCCCTTCTATCTGGGCGAGGAGTTTTCCGCTGGCAACGTCCCAGATCTCCTTTTGAAACCAGTCGCCGCTGCCAGTCACAACCAACCTGCTATCGCAAGTTAGTGTGGCGAAGTGTGTCCCACAATTCTCATGCCTGCACCAGGGTGGATTCAGTTTAGCGTGCAGTTTCCCAGTTTCCGCATCCCATAGTTCCGGAACTTCCGCCGATCCCGTCGTAAGGATGTATTTTCCATCAGCACTGAACTCGGCCTTTCCTTCCAGTCCGTTGAGACGAATAGTGAATTTTTCCTTGCCGGTTTCAGCCTCCCATACCTGAATCCAACTGTGTGGATAAAGCTTGTATTGCGCCAGCCAACCGCCATCGGTCGAGGCCGTTATGATCGAGCGCCCGTCAGGACTCCACCTCGCAGTGAGCAGCTCCTTCTTCAGTTTCTGCTCAAATCGACTGGTTAGAGTCTGCATATCCCAGACGCTGAACAGATTTCCTGAATGAGTTGTAAGTAAAAATCTTCCATTACGACTCCACAATACGGTGTCGAGCTTTGGCTTCAACTCGAATGCGCGCAACTCTGTCGCGGCCGGCTGGGCAATCCATATAGCGGGGGTCTTTCCCCAATTTGTTAGGAAGAGTCGACTGCTGTCAGGACTCCAACACAGCGCCGGCCACTTCTTGAAACCCGTGAACGTCCTCTCAAGTTTTCCGTTCGTTGCATCCCACAGCTGTACGGTGTGGTTAACAAATACGGCGACAGTTTTACCGTCAGGACTCACGGCGACATTCTCAACCTCTGCGCCGGCATCAAGAGTATCTCTCAACTTCAAAACGTGCTGTGATTGATCAATGAGTTGATCCGTTTTTGCCGTGAGACTGACGAATGGCGTGAGTGCCAGAATGAGGAAGAACAAGCCAGCGGCAAAGAGATGGGCTGTGCGACGCCTTGAAATTTGGGCGCGATTGGGGAGGAGCCTTTGGTAATGCGGTTGGATAAGGTTGCTATTGTCGATAACTTCCACAATAGCCACCAAATTAGACTTGATTCGATCGAGCTGGTGACACTCGTGTGTCAGTCTTTGAACTGCAACAGCGAAGGGTCGTCCTTATCTGAGAAATTGCTCCACATAAGAACGAAGTTCAGCGATTGAGGAATCTGAGATTACGCGAAAGACTCGGGCTTCACATCCAATGGGGAGTTTACGAGCGGTGACAGAGTCGGTTATCACCAGCGCAGCCGAATTCACACCTTTCGCCCAGCCCCGGTCGCGTGCATCGCGAAAAGTGAGTGTGTCTGGATGCAGACCGGCAGCAATAAGCACTGTCCGCGATGAGCGAAGGAACTCTGTCCAGCGCGAAACAATCATGATAATCGCGTCAGGCGACGGTTTCTTTTCGCCTTGCATTGATTGAGGAACGGAACGTGAATGAAGCGTGATTAGATCCGTTTCAGGCGGGAGGCGCGCGCGAACTTTCTCATAGTTACTGTAAAACGCCAGCGGCACCGCTCCCGCCAAGACACCAGTCTCCACACACTCGCTCAAATCTATACCAATAACCTTGATGTCAGTCGCTTCTTCGATCTCAGCTACGAGGATTTGTCGCAACTCCGGATCAGGCTCGATCACCAGAAAGTGATCCGGAGGCTGAAGTGCCAGCCAATGACGTAGCCGCGCCTGCAGATCGCTTAGAGAAAAACCTTTCTTACGCACTGTGGTGAAAAGAACGGTAATCAAACGATCCAACTCTGTCTTGCCCTCAAGCTGACCACTGGAGAACTGACGAACATAGACACCGCTGCCCTTGCGAAATTGTACCCAACC
Organism: Pyrinomonadaceae bacterium; assembly: GCA_036506215.1. Taxonomy (GTDB): domain Bacteria; phylum Acidobacteriota; class Blastocatellia; order Pyrinomonadales; family Pyrinomonadaceae; genus PSRF01. The sequence continues at coordinate 6,916 of DASXSC010000162.1, read as the reverse complement.
CCGTTTACCCAATTCACGATACGCAGCGCTGACGGTGTTCGCATGAATCTTGTAACGGAGCGCCAGCTCGCGAGTGCTTGGCAGCTTTTGTCCAACCTTCAAATCTTTGCTGGCGATGCCGAGGATGATCTGCGCCTGCAGTTGTTCGCGAAGCGGAACTTCACTACTTCTTGAGAGCCAAAGTCGCATAAGAGATCGATTGATAAGTTATTGCTGAGAAGCTGCCAAGTTCGGCGAGAATTCTACAGCAAAATTCCATTGCGGATTTGCGAGGAGGGTATTAGTTTGACGTCTGATGCGAAGCCGAGGAAAACTTCTGCTCAGTCGCGGATCAGAGCGGATAACACGAAGCAGAAAAGTTCAGGAGCGGGAAGGTGACGCGCTTAACCTTCATTCAAGGCTCCCTGTTTGTCCCGATGTGGAAATGATCAAGTATCCTGTCAGCCACTTCCTTCGCCGCCTCATTTAAGTAATAGTCACCGTAAACGCCTGAAGATTTCGGCTTAACAATCACTCCTCCGTTCCGATGTCCGCCCGGATAGGCCCTGCCGGATGTGACCTGCTTCGCAGTCGTCGGAGCGAGGACTATGTATTCAATGTAAACGTTATAGGGATTGTCATTAGCTCCGTCTCGCCCGCTGAAGTTATCCGGAATAAGCTGCAACCAAACTACGTAGGTCTCTTTCTCGGACTTTGCACGAAGCACTGCGTCGGCGCGTCCAATGTCGCGCGTCGCTACCTCAACCTTGACTGAAGCAGGTTCGTCAAGCTGGTTCGCACACGTGTGCAGCACATTGCTTGAAACGTACAAAGGGATTCTTGAGAAGTCGCCATACCGATCCATTCCAATAACGAAGCTGAGAGCCGGTTTCGGTGGCTCCGTAGGCTTGGCAGGCGTTGGTGCCGGCTCGGGCGTTGAAACTGGAAGCGGAGTTGATTTCCGCACCCTTCGTCCTGACTGACCTACAACTGCCGGCGCGCACAATCCCAACACGGTGACGAAGAACATGGCGTAGAGGACACTGGAGGTTGGCGAGCGTTTGGGCATGGCAGTTCTTGCGAGCAGTCGGTCGAAGCATTGTAGCACCAGCGCTGATAATCCAAGACCTGGTTTGCTAAACTGAGCGCTGGTTTCACTTTGCCGGCAAATAGGGAGATCCAGTGCCTTCACTGATCATTACGAAAGTCCGCGAGCAGGCGCGTGGAGTGCGCTCATTCGATCTCATGCCCGAGAAGGCTGACGCGGAGCATGGCGTTGCATTTGTGCCGGGCCAGGTCGCCGTGCTGTCAGTTCCAGGCGAAGCGCCCGCCCACTTTGCGTTTGCGAGCGCGCCTGAAGATGCCGAGCTGGAGGTGCTGGTGAAACAGAGGTTCGGGGCCAGTAATTTGATCTTTGACATGAAAACAGGCGAGCGGATTGAGTTGTTGGAAGTGGCCGGTCACGGTTTCGCTCTTGACGAGCACAAAGGCAAAGACCTCGTCTTCGTGGCGATGGGCACCGGTGTTGCGCCTTTGCGTTCGGCGCTGCGCCATGTGTTGAAGCGGAAAGAAGAGTTTGGCCAGTTAGTAGTGCTCTATGGTGCACGCACGCCGGACGACTTCTGCTTTCGCGACGAGACTGATAGCTGGGAGGAAGCGGGCGTGGAACTGCGCCAGGTGATTTCAAGGCCTGACGGCCACGACTGGTCAGGCCCCACGGGCTACGTACAGTCGTTACTGGACCATGTGCTACCGGATCTGAATTCGCCGGTTGCGCTTATCTGTGGTTCGCTGGAGATGATCGACCAAACTCGCGATCGTCTCGCGCAGATGGGCTTTAAGCCGCACGAAATACTGACGAATTACTGACTGAGTTTTTTAGATGTCCCCAGGCTCTGCCTTTCGGATGCGCGGCAAGTCTACGACTTGCCGGAAGTTCGACAGCTAGTCCCGGTCTATGACCGTTGAATGCAGGTCATAGACCCAGCAAATATTGAACAGCGTCCGGCAAGTCCGAGACTTGCCGCGCATCGCACTGGCCGAGCCCATCTTAAGCGCTGCAACGTGTTCTACGATATTTCCCGCGTAGTTCGTTCTTACGCTATCATTTCTTCGAGACCTTCCACTTCCCGAGGAGAATAAGAATGCCCTTCAGGTATCACATCCGGCAGAGCCAGATCTGCTTTCTGCGACTGTTCATCATTGGCGTCACAATCGTTTTCACCGCGCCAACACACCTTGCGGGACTCATCAATGCGCGAACGACTGCCGGCAAGGTTCCGCTCACGCACGAGACGATGTGGTCGCTGAAACGCGTCGGCGCGCCGAGCCCGAGTCCAGACGGCAAGTGGGTCGTATTCTCGTTAGTCGAGCCTGCTTACGAGGAAAAGGATCAGATCTCCGACTTGTGGATTGTCCCGGCGGCGGGAAGCGCCAGGCCGCGGCGGCTGACATTCAGCAAAAGCGGCGAGAGCGGCGTGGCCTGGAGCCTTGATAGCCAGCGGCTCGCGTTTTCAGCCAAACGCGAGGGCGACGATGTAAACCAGATTTACGTGCTCGACGTGGCTGAGGGTGGCGAGGCCGTGCGGGTCACATCGCTCTCTACCGGCGCGCGTTCGCCGCAGTGGCGGCCCGACGGCAAGGCGCTCCTTTTTACAAGCACGGTTTTTCCCGGCGCCGCCGATGAAGACGCCAATAAGAAGATCGCCGCTGAGCGCAAGGCGTTGAAATACAAAGCACGCGTTTATGAGAAGTTTCCGATACGTAACTGGGACAAGTGGGTTGAAGACACGCAGGCGCATCTGTTTGTTCAGAGTCTGGAGCCGGGCGGCAAAGCCAAAGACCTTCTGGCCGGAACGAAACTTATTTCTGAACGAGGGTTCGCCGGTCGCGTCCAGGATTCAGGGGAAGATTTTGACGCTATCTGGACACCCGATGGCGAATCGATCATCTTCGTCGCTACCACCAACAGAGACACCGCCGCCTACTCAACAACTAATTCATCTCTGTTCAAAGTTTCAGCCGCCGGTGGTGAACCAGTGCGGTTAACCAGCGGAGCGGACAGTTTTACTCGCCCGCTTTTTCGTCCCGACGGCCGGGCCCTGTACGCAGTTTTCAATGTGGAAGCCAACGGCAAGGTATACAACCTGGATCGTCTGGCAATGTTTACCTGGCCTAACAGCGGACCACCGGTAATCCTGACCGCGAACTTCGATCGCGCGGTCGGAAGTTTCGCCCTCACGCCCGATAGCAAATCGATCTACTTAACAGCCGAAGAGGCCGGCAACGAAAAGCTCTTTTCTATGCCGGCGAATGGAGGCGACGTTACCCTCGCGATGGACATGACGCGTGGCGTGTATACGGGACTGAAGATACCCGCGAAGGCGGCTTCAACAATTATCATCGCCAACTGGGAGAGTGCGATGAACCCGCCCGAAATCTTCCGGCTTGATCTGAAATCTAAAACGCAGGCACCGCTCACAAACTTTAATGCCGAGCAGGTTGCGAAAATCGACTGGCAACCACTCCGCCACTTTTGGTTTACCAGCAAGGCCGGCAAGCGCATCCACAACATGGTTGCCCTGCCGCCAAACTTCGACGACCACAAAAAATATCCGCTGCTGGTTGTAATGCACGGCGGGCCTAACAGCATGTGGCGGGATAACTGGGGCCTGCGCTGGAACTACTACTTGCTGGCTCGTCCCGGTTACGTCGTTCTGCTCACTAACTACTCAGGCTCGACCGGATTTGGCGAAAAGTTTGCACAGAGTATTCAGGGGGATCCTTTTGTGGGCCCGGCCAATGAGATCAATGAGGGCGCCGACGAAGCGATACGCCTTTACCGCTTCGTAGATGGCACTCGTCAGGCAGCGGCTGGCGCCAGCTACGGTGGGCACCTGGCAAACTGGATGCAGGCAACCACCTCTCGCTACAAGGCGCTGATTAGTCATGCGGGTTTGATCAATCTCGAGTCTCAATGGGGCACCAGCGACACTATTTACTCGCGCGAAATCAGTAACGGCGGACCGGTCTGGGAGCAGGGGCCAATCTGGCGCGAGCAAAATCCCATTCGCTTCGCCAAAAACTTTCGCACGCCGATATTGCTCTCGGTTGGTGAGAACGACTTTCGCGTACCGCTCAATCAAACGCTGGAAAACTGGAGTGTGCTGCAACGCCTGCGCATTCCCAGCCGGCTCATCGTGTGGCCCGAGGAGAACCACTGGATTCTCAAAGGCGAAGACAGTCGCTATTGGTATCAGGAAGTTTACGCCTGGCTTAAGAAGTATCTTGGTGAACCAACGACGCCAACCGCCGACTGAGAAAATAGGCGGCTCGAACCTGGTACTAAGATTCGGGGTGAAGCGGGACCCGGAGACCATGATCTCAAGACTGATCATTCTGGTCGGCGCACCCGATTTAGATTAACCGATCGCCTTCAAAAGAAACCGAATCCTGACGATAGTGACAGCCGCGGCTCTGGCGGTTGTGTTGCGCCGCATGAGCTATGATTAGCGCGACCTCAACCGCGTTTCGCAAACCGATCAATCCATCAGATAGTTTCGTGGTGCGATAGAAAGTTTCGATTTCGTTCCACAGATGACGCAGCTCGCGAATAGCGCGCGAAAGTCGATCAGCATTGCGTACCAGACCGACGTAGTGCCACATGATATTTTGGATCGTTTGCATGTCACCCTGGATCAAAGCAGGATCAGGTTCAGCAGTGAGAGCACTCTCATCCCAGCGAGGCACATCATCAAAGTTGGGTCGTTTCGATTTTGATGCTGACAACAGCGACTGCTCAATGTGCCGCGCAGCACGATTACCCCAGACCAAACCTTCGAGTAGCGAAGTTGAGGCGAGACGATTTGCACCATGCACGCCAGTGCAACTGATCTCGCCGATGGCGTAAAGATTTCCAATATTCGAAAGTCCCCACTCATCCACCAGCACGCCGCCACAGAAGTAGTGCGCCGCAGGCACGACCGGTACTGGTTCGCGCGAGATGTCTATACTCACCTTCAAACATTCGCTGTAGATAAAAGGAAACCGCGCGCGAATTGCGTCGGCCGGCATGCGCGACGCGATATCGAGAAGCACGTAAGAGTAACCATGCGTCTCCATTTCGTGATGTATTGCTCTAGCCACAACATCACGCGGAGCAAGATCTTTCCATTGCGGCGAGTAATTGGCCATAAAAAGTCGTCCGTCAGGACTAAGCAAAACGCCACCCTCCCCGCGGACCGCTTCACTAATCAGCAGCCCTTCCGCGCCAGGTGCAGCCAAAGCTGTCGGGTGAAACTGAACGTATTCCGCGTTGGCAATTCGCGCGCCCGCGCGCTGGGCCATCGCCAATCCATCGCCGCGTGCGCCTGGTGGGTTGGTGGTGTTGCGATAGATGCGTCCAAGTCCACCCGTAGCCAGAACCGTGACGTCTGCCAGATAGCGATGAACCGTTTTCTCCCCGCGATCGAAGAGATAGCAGCCGTGGCAGGAAATAGGTTGGTAATTGTCAAGCGGATCGCGCGAGTGATGGGGAAAGGTGATCAGATCAACTGCGGTTGCGTTGGATTCGATTGTAATGTTCGGACAGCGCCGGAGCGCAGCGATCAGGCCGCTCATAATCGCCTGGCCGGTTACGTCACCAACATGCAAAATACGCCGCCGGGAATGCGCCGCTTCCTGCCCCCAGAGCGGGTGACCTTCATTGTCATGGTCAAACACTACTCGAGCGGTTTCCTCGAGAATCTCGTTTAAGAGCGGCGGGCCTTCTTCGGCGAGAATTCGTGCTGCTTGTGGCGAGCTCACCCCCGCGCCTGCGGCGAGAATGTCAGCGAGCAGTAGCTCGGGGCTATCGTCAGGACCACGACCGATAATACCGCCCTGCGCATAACGCGTGTTCGACTCATGAGGATCGGCGGCGCGAGTAATTACAGTAATGTCGCGTTCAGGATTGCGCGCCAGGCGCAACGCAGCGGTGGCGCCAGCGATGCCACAGCCGATGATTAGGACTTCGGTTTTTGCCAATTGATTTCCATCCTGATAGCCGAAGCAGCCTTGGGCACGAGCCCACCACGTTTTCGACAGCCGACGTATCGGCCGCATCAACCAGGGCCGCAATGTACGCCGTAAGGTACCAAAGATAACTTGCCGAGCGCCAAAGGAATAATCAAAGGCTCGAGTGCAACTCAACTATCAAGACCCGACGCGACAGCGACGGCACGTGTAACATCCCGAATCAGAACCGGAAGCGGTAGCGACCGGCCAAGGAGTCAACTTTACATATGTAGTAATTCAATCGCTGATCGCGGTCACTCAAGTACTAACTAACAACTAGGTTGAGTCCCTGGCCGGTCGCTACCACCACCCCAGCCGGGCTGCCCGGCTGGGGACCCCGGTCCGCTTCCGGTTCTGATAGGACAAACGCCAATGTTGGTCGACTGTTACTGTCTCGCGGCTTCAATCATGGTGACGAGTCCGCGAGCTGTTGCACTTCGAAGTTGAATCTGCGCAATTGTGGGTTCGGTCATAAAGTGAAATTGGCCTATTACTGGAATCAACAACTTACGCGGACGATTCCGGCATTAAATAAAATTCTCTTCCGGCATAACGTGAAATTTTCCTACAGTTTTCGGGCATAACGTGAAATTTTCTTCAGCGCACTAGTTTTCTCAGGCTTGCATAGCTTCGGCCTATTCAAGTGGCGCCAAATGAGGCTGGCCCGTTACCGTGCAAGCAAACGGCAGCTATTCGTTTACACTCAGCCTCCCGGCGACGAAGAACGGTCCGAACAAAGACGGGCACCTGTACACGATTGTCGTGCACGCCTTTGATCAAGCCGCTAACTCTGCGTCAGCAACAACCACGTTGAGGATCAACTGAGAGCTTGTGACTTCGTTCTTCTTTCTGATCGGATGTGCGGCCAGCGCATTACACTGCT
>DASXSC010000161.1:0-19329 GCA_036506215.1 Pyrinomonadaceae bacterium | reverse complement strand
AAATTCTGTGACTAATCTGACAAATTAGAATTCTTTTACGTAAGTTGACGTTCTTTTCCCAACTCCCTATACTACGCGGTCTTTCCTTCCCAACGGCCAGGTAGCTCAGTTGGTAGAGCGCGGCCCTGAAAAGGCCGGCGTCGGCGGTTCGATTCCGTCCCTGGCCACCATTCTTTTCAACAATTTGGCGACAGTCAAGAAGCGTGTAAGAATTTTTAGCGCGTACAATACGAGTACATCCATTTCTCACATTTTCACTTTTGGCGCCGCTCGTTCAAATAACTCTTCTACATCTGCCGCGCAGTGTGGATAGACTGGCGTCACCCGGATATTCGATTGGCCTAAATGAGGAGAGGTGCAAGCGATTGGATCGGCACAAAGGTTCTCGCCCGGACAGCGGCCTGGTTCGGCAGTCTTCTTTCGCTCAATCATTCTTGATCTTCCAGACCATAATCGATCGGACCATGCTCGTTCCTACCATCAATATCGCTGGGCAGGTCGAATCAATTGTCGTTAGCCGAATTGGGGCGTTGTAGCGAAGCGGCCAACTGGCAAAGGAGAATGATCTCGGTGGCTGAGCAGCAGGGCAACCCTAAACTGGTCGCCAACCTGAAGGCTAGTGTGAAGCCATACGAGGGAGCGATGTCATGTCGCCCATGCTGGTGAAACCTCAGTCGCGGATCTCCTGTTCCTGACCAGAACCAAATGAGTAAGCGACCTTCTTAACTTCCCCTCAGTTTTCTCGCAGTTGACTCGCAAGCGGCCATATTGATGTGCGTGTCGACTTTGATCTTGCTGAGTTCGAAAAATCACTGACTAATTGTGAACTGATAGCACTTGCTTGTGAGCACGACTGCCGAGGTCTCTTCCTTGATGACGCGGAAGTGAATGTCAAACTCTGAACCAGGGGGGAAGGCAGCCACGTTTCGAAATAGTTGTTCTCGGCCCGTGCCGTTCTCGTCCGTCATGATTGACTGCGGGAGAAGGCCCTTTCCGAGAGTGAGCCATGCTGTGCTCGTGCAGTTGTCGTCTACGTTGGTGTCCACCGCTCGCTGGAGGAGGTAACTCGTATTCGGTTCGAGGTTGCGTACCCAAACGTCGAGATTGATGATGAAGGTTCCGTCATTAGGCTGACGGAACTTGACCAAGCCGAAACCTTCGCCACGGAGAACGACCTCCAGGTTGAAGTTCGGAGTTTCTGGTCCCCAGGGCGGCCCTTGGGCGGCAGCCGAGGAACTGAGAGACAGTAAGAGGAGCATGGCGAGCACTGCTGGTGCTATACCTTCCACGAGGAATTCGCGTTTGTTCATGTCTATTCTCCTTTCGAGCTGTTTCTTTCAATTGCTAATGCGTAAAGTTGGAAAGAAAAGAGGTCAATCCACCAACGACTTCTCCTTAGCGACAATCCAGTCGAGCCCGCGCTTAATCTGAGTCACTTTCCTAGTGCGGGGATCGTACAGATACATGCCGCGAACAGTCAGCGTAAAGATCGACACACCCAATTTGTTTGCCAGCTGTCGGTCAGGACGCGATGGTTGAGGGTCAACAGAGTTTGGGTGCGTATGCAGGATTGCAATCGCGGATGGAGACCACTTAAACGTAAAAGATTTCTGTTCGTTGGTTAAGCCTCCAGGTCTGGCCTGTATCGAGCCATCATCCATCCGAAAAAGTAGCAGCACTGCCTCTTTGTTATCGACGCCTCCACCCGCAGCTCGCCATGCGTGCTCCATTTTCTGGACAATGTGCTCGTCAATTCTGCTCAAAATACTTTCTGTGACTGATGTACTTATGTCGCCGTTCCCGGGGTTCTTGAGGTCGGCTTCCGTTCTCCGCTCGGAGTTTAAACGAGAGTTGGCGACTTGGCCCTGACCGGACGAACAAAGCAATACGAGTTGGCAAATTAACAATACGGCTAACAGTCTCATGAGTACCTCCCTGCTTTCGCCGGAATCGGCGTTGGCAGCGGGGAGGTCTCGCAGTAGAATGAGCGACTGTTACGGAATCGCTTACCGGAGACCGCCCGCTGCCTGCCGCAGACAGGTACCTTGAGTCCTGTTTGGAAGTCTTAAGAGACGGCTAACTTAGTTCCAGCATTTTCCAAAGAGAATTCAAACATGGCGACACACGAGCAAAAGAGTCGCATTTATGAGTTCGATCACTTCCGAGTCGATGCAAATGAAGGCTTGCTCTGGCGAGATGAACACGTCGTGCCGCTGGCGCCCAAGGCTTTCGAGATGCTGGTGCTATTGGTCGAGAACAACGGCCACCTGGTCAAGAAAGAGGAGTTGATGCAGCGTGTTTGGCCGGACACGTTCGTCGAAGAGGCCAACCTCACCAACAACATTTCTCTGTTACGGAAAGTGTTACAGGGAGAAGGCGGCGAGAACTACATCAAGACGGTTCCAAGGCGCGGCTATCGCTTTGTCGCAGATGTCCGCATCCCGATAGATGAGAGCGCAGCGGTGGCGCCGGAAGAGAGGTCTTTTGACCAAAAAGAAGCGCGTGAAGGGCGAACCACCGAGAAACGTTTTTCTTTTCTGACGAAGGTTAATTGGCAATTGGTGACGCTGGGACTCGCATTGGTAGGAACGCTGACGCTGCTGGGGTTTGGCCTAAGCAAGTGGCGAGAGCGCGCGATTAATAAAGCCAGCTTGGCTCAGATTAGATCTTTGGCTGTGCTGCCGCTGGATAACATCTCAGGAGATTCAGGACAGGATTACTTTTCCGACGGCATGACAGACGCGCTCATCAGCGAATTGGCCCAGATTAGCTCTCTCCGCGTCATTTCCCGTAACTCGATGATGAATTACAAAGGCGCACGCAAGCCGACGCCTGACATTGGGCGCGAGCTAAGCGTAGATGCGCTCATTGATGGGACAGTCGTAAGATCGGGAGCGCGGATACGAATCACTATCAGCTTGATCCAGGCGGCAACGGACCAGCATCTGTGGACCAAAAGCTATGAACGTGACCTGCGTGACGTGCTGGCGTTGCAAAGCGAGATCGGGCGCGACGTGGCGCAAGAGATCAGAGTCAAACTAACTCCGCAGCAGCAAACTCGCCTTGCTGGCGCACGCCCTGTCAATGCCGAAGCTCATGAAGCCTACCTGAAAGGTCTCTATTACTTTAACCAGGGTATCAACGAACGAAGCGAGGCGATTCTGAAAAAGAGTTCCGAATATTTTCAGCAGGCGATCAATCTCGATCCATCTTACGCGCCGGCCCATGCCGGACTATCACGCTCCTACCATTGGGTCGCTAGTTGGGGCATCCGTTCACAGGAACTCTATCCGAAAGCTAAGTCGGCAGCACTAAAGGCATTGGAACTCGATGACACTTTGGCTGAAGCGCATGTCTCGCTTGGATATATTCTCTTTAACTACGATTGGGACTGGGCTGGGTGTGAGAGAGAGTATAAACGGGCCTTTGAGCTGAGCCCTGGGTTGACCTATGGAGCATACGGGCTCTATCTATCGGCGGCGGGTCGTCATGATGAAGCCGTTGCGAAAGTCAAACACGAAGAGGAGCTGGATCCGCTTACAATTCCGGTCAAGCGAAATGTTGGCCTGGTTCTGATATACGCGCGACGGTACGATGAGGCGATTCAACAATACCAGAAAGTTCTCGAACTCAAGCCGGATGCTGCCTCATCGCTGGCCGGCCTGGCTAGGGCCTACACACTTAAGGGGAGGCACGCAGAAGCCGTAGCAGCGATTCAAAAAGCCGCGCAAATCGCAGGGAAAGATCCGAGTATGAAAGCGTACCTGGCTTGGGTCCACGCATGGTCTGGCAAGAGAGCCGAGGCCATGAAAATCCTTGCTGAATTAGAAGCGACGTCTAATCGAGAGCCCCCGAGAATTAACATGGCCGCCGCCTACACTGCACTTGGGGAAAAAGATAAGGCTTTCTCATGGCTGGAACGAGCCTATGAGAATCATGATCAGATTCTAATATACCTCAACGTAATGCCGGAGTTTGACAACCTGCGCTCTGACCAGCGCTTCAATGATCTCTTACGACGCATCGGTATTTCGCGGTAGCGCAAAGTCGTAGTTTGCGAGTATTACAAAAGACCATTGCGCAAGCCGACAGCTTGCGCCACATGGGACACTCGACGCGCGCGTCCATTACGCGTCCACTAACAGTTCCCGTCAGTCCTTCAACGCGGTAGAGTGCCATCCATGACGCAGGGTTTCATTAAACCACAGTGATTTGCTTCTCTTTCACGGCGGTAACACGGGTTCGACTCCCGTGCGGGACGCCAAAACTTTCAATCAGGTACGAGATCTTGCCATTTCGCCGCGAGTCCAGAAAAGTCCATTAACTAATGTCATTAAGCCCCTGCTGCCAGTCGCGGTTGTGAGATAAACGGCTCCGCGCTCCTTGATGTCAATCTTTGACATCGATCATCGTGACGATTTAAGGCAAATTGCTCCACCTAAAAACTGCTAAAGAGCTGCTGTCGATTTCCCTAATCTTTCAGGAAACCCGTCTTCAAGAGTTTCATCGAAAGGGTGTCCATGCTATGCCGAGATCGACTGGTGCAGGGCTGGGCTTCTACAGCACGCGTACAATACGCGTACATCGAGAAGCCGAAAAAATCCCAAATCATCCTAAGCCATCCTAAAACGCCTACGGCTAAGCGCTTAACCCTCAGTGACATCCGTTGATTTCAAACCACTTTGACGATTCGGTAAGCGGCCCTGAAAAGGCCGGCGTCGGCGGTTCGATTCCGTCCCTGGCCACCAATAATTTCAATAACTTAGCGACAGCGAAAAAGCGTGTAAACATTTCTCACGCGTACACTACGCGTACATCCGTTCCATCACACTTCACTTTTGGCGTCGCACGTTCAGAATAACTTCTACATTTCCGCGCGCAGTGTTTGCTGGTTCTGCCAATGGTTTGCGCGCCAACCTCTCGGTTACTAAACGGTTTCCAAACATGGGATTGTGATGTCCCAAAAGTGAGAATCCATCATCCTCTTATTGATGTAGGGTGCATTCAATTTCTTTGGAGGATCCTAAGAGCGATTCTTTGAGTTGCCGCCTTAGTGAACCGAAAATTCTGCTGGTGTTCTCTCACACAAGTTGGTGCTTGCCCACAGACTTTTTCGTTCACTTCCTATTTACGTTGATGGCATGGTCCTTGCCCTAGGGTCGGGGGCAGAAGATCCTGGTGCGTAGCTATTAGGTTGAGTTACTGGTGCCGTGCTCGGAGTCCTAACGAACCAAGATTACAATCGGAAGACCATCCCTTTGGCCTCGTGCGATCGCCTGGTGTTTTTCACGGATGGATTGACGGAGGGGCTGAATGCAATCGGCGAAGAATTCGGCGAACGGCAAATACGCGAGTTACTCAAAAACCAGCGACAACTAAGTGCAGTAGAGCTACAAGCGAAGGCTATGGAGACGGTGACCGCCTTCTGCGGCGGGAACTTTCTTGACGATGCAACCATGATGGCCCTGGCAGTTGAATAACCGATATCCACTGCGCAGACCTAAGCATTAATGGGGAGGGCGTAATGAGAGGTCTATGGCAAGACATCAAATACGGAACCCGCGTGTTGTTCAAGCGGCCGATGTTTACTGGTATAGCGGTTGTCACGCTGGCACTCGGCATCGGGGCCAATACGGCGACCTTCAGCGTCATCTACGGCGTGCTCCTGCGGCCTCTTCCTTATCAAAACGGGCACGAACTGGTGGTGGTGCGCCAGCAAGCGCCGCTGGCCAACATCGACAATCTGCTGTTTTCAGTCAAAGAAATTGAAGAGTATTGCGGCCAGAATCACACGCTGAAAGAAGTCGTCGAACATCATTCCATGCAGTTCATCCTTTACGGCGGCGCCGAGCCGGAGAACATTGAAACCGGCGTGGTCTCGGCAAATTTCTTTGATGCTCTGGGCGTGAAGCCGCTCATGGGCAGAACTTTTTTGCCGAGCGACGACGCGCACGGCGCGACAGCTGTGTTGGTCCTGAGCTACAAATACTGGCAGCGTGGCCACGGCGGTGACCCGAACATCATCGGCAAGGTCTTCACGATGAATGACCGGCCTCACACCGTTATCGGAGTCCTGCCGCCCATCCCTCAATATCCGGATGAAGTAGATGTCTACATGCCGACTTCGGCCTGTCCAGTGCGTTCGTCTGCCAAGGCCATCGCCGATCGGAACTGGAGGCAAATGACCGTCTTCGGACGGCTCAAGGACGGAGTGCAGCCAGCGCAAGCGCAAGCTGATGTGGCGACCATCGCTAATCGTTTGCAGCAAACTTACCCTGAGTCGTATCCCGCCAATCGTGGTTATAGCGCGACGGTCGGCTTGCTGCAGGATGAGTTGACTCGCCAGGCGCGGACGACATTCCTGGTTTTGCTCGGCACGGCGGGGCTGGTGCTGTTCATCGCTTGCTTCAATGTCGCCAATCACATCATTGCGCACTTGATGCAGCGAGAACGTGAACTGGCCCTGCGCGCAGCGTTCGGAGCGAGCCGCGCGCGTTTAGTTCGGCAGCTATTGACTGAAAGCGCGCTGCTGGCTCTTGCGGGTGGCGGCCTGGGAGTCTTGATTGCGTCGTTCGGACTGGATCTGCTCGTCGGCTTTGCGGCTCGCTTCACTACGCGCGCCGCTGAGATCAAGATTGACGGCAGGGTGCTCATCTTCACACTAGCGGTTTCGCTGCTCACCTGCCTTCTCTTCGGTTTGCTGCCGGCGCTTTTAACCAAAGGCAGTCTCTCTACGACGATGAAAGAGGGCAGCGCACAAACGACATCCGGCGTCAATCGGAATCGCTGGCGAAATATTTTAGTCGTAGCTCAGGTAGCTGTCTCTTTCACTTTGCTCATTGGCGCTGGGTTGATGCTGCGCAGCTTCGTCAAACTGCAACAGTTGGATCCAGGCTTCAATCCTGAACGGGTGATGGTCGTGAGGCTCAATCCCAACTGGTGGAAGTACACGAATGAACAGTACCGCGACTTCTACCGGCGCGTTATCGAGAAGATCAAGACTCAACCCGGGGTCCTGGCCGCAGCAATTTCAAGCGGCTATCCGCTCAGAGCGTCGAGCAGTGGGCCAAACAATCGCGATTTGAGCATCGAGGGGCGACCACAAGCGGCGAGCGAAGCGGTGTGGCGTGTGGATATGCACTACGCCAGTCCTGACTATTTCTCAACCATTCGCTTGCCGCTCATCAAAGGCCGTCTCTTCACTGAAGCTGATCGTCAGGGGGCGCCGCTGGTGGCCCTCATCAATCAAACGATGGTGCGTCACTACTGGAGCAATGAAGACCCGCTGGGCAAGCGCATCAGTCTTGATCACGGTCAAACCTGGGCCACGGTGGTCGGGATAGTCGGAGATGTCAGGCAGTATGGTTTGGAAAAGGATCTAACCGATGCGGTTTATGGGCCGGTGGATCAAGCCCTGGTCCGGCCCGGCTTTCTGCTAGCGCGTACCGCGGTGGAGCCGACAAGTCTGATCAGACAGATTCACAGTATGGTGCACGAGATAGATTCTGAGACGGTCGTTGACCAGGAGACGACACTCGAGCAGGCGCACAGCGAAGCGCTGGCTTCGCCGCGCCTGACGACGCTGCTCATCACCATATTTGCGCTCATTGCGCTGATGATTACCGCAGCCGGGATTGCGGGCGTGATGACCTTGTCGGTCAATCAACGCAAACACGAATTGGGCATTCGTCTCGCGCTTGGCGCCACCCCGCAGGGCGTGCTCTGGATGGTTTTGCGGCAAGGAATGGTCTCGACGCTCGTTGGTCTCGCCATCGGCGCTCTCGCTGCGTGGGCATTGACGAGGATACTCAGGACTCTTCTGTTTGCCGTTGAGCCAACCGATCCGTTGACATTCTTAACGATCGCATGGGTGCTTGCTGCAACCGCATTGCTGTCTTGTCTGCTGCCCGCGCGTCGCGTCACGAGCATCGATCCGATGGTGGCATTGCGAAGCGAATGACCGGCGCAGCGCGCACGCTTCCAAAGTTCATTCACCATTTGACAATTAGAAATGACGTCATGAACTCCATGCTCAAAGACATTCGCTATGGTGTTCGTAGCTTGATGAAGCAGCCTGGCTTCACCGCGAGAGTTGTTCTAAGTAATTGAAGATAACAAGTTGGATGGTGGAGCAGAGGGGATCAAAACCCCTAGCCTCCGCATTGCGAACGCGGTTCTGCTCTTTTTATTAACTGACTGACATGACAGAGGTTGCAGCCACGGCGATTTTTCAAGGGTTTTATATGATTCTATATCCAGCTTAATGCTACCCGCGCGAATTTATCTGTAGCTACGTCACAATGGCGTCACAAGCGAAATCAGTACGCCAAAGGATAAAGCCTCACTGACTTTCGGACCATATCCAGTAAGTGTCATCAGAAGCGGCATAACTCACAAGCTGGGTGATGAACGACGGTTTGAAAGAACGATTGTTGAAAATGGTTGAGGAGGACGAGCGCGTTCGCGTCGAGTTAGCCGCCACAGGAGAACTATTTCAAGGGTACGCACCGAGAATGGCGGAAGTGCAGAGCCACAATGCTCAAGAACTCGAAAGCATCATTTCGTCGTACGGATGGCCTGGAAGATCGTTGGTTGGCGGCGAAGGCGCGCACGCAGCCTGGTTGATTCTGCAGCATGTGATCGGCAATCCTGATCCCCAGCGTAGATCCCTACCTCTAATATAAAGAGTTAGCGGCACGTGGTGACGCAGAACCGGCGGATGCGGCTTTTCTTGAAGATAGGATATGTTTTTTCGAGCGTCGCCCGCAGCGATACGGGACACAATTTGATGGGATGAAAATGGGCAGATGAATCCCTGGACCGTTGAAGACCCTAACAAAGTTGATGAGTAAGGTCGATCTGTTGGCTTACCTCGCTTGGCAGGAGCGCATAGAGCAGATGCGTGAGAGTATTAGGGAAGCACCGAGCCCCACAGAGTTACGTGAGCGTCAAATGGAAATGTTAGCGTGGGCAAAATCTGTCGGTTGGCTATGATTCCCATGCAAAGAGTACGAGCACATCGGGAATAATGAAACCAATTCCAGAAATGTCACCGCGTCTCAAGACACCAACCTGGTATTTTGGAGTCCACTGCTTCACCATCTCCTGTCCTAGGCAGGGTGGCGTCCTTGTCACATTCCGAAACTGATAGGTCAGCAGGCCAATGAAGTACATCAGAGCGACTATGTGGGACCCTGCTACTTGAGCGGGCCGCTGCGTTTCTACAGCATGAACAGCGTGGACATAGCTACTGGGCGCTGTGCCGTTACGCCGGTCTTCAACAAAGCCGCGCAGTCGGCAGTCGACGCTATTTGGTCTAACTGGTGGCGTTTGGGGATACCCAAGCATCAGCAGGTAGACAATGAGTTGGTGTTCTATGGCAGCCATCGACACCCGCGCGGGATGGGCTGCCTGATTCGCCTTTGCCTGGCCCACGAGGTAGAGCTTTGGTTTATTCCGATGGCTGAGCCCTGGCGCAACGGTGTCGTGGAAAAGTTCAATGACCATTACCGCGGTGGATTCCTGCGCCGCGTGTTGATGCAGGGAGCAGAGGACTTGTATCGAGAGTCGTTGGTCTTTGAAGCCAAACATAACACGCGGTATCGCTACACCAAGTTGCAGGGACGCACCCCGCAGATGGCTTTGGGGCGCGCGCAGATTCGGCTTCCGGAATCGCCCACAGCGCCAAAGCATCCGTTGCCTAAACCCGAGAGCGGCCGCTACCACTTGGTGCGTTTCATCCGTGGTGATGCAGTGCTCGATGTCTTCGGCGAAAGGTTCAGGGTGCCGCCGGAAGTTGTCTACGAATATGTGATCGCGACCATCGATGTGGCTCGACAAAAACTGAGCATCACGATGAATGAGGTAATCATTGACGAGCACGACTATTGGCTCAGATGAAGTCTGGCCGGCGGTTTCTTTGACTGCTCCAGTCGCCCTCCGGGCTCCTTGCGCAGCCAAAGAAACCGAAACCACTAAACCAGGTGTAAACGATGTCATGGCACTTTTCGGTGTAAACGATGTCATGGCACTTGAGACCTAAGAGCTAACGAGATTAGCGCTGGAAAGATGAATGGAAGATAAATGGCGTGACCGAATTCTTCTGGGGCTATCCGTGTCTACCTGTGATAGTCGCTGTCGTAGGTTTCGATGCCCATTTTAGGCGGGTCACTCTACGTTCCAGGAGGGCACATAGTCACCTAACTGACAGTCGGATACATACCTGCCTGGAGTTCACCGAGCGTAACTCCGCAAACGTCAAGGCCCGTATTGAGGGTTCTTCAGCGCTTTTTTTCTGCGGCTTGAAGACGCGCACGCCGGTGTGCCTCTGCGAACAAGGCCTCATCGTCGATAGACTCAAGTGACGCCTTATTCTCTGAAGGCACTTCCAACGGTTTCTCTTGTTGCTCCTGACTCTTGTCTTCCGACTCCTCCAGGCCCTCTTTGAAAGAGCGTTTGCTTTGCCCCAGCGCCTTTGCTAACTGCGGCAACCTGCTGCCGCCGAAAAGGAGAAAGATCACTCCGACAACAAGAAGCCAAATCATTGGATTCTCTGCAAGAAATAATATGAACATAAACACCCATTTCTATTCTCAGTGAAACGATTTTAATCTCCAACTAATGCCGAATCCCATGAAAGGCTGAGGTGGGGTTTCTCCATGCGCTCCCCTTCCAATGCTTGCATCGATCTGAAGGTTCCGCCCAATTATGTAGGCTATTCCACCATCGAGGATCGCAGCGGCAATGCCATTGTTAGCTTCGGGCGATTGAACGCCTAAATCGATAAACGGATTGAGCTTTTTACTCGGGAGGCAATTCAGTGTGATTGCAAACAATCCGGCGGTAAACAGTCTGCCTTTATCATCTTCATACCGTCCTACCCCAATATTCGGGTTGACCGACAGTTTCAGACTTGGGGCAAGATTCCAGTCAGCCGCCAAACGCACGTCCCACGTCACATGTTGCAAGCGAAACTCTTTCGATCCCCAAGCTGGAAAAACGCGGACTATGGTTCCCAGAGAGATCTGATGATCACCATTAGTGTTGTAGATGTGATACTTGAAACCCATGGAGATGGGCGCAAGTCCGGATGTATGGTTTGTCAAATTTGCTGAATCAAAAGTAGTAATCCGAGTAAAAGTGTTTCCTTCAATCCGAGCTTCCCAGTGTCTATTGATGCCAAACCTTAGCAGCGTCGGCACAAAGAACGTATGCTCCCGACCATCTCCGCTGCGACGAAACTCCTCCTGAATCCCGCTCTCGATCTGAAATGTTTTTGCGCCAATGACGGTGCTGCCATCGGCAATTCCCGGCCGGTCAGGATTAATCAAATCCGGCTCTTCAGCACTTTGCGCTTGAGCGGGAAGATCTTGTTGTGGTCTACGTGATTGAGCTGAGGTTGGAACCGAGAAAGATGCAGCTAAAGTCACTGCAATAAAAACCACTAGAATGATGAAAGATTTGCTTCGATGGCTCTGCGTGTGGGTAATACCAAAGTTACAGCA
The DNA here is from genome assembly GCA_036506215.1 of Pyrinomonadaceae bacterium. Lineage (GTDB taxonomy): Bacteria > Acidobacteriota > Blastocatellia > Pyrinomonadales > Pyrinomonadaceae > PSRF01. Next base: position 7,825 of record DASXSC010000161.1, on the reverse strand, counting down.
AGACATCTCTACTCCATCACTCGAAACTTACAAATGAAACCCACAATACAGGATCATAAATTTGTCGACGGTTCGGGCTGTCATCAGAATTCCCAAGCCAACCCAAACCGGAGTGTCCTCGGCGCCTGGATCGCTAATGGTATCCGCTTTGCAAAATCCGGACTGGTAAGATCGGATTCCAAAGTGTTCTTGTTCAAGTTGAGAAGATTGAAGACGTCGAGAACGAGAGAGACCTTGCTCCGGTTTGTATCGAAGGCCCGCGCCACGCGGAGATCCAGAGTTGAATTGAACTCAGTCCGAAAGGCGCCAAAATCTCCTCGCGGCGTTGCTCGCACGAAGAATGGACCCTGCTCGAATCCATTGACGAACAACATCCGGCCAAAAACCAATCCGTCATAATATCTCGCCACAACTCCGAGCCGCACAGCATAAGGCGCCTCGTAATATGCACTTAGGTTTCCCGTGAAGCCGCGATCAAAATAGGTCCTGCCCGTTGCAAATAAGAGCGTGTTTGGATCGGCATTTGATGCGCTAAAAACCGACTGGTCGGTAATAATGAATCCCGGATCGTTTTGAAAGACGCCATTGCCGGGGTTAGTCGGGTAAGAAGTATGCATCGCTGTAAAGTTGACTGCAGCTTCCCAATGGCGAGCGAAGAGCTTGAGCATTTCGATCTCGAAGCCCTTATCGCTGCCACGATAGCCAGGTGGGTTGGCAAGCATTAAGAAATCCTTGCCTAGGGCCGAAGGCTTCCGGGTAAAGAGCGTCAGTGATTGGTCGTCTGCAGTGCCCGGGATGCCATCGTTGCCAGGATCGATCACGAACGTGGGAATGTAACTAGAAAGGGGAACGCCTGGGTTAGTCACCGCAATCAGGTGATGATCGTCTCGGCGAAAAAAGCGGACGCACGCGACGAATCGCTCGCCAAATTGCTTTGCCACTTCCACTGTAATTTCGTCAGTAAAAGGTCGGCGAAGATTCTTAGCGACTGCCGAATATGGACCACCAAAGACGCGCAGTAACCGGCCTATCTCTGGTGGCTGGACTTGTCGATCACCGTTAACGTCCTGCCATTGAAGCACCTGTCCCCCAAGCGCCATGGCGCTTCCGAAATCAAGATAGCGACCCTGCAACGAATGTCCGTAGCGCGCAAAACCGCCCCGTAAAACAGATCCAGTGACAGGCAGCTGTATTACAAAGCCGACGCGTGGCTCGATCGTGGTCCAATTGACCCGATTACTCGCCGCCGAGTTCTGACCTGAAGAGTTTTCCAGGCGCACGCCTAAGGGAACGGCTAGCCACTTCGCAGGTCGCCAGGCGTCTTGCACAGAAACCGCAGAGTTTCTCACGTGCTGGCGAGCCTGGGTCGGTGTATTCCATTGCACTACTTCGGCTCCAACGCCTTCAACCAGGATCTGCTCGATTCCTCCCAGCGCATTCCAGCGATTCGTGGTGTTGTTTCGATCAAATGCGGCGCCTAAGACCACGCTGTGACTGCCGGATGTTCTATTATCGACCACCTGAAGCTGAGCAGTTGCGTGGTAGCGAGTGCGTGTGCCCGCAAAAGAGAATGGCGCTGCGCCTGTCATAGTCAACTGAGGCAAATCTATCGTGCTGATTGTTGACGTACCCGGTTGGATCCCTGATGAAAGGATAGCGTGAGCAACCCCCAGGCCAAGCTCCAATGTAGAGGACGCACTTGGCAAACTGGACCAGAGCACCTGGAACTGATGGAAGTTGTCGTTGCCACGGAGAGTGGCACTTGGCGCAATACGTGGGTCAGCGCCTTCTCTGGAATTGAAAACGTGTTGGCCCGCATAGAGCAGGTTCAATTGCTTGCCGGCGCGCTGGTAAGTCGTGAATTGTGACAGCACGTGATAGACATGAGCATCAATCGGAGATGCAAAGCCGCCAAGAGTCTTAGACAGTTGTTGGGTGGAGAACGAAATGAAAAAAGGCCATGTAGCCTGGCTCAGCGGCAGTCTTCCGGAGAGTTGTCCACTGGCATCTACAAGGCGCCGCATACGCTCCGGTCCGGGAAATCCGAGTTGGACCAGACGCGCGTCCATGTTATCGCTCTGCAGCGCTTGATTGGAAAAGAATCCTCGGACGGCCCCGTGTAGGCTTGCCGGTGCTTGAGGCGTGGTCAACATCAGATTAACGCCGGAACCAGAGAACGAGGCAGGCTTGGCGGATGTGATAACGGTGACATCAGCGAGCGAGTCAAAATCAGGATCAGTAAGAGGGCGGCCCGGTAGATATGGATCTGTCACGTCAAAACCATTCAAGCTGTACTTGTTCTCGGTCCATGAAACGCCACGAGCGCCAAAGAGTTCGCGCCTGCCCGTCTCAAGACCGCCAGTGTCGAGCCTGTCCGTTACCGTCGAGGTTTCCTGGTTCTCCACGAGCGACCATATTCTTCTCGTGGTCGGAAGCTCGTGCATCGAGACTTGTCCAAACCGCCTCCCCACCAAAACATCTCGATCAAGCAATTGGGGCGACCGAAATTGTTTGTTGCCTGGAGTCGGCGGAGCTGGCAGGAGCACGATGTTGACATCCAACGTGCGTGCCGCCTCGATAGCCAGGTGCGAGAAGTGTTGGCCCTGCCAGCCCGGGAGGGTCAGTTCTAATGAGTAGATACCCGCAGGCAGCCCTACAAATTTAAAGCGACCCTTCATGTCCGTTATAGTGTGAGAGGCTGGCTGCGAGGCATCTACGCGAGAAAGTTGCACGTCTGCTCCGGTTATCGCTGTGTGCTGCAGGTCGTGAACCAAACCGATCAGAGTTCCAGTTTGCGATTGAGTGAATGCCACAGAGGCCAGCAACGCTACCGCAAACGCTACAATCGGAGTCCGGCTGATACCTTCGCGTAAGCAAGAGAGGCGTCTAGATCCTGCGCTCATGATCGCGCTTCCTGTCTGGCTCTTTTTCCTCTGCGTAGCAAGTTCGTAGTTCTTGCTTGTTTGAGCAACTTTTCCGTTACGGCTTTGCCGCCGGATGTGCGGCTCTGCTGCGCCGCGGTTCTAGTAGTGTGATCTGCTGCGTTCTTTGCTTAAGCCATGCGTCATTAACGCCCGGTGCACTACTACCGAGGGCCATAGAGTCGCCTGGCTAGAGCCTGGCGCCGGCCTGATAGCTAATTGCGACCCAAAGAGATGCCCAGGCAAAGGCACTGATCAAGTTTAGCGGGCTGTACTTACGTGGGGACATTCCGGCGGTGGCGCAGACGAGTGGGATGGTAATGCGCAGGCCTGCCGCGAACCGTGATAACAACACCGCGAATGTGCCGTGTCTGAGCACAAACTGCCGCACCTTTGGGTACCAGCGTCTCAGGCGGCTGGATTTTTGGACCAGGCGTGCGGCTCGTTCATGCGCCGCATAGAAATAGATCTGATCTCCGGCCGCTCCGCCGATGGTGGCAGCCAGAATCGTAAGTCGCCAATCAAGATAACCGGCTCCACACAACGCACCCGCTGCTATCAAGGTCGCTTCTCCTTCCCAGAATGCGCCCAGAAGCACGGCGAAGTATCCATACTTGGGCAATAAACGCATCCCAAGCGACGTGTCGCTTAGCACGGCTGTCCAGGCGCTAAAGATTGATGTGACAAGTATATTCACTAGAGTCGTTATCGTAGCCCTTGCTATCGGCCACAACGCTTCTTCTCGAAACCGCTGGCTTCCTTTCCACAAAAGGAGCGAGGTCACAGCTGACCTCACGCATTACGTGCAACACCCGATCGACGTCTGAAGGACGTAGCCGCGAATAGACGGGAAGTTGCAGCGCTGCCTTGGTTGCTTCTGCGCCGGGACAGGCGGCGGCAAAATCTTTGAACAGCGGCAAACTTGAACAGACGTCTACGTGCATTGTTTCGAAATCCACTCCCCGGCGCATTGCGCGACGGCTGGTACGTCGAGGATCCGAAGTATAGATACAGTATTGGTAATACACGTGCTCAACGTTTGGCAGGATACGCGGCGTTTGGATGGAGCGGCAATCACTCAAGCCGCCCGCGTATCGTAGAGCGTGCTCGCGAGAGCGCGCATTGTATTCGTCGAGCTTAGCTAATCCCCGAATCCCAATCACAGCCTGCGCGTTCGAGTAGCGCTGTGCATACGTGGGCGGAAAAAAGTCGAGCGGCCGGATCTTCTCCCACATGTATTTTGAAAGATCGAAGTCGCCGAACCTTGAAGCCAAGGTTTGGATCGGATATCCCCAAAAAGTGAACACTTTCGGACTGATGCCAATACGCGCAGCGTACCCTTTGAGAAGCCGTGCAGCTACCTCTCTTGTGCTTGGCAGTGGTTCACTTGCTGCTAAGTCGCGCACACACGCAGCTAATTCAGGGTTGTTCGTCAGGGCCATTCCCCCGCCGTACGTATTTATGCCTTTTAGCATTTGAAAGCTGAAGAAAGACGCCGTACCAAATGTACCGACTAGACGGCCGTGATAACGCGCACCGGCGGCTTGTGCGCAATCCTCCACCACGATCAGGTGGTGCTTTTCTGCTATTTGCAGGATCTCTGTCATTTCACAGGGTTGGCCGTAGAGGTGAGTCGGCACTATGACGCGCGTATGCTCAGTAATCGCCGTCGCGATAGCAGTTGGGTTGAGATTGAAGGTGAATGGATCAACGTCCACGAAAACAGGCTTGAAACCGGCGCGCCTGGCGATCTCCGGCACCACCCAAAACGTTAGTGCGGGGAAAATTATTTCGCTCCCCGCAGGCAAATTCAGAGCGCGCAGAATGTAATAGAATGCCATGCGACCATACGACGCCGCGATTGCATGGTCCATGTAGTGGTAAGCCGCGAATCGTTCCTCAAACTCGGCCACGGCAGGGCCCGAGACCGCTTCGCCGCGGCGAAATGCGGCGACGATTTCTTTCTCCTCGCCTGGCACTGAACGTACGCCGTAACGCGCAATCGTGCGCAAGTTCATGCCGTTACCTTTCTCTCGGAAATCCACGGGCGATCAAAATAGTCCTGCTTGCTCCAGGACCAGGCATCTGCTTTTTGCAGCAGAGCATGGTGTGAATATTTATGCAGCCCGAGCCAGTTAAATAGCTGGCTGGGGCGACCAATAAAGCGAGAGTATGCCATGCCCAGCATAAGCCGCGCCCGCCTCGGTGTTAAGGTGGGATGATTGAAGGTGAGCGTATAGCCGTCGAACTTTTCCCAATCTGTTTCGACCACGAGATGCTTCAGTTGCTTAAATTGAGGAGTACCCGGGTACGGTGTCAGGATCTTGAAATTTGCGTAGGTAGTGTCAAGATCGCATGCAAACCGGATCAACTCCTCAATACTCTCTTCAGTGTCTTGTAAAAACCCGATAACGTAAAACGCCGTGGTCTTTACTCCCAGCTCCCAGCAAAGTGTCACCATCTTACGTATGTGTTCGTGAGGGATATAGCGCCGCGCGACTTGCTTCAGCACCAGCGGGTCGGGTGACTCGACGCCGAATGAGATTTCGCGCAAGCCGGCGCTATGCAAGGCTCTGATAAGCTTTTCATCCAGATCATCCATCCGCGTCTCGCATTCAAACGAGAGCTTAAGCCCGTGCGCGCGAACCGCTTCGGCGATATGGAAGCAACGATCGCGATTGAGCGTAAAAAGTGGATCCCGGATCTTAATGTGCGGCTGATGATACAAGCCACACAACTCCTCCACTTCAGCGGTGACATTCTCGACACTGCGCTGCCGAAAGCTTGCCGTAATACGATGGGGACAGTAGGTGCAGTGCTCAGGGCAGCTACGACTGGTCAGCATCGGGACAGCCCGCGTCAAACCTATACGCCTGTGGTTCGTGTAACCAAATCGTTTGCCTTTCACCAGATCCCAGCGCGGGAACGGCAACGAGTCGAGGTCGTCGATGGCGGGGCTTTTCACTAAGCCGTGCAGGTCTTCTCCGGCTGCGAGCCTAATCGCTGCTGCCTCTGGCTCACCGGCGATTACAAAATCGCCTGTGTCTATGAAGAGCTCCGGAAGGTGGGTGGCGGGGGTTCCAAAAAAACCGACTCTTATGCCTCCTGATCGGGCCGCTTTAGCCCAAGCGCGTTCGTGCCGGTAGTCGACAAGTGAAGTCAGCACCAGCGCAAGGTCGCCGGCGATCGGTTTATGATCGCGCGTTACGACGACCTTGTGACCCGCGCGGGAAAAGATTGAGGCAAGGTAGCCTACATGAATGCTGGGCAGGTTCAAAAACACTCGTCGGACGTTCTTGGCAAAGCGAGTAGTAACGGAATCACCGCGAAACCTCGAGCCGTAACCTCCGGCCACAGTGTCTTTACTGACTGATCCACCCTTTGCTCTCAAATCGGCGAGCACGACAAGAGACATAATGTACCTGGTGTGAAGCTGGAAGAGCGCCGCTAGACTCTTTCATGCTTCAAAATGGATTGTGCAAACGGGGACAAAGTACAAACCTGAAGATGAACGGAAGATAAATGAGGCGAAGAGAAACTGCGGGGATTCTATTGTGCCGTTCAGAAATGGCACGCTGATGAACAAGCGACCGCTACTTGCGACCCAGAAAGCGAATGCGCCCTGTAAACACCCTATGTTGAGTCGCGCCGAAAGTCAGAAATTGCGGCGAGTCCACGTTGTTATTCACAACGCTTGGATTCTCTCGGTTGGTCACATTGTTGAAGCCTGCGCGTAGGGCGAGGTAGTAACTAAACACGGTGAAGCGTCGCTCGACATGTGTATTCAGTGTGAAATAAGAAGGGAAACGGTGCGAGTTTAGAGCGCCGACCAGTTGCTGTTGTTCATTCACCACGCTGAAGGGAAATCCGCTGCGCCAGTCAAGCGAATAAGCGAAGTCAAACTTCTTGATCAGCGGCATCCAGCCCCATGTGATGAAATGATTAGGAGCATCCCAGGGAAGCGGCCCGCCTGCCTGCCGGCCAAATACCGGGTTGTCGATGTGAGGGTCAAGTACAGCGTTCGAGCGCGCTCGCGAGCGAGTGTAGGCTGCGAGTACGGCGTAGTTTCCTTTAAATGCGCGGCGCAAAGTGATTTGGAAAGCCTCATAGCGATCCTGTCGGTCGTTGAGCAATTGAAATCCGCCGCCCCCTTGAGCTAACTGGCTGAGATTGAAAAACGCGAAGACGTCGTGCCCTCGCTTCTGTAAAAACTCAGCATCAAGATAGATCTCGGCCGGGAGTTTATGTTCCAGCCCCACACTCCAGTTTAAATAACGCGGAACTCTCAAGCTGTGCTCGTTAACCTGAAACGACGTTATTAATGGTGGTCCAAGCGGCGTTCTTCCCTCACTCGCGTAGAACTGATCCAGACGCTGTCCCGTGAGTGGACGAGTGATCAGATCGAGGTTCGTCGCGTCGTAGTAGAGGCCGATGCCGCCCGACAGTTTCGTATTACCATCCTGCGTTAGCAGATAAGTGGCGGCCACTCGAGGAGATACCGATGTGCGACGAATAATACTGTCGCGGTCTAATCGCAGGCCTGCTTCCAGTAGTAACCGCTTCGAGATGGACCAGCGATCTTCCGCGTAGGCGCTGGATTCGAAATTATGACGACTGATCGCCTCGCCGCCAACGAAAGTGGACTGACGCGATAGAGTTCCATCCTCTCTCACAATGAGAATCGGACGGCGCATGGCCGACTGATCGTAAGTGATTCGGTCAAGGTCCACTCCAAACTTAAACTCGTGCGTGCCGCGCCAATGCGCTGATGGTAACGTCAGACTCGCAATCCATTGCAAACGCCTGGAAGTCCCGTTCGAAATCTTGAAGAAGTTTCCGCTTGTCCCCTCGGGGCTGATCCGGTAGGGCAAACTTCCCATTGGCTGCTCGTCGTCATGAAACTG
>DASXSC010000160.1:0-3961 GCA_036506215.1 Pyrinomonadaceae bacterium | reverse complement strand
AAATGTCAGGTTCTTTGCTGAAGGTTCGGTGATCGGTTTCGTTACCATCTGTGGCTGATTTCCCATGCTACAGTAGTGCGTTGCAATAAGATGATCTCCGTCTACAGTGAACATGGTAATCATCGCTGCTTCTCCCGCAGGCTGAGATTCCTCCATCAGCACGCTGCCGTTTGCAGTCAGTGTATAGGTTAATTTGATTTCAGTGTTTTCCAGCATTCCTTTCCATTGGCCGACAAGCGATGCCAATTGCTCAAATGCCAGGACACTATTCGATTTTTGGGCAGCCGATGTGATGGCCGCTCCGATCAACGCCAATCCTAACGCGGCAGCGAGCATGATGTAACGATGAGTTCTATTCATATTTACTTCTGATTGATTCGGTTGTTTGCGACGTGTGAAGAATCATCGCCTGTTCCTTAGCTCGTCGGCGGATTTGCTGCTGTGCCGCTATTCCTCCGTTTCATATGATGTTCCTCCTCGAGTTTCCACGTTTTGCCGCCATCGCGGGATTTCTCCCCACGCCAAACGAAGGAGTCCCCCTTTAAGTCGTTGAACGACCAACGCAACATTGCGCCCTCGTCATCCACACCGCGGAGAACGATCCGATCGCCCTCGGCGCTCCCCTGCAGAGTAACCAGAGCGTTGTATCTCGGACCTACAAAGACTATCCGCCACGTCTTCGACTTGCTGTCAAAGAATCGCACGGTGGTGCCGATCCCTCGCTCCTTGCCAGCCTCGTTTGGATAGGTGATCCATATATCCTGCACAGCTCGACCGTCGAGGATCCAGCCGAACTCAATCTCTCCTCGGGATTGCCTCCTGCTGCCGTCGTCGAGGAAGAAGGTATATTCGCAATCCCACATTCCGATGAAACGGTCCCACACTTGAGCCTCGTCGCCGAGTGACGGATGTGGGCGTGAAGCACCAAGCCCCTTAACCATTGCTTGCCGTGGGTCAGGGGCTTGTTGTGCCCGAGCATCATTTCTTTGTAGGAGGATCAGGATGCTCGCTACTGCAAGTGTCGCCAGAATCGGCCGAACCGCGCTACGTATTGATATCATCTTGCGTCCTCCACCTGGTGAACGTAGCGCGCGTTGTGATATCAAACTTTCAGAATCTTGCTCAATTTGCTAAGCCGTGCGCCGCTCGCACCGACGGAACATGGATGGTGAGATGTCAAAATAACGCCGAAAGGTGTCCGTGAAATGACTGTGACTGGTGAAGCCCAACTCCAATGCTAACTCCGTTAGGCTCGCCGGTCGGTCTACCAAACGTTCCAGCGCCAGCCCCAGTCGAAGTCGAAGATGGTAATCGTGAATGGATGAACCCACGAAGGATCGAAAGAGCCGCGCCAGATGAAAAGGGGAACAGTGGACGGATCGCGCGATCTCAGCCAACGACAGGTTCGCTCCGGGCTGCGTCGCGATCAGTAGCTTGACTGATTCCACCCATTGTTGCCAGAGGCGCAATGTGCCTGCATGTGGTCGCGTCAGTGGCAAAGCTCGGCGACGGTAAGCACTTGCGGCAACCACGCTGAGTAAATCCACAGCCGATTCCTCGACTTCGAGTGCGCTGGTTAAACCGTCTTTCAACCTTTGCCGTAGCTGCTGTTGGCGAATGATTGTTTTCGGGGCGAGCACGGCGTGACTGAAACGAAATGGTTTTCCCGGCTGGTCGTAAATTTGCGGCTCGTAGACAGCGAGCGCCTCCAGGAGGATGTCCGTCGAGAATACAAAGGAAGTGCAGTCATCACCTCCGCTAACCGGGTGGGTAACACGATAAGGCTCGTTTGGATTGAAGAATAGCACGTGGTTGGAATCCGCGACGTGTTGCTCGTGACCGATGTGCCGAACGAACACGCCCGCCCGCGGGAATACCACTTCATGCGTCGTCGTCTGCTCCTCGGCGCTAAGGCGATTTGTCGAAGGTCGGCAGCGGACATCGGCGATTGAGACAACATCGCTGCAGTAGCGCACGTGCGAGTGAAGCTCACTCATGCCGGTACCATGAATTCACTCTTTAGCCGCACTTTGGTTTGTCGGCGGGCCTTTTTAATTTTCATTTCATTGCGCTGGTACTCACCAGTCTTTCGGTACCGCCGCCGTCAGCACGAGCGGCGATCCATCCCTTACTAGCACAGTATCTTCAAGACGCACGCCGCCGGAGCCGAGATGCCGGTCGACTAAGGCCCAGTTAACGCAGCCGCTGTAGCGCTTACGTCGCTGCGGATCATTTAGAATAGCGGGTATGAAGTACAAACCTGGTTCAACTGTGGTTACGTAGTTGCGCGCTAACGGCAAATCCATTCTGAGGTTCTTCAGCGCCGGGCTGTCGTCCTTCGGACGCCCGGGAAATCGTCCACTTGCGTCTCGGACGCCTAACCCGACAAGGTGACCTATGCCATGCGGGAAAAACAATGTGTGTGCACCCTGCTCGACGAGCGACTCAGCGCTGCCGCGTATCAATTTGATGTCAATCAAACCTGCGGTGAGCTCGGTCGCAGCCTTCAAGTGAATCGCTTTCCACTCCGTGCCGGGCACGCAACGCGCAATCGCCGCCTCTTCGACCGCATGCACAAGTTGAAAAAAGTCGCGTTTAAACGGCGAAGGCTTTCCCCCAGCTACGAAAGTGCGTGTCACGTCGATCACGTACCGTTCTACCTCGGCACCAGCATCGATTAAGACGAAGTCTCCGCGACGCACTTTTCTGTTTGACGGCGCAGAGTGCAGTACAGCTGCGTTCGGTCCCGAGCCGACAATAGTAGCGTAACCTGTGCGATCGGCGCCGGCCCGGTAGAAAGCTGCTTCAAGCTCGATCTGGAGAGTTCGCTCCGTCACGCCAGGTTTCAGATATTTGCGCACCACACGGAAGCCTTTCGCCGTGGCATCTGCGGCGCAGCGCAAAAATCTCAACTCTGCTTTCTCCTTCGACCGCCGCGCATGGGTGAACAATTCGCGCGCTCGCGCAACCAGGCTCTCATCGCGACGGACGCCCCGCAGGGTCGCGCCCAAGTTTACGATTGGGCGCCCCCGCCGCTTAGCTAACCACGCCTCTAGGGCGGCTAGGTTCTTTCCGCGAGCCCGGCCGCGTCCTTCCCAAGTTCGTTCTGCTTCGGTAACATCGGGCACGAAAACTACCCACGCTCCGCGCGGCGAATCCTTGGGATCAAAAGCGATTATTCCGCCAGGAGAGTCGGAGCCAGTCAGGTAGAAGTATTCCGGGTGCGCGAGGAATGGGTATGTCTGATCCGTCCCTTCGGGCAACGGCACAGGTTCTCCCGCTCCGAGAAGCAAGACTTCATCAGACAACTGCAAAGTGTCAGCGACGCGACGCCGACGCTCGAAAAGATCCCTTTCGCTCACGACTACATCGTTACGCTGCTCCCAGCATACGGCAAGAAGATGAGCACGACCAAATGACTCTATTTCTCGCCGTGGAAACTTCTGGTAATTTCGCGCAGCATTTTGTTCTGTTGCTGCCAGCGCGACTTCAGCGTCCAGGCGAGGATCTGTCGAAAATGATCGCTGTCATCCACGGTAGTATGAAGAAAAACAACCTTGGTGCCGTCTTTCGTCCCGCTTAATTCGTCTTGCACAGCCGGATGACCATCGATTGTCAGCGCAACAGATTCACTTGCCCACGCATTCTTCAGTTTCTGCAGCATTCGGTCACGCGTCAGTTGATGATGTTGTTCCAGAGTCAGATCGCCGACGGCAGCTTTCGTGTCAGTGATTACGATCAAATACATTTCTTTGCTCTTGTAACCCACTTGGAGCGTCGCTTGCTTATTGAGTTCTGGCAATTTCGTCCACATACCGGAGACCGTGACCTTGATTTTGCCATCGTCAGAAGCGATTTCCTGCTTTTCCATGGAAAGGCGATGCAAGCGCTCGCGATCTGACTGGATCATGCTGACAAGCAGCGGAATGCCCATCACACCAACTGCGATGGCGATGTAACC
>DASXSC010000159.1:0-64237 GCA_036506215.1 Pyrinomonadaceae bacterium | reverse complement strand
ACTTTCATGCCCATTAGCACAAAGAAGATTGGGACCAGGAAAGTTGTTACCGGCTCGAGTAGCTCACGAAGATCGTGCTCGCCGCGTTCCCTAAAAAACTTGAAGTGCGCGTCTTCCAGCACCAGGCCGGCGGCGAAAGCGCCTACTATGGCTGCCAGATCGACCTTAGTTGCCAGCCAGGAAAGCCAGAAACAAAAAGAAATCGACAACACCAGCAAGACCCCGCGACTCCGAAACTTGCCGGCGCCACGAAAGATGTGCGGCACTGCGTAGTGTCCAATTGCGAATGCGCTCACAAAAAACGCCGCCGTCTTTGCGGCCAGCCAAAGTATCTGGACAATCGAAAGTGAGCCTCCCGCCACGCTGGCACTCACTGCCCCGATCACTACCGCGAGAATCAGCAGGCCGATGACATCGTCAACCACTGCGGCACCGAGAATAATCCGCGACTCACGCAGTGTCAGCTTGCCCAGGTCCTTTAACACCCGCGCGGTAATTCCCACGCTGGTCGCGCAAAGCACAGAGCCAATGAAGATGTGCGCCAGGCGCGACTCATTCGGAAGGAAGTAAGCGGAAACTCCCCAGCCAAGAAAAAACGGCGCCACCACTCCGGCAATGGCAACGAACAGCGATGACCAGCCGACCTCGAGCATCTCGCCAATATCTGATTCCAAGCCGACTTCAAACAACAACAAGATCACGCCGAGCTGCGCCAAGGCGGCGATGGCCCCATCGGTCTTCAGTGACTCGGCGGAAGTGATACCAAACAACACCAGATTGCCAATGATGATGCCGCCAATTAATTCGCCCAACACTGCCGGCTGGCCAATTCGCTCAAACAATTCCCCGCCAAGCTTGGCCACCAGCAACATCACCGCGAGGCCGACCAGAATCATAGGCTGGAGCCCGGGGCCGCCCGACCCGGGTGATGCGGCCTCGGCAGCCGCCCCTACCGAGGGCGCAATCAATAAGACTGAAGCAGCAGCCAGCGCTGCAATAGAAGGGTTCTTCATTATTTGTTGCGAAGCAGCGGCGATTATTACATATCCGAGGCATCGGTTGTTTTATGTTTGGTCCGTTTGCTTCCCGGTGTTTCCGCCTCTATAATGCGCCAAATTTTAGACGCCCCAGGTTTGGGCAGGATTCCTTTTGGAATCGACACCCTGAGAGGCGTTTAAAAGCAAACCAACTTCCAAAATGTCGACTCCTATCAGATCAAAAGAGCGCAGACGTGTCGCGTCTCGCAACAGCAGCCGAGCGGAAACGCCCCTGCGTGCATTGGCTCTCAATCTAAGTGAGGCGGCGCGTTCCGCGCTAACCGAACCCTTCCGGCTTACGATAGAGCATCATGAGATTCACCTGAGTCGCTTGCCTCGAGCACTCGACGGCTTTCGTATTGTTCAGCTCTCCGACATCCATCACAGTCCATTTACCAGCCGCGAGCAAATTGAGCGTGCGGTTGCCACCGCTAATAGCCTGCAACCAGACATCGTGGCACTTACCGGTGACTATGTTTCCAAGGAGCGCGAATATGCCGCTCCCTGCGCGGAACTGCTTGGGGCACTGCAAGCGCGACATGGCGTCTATGCGGTATTGGGCAATCATGACCATTGGACGGATGCGGCGCTGATCACCGACCTCTTCCGCGCCGAAGGAATAACCGTGCTCGTCAATCAGGGCATGCGTTTCGAAAATAAGGGCGCCGCCTTCTGGCTGGCCGGCGTGGACGATACGATGGTTGGACTGGAGGATTTGCCACTCGCCTTAGCCGGCTCCAGCGACGACGAGTTTAAGCTGCTGCTGGCGCATAATCCCATTATCCTGCGACGCGCCGCGCGCGCTGGAGTCGATTTGGTTCTGAGTGGTCACACTCACGGCGGACAGGTTAGTTTGCGTTCAGACCGCAACGTGCCTGGCCGGCCTCGTCGACGCTTGCTCAAGGGCCTGGCGCGACAGGGCGAAACGCAGATCTACGTCACCAGGGGCCTTGGAACGGTAGTTTTGCCGGTTCGTTTTGGCTGCCCCCCTGAAGTCTCGTTGCTCGAGTTACGAACGGCTTGAGAACGTAGTAGCGCAAACCGTTAGTTTGCGTCCGCACCACTTACGTTACAGTTCCAAATGTCCTCCCGGATTCTTACAGTTCCCAACATGCTCACCGTCTTTCGGATGGTGCTCATTCCTGTTTTTGTCACGCTACTCTTTTATCGACGCTTCAGTCTCGCGCTGGCAGTTTTCGTACTGGCCGGTCTTACTGACGGTCTGGATGGGCTACTGGCTCGCCGTTTTAGTCAGCAGTCTCAACTCGGCACAGTCCTGGATCCCATTGCCGACAAACTCATGTTGGTGACGGCGTTCATCGTGCTCTCAATGCGGAGCATTTATCCGCAACCTTTGCCGAGCCACCTACCGGTCCCTTTCTGGGTGACCGTCGCCGTGATTAGCCGCGACGTGTTTATTATTGTCGGCGCAGCAGCCATCAACATGATGACCGGCTTTAGAGGGTTCCGTCCCTCCTGGTTGGGCAAGCTCAACACAACTATCCAAATAGCAGGAATCGCAGTCATCATGTTCGCCGCCAGCGTTCCTTACTACACCGGCTACTATCTCCCCACCGTTTATGTGGCAGTTTTCGCGCTAGCAATCCTTTCCGGTTTGCATTACATCTTCTTCGCTTCAAGACTAATGAATGAGGATCGAAGACAGGGCCTCACCTGAATCACACTTAGGAAACCCTTAAAAAATGGGGCTTTCAGTAACCTACGAAAGTCCTAGCTAACAAAGTTGACAACGAAGGGCTCACATATTATATTACTGATCCATTCAACTAAAGTTGTTGGTGGTCTGCAAGGATATGACCTGAAAAGTCGCGGAAACCGCAAAAATAGCTGAGGTAGCCGGACAGCTGGGTGGGTCAACGGGCGGGCCAAAAATTGTTTTGGAGAACAAAAAGAGATGAGCAAGATTATAGGAATCGACCTGGGAACGACCAACTCCGTGGTGGCAGTCATGGAAGCTGGCGAGCCCACAGTCATAAACAATTCGGAAGGTGGGCGCACTACTCCATCGGTGGTTGCGTTTACCAAAGACGGCAGCCGGCTGGTAGGACAGGTGGCCAAGCGCCAGGCGGTTACCAATCCGGAGAATACCGTTTATTCGATCAAAAGATTTATGGGCCGGCGCTTTGACGAAGTGACCGAAGAGATTAAGCAGGTGCCGTATAAGGTAAAACCTGCGGGCACGGGTGATGTGCGTATCGAGGCCGGCGGCAAGGAATGGAGCCCGCCTGAAATTTCGGCAATCATCCTGCAGAAGATGAAGCAATCGGCCGAAGACTACCTCGGCCAAAAGGTCGACAAAGCCGTAATCACCGTGCCCGCCTACTTCAACGACGCTCAGCGGCAGGCGACCAAGGACGCAGGCAAGATTGCCGGTCTGGAAGTGATGCGTATCGTCAATGAGCCAACGGCAGCGGCACTCGCCTACGGTCTCGACAAAAAGAAAGATGAAACGATTGCCGTGTTCGACTTCGGCGGCGGAACATTTGATATTTCGATCCTCGAGGTGGGTGAGGGCGTCGTGGAAGTGAAGTCGACGAACGGTGACACGCACCTGGGCGGCGACGACATTGACGAACGTTTGACCGAATGGATCATCGAAGAATTCAAGAAGGATCAGGGGATCGATCTCTCAAACGACAAGATGGCTTTGCAGCGTTTGAAGGAAGCTTCAGAGAAAGCGAAGATTGAGCTGTCCAGCACCATGGAAACTGAGATTAATCTTCCCTTCGTGACGGCCGATCAGTCTGGGCCCAAGCATCTGGCGATGAAGTTGACGCGTGCGAAGTTTGAGCAGTTGGCCGAGCCAATCCTGGGCCGTCTTAAATCACCGGTCGAGACGGCAATAAAAGATGCCGGGCTCGACGCAAAGAAGATCGATGAGGTGGTTCTGGTGGGGGGATCAACGCGGATTCCCAAGGTACAGCAGATTGTGCGCGATCTATTTGCCGGCAAGGAGCCGAACAAGAGCGTGAATCCTGACGAAGTGGTTGCCATTGGCGCGGCCGTGCAGGCAGGTGTGCTCTCAGGCGAGAAGACCGACATTCTGTTGCTCGACGTCACTCCGCTCAGCCTGGGCATCGAAACTCTTGGAGGCGTTTTTACCAAACTAATCGAACGCAATACGACGATACCGACGCGCAAGTCGGAGATTTTCTCGACGGCGTCGGACAATCAAACATCAGTCGAGGTGCATGTGCTACAGGGCGAGCGTCCTATGGCGAGCGACAATCGCACCCTTGGTAAGTTTCACCTCATCGGCATCCCGCCGGCGCCGCGCGGCATGCCGCAGGTGGAGGTGGCCTTTGATATCGACGCTAACGGTATCGTCAATGTTTCTGCCAAGGACATGGGCACCGGCCGCGAGCAGAAAATAACCATCACGGCATCTTCCGGGCTTTCCAAGGAAGAGATCGATAAGATGATGCGCGATGCCGAGTCGCATGCGGCTGACGACGTGAAGAAGCGCGAGGAAATCGAGGCGCGCAACCGTCTGGATGGCCTTGTGTATCAGATGGAAAAGACGCTCAACGACAATCGCGAGAAGGTTGGAGCGGTTGCCGGCGAGGTTGAGACGGCCATCGCGGAAGCCAAAAAGGCGTTAACGGAAGGTGGCGTTGAAAGAATGAACGAAGCTTTCAACCAGCTGCAAACCGCTTCGCATAAACTGGCAGAGGCGCTTTATCAACAAACGGCAACGGCGGGTACTGAAACGTCTGCCGGGGATCAGGCTTCAGCGGCAGGAGCTTCGACTGCGGGGGGCGCAGGCGAAGATAATGTCATTGATGCCGAATACGTTGACGTAGACGAGAACAAATAGGGTGATTGCCAATTTGCGATTGTCAATTGCCATTGAAAAGTGGGGCGGAGGGTGAAACATTCTTTCCGCCCTTTTAAACGGCAATCAGCAATCGGCAATCGGAAATGTACAGATGGCCAAGCAGGATTATTACGAAGTACTGGGGATCAAGCGCGACGCTAAGCCTGAGGAGATCAAGAAGGCTTATCGCCGGCTGGCGCGCAAGTATCATCCGGATGTCAATCCTGGGGACAAAGCTTCCGAGGAGCGCTTCAAGTTAACTACCGAAGCTCACGATGTCCTTTCGGATCCGAAGAAGCGCTCCGTTTACGATCGCTTCGGTCAGTATTCCGACAATCTCGCCGACGCCCATGCGCGCGGCGGCGGACCATCCACCGGTCGAACAACGCCAGGTTTTGATTTTAGCGGCTTCGACTGGAGCACAACTACAACCTCGGGTGGCAGCACCGGTTCGAGTTTTCGAGATATCTTCGCGGATCTTTTTGGCGGCGGCTCCGCTAAGGAGCAGGAACCACCGCGGCCGCAGCCGAAACGTGGCGCGGACATAGAGATGCCGCTGGCCTTGTCGTTTGAAGAAGCCATCAAGGGTCTAACTACCAACCTCACGGTCAATCGGTCTGAACAGTGTTCGCGTTGCAACGGTGCCGGCGATATTGGTGGGCCAGTGATGGTTTGCGCCACCTGTAAAGGTTCAGGACAAGTGCAACGCGCCGGCGGCCGTTTGCGTTTTGCGCAGGAGTGTCAGGATTGCGGTGGCACGGGCCGCAGGCGATCCCCCTGCTCGTTATGTAAGGGCAAAGGCACTGTGCCAAAAACAGAGAATGTGAAGGTGCGGATTCCGGCAGGGGTTGAAACTGGTTCACGGGTGCGGATTCCGGGAAAGGGTGAAGGCGGACGTCTGGGTGCGCCGCCGGGTGATCTGCATATCATCACGAATGTCGGCAGTCACAAATACTTCACGCGCAAAGGCGACAACATCTACGTTACGGTCCCGATAACCGTGCCTGAAGCCGCGGCGGGGGCAAAGATTGAAGTGCCCACGGTCGACGGCAAAGCGCAGCTGCGCATACCGCCCTCGACGCAATCGGGTCAGAAATTTCGCCTGCGCCAGCGAGGTGCGCCCTCGTTGCGCAAGCCCGGCGCGCACGGCGATCAGTTTGTGGAAGTACAAGTGACGCTGCCAAAAGTGATCTCGGAAGAGACAAAGGAACTGTTGCGAGAGTATTCGAAGTTGAATCCCGAAAACCCGCGAGTGGAGATGGGGCTCGAATAAATCCCTTGGAGTAAATAGTGAATGGTAAATGGTAAATAGATAAACGGCTCGTTCCAAAAGCCACAGGGACACGGATTCATCGCCGCGGGTTCTTAAATATTCACCATTTACGATTTACCATTTACCGATTTATGAAACGTAAACCCAAGACATACACAATCAGCGCGGTCGCAGATCAGTACAACCTGCATCCGCAAACGTTGCGCATGTACGAACGTGAGGGACTGCTCAAGCCCTCGCGGTCTGAAGGCAACACCCGACTCTACACGGATCCTGATCTCGCGCGACTGGAGCTGATTCTTTCGCTGACACGCGATCTGGGTGTAAACCTCGCGGGCGTGGAAATCATTCTCAACATGCGCGAGAAGATGGATGCGATGCAGCAGGAGTTTGAACGTTTCTTCCGTTATCTCCAGTCACACGCCGATGAGTTAACAAACTTCGTCGAACCTCCTGCCGAAGGCACTACTGACGCGCTGGTCCCTTTCACTCGCGCTGCTGCACTCCGCCGCCGCGCCGCCACGCGCGGTTAAGCCAGGTTTTTTGCATCTAATAAGAAACTTGTCTGATTTAAGTCAGGCGTGGTAGATTTCGCTCGCACTAACCGCTTCCGCTTATAACGACCCTTCCGATCACCCTCAAGTGAATTTCTATATTGGTTTGTAACGCTGACTGTCTGGTTTGCGACGCAGGCTGACAACTGCCGTTACCGATTACTGCGCTCTCGGCGGAACATCGCAAATGATCACGTATGTCTCAAGATACTTCGTTATCTCGATCCTGCAAGTTGGTGTGCTTCTCGTTGCTGTAAACCGGGCTGGACCTAATGTGTTCGCACAGGATCTGGACAATGTAACGATCAGCGGACGCGTATTGGATGCGAATGGAGCCATCATCTTCGGCGCCGCAATCGAGGCTATGCTGGTTAAGACGGGCGCCACGCGGACCACAGTCACCGATGAAGAAGGGCGTTACCGCATCATTCAGCTAGAGCCTGGCCTCTACAGTCTGCACGCATCCTTCACTGGTTTCGCGCCCCAAGAAAAAGGCGAGTTGAGCCTCATTGCGGGCAGGAACGTTCAGCTCGACTTCGTTCTCGCTCCGCAAGGTATAACTGTCGATCCCGTTCTGGTAACAGCCGATGACACTCCCGCGGTCGACACTACTCGCACCGTCGTCGGTGGCACGGTCACCACGCACGAAGTTGAATCGCTTCCGGTCGCCACGCGATCACCGCTGGATCTTGTCTTTACTTTGCCTGGCGTTTCCGAAGAAGCCCTCTCCACGCGTGGTCTTGCCGAAGATCGCAACACGTCGGCCGCCAACACTCCGGAGGAGGCAGGCACGTTCTCGCTTTCCGGCGGTCCGGCTTACTCAAACAACATTACCATTGACGGCCTCGACAACAACGACGACCGCGCCGCGCGCGAGCGCTTCCAACCTTCGATTGAGGCTGTCGAGGAAGTCCAAATCATTACCAATCAGTTTTCGGCGGAGTATGGTCGTGCTTCCGGCGGGCGTATCAACATCCGCACGCGCGGCGGCTCAAACAAGTATTACGGACACGCGTTCTATTTCTTCCGCGACGATTGGTTGAATGCAAACACTTTCAACAACAATCGGATTGGTGTCAGCCGCTTGCCTTTGACGGATCACAATCCCGGCTTTACGTTGAGCGGGCCGATTAAGCTGCCGCGGTTTCTCGGACCGCTTAGTTATAACGGCCGCAGCCGCACTTTCTTCTTTACGGCTTATGAGTACGACACAATCCTGGATTCGGCGTTGATCAATACTTTCGTTCCGGTCCAGCAAAATACTGTTTTCCCACTGCCCGCGCCGACTTCGCCCGCAAACAAACGTCTGGAGGCGAAACCCGCAAATTCGCTGAGTTCGCAGGTAGAAATTGCGCCGTTCATCCAGGGATTGAGTACTCCACAGCGCAGCCATACCTTCACTACGCGGGTCGATCACAAGTTTGGCGACTTGCACAACGGATCGTTTCTTTTACAGCTCGGACGTTTGACTAACCTGCGTCAGTTTGGCGGCGGCGATCGTTTGGCGGAAGCGCTGCAGGCAACCACGCGCGGTACTGATGCTATTTCATATTCAGACAACTACGTCTTCTCGCCGCAGGCCGTCAACCAGGCGCGGGTGCAACTTTCGCGATTGACGCCGGCAGTCGAGTCGCGTGGCAGCGGCACACCCGTAGTGTTGGTTGATTACGACTACCCGGCGCAGTTCATCGGCGACACGGCGGCGCAAACCGGAACGCTAATCGCCGGCTCGTCAACCACCAATGCCACCGATCGCCGCGAGAATCGGTTCCAGTTTCAGGACATTTTTGCCTACGTTAACAGCGCTCACTCGCTCAAGCTGGGCATTGATGTGCAGCGAATTAAATCAACCTTCATTGATTTGTCTGACGCGTCGGGAACTTTCAACTTCCGGAGCGCGGGTGATTTTCTGGCCGGCGACCCGAGCCGCTTTCGCCAAAATTTTCAGACCAGCTCGACCCAGCGAAACACTTACCTGGGATTCTTTGCGCATGACGAAGTGCGTTTGAAACCGAATTTGATGGTGAGCTTCGGTATGCGTTGGGAAGAGGAAACGATTCTGCCTGACCACAACAATTTTGGCCCGCGTGTTGCCGCCGCCTACGATCCCTTCCAATCAGGCAAGACGGTAATTCGTCTGGGAGCCGGCATTTTTTACAACCGCGCTCTCTTGCGCACTATTGATGATTTCACACTCGGCGCGCAACAACTGTTTTTTGATTCCGCCGATCTCGTCGATCCCACAGGCCAATCCAGCGCTGCCGACTTTCAGCGAGCCTTTCTGAGAAACAACATTATCTTTCCGCAGGTGCTCACGCCGGACTCAGCGATCGTCAGGTTGGGCGTGCTCAATACCGGCTTCTCGCGTCGTCTTGATCCGGCGTTGCGCATTCCCGAAAGTTATCAAGCGAATGTTGGCTTCGAACGGGAGTTAGGAACCACATTTGTTTTCGAAGCCAACTACACGTGGAACCGGGGCCTGCATCTCTGGCGAGAGTTCAACATCAACGCTCCCCGGCTGCCGGCTGGTTTCAGAAATTTCAGTGAATATCTAGCCGGCCGTGACTTCGCGAACTTTCGTAGCGGTGCGCTGGGAAGTCGACCTATCTACGGGGCCTCGACCGCCGGCGATCTCGTTCGTTTCACGCTCCTGCCGCTGTCTCCTGCCACTCCGAATGCAATAAATCGCATCACGGAATTCGGCGTTCCCATTTCCGTCTTCAATCTCAACAGCTTCACTTCCGCTACAGTAATTGACGTCGCCCTCGCCGCTTTGAGGAACCTGCGCCCGGATCCGACTCAGGTAGAAGTGGAGCAATTGATCTCCGCCGGTAACAGTTTCTATCACGGCTTGACGCTTGAACTCCGACGACGTTTCCGTTCGAGCAAAAACGGACTTGGATTTTCCTTTCGGGCGGCTTACACACTCTCGCACCTCGAGGACGACGGCATCGTAAACACTTCCGACGCGCTGGTGCCGGGAGACTTCTTCAACGAGCGGGCGCGCAGCTTGCTTGATCGGCGGCATCGCTTTGTGTTTTCCGGGATATTCGATAGCCCGCGTTCCCTCGGCGAGCTGCGCTTCTCGCCAATCTTTCGTCTTGCGTCCGGAGCTCCATCCAACATCTCCATCGGCGGCGCTGACCGCAATCTCGACGACGTGGGGAACGATCGTCCGATTTTCACCGGCGATCCGAAGCTGCTTCGTTGGCGCGAGCGCGGACAGCCGCTCAACCCGGCAATCCTGAATTTGTTTGCGTTGCCAACCATCGGTGGTGCACCGGGTAGTTTGCCGCGGAACGCGGGCCAGGGGCCGGGACAGTTTTTCCTTGATCTGAATATCACACGCGAATTTCGCTTGAGTGAGAAGATGCGTCTGCGGCCCATGGTCGAGTTTGACAATGTGCTCAACAAAACAGTCTTCAGCTTCGGCAGCGAGTTCATAAACTTTAATGCTTTCGCTCCGACTGCAACCGACATCCAACTTCAAAATTTTCTTGATACATTTCTCGTCGCCACGCGCACGCTCCGCCCACGTCAGGTTCGTCTGGGAGTTCGTTTCGACTTTTAAGAAATACATAACAACGACCCGTCAGCTTCAGCCGGGCATCCCTCGGCGCGGAACCTTCCACAGGCAGTACTGCATTCAGCGGCTCTGTGGTAAATTCCGAACCAGATGGTCGACCTTTCATCACAGTCTGAGCACGTAAGCGACGTCGATGCAGCGCTGCTCGAGGCCGACCTCTTTATCAAATACAAGGCGCCGGAACGCGCAATTCAGCGTCTGCGCACTGCGCTCGAGGGAAACCCTCGCTCCATCCCCTTGCGCGAGCGGATACGCGAAATCTGTATTGTGCACAAGCAAACGAAGGAGGCGGCCCGGCAATGTGTGGCGCTGGCTCGTCTGTACGTTGAGCGAGACGATTTTGATAACGCTCAGGATCGGCTCCTGGAAGCAAAACGGCTCGATGCGCGCATCAACATCGCGGGCGGACTGGAAGCAATCCGGCGTGCACGCCGTCCTGATTTGCGGCCCGAAGCAGCCCCGGCACAGGCGGCCCATGACGCGCCCCTGGTCACGCTCGCCGGCGACCTTTCGGCGATCAATGCCTTTGACGCGATCCAGGTAATCGAGAATGCAAGGTTGACGGGAACACTCCGGCTAACTAACGACCTGCAAACTGGCAACGTTTGTTTTAACGAGGGAAAAATTGTTGACGCTGAAGCTGGCGGCCTTACCGGCGAGATGGGCTTCCGGCAGATTGTGGAGATAACGACTGGTGCGTTTGATTTTCAAAAATCGCAGGCGGAATTTCCTGTAGCGATTCAGACGGCGAGCAACACCAACCTGATACTCGACACGCTGCGTCAACTCGACGAGGCGAACCAATGAGATTCTGCAAACGCGTTTCTTACCCAGAGTCATTGACCGTGAAAAATCCTCTTGACTTTAACCGGGCATCCAGAATAGTGTCCGCTGATTCTCAGAATGCGTTGATTGCTCACGAGCCCTTTTGGCTCATGGGAAACTGTCTAAGTCCAGCCGCGGATGTTCAGGCACTCCAGGTTTTCGCTAGGGTCCAATGATACCGGTTGCAAAACCACGCTCGAGAAGGCTGACCGTCATAGCTCAGGACCCCAGTATCCGGGTGGACGGTCGAGTACTAACTACGGAAGTCGAAATACCCGCCGAAGAGATAGCGCCGGGTCCGCGGGGATATCGCGTGCAAGTCGTCGACTACGATACTTCCGGTGGCGTCCTCTATCAGCCGATGGAGTATCCCCAACTCCAGAACGGACAATATGGGGATCCATTTAAGGAAGACGCTCAAAGGCCCACTAACGAGTCTCTCATTGCAGACCCAAGATTTCACCAGCAAAACGTCTATGCGATTGTGAT
Organism: Pyrinomonadaceae bacterium; assembly: GCA_036506215.1. GTDB lineage: Bacteria > Acidobacteriota > Blastocatellia > Pyrinomonadales > Pyrinomonadaceae > PSRF01. The sequence goes on along the minus strand of DASXSC010000159.1, from coordinate 52,635 downwards.
GAAAACGCTGGCGCGTTTTGAATTCGCGCTGGGCCGCCGAATAGGCTGGAGTTTCCCGGGCCATCAAATCAATGTGGCTCCCCACGCTTTCGCAGATGCCAATGCATTCTATTCAAAACGTGACCAGGCCTTAGTTTTCGGCTACTTCAAAGGGTTAAGCGGACAGGTGGTTTTCAGCTGCCTTTCTCATGACGTCGTCGCTCACGAAACAACGCACGCCATCCTGGACGGACTCCGTAATCGCTACACCGATCCTTCATCTCCGGAACAGGCAGGCTTTCATGAAGGTTTCGCCGACGTTGTGGCATTACTGTCGGTGTTCTCGTTGACAGAAGTCGTAGCCACTCTGTTGCAATCCGGGTTCGATAAAGAAAGGAATAGGTCTGATCTTATTAGTCCTGAAGAGTTAACCATTGAGAAACTCCGGGATTCGGTGCTGCTGGGTCTGGCTAAACAGATGGGCCAGGAAATGGAAGGCGTGCGCGGTAATCGCGCGCATGCCTTACGTCGCTCGGTAAAGTTGCGGCCACTCACGGACAAAGACGACCCCAAGACCTACGCGAAGCTGGAAGAGTTTCAGGAGCCCCATCGTCGTGGCGAAATTTTAGTCGCTGCAATGCTGAATGCGTTTTTGCAAGTATGGCGGACACGGATCACGCAACTCGAGCGCGGGAGACCAGGTGCAGGCCTGGATCTTCAAATGGTCGTGGAACAGGGCACCGACTCCGCTAACCAATTATTGACCATGGCTATCAGAGCGCTCGATTACGCTCCACCGACCGACCTCCAATTCCGCGACTACTTGAGCGCCTTGATAACAGCCGACAAAGAGCTCGTGCCTGACGACAGCAAGTATGAGTATCGCAAAACTCTGTTGAAGAGTTTCAGGGACTACGGCATCAAGCCTGCCAGTTTTAATTCCGCCGATGGAAGTTGGGAAGCCTGCAATGCCCAGTTAACCTATGATCGATCGCATTTTGAATCGCTGTTGCGAGATCCCGACGAAGTCTTTCGTTTCATTTGGGAGAATCGGCAGGCACTAAAACTGGAGGAGCATGCTTACACGAAGGTCACCTCGGTGCGTCCCTGCCTGCGAATAGCGCCGGATGGGTTTGCCCTACGAGAGACGGTCGCCGAATACATTCAGATGGTAACTCTGCAGGCCCAGGAGCTTCAGGTTTTCGATCCTCCCATCGGCAAGCCGGAGGGTATGAGCCCGGATGAAGAAGTCACTCTTTACGGAGGCGGAGCCTTGATTTTCGATGAATACGGGCGCTTGAAATATCAGGTATTCAATCGCATTAACAACGCATCCCTCCAGACCCCCCGGTTAAAATACCTTTGGAAATACGGCTACTTCGCAGACAAGGACGATGAACAGAGTGTCTTTGCTCGTCTACACTTAAACCGTGCTCTTAATCTGACGACGGACGCGTCGGAAAGGTTCTAGGATGGCCCCGACAACAGGCCTTAAGCCCACCAGTCTAACGATACGTGCCTACCAGGTAGGATTTGGCGATTGTTTTCTGCTTACCTTCGAGTATGCGGACGCGCCCAGGAAGGCGGATAAGAAACGCCATATACTCATCGATTTTGGAACTACGGGCATGCCAAACAACGTGGATGCCGATGGCCAGATGATGATGGTCGCCAGGGATATTGAAGACCGCTGCGATGGAAAACTTCACGTGATTGTCGTTTCTCACCGGCATAAGGACCACATTAGCGGCTTTACAACCAGGGAGGATGGTAAGGGCACTGGCGACGTCATTGCGGGACTGAAGCCAGAGATCGTGATTCAGCCATGGACTGAAGACCCGAAGGCAAAAGATCCAAAGAAGCAGAGCGCGGGAAAGTCAACAACCGACGAAGCTTTGGCGCAACAGGAACACTCCCTGGAAGCGCAACATGTTTCCGCCCTCAGCAACATGAATGCTCTTTCGGAAGCCATACAGTTTGAGGTTTCCCATCTGACTTCAGCGAAGTTCATGAAGGGACTGCGTCAGGATCTCGCGGAACAGATAAGATTCCTCAGCGATGACAACGGGGTGCCGAATAAGTCCGCAGTTGAGAACCTGGCTAATATGGGGAAGAATCACTTCGTAAACTATGGGTATGAGTTGAATCTTTCACGCTTGCTGCCTGGCATAGACTTTCGTTTCCTTGGTCCACCCACACTCAAGCAACATGCGGAGATAAAGAACCAAAGCGCAACTGACAAAAACGAATTCTGGATGTTGCAGGCAGCCGCTCAACAATTCTGGAGTTTGCAAGCCGCGACGGCAGATATGATTGGGGGTTTCGCATCCGGAAATACGCGACTATTTCCCAACGCCGATGTGTTTCAGGACTTTTTCCCGACACACAATCGCTGGTTCATCCGTCAATTGCGAGCGCTCCGCGGCGACCAAATGCTCCGTCTCGTCCGCCTTTTGGATAGGGCCATGAACAACACCAGCGTAATACTTCTTTTGGAAGTCGGGGGAAAGAAGCTGCTTTTTCCTGGTGATGCCCAGATTGAGAATTGGGAATACGCCCTTCACGTGGACAAGGATGCCAACTTGAAACTACTCAAAGACGTTTATTTTTACAAGGTGGGTCATCATGGAAGTCGTAATGCAACGCCCAAAACGCTGTGGAAGAATTTCGCCGGCAAGAGCGTTGACAAGAAGAAGCGCGGTGGCCGGCTCCAGACCCTCGTTTCAACGATGAAAGGAAAACATGGCCACGAAAAAAGTCATACGGAAGTGCCGCGAACTACCCTCGTAACCGAACTGATGAATCTTAGTGATTACCTCACTACCGAAGAGTCGGCCCTGAGCATCGATCTAAAACTAACCTTCTAAGAGTATTTCCAATAAACTTTTGGTTTGTCAGGAGCAATCGCAAAATCGTAACCAATATTCGCCTTAACTGATCGAGTCATCCGTATTTTGTTGATTCGGCAGCTCGATAGTGAAGATGCTCCCCTTGCCCAGCTCGGACCTTACTGTCACTTCTCCACCGTGCGCGCGCGCCAGGTGCTTCACGATGGCCAGTCCTAGTCCAGTGCCACCCATATCTCGCGAACGCGCCCGATCCACGCGATAAAACCTTTCAAATAGGCGCTCGAGATGCTGCGCGGGAATTCCTTCGCCTGAGTCTTCAACGATAATTCTGGACCGACGACCGAGGGCCGGTGACCGTGTGTTGACGCCGGCATTTGTATCGCTTTCATAACTGATCTTCACAGTGCCATGCTCACGATTGAATTTGATCGCATTCTCCACCAGGTTCGTGAGCATCTGCTCGAGCCGGCGCGCATCTGCGAATACCATCACGTCGCGAGGGACGGCGTTGCTCAGCACTATTCCCGCCGCCGCCGCTTTGCTTGCCAGCGAAGCAATCACGTCAGTGACGATGGGCGACAGCTCGACCTCTTCGGCCCTGACCTGCACGTTGCCTGCTTCGATCGCGCTTAGTTCGAGGATGTCATCGATGAGATCGCGCATCCGTGTGGCGTTGCGGCGAATGATTGTAAGGAATCGATGGCTCGCTTCTTTGTCGTCGATTGCGCCTTCTTCGAGGGTTTCGATAAAGGCGAGAATCGCTGTTAGCGGAGTGCGCAGCTCGTGTGAAACGTTGGAAAGAAATTCCTGCCGTACATGTTCCAATCGCTCGATACGAGTGATGTCGATGAAGACGCCCAGCGCACCCTGGGCGCCTCGACCCCCGGCCGTCCGGCCATTGGCGCTGCTCAACGGCACCACACGAAGATCGAAGACCAGCCTTTCCGGTGTATAGGTTTCAATCTTAACGCCGCTCCGTTCTGTTCCTTTGAGAGCATCCAGAAAAGCGCTGTAGACCGCCGGGTTGCGAGTCAATTCCGTCAGACGTTGGGAGTTTAGCTTTCCCTGGGAAGGATTAAACAGCTGGTGCGCCGCCTTGTTTGAAGCCACCACGCGCATATCTTTATCGACCACCAGCAAACCTTCGCGCATTCCGCTCATCGTCGCTTCAAACAGCTTTCCCAGCGCGAAAATTTCCTGCGAGGATTCCTCGTCACGCACGTTTGAGCTCGCGCGCGTTGGCTGAAATTCTTCTTTGGAAGTTTTGGTCAGGAACGCCCTTACAGCCAACCCCATGGCGACTAATGAGAGCAGGCAGGCCACCACCGCTCTCGCCGTAGCCGAAGGCAAGAGGAGAACAACCGCGAGAAAAACTCCGCAGGCAGCGACTAGATAGATATTGCGCTTGGACACGATTTAGTTCCGTTTAACGGGATGGCGGCAAGGCGCGCCTCCAAACACCACGGGTTGCGCTTCAGCGTTAATGCAGCTAAGCAGCCCTCGGGCAACCGACGAAACGGTAACCGACGCCAACCACAGTTTCAATGCAATCGCCACATTCACCGAGCTTTTGTCGCAGCCGCCGGATGTGAACATCGAGCGTGCGCGCGTCTCCGTAGTAGCTGTAGCCCCAAACGCTGTCGAGTAGTTGCTGGCGAGTGATAACTCTGTCGGCGCTCTTCGCAAGCACCGACAGCAGGCTGAACTCCTTGTTGGTGAGCTTCACTTTTGCGCCGTCGCAGACCACACGGATATCATCGAAGTCGATCAGCAAATGATCGTCCTCATAGGTCTTTCCGCTGGTCTCATCCATGCGGCGCATGACAGCGCGCACTCGCGCCAGCAGTTCTCTTACCGAGAAAGGTTTGGTGATGTAGTCGTCAGCGCCAAGATCGAGGCCCGCCACGCGATCAGATTCCGAGGCCTTGGCCGTCAACATGATGATTGGAGTGCGCCGGGTCGCCGGTTCTCGTCTTAGCCGTCGGCACAATTCGGTGCCACTCATTCCCGGCAGCATTAGATCCAGGATTATCAGCAGCGCCGGCTCGCGTTCGTTAAGAGCTGCGGCCAATCCCGCCTCGCCGGTCGACGCCGTGACGGCAGGCCACCCCTCGCGTTCGAAGTTGTACTTCAAACTTTCAGAGATGTCGGGATCATCTTCAATAATTAGGATTGGTCGTTGCATCTGTCATTCGTTGGGTAGGACAGGCATTCCTACCTGTCCGCGAGGTTTCCTGGCCTCAATATTCGTTGGGTAGAACAGGCATTCCTGCCTGTCCGCGAGGTTTCCTGTTGAAAAATGATAAATAGAAAATCCTCTATCTCATCTCCCACGAGTTGCTGTCCCACGCCGACAGACAGGAATGGTCTGTTCTACTTGAAGTGTTTGATGAATGCCGCTTCAGCCATGTAGACGGTCAACTCGCAGATGTCGGTTACGTAATCGCCAATGCGCTCCAGGTGTTTAGCTACGAAAAGCAGCCGCGCGTCTCGCGTCGCCGTAGCCGGCTCGGTCACCATCAGCTCAATCAGGCGATGAAAAATGTGGTTGTAGAGATCATTTATTTCGGTGTCGCTCTTGATAATCTCGCGGGCTGCCACTGCGTCGTTCTTAGTAAAGGCATCCAGCGCCGCTCGTAACATGTGCAGCGCATGTTCAGACATTTGTTTCAGATCAAAAACTGATTTCAACTCCGGTTCGTTGTTGAGATCGAGGGCCACTCGCGCGATGTTGGCGGCGTGATCCGCTATGCGCTCGAGCACCGGCGCCATCTTGGCAACCGAGATAACAAAACGAAGATCTCGCGCCGCCGGTTGCCGCAGGGCAATTATGTCGATGCACTGGCGATCAATCTCAACTTCGAGTCGATCAATCTGATCGTCCTGTTCGAGCACCTCGCGCGCAAGCTCGCTGTCGCGCTCCGTCAACGCCGTCATCGCCCGTTCGAGTGCAGCTTCAGCTTCTCCGCCGAGCAGCAACACCCGGTCGCGGAGTGAATTGAGTTCGTCGTCGAGATGTCGGTGATAATCCATTTTCAATTCCGATTCCAATTGCGGATTCCGGATTGCGGATCCTAATTCCCTTTGATTTGCAGTTTTGAAGTGGCGGTTATTCTAACCCTCCACTCCAATGGCAATTGGGCAATCGCAAATGGTTCAGCCAAACCTGCCCGTGATGTAGTCTTCTGTCAGCTTCTCGTCGGGATTAGTAAACATCTTTTCAGTTGAGTTGACCTCGATCAGTTTACCCAGAAGAAAGAACGCCGTCGTGTCAGAAACTCGTGCTGCCTGCTGCATGTTGTGCGTCACGATCACGATCGTGTACTGCTGCTTGAGCTCCACGATCAATTCTTCAATTTTATGCGTGGCTACCGGATCGAGCGCCGAAGCCGGTTCGTCCATCAATACTACCTCAGGCCGAATAGCCAGCGCTCGCGCAATGCAAAGGCGCTGTTGCTGTCCGCCAGACAAACTCAAGGCGGAAGTCTTGAGGCGATCTTTTACTTCAGTCCAGAGCGCAGCATCCCGGAGCGCCTGCTCGACCCGCTCTTCCAGTTCAGACTTGCTCGCCGTGAGGCCATTGATTCGCAACCCATAGGCAACGTTATCGAAGATCGACTTCGGAAAAGGGTTCGACTTTTGAAATACCATTCCGACTCTACGACGGAGTTCGACCACGTCGGTTCCCGGCCGATATATGTCGACTCCGTCCATTAAGACCTCTCCTTCGACGCGCGTGCCGGGAATTACATCATTCATGCGATTAAGGGTGCGCAGGAAGGTCGACTTACCACAGCCGGAAGGTCCGATGAAGGCCATCACAATGCGTTCCTGAATCTCGAGTGAAACGTCGTGCAGCGCCTGTGCCTTGCCATAGTAAAAGTCCAGGTTGCGCACAGCGATCTTCGTGGCGTCGTACGTTCGCGCGGAAGACGGGCTGCCTGGATCAGGCACCCTGACTTTGGTTGTAATTGTTGGCGCGGTTGTTGACATTACTTAAATCCCAGATCTCAAAATCTCTTTCGCGTCAAAAAACGCACCGCAATATTGATCGACAGGATCATGGTCATTAAAACAAGAGTCGCGGCCCACGCCTGGGCGTGCCATTCATCATATGGCGAAATCGCATAGTTGTAGATTTGCACGGTGAGCGAGGCGATCGGCTGGTCAAGGTAGTAACTGAAAAAACGACTGCCGAATGCGGTAAACAAAAGCGGCGCCGTTTCTCCCGAGATGCGCGCTATGGCCAGCATGGCGCCGGTGGCGATTCCTGAAGCCGCTGCCGGCACAACCACTCCCATCGTCACGCGCCATTGCGGGGCCCCCAGCGCCAGCGCTCCTTCGCGCAAACTGTGGGGGACGAGTTTGATCATCTCCTCCGTGGTACGGGCAACAATCGGAACCATTATTAAAGCTAGCGCAATGCCTCCCGCCAACGCTGAGAAGTGTTTCGAAGGCACGACGACAAGGGTGTATACAAAGACCCCGGTTACGATAGAGGGAATTCCTGTTAGGGTGTCAGCCAGAAATCGCACTATGCTGCCGAAACGCCCGGTGCCAAATTCTGATAGATAAACTCCGACCGCAATTCCAAAAGGTAAACCAATGGCCGACGAAAGCCCGAGCAAAACCAAAGTTCCCAGGATCGCGTTGCCAATTCCACCGCCTTCCCCGACTGGTCGTGGACTCTCTACCAAAAAACGCAGGTTGAGCGAACCAACGCCCTGCATGGCGATGTAGACCAGGATGATCAGCAAGATGCCAACAGCCACGAAGGTGCAAAGCGCGGTGAGCGTGGTCATGATCGCACTTGTTGTGCGCCGTAGTTGATCGACTTTTCTCACAAATTTTTATAATGCAAACCGTTAGTTTGCAATTAGACTGAGAGCCACTCCAGCAATACGCAAACTAACGGTTTGCGTTACACCGCGGTGCCCACACCACTGGTCTTTCGCGTCACATTCCACACCAAAATACGCGCGATGGTGTTAACAATAAATGTTACCAAAAATAGAATGAGTCCTAGTTCAACCAGCGCGCTCAGATAAAGGTCCTGAGTCGCTTCAGTAAACTCGTTAGCGATTACGGAGGCGATAGTGTAGGACGAATCAAAAAGCGAGGCGCTAATGTGCGCCCGGTTGCCGATCACCATCGTCACCGCCATCGTTTCGCCAATCGCGCGACCAAGACCCAGAATTACGGCGCCGGCTATACCGGGCGCTCCGTTAACCAGCACCACCCGCGTGGTCTCCCATTTCGTTGCGCCCAATGCGAGTGCTGCTTCACGCTGCGAACTGGGAACGGCGGCCAGTACGTCACGCACCACTGCCGAGATGATCGGCGTCACCATGATGGCGAGAATGATGCCGCCCGTGAGTAAACCGATTCCGGTGATCGGGCCCTGAAATAGCGGCAGCCAGCCGAACAAATGCTGCAGTGGCGGCTCGACGTGAACGCGCAGAAACGGGGCCAGCACAAAAATTCCCCACAGTCCGTAAACAACTGACGGGATCGCCGCCAGTAGTTCCACCAGAAACGTTATGGGCCGCGCGAGTTGGCGCGGCGCCTGCTCAACCAGGAAAATCGCAATACCCAAAGACAGGGGCACACTGATTAAGAGGGCAATTAGGGACGAGACGATTGTGCCGTAGATAAATGGCAGCGCCCCAAATTCGCTCTTGACCGGGTTCCATTCCCTGCCGGTTATGAACGAGAAACCAAAATGGCGGATTGATGGCATCGACTTCGCCGCCAGCGCGAGGATCATCGCGCCTATGATTATCAGCATCAGCGCAGAGGCGGCTAACAGGAGCAAGCGGAATATCGCATCGCCGGTGTTGCCGGTCGCTGATAACGCGCGCCATACAGAGCCCGCAGGTTTGTTTAGAGGCGGGCGTTTCCCGCCGATCGCTTCTTCCATTTCAATGACGGAGAGAGGCGGGCGCTAAAATAAAATGCCCGCCTCTTTTTTGGGGTGTGCTGACCTTACAAGCACCCCAACCGGGCTGCCAGGCTGGGGGCGCGTTGTCAGCGCTTTGGTCTGTCGCGACTCGTCGCGACCTTGTTGGTTGCGCTCATTTACAAAGATAAACGTGACATCAAGCCGCCAGGGATGAAAGCGATCGCCGCAAAGTTACCTTAGTGGCTTGCCACCAGAAGTGATCGAATTGATCTTTGCTTCGGTTCGTTTGACGATCTCGGCGGGCAGTGGCGCGTATTGCAAGTCCTTTGCAAACTGTTCGCCGTCATGAATTCCCCACCAGAGGAAATCGACTACTGCCTTTCCTTTGTCGGCGTTCTTCTGCTCCTTGTAAGCAAGGATGTAGGTGTAACTCGAGATCGGATAAGCATTCTCCCCGGTGGAATTTGTGATCGAAACTCGCAGGTCGTCAGGCGTTTGCGCTGACGCCGAGGCAGCGGCGGCGGTAACAGCATCTATCGAGGGCTCAATAAACTTGCCGCTGGCGTTCTTGACTAGCGCCACCGGAAGTTTGTTCTGGACCGCATAGGCCAGCTCGACATACCCAATCGTGTTTGGCTGTTGCTTGATCTGGCCGGTCACGCCTTCGTTGCCCTTGCCGCCCTGGCCCACCGGCCACTTCGGCGCTTTGTCGGCGCCAACTTTTTCCTTCCATTCCGGACTGACTTTCGAAAGATAGTCGGTGAAGACGAACGAGGTGCCGCTGGCTTCAGCACGGTGGACCACCGTGATGTCGGCCGCCGGCAGACTCACGTCGGGGTTCTCCTGCTTGATATGCTGGTCGTCCCACTTCTTGATTTTGCCGAGAAAAATGTCGGCAATGACTTCAGATGAAAAGTGAAGGGGTTGAGTAATTGAGGGGACGTTGTAGGTGACCACAACCGCGCCGAGAACAGTAGGGATGTGCAGGATCTCGCCAGGCGCAGCTTTCAAGTCTGTGTCCGTCATCGGCGCGTCCGAAGCGCCGAAGTCTACTGTTTGCTCCTGAATCTGTTTGATGCCTCCGCCGGAACCGATTGACTGATAGTCGATGCGAACGTTTGGATGAAGCTTACCGTATTCGCTGACCCACTTTTGGTACAGCGGATTCGGAAAAGTTGCGCCGGCGCCCTGGAGCGCTATCGCGCCGCCGCCGCTGTTGCCTCCGCTGTTGCTACATGCACTACAGGCGAATCCCAGCAAAGCAAACGATGCGAGCAGCAAGACAGCCATCATTCGAGGCGACTTCCAGAAAGAGGACATAAGTTTTCTCCCGCAATGATTTGATTTCCAAGGTAGGAATGTAGGCGCGGGGTGTTACATCTATCTGAATTACGTCTAAACTTTATGTTAAAGGACGCCGGCCCGCTGATTCTCGCAGAACTGACTTGGTTGAAACTCGCAGGGCAGAATGGTAAAGAGGCTTCATGAAAAGCTACGTTGCCGAACAGTCGCGATGAACAAGCTCTTATTCGTTTGCGTCGAGAATTCCTGTCGCAGTCAGATCGCGGAGGCCTTTGCTCGTATTCACGGCGGTGGAGACGTGAAGGCTTTCAGCGCCGGGTCGCGTCCTTCCGGTCAGGTAAATGCAAGGGCCATTGAATCGATGAAAGAGATCGGTTACGACCTCACGACCCACAATTCCAAATCACTCACCGAGATTCCGGAGATTGAATATGATTTCGTTGCCACGATGGGCTGCGGTGATGAGTGTCCTTACGTGAGAGCGAAGCGACGTGAAGAATGGCAGATCCCGGACCCAAAGAACTTGCCGCTGGATCAGTTTCGCGAGACGCGCAATTTGATTGAACAGAAAGTGAAAGCGATTCTACTGGAAGTTAATCAAAGGTGACCGCGCAGAAGGGCCACGACCGTGGTGGGCTCAATTTATCTCATGTGCTCCAGCACAGCTTGTGGTTGATGCTGAACTCACTTAACTTCTCGTCGCAAGCGCTTCGCCAAACTGGTAACCACCATTAGCAGCTCCATTGCTTCGACAGGCTTGGGAACGTGCATCTGAAAGCCGGCCGCCAGCGCGCGCATGCGATCTTCTGAGCGCGCGTAAGCCGTAAGCGCAATCGCCGGCACATCTCGTTGTTCTGAATCCAGCATCCTCACTCGTTTGATAAAACTGTAGCCGTCTTCCTCAGGCATGCTGATGTCTGAAACCAGGATCGCCGGCTTCCACTCCTCGATAACCGCCAAAGCTTCGGCGGTCGATTTACACGCTTTTACTTCAGCCCCTTGAGTACTCAATATTGCGGTCAACAACTCTCGCGCCTCTATTTCGTCGTCGACAATCATGACTCGTAATCCAGCTAGCGGGATCTTTTCAGTCTTTGTATCCAACGATGGGACAGCCGAACCTGCCCGACCAAAATCGAGTGCATGGTCACGAACGACCCTCACTGGCAGCGTCACCGTGAACGTCGCGCCCTGTCCTTCACCCGCACTCTCTACCGCTACAGATCCGCCGTGCAGCTCGATCAGGTGACGCACGATAGCCAACCCCAATCCCAAGCCCATGTGCTTGCGCACGGTGCTGGTATCGGCCTGAGTAAACCGGTCAAACACATACGGCAAAAACTCCTCGCTGATGCCTATACCTGAATCGCTCACCTTAATCTGGATATACGAGTCTAAGCGCCGAATCTCGACTCGGATATGTCCGCGGTTAGGCGTGAACTTGACTGCATTCGAGAGCAGATTCCAAAAGACCTGCTGCAACCGATCGGCGTCACCGGTAACTAAATTGCCGGCGGGCCCGGGATACACATCAACCGTAATGGATTTCGCTTCGGCAGCCGGGCGAATCGACTCGAGGGCCGCTTCCAGAGTGGTCCTGACATCGATAGGGCGCGTCTCGATTCTTAGTTTGCCGGTTACGACGCGCGAAATATCGAGCAGATCGCCGAGCAGTTGCACTTGCGCCCGCGCGTTGCGCTCTATACTTTCGAGCGCGCGATCCATGGCGTCCTTATCCAAAGATCCCCGCCGAATCAGTTGCGACCATCCCAGAACAGAATTCAGCGGCGACCGAATCTCGTGGGAGATCATTGCCACAAATTCGTCTTTTGCGCGGTTGGCCGCCTCGGCACGCTCACGAGCGGATTGTTCAATCCCCAGCAATCGCGCGCGTTCTTGATCAGCGCGAACACGCTCAGTAATGTCGCGCGCAATCTTTGAAGCGCCGATGATTTCTCCGCGATTATTTCGCACCGGCGAGACTGAAAGAGAGATGTTGATACGCCTACCCCTTTTGGAGACTCTCACGGTCTCAAAATGCTCGATGCGCTGTCCCTGTCGCAGGCGACCTAGAATCACAGTCTCTTCGTGGTGCCGTTCTGGCGGAATGATTAGTGTTATGTGCTGACCGATGGCCTCGGCCGCCGAATACTCAAACATCCGCTCGGCCGCGATGTTCCATGACATGATCACCCCATCGAGATTCTTGCTGATAATCGCGTCTTCCGAAGAATCGACAATGCCGACCAACAATGCGCGCGCTTCATCACCACGTCGCCGTTCAGTGATGTCACGAAAAACCAATACTGCTCCCAGGAACACTCCGTCTCCGGTTCTAATGGGTGAGCCACTGTCATCGATCGAAATCTCCCTACCGTCCCTGCTGATTAGCAACGTGTGATTTTCGAGGCCGGAAATCACGCCTTCGCGCATGGCGCGCAATGCTGGATTCTCAATAGGCGTGCGAGTGTCTTCGCTGATGATGCGAAAGACATCTTCCAGAGGCCGGCCTTGCGCCTCTTCATTGCTCCAACCCGTAAGCGATTCAGCCACCGGATTCAGAAATGTGACCTTACCCTGCATGTCCGCTGAGATCACCCCGTCACCGATGCTCGAAAGAGTGACGTCGTACCATTCGCGCTGTTGCTCGAGTTCTTCCGCGATCCGGCGGCTCGGACTGATCCCAGAATCATTCGGGGTGGCGACGATTCGACGGTTAGACGAAGCCATGGGAGGGTCCTCTCCTTTTTCGTAGTTGGGGAGAGGGATTATTGCAGAGTAGTGGCATTGCTCAATTGCAGGAACGTGTCGCCTACAGGCTATTCGGGGCAGCGCTGTTCGGTTAACGAATCCCGGCTCTTCTGGCGGAGATTAGCCGGGGTAACAAACGCTATACAAGCAGCTGGTTTAAGAACAAAAGCTGAAGTCGCGCAGGCATACGACCTCAACATGCCTGCGGTTGGCTTTTACTAACTGCGATGTTAACCATTTGTGTTCGCAAAATTCTACGGATGTTCTATAAAACTGTGTCGCCCAGGGGAGCCAATCCCCGGACTTTGTAGGAAAGTGGGCGCCTTTTGTCCGATAAACTTCAGTTTGTCGTTACCTTGGGTAAAGCGCAGCAACACCAGTTTATAGTTTGTTGGCCAATTCTTTTCGGCAGTCCTTTCATGCATCTCAATCCCTTTATGCGCCTACGAGATTTACGGGCAGCTCCAACGACAAACTAGTTTGTTTGCGGGACAATTCTCGGCAGTCCTTATCATGCTCCATCGAGAGTCATGGGCAGCTCAACGACAAACTAAAGTTCATCGGACAAACTAGTCCTTGACCGGGCACTGGGCGTTTGTAAAGCACGCCGATCACAAACGCAGCAGAAAACCCTGAATGCCGAAGCGCAGACAACGGTGCTATGGAAGAAGAAATCCGTAAGCGGGCGAATATTCCTGGAGAGAAGAGAGTCAGCGAGCAGCCAGTTTGTTAGCCAATAATGAGCCTGTAGCCGACATTGACCATCGTCTCGATTTGAAGTTTGTGAGGATTTAGTTTGTTGCGCAGTCGATAAATGTAAACGTGGAGGCTCTCCGCATTGACAGGCTTGGCGCCTCCCCAGGCGTGTTCCCACAGATCCTCGGCGGTGACAATTCTTTCCGGAGAACGAGCCAAACGCGACAGGATTAAGAACTCGGTGCGCGGTAGCTTCAGCGCCTGGCCTCCGCAGGCAACGTAGTAGTTCTTGTGCTCCACACGCAGGTAACCGTCGTCGTAAACGTCGCCGGCAACCTGCTGCGGATCTTTCTGTTCAGTGAGCGACATTTCTGTTGTTGACATAAGCAATCGTGGGATTCCGAAAATGCCCGACAAACTTTCTAGTTTGTCATCAGCCGTGATCGCTAGCTGGGCTCACCCGCGCGCGACAAGCTGAAAACTTGTCGAACATAGGCTTAAAAGTTCAGCCGCAGGGCAAATTGAATCTGCCGGCTTGTGCCAAGACCAACGTCGCGAACTACAGTTTGACGAAGCAGTCCGAAGGTTCCGCCCGCAGCACTCTGCGTGTATGGTGTTCCCGGCTGGACATTATTGCCGCTGGCAGTGCAAACACCACCGGCGCAGCTCACCGTCGGCAACGCGAGATTCAAGCGCGAGCCAGGGATGTCGAAGTTTGCGCGATTGAAGACGTTGAAAACTTCCGTCCTGAATTCCAGGTTGGTGGCTTCTGTGAACCTGAACCGCTTGTTGAAGATCAGGTCAAACTGCCGGAAGTTAGGGCCGCGCAGGAAATTTCTCGGTACGTTGCCGAAAGTACCGGGGTCAGGCGTGGTGAATGCGGCCGGATTCAGAATCAATCGATCGTTGCTCAAATACGGATTAGCGCCGGGAATCAGATTTGGTCGGCGCACATTCCGAGAGGCGCCGCCGCCCGGCGTATTCACAACGGCGAGAAAACCCGCCGGAGGATTGCCCGACAACTGCGCTACAAAGCCGGTAGGAAGTCCTCCGCAACCGGCGGCGTTCACGCACTGAATCACGACGTCCGGGCGGACGATGCCAATCTCAAGCGGCAGCCCGGAGCGGGCGTTTAAAATCGTGCCGATCTCCCAATCGCCGAGAATCGCGTTACCTATTCCTCCGAAGTCATGCTTCTTGCCTTTGCCGAACGGGAGGTCGTAGACGGCGCTGAAGTTGAAAGTGTGACGCACGTCAAAGTTGTTATAGCCGTTGTCATAATCAAAATCGCTTATCGCCCGCGCGTTGTTGGCCGCGGTGCGAGCTTCGTTAGAGCCGGCAGTATTTCCAAAGCTTCTGCCGAACGTGTATTGCCCGTTCAAGGTTACTCCCTGATTCAAGCGCCGACTGAGAGCTAGTTGTAATGCCCTGTAACTGTCATGACCACCGCTGGTCTTATAGTCAACTTCCGCGAACGGGTTTTGGACTGTCGTGCCTGAGACGATCGTGAACTCGCGGATTGGCTGGGTGACACCGACAATATTTCCTGGGCACTGGCCGTTGACAGGGGCAACGCTACAGCGGTTGACAACCCCCACCCCGGTCGGTAGAGGCGTTCCGTCCAGAATCGCCGTTTGCCCGGGGAGAATTCGATTCGCCACGCTGCGCAAGAATAAGTTTCGTCCCTGGGAGCCAACAAACGCCCCAGTGAACACCATCTGGTAGGGCAGCTCCTGCTGAAACGAGAAGGTGTACTGGTAGATCTTCTCTGGAATTTTATACTCGTTTGCATACGCCCGCGGCTGGTAGGACCGATTATTTGGATTACCGGTAAAGTTGGCAATGATCGCATCGATGTTCTGCGGAAAACTTCCCCCACTGACAGTAGAGCTTACCCGGTTCGACTCGATTGGTTGAATTTGATCTTCGGTTTGTCCCGGGCCGTAGTAGATGCCAACGCCTCCTCGTAAGACCGTCTTGCCGCCGCCGAAGAAGCCGGTACCACTCGGATTTGGAGACCAAGCCAGGGCGACTCGCGGTCCAAAATTAGTCTTGGATGTAAGGTACGGTTTGCTGGACGGATCGCGCAATAAGCCGGTGTTGATGTCAAAGAAAATCTGTCGATTATCCTTCTCATCAAGAGGCGTGTAGTATTCATAGCGCAGACCATAATTCAACGTAAGGCTCGGGCTCATTTTCCATTCGTCCTGACCATAAGCGATATAGTATGTCTGCCTTGGTTGGACTTGACCTGTCGAGCCGTTAAAGAAAGGCGATGGCGCCGAAACGTCGCCGAGGTATTGGGTGGACTGAAGGGAGTTCGCCAGGAAGTTGTTGATACTTGACCAGGTGTAAGTAGTGCCACCGACTCTGTCAGTCCACATATGAATTTTGCGTACCTCGCCGCCAAACTTGAACGAATGGTTGCTGCGGGTCCAACTCACACTGTCAATAAAAGAGAGCGAGTAAGGCGTGTAAGGCTGGGCTCGTCCATTGGTAGCGCTGTTCGCGCGCACCAGCCCACCAGGAGTGGCTACCCCGGCATTGGCGCCCTGCCCCGGAAGCGCAAAGCCAGCCACGGTGCCCGCAATATTAAAAGACAGGCTAGACAGGTCAATTCCGGGGAAGGACGGTGCGACACCGTTGATGCGTGACAGGGCAGAGTTGTAACCGAGCTTGAACTCATTGAGCAGGGTTGGCGTCAATATAGACTGGAGTGCGAATATGCCGTTTTGAGGCAAGCTGCGGATTACCACACGGCGGCCAGTCACACCTTCAGGCTGATCGTTGTTTGCCTGATCGCGGAAGAATCGGAAGTAGGCCGAGTGTTTCGGGTTGAATTTATAGTCCAATCGTAGAGCCAGCGAGTTTTCATTGACGAGATTGGTGGCCTGCCGTTGTACGGTATCGAAAAGATCTGGACCCGTGCGCAAGACCACTACGTCGGATGCGCGAAATGCCGGAATCAGAGCCGTGGTTGCAGCGTTGCAAGCGGTGGGGGGCGTGCTGCCAAGGATAATGCCGCCGGGACAGATACGCGAAGCCAACCCAGGCACCGCCTCGATCGCGTTAACACCACCGCGCAAACGGTAACCTTCGTAGGAGAAGAAGAAGAATGCTTTATCTTGCTTGATTGGCCCACCCACTGAACCACCAAACTGATTCAGCCGCAGCTTGCTCTTTTGGCCGATGATGTTGTCAAAGAAATTCGCGGCATCCAGCTTGTCGTTACGGAAGAATTCAAATACCGAACCGTGAAAGTTGTTACCACCAGACTTGGTCACCACGCTGATTTGCCCGCCGGTGCCGGTTCCGAATTCCGCGGGATAGTTATTTGAATCCACGCGGAACTCCTGCACGTTTTCGAGTGAAGATTGCAGGCGGAAAGGCGTCGGGACTTCGCCGTTCAGATTACCCGGCGACGTGTCAATAATCGCTGTTCCCTCAATCCCGTCGAAGCGAATCTCATTCTGTTCGACCGCACGACCGGAGAAGCGAATGTCTCCATATGTGCCGGAGCCACTGTTAACTGACCCTGGTGCCTGTAAGTAGAGTTGCGAGAGTTGCCGGCCGTTGATCGGAAGGCCTTCAACCTCGCGTGGGTTTACGTTCGCACCCATGGCAGCCGAGTTGTTTTCCAGGACTGCGTCTCCACCGGCGGTTATGTCGACCGTGGCCGCGACTCCGGTCGGCTGCGCAACCATCGTAAGCGTATATTCCTGACCTACGAGCACCTGAACATTAGTCGTCTTAGCAGATAATTCCTTAGCAGTGGCTGTTACCGTGTAACTTGAAGGACGAAGCGCGGACACAATGAAGTAGCCGCTCTCATTGCTTACGGCTGTCCGTTCTTCGCCAGTCCGCTCATTCTTCACCACGATAGTAGCGCCGGGCACTAAAGCGCCGTTTGAGTCTGTTACCGTGCCGCTGATACGACCCTGATCGGACTGCCCATTTGCTGTTGGCGGAACCACAAATAGGAGCACAAGAGCGAGAGCGACTAGCGAGAAACGGCCAAACTGGAGGACTCTTCTATGCATAGCATTCTCCTGGGAGCTTAAAATAGTGCGATAGCTTGATTCGAAAACTGTTCGCGTTTTTCAAAGGAAGAGCGCGAATTGGTTCTGAGCTGATGGAAATCGTTGTCGTGTTGCAAAGACGAACTCTAGGTGGGCCAAGTTAAGCTGCTGTGAATTGCGCCTTAAATGTTTGTTAACGTGACTAAAAGTTTTTCAGTGAGATAGTGTGGGCCGGCCGAAAATCGTTTATGACCTCCTTGAAAACCGGCTGAATTAACATCTTGTTAACATGGCCGTAACAGGGCGGTCGTAGGATGCAAGGTCTTCCTTAGCCAACTCCTTTAGAGTGTTCAGGACGCGTTCAGAGCATGGGTGATTCTATGGCAATTTCACATGAACTCAGCAGCGAGATCGCTGCTGCTTTGTTTGCCACCAAAAACCGTTCTCCTCGCGAGCTAAAGGATCTAAAGAAGTTACTTCTGGTGGTCCATTCTACCCTCCAGCGGCTAGCCGACGACGCCCACCTGGCCCGTGTGGATCGTCTGAAGGCGCCAATCTCATCCGGACATAACGCAAAAGGCAGATCTGCATCCTCCTGAAGGGCGCGGTAGCACCACGCCAAAGCTTCAGCACGGCACGAGCTCAACCAACGATTTAGAACAACAACGCGCAAACGAAAACGACTCGACGTGTGCGCTCGGGTTATCCGCAATTGTAAAGCCGTTGTTCGGAGTTGAAAGGTTGAAGGGGAATTCGAAATCGAAACCAGCGGATCATCGCAAGGCGGCAATCTGATTCGATTCCAGGCCGCCGACTACACTCGCGTCCCAGATAACCCAATAACGTTTCTTCTTATTGGCGGGTGGTTCCTGCTGCTCGAACGCAAGTCGAACGTACCTGGTCGTAAAACCGCTGTCTGCGCTAACCGGTAAGAGCGTGTAGAAGTAGTCTGTTCGTTGAGGAAGATTACACTCGCGCCGCATTTGATTGAGGTGAGCTTCGCACTCGCCTGCTTCGCCCGGTGAGATCGCATCCGGACTGTCGTTGACAATGTGATCGATTTCGTGAAGCAGCCCCCAGCCAACGTTGAAGGCCTCAACGGCGGGCTCGTCTCCGACCACCTGTTCGAAGTCCGCGAAATCGATTTGTACGACAAAGACGGGAGGACTGCCGGCCGCGTTCTTCTTCCACCGGCCGGGAATTACGCGACAGAACGCCACCTCCGGACGACTACTCACATCCTCAATCACCACAACAGTGCTGCCAGAGATTGCCTTGGTAACCAACTCCCGGGCACTGACGGAACCACCAACAGGTGTGCTGCTTCCCTCCCGCAGCACTCCATTGTCGTCAAACTCCAGATCCGGAAAACCAGTAATTCCGCGAAGTTTGGTAGCCAACTGTTCGCGATGGCCCGGGGAAAGATCATCACGTATCACTACATGGTTGCGATTTTGTTGGGCCAGCAAATCGACAGGTGAGAGGAGCAGAAGAATACCGACGAGCCATCTTACTCGGGCAATTGGAGAGAAAAATATACCGTGTGGTCTGGGTAGCATTCAGCTTCCTCCCAGATTTGGACCGGCGAACTCGAGTGTAAGCGTCGGTTCAGGCTATCGCTACCATAGCCTCTGCGTCATTGGGGCGGCGCAATTGGAGCGATGTTACCAAAATGTTAACTGCGTGAGTAGAGATTTTTTCCACAGGCCTCATTGTCTGAAGGACAGCTGAAGTTCATCTGAACAACCGGGGGTTTCGGATCGAAAAGTCAATTTCACTTCATAATTACAGCCTGATTGCGGCGGCCGGACTGACTCCTAAGCGGTTTGATAGGCTTCTCAATCTTTCTTAAAACTCATTTAATCCCGCAGCCATTTATGCGTAACACGCCGGCGCTACAGTTACCGCGAGAATCATTTGGAGGTAAAAACAAATGGCTGAACGAACAGCAGCAAGGAAGAATCCTGGATTCAAAGTGGTTTGCATCTCGTGCGGAGTGAAGATCCGCGAGAACGCTAGTGATGATTCGTATGGAATGTGTCTCAGGTGCTTCTACGCGATGCTGGCAGTGAGGTTGCGCACACAAAAGCGTGTCTCCGCTGGCGAGTATGTCAGCGAGCGCTGACCGGGTTGGGCTATAAATCTTCAACGAGTTTCTTCGGCTTCAACATCCAGTCAAGCGTCCCCCCTGACTTCAAGCACCTCAGACCAAGTGACAGCTTTAAGATCAATAGATTTGGCGTGTCTTAAAAGAAGAAGTGTCTTCATGATTTGATAATTCCAGTCTCAAAGGCGACGAGTTGCTCCGGCCCAATTGATAGCAGATAGCGGCAAAAGAAAAAAGCCCCGGTGGAGTCGGTGCCACCGGGGCCCTGGTCGTTTCAGCAGCAAACAGCAACGGGTGGACCACTTCGAATAACCGTTCTGTCTGTGTGGTTGGCGGGAATACTCGCTACCGGAATGATCTCTTCTCCGTACTTCTCACCGCAGTGCCAACCCCCCGTGATTAACACAGCAAGTTACCTGGAGAAACGATCCACGAGTGCTTTCGTGTCGCTTGCGCGAACTGACGGTAGTCCGTATCTGTCGCAGATTGTTGCTGACCGGTGCTAATTCGCAGTTACCGCCAAGTTAAATGTTAGTTAAGCTATGAGGGTCTTCTTTACATTCGATTCGCTTCCTATATCATTTGCGCATTTCGCTTTAACTCTGGTTGATGGCCCAAGCGATTCAGAATTCAAGGTTTAACTCGTTTTGTTTTTATCGAACGCAAACAAAAGGGTGAACTCTAAACTTCTTAACAGACTCGGCCGAAACACAGGTCCAGATTCATGGGCTTGACCCCTCTCTGGAGAGGCGGATGAATAAGATGGACCTTGTCTTTCTGCATGGCGCGCCGGCTGTTGGCAAGCTAACTGTGGCGCGCGAACTAGCCAGGCTTTCAGGCTTCCGTCTGTTTCACAATCATCTTACGGTTGATTTAGTCAGTTCGCTTTTCGCTTTTGGCAGCCAGCCCTTCATTCTTCTGCGGGAACAGATTTGGCTCGCGGCCTTTGCTGAAGCGGCGCGGCAGAAGGTCTCCCTGATCTTTACATTCAACCCGGAGCGCACAGTTCGCGAACGTTTTATTCAAGATGCGATCAATTTGGTCGAAGCCGCCGGCGGCAAGATTATCTTCGTTGAATTGACTTGTGCTGAGGAGGAACTGGAACGGCGCATTGAGGATGCGTCACGAAAGGAGTTTGGCAAGTTGGCTTCCATTGAGCAGTATCGATCGTTGAGGGACGCCGGCGCTTTTCACTTTCCCAACCTTCCCCACGGAATATCTGTCGATACGACGAATCAAGCACCAGCTGACAGCGCGCGCTTGATCAGCGAGTATTTGGCTTCGCTCTAGCGATCCGTCTTATTTGAAGTGGCACAAAGTTCAAGAAGTTCGGAGTTCAAGCTTTAGCTGCCGTCACTCAAGCAAGCAACCTAAAGAGTGAACTCTGAACTTCTTGAAGGCACCCAGCCACAGCCGTCCTTACGCTGAGCTGTTACGGTCGGTCCTAGAACGTAAACTTCAGCGCCAACTGCAACTGCCTTGGATCGCCAACTCCCTGTCGCAGAAAACCGGAGAAGTCGAACAGGGCTGCTGTGCTCAGCGGGTTAATGGTGTTCTTGTTGTTGAAGGTATTGAACATCTCGACAATCGGGATGAGCGCATACCGCTCGCCAAAATTGAATGGCCGTTGCAGGCGCCAATCAAAGGAAAAATACTTATTGTCTTTACGGAGTGAATTCCGGTTGGTGGCCGTGCGCACGGCCGGAGTGATGGGCTGCGCTGAGCGAGCCTGTACCCGGAAATTACCTTCGAGTCCCGCCGGCAATTGGGCAAACGTAATGAAGTTAAACTTGTGCCGGATGTCGCGATCCGAAAGCGCGTAGTCAAAGCTTAGATTGTCGATGTTAAATGATCGGTCCGTGAACGGATCACGCTCGTTAGAGTCGTCATCTTTATCTTTCGAAAGAACGTAGTTCCATTCAAACTGATAGCCTTTGCTCAGGCGCTTCCTCATGCCGACGGTGAAGCCGTCATAGACCGATTTACCAACGGCGCTGGTTACCATCACCTCGCCAAGATAATCGCCGAAGATTGGGAATCCCGCGGCGTCCAGCTTGCGATTGATGTTTAAGAAGCGAGTCAAATGAACGCCCTTTGAATGTGTGAAATCAAAATACAGCGCAAGGTCGGAAGCGATTTCCTGCTCAAACTGCACGTTGCCTGTATAGATGCGGGGATTTGCGTAGTCTAAGCTGAATACGCGCACACCGCTAAAGCATGGGAACGGGTTATTAAACGGACCAGCAACCGCGAAATTATGAATTGTCGAGCAAGAACCGGCGGCCGGCGTCACCAGGCCGGGCCAGGTTGGTCGCACGAATGGGTTCGCAAATAAGCCGCCCGCGATTGTTTGTTGTTGCACGCCATTGGTTGTAATCGATCCCACCTGCGACAGCATATTCTGTCGCGCGAAGTAAATTCCGTAGCTGCCTCGTAAGACGGACTTACCTTTTTTGGAAATATCCCAGGCAAAGCCAACCCGTGGTTGAAATTCTTTCTTCGGACTGTGCAGCGTCCCATCTGAGGTAAATCTCGCATCGCTCAAGAACTTACCGTAGGCGGTTTGCGATGGCGGCACAATTGGTTTCGGAAAGATCTGGGCTTCCCAGCGCAGACCGTAATTGAGTATGAAGTTTGGCCTGACCTGCCACTTGTCCTGGGCGAAGAGCGCGTAGTCCTGATTCGTAATGCTGGATGCGCCGGCAGCGTCGGTGGCTGGTGCATCGGGTCCCGCGCCCTGTAAGAAGAGCAGCAGCGGCGTAATCGCGCCCGTGCACGGTGGCGATCCAAGCGTCAGGTCTGTCCACGTTCCGTTTGTGCACTGCCCGGCGTTCGGGCCGAAACCTGGGCCCAGCGAGGCGGGTGATGCGTAACGCAGAAATCCACTCACAGTATTGAAAAGATACCGCCCGGTGAAGAAGCCACGAAACACCTGACTGTTCAGCGTGTGTATCCACTCGCCACCGACCTTGACCGTGTGGTTCCCTGAAATGATCGAGAAGTTGTCTTTCGCATCGGTGCGCCAGATCAGTTCATCAACTGTCGGCTGCAGGAAAAATGGATTACCAAAGCGGAACGACAGTTCGTTTGGATTAAAGCCACCGCCGGCGCCGGTATCGGCAGGAATATTTGACGGGATAGCCGAGCGCGGCCGCAACTCGCGCGTGTAGGAGAAATGCGCTTCGTTCAATTTCGTGGGTGAGACCGTGGAGAAGAGATTAATGTTGAGATTGTTAATCTTCGAAGGGCCTTCGATGCCGTTTGCTGAGTTGCCGTACGTTGCAACATCGAACGTTTGGTTAGTGTTCTTGGAGTAGTCGAAGTTGTAAGAGATCGCGAGCTGGTGTGAGCTACTAAGATTGAAGTCTGTCTTACCGAGAAAAGCATAGTTTCTGATCGGATGTTTTATCGGCAACCCTTCGTCCTGGTTTCTGCTGACCTTCATGAAATTGATCAACGCCAGCCGCTGGCAATCGCCATTACTGTTTATCAAAAGCTCGTCGGCCGGATTTGTAATGACCGGGGTGGCCACTGGACACGGTGTGGGTCCGATCGGATCGCTCAGGTTAGCGCGCGTTAGTTTCTCGCGAATACCTTCCAGAGCGGCAAAGAAAAATGCTTTGTTCTTGCGGATGGGCCCGCCAATTGTGCCCCCAAACTGCTCGCGGCGAAAATCCTTGAGCGGTTTGCCGTCTGAGGTGTGGGCCGTCAGCGCTTCAAGCCGCTGAAAATGGAACAGACTGCCGTGCACGTTGTTGGTGCCGGACTTGGTTATCACGTTGATGATTCCGCCCGCGGTGCGCCCGAATTCAGCAGTCGCGCCGGTGGCCACAACCTGAAATTCCCTGACCGCTTCGAGCGTGATGTCTATCGCCGCTCGCTGACCTCCTAATTGCTCACCAAAGAAGCCATTGTTGTAATCGCCGCCGTCAAGACTAACGTTATTGAAAACGCCGCGCTGGCCGGCGAAGGTGATCTCATCGCCATCAGGTCCCTGCACGATACTGACGCCCGGCGTCAGAGTTAAAAGATCCTCAAACTTCCGCCCCAGAATAGGGGTCGTGTTTACGGTAGTCTCGTTTAAGGTTGTGCTCGATTCTGTTTTAACCGTGTCGACGTTTGCGGTCGCAGTGATCGTAACGGTCTCTTGCACGGAAGAGACTTTCATCGACAGCGGGAGATTCAGCGCCTGACCCACCGTCAGGTCGGCTTTCTCGACCACCAGGGTTGCGAAGCCCGTCTTTGAAACAGTCACGGTGTATCTCCCCGGCGGCAGTTGCAGAGCAACAAATCGCCCATCGTCGTCTGAGGTGGTTGTTCGGGAAAAGTTTGTATCCACATTTTTGACTTCGATGTTGGCGCCGGGAACCGCCGCCCCATTGGCATCCATCACGGTACCCTGAATAGCACCGGTGGTGATTTGTGTTTGGGCCACTGACGAAGCCGCAAACAAAAGTGTGACTAACAGACAAATACTCAATCCTTTAACCCGCACGGAAAAGTTGCGAAGCAAGGCGTTGCGCATGGTTTTCTCCAGTAATTTTTATTGATCCGAGATTCAGATCGTATCTGCTCTTGTGGTGATTCAACTGCGAGGTCGGCCCATCTTAGTTAACGCATCTCAGGCATGTCAATCAATTAGTTTCGTTATGCAAAATGCGGATATGGGGCTCATTTCACCTCATACCGTTTTTATGTTTTTTCGGATTTGACGTACGTCTTCGCGTCCGCCAGCGTCTCTACCAGCAGGCTGACATAAATTGTAAGAGCAGCGGAGGCGCTGGCGAAACCTTGTAGCCGCGTCTGCGTATTAGTGGCGTATCGGTTTGTAAAAAACGCGTCAGCTCGATTCACGGCCGACCGGATTGCCCGAATACATGCCCGGTTGTTATGGTACTGACAAATCGATCGATTTCTAGTAAAAATCTACAGTCTCCGTATTATCGTCAATCCATTCCGAATTTTGTTTAAGGAGTATCTCCATGCATTACTTCAATCTGCGACCTTTGATTGCGCTCATAGCTGCGGTGGCTTTCGGTCTTGCGGCCTTCGGGCAACGGAATGCGCCTCGTGGTTTCGATCCGGCCAACATGTGTACGACAACCTGCAAAGCCTGTGATGACTTCTACCAGTATGCCAATGGTGGCTGGATCGCGAAAAACCAAATTCCGCCGGCCTTCTCGAGCTGGGGCATCACCAGCCCCTTGCGTGAAAAGAACATCGCCACGCTTCATCAGATTCTGGAAGAGGCAGCAAAGAACACCGCTGCCCCGGTAGGTAGCAACGAGCAGAAGATCGGCTCGTTCTATGCCAGTTGTATGGACGAAGCGAAAATTGAAGCGCTCGGAGCGGGGCCTCTGACACCAGAGATATCCGCTATCAATGATATGAAGAGCACGCGCGACTTGCCCGCGCTGCTCGCACATCTTCATCGTATCGGCGTGCCCGGAGTATTTACTTTTGGCGCCGGGCAGGACTTCAAGAAGAGCGACAGCGTAATCGCCATCACCGGCCAGGGTGGTCTCGGCCTGCCCGATCGCGACTTCTATTTCAAAGACGACGCAAAATCGAAGAGTACCCGTGATGCTTACGTGCAGCATGTCACCAATATGTTCAAGCTGCTCGGCGACGCTGCCGACAAGGCTGCTGCTGAAGCGCAAACGGTGATGAAGATTGAAACACAGCTCGCGCAAGTTTCTCTGGATCGTGTTTCGCGCCGAGACGCCTCGAAGCAGTATCACAAAATGTCGGCGGCTGACTTGAAGAACGTGATGGCAAACTTCGATTGGGAGACCTACACGAAGAAGCTCGGCGCTCCGAAGTTTACCGAAATCAACGTTGCGCACCCTGACTTCTTCAAGGGCGTCGATCAAATGCTCGTTAGCGTACCCATTGATGATTGGAAGACCTATCTGCGCTGGCATCTCGCACACGATGCAGCTGACGCTCTCTCGACCGCTTTCGTCAACGAGGATTTTAATTTCTACGCCAGGACATTGAACGGCACTAAAGAGATTCAGCCACGCTGGCGTCGCTGTGTCGTCGCCACCGATCGAAATCTTGGTGAGGCACTCGGGGAAGTTTACGTGAAGAAAGCCTTTCCGCCGGAAGCCAAGGCGCGCATGAAGGAACTGGTCAACAATCTCATCGTGGCCCTTCGCGAAGACATTCCAACGCTGGACTGGATGAGCGAGCCGACGCGCCAGGCGGCCATCGCCAAATTGAACGCCTTCGCCGTGAAAATCGGCTACCCGGACAAGTGGCGCGATTATTCGTCGTTAAAAATTGAACGCACCTCATTCGTTGACAACCTGGCGCGCAGCAGCGAGTTTGAGCGGCATCGAAACCTTGAGAAGATCGGGAGGCCCGTCGACCGCACCGAATGGGGAATGACGCCTCCCACCGTCAACGCCTACAACAACTCATTGATGAACGAAATAGTTTTCCCGGCGGGAATTCTGCAACCACCCTACTTCGATCTGAGCGGCGACGATGCTCTTAACTATGGAGCAATCGGGGCCGTCATCGGCCACGAGATGTCGCACGGCTTCGATGATCAGGGGCGCAAGTTTGATCTTCACGGCAACCTCACGGATTGGTGGACCGAGGCAGATGCCAAGAACTACACAGATCGTGCCAACTGTGTCGAACAACAATTTTCCGGGTTCCGCGTTGAAGAAGTTGGCTTGAACCAGAATGGCAAACTCGTCCTGGGAGAATCCATCGGCGACCTCGGCGGCTTGAAGATCGCCTGGCTGGCTTTTCAGAAGTCCATGCAGGGCAAACCTCGTCCCGCGGACATCGACGGCTTTACACCCGAACAGCGGTTCTTTCTAGGGTGGGCCCAGGTGTGGGGAAGAAAACAAACACCGGAAGCGATGCGGCAACAGATTCTTACGGACCCGCATCCGCTGAGTCAATTTCGCACCAATGGTCCACTTTCAAACATGCCGCAGTTTGCCGAAGCTTTTAACTGCAAACCGGGCGACCCAATGGTGCGGCCACCGGATAAACGTTGTCAGGTTTGGTAGCCAGACAGTATTAGCCGCGAATTAACGTCAAGAATTGGGACATACAGCGAGGCAAGCCCACCTTCCGGACCATGAGCTTATCGAAGTTGAAGGTCAATTCTTCGGTGAAGGGCCTCCGAGGTGGAGTAACCGGACGACGCACAGCATCTCACAGGTGAGGAAGGCTTGCCCCCGCTGCCTGGTGACGGTTCAATCGAAAAGATTTCTTTAGACCGATCCGCGTAAATCCGCGGCTGGTATTTTTCAGGCCAGGAAGAAACCAATAATAAAGCGTACTAATCCGGCGCCCAGGATCACCCAAATTGCATTCGGGCGAAAACGCACGAGAACCGCGCCGGCAATGATCGCAATCAACATTCCCACCCAGCTATGAATGCCGGCGCGTCCGATGCTGATGCCGGCCGCGACCAGCAGACCAACGACCGCAGGTGTGACTCCCTTCAAAAACGACTGCACGATTTTATTAGTATGAAAGCGGGCTAGTGATGAGCCGGCCACTACCGTCATCAGGAAAGACGGGAGAAAAATGCTGATAGTCGCCACCAGCGCGCCGAGCGTTCCCGCTACGCGATAGCCGATGAAGGTTGCACTAATCAGGACGGGACCAGGTGTAACCTGGCCGAGAGCCGTAGCATCGACGAATTCCTGATGAGAGAGCCAATGATGACTGTCGACCACTTCCGCTTCGATGAGCGGAATCATCACGAAGCCGCCGCCAAAAGTGATTGATCCGATACGCAGAAAGATCGTTGAGAGCGTCAGTAGCAAGGCCACTTTGGCGAGGATTGGCATCGATACGCCAAACAGAACCGCGGAACGAACTTTCTTCGTAGGCGATCCTGGAGTATCGTGGTCCCGATCGTCTACGGGAACGTCTGTAGGACTGGGCTGCTTCAATTTTGCTTCGGCCCGTGCCACTTCCGCCGCCCGTCGTACCCGCTCCTCAGCCATAGCGCGCGTAAGGTAACCTCCAACAAAATGCGTTTCACGAAAACGACGGCGGCGTCTCTGCAACGTCACGCGCGCCGCAATGCGTTTGCGGCGCGATGCGACGCCTTGAAGTTGTCCCAGTTTGCGCAATTGTTTTTCGGCAAATGAGTCGATAAAGATGCCAACCAGACCTGCTGCCAACACCACCTCAATCACCGTCGCACTAAAAAACGCCACGACGATGCAGGCGAAGACAGCAAGAAACCACTGCCAGGGTTTGCTTAGTGCATTGCGCCCCACGCGCCACGCCGTCACAATTATCAGCGCCACCACCGCTGCGTTTAGCCCATTAAATAGGCGGTCGGTATCAGGCAAATATCGCAGGTGCCGGTAAAGAATTGCCAGCACAATCATCATCAGCATCGACGGCAGGATGAAGCCCGCAATAGCTGCGCCGGCACCGCGCCAACCGCGCAGCCTGAGACCGACATAGGTAGTAACGTTGCCGGCGGATGTGCCGGGCAAGGTTTGGGCAAGAGCGAAGCCGGAGGCAAAGTCCTGTTCAGTGAGCCAGCGCCGCTGCTGCACCGCTAGCGTGCGAATCTGCGCGATAACAGCCAGGCCACCGCCGAAACCGACCGTACCAATCTTCAAAAATGAAAGGAAGAGGCCACCCAGGGTAGGAGTGTTGGCAATGCGTTCGATTTCCCGCCGTGTATCACGCACGCGCGTCCGCATCTTGCGTGCGCGGTTGCTTATTCTGCTCGACCGCTTATCGACCTGTGTCACCACTTTATTGAGTGACAGACTATCACACAGTTTCCAAAAATATTCGTCACAGATTTCGCGGATAAATGCGGATCCGCTCGGAAAACAAGCAGGACACGGTTAGGAGGCTTTTCCCGATCGGCCTAATCCGCGTGGTTAGCTGAAACTTGCGAGCGCGCGATCGTTTATTCAATCAAAACCAACCGCGAGGCAAACTAATGAGCTCAGAATATTTCGCCATGAGGACAAGCGTAAACGATCACAACGTAACGCTTACTATTACGGGCGAAATGCTGAACCCATCCAATACAGGACGCTCGATACAGGTGAAGTGGACGATGAACGGCTACTGTGAAGGCATGGCTAACCTGGCGCATCGAGGCCTGGGATGCGGGCCGCACTATTGCTACTAACATCGCCTCAACGACGATTTAGAACCTGAGCACCGTGTCGAATTGCAGGCGCGTCGTCGTGCGATTCAAGGAGCCCGGCGGAGTTGTGACGAAGGGACCAAGCAACCCATTCGGACGGTCTGTAACAATGCCGGTTACCGTGAATGTTACCCGCGGATCAGCAGCATATGAGAATTGGAAACGGTGCCCGCGCATGTCAGATTGCTGCGTCACATCCGAGAAATTGAAGGGCGTAAGCACCGCATCTTTCTGAATGCGCATAAACGTGTAGTCAAACATCATATCTCCGCGAGCTTTTGTTGATCCCACCTGGACTTCACCCCAGAAGCCATGTTTCTCGTTATTAGGCAACAACAAATCTGCACCGCCAGGGCCGGCCGTAACAACGTCATGAACCTGCGTGTTGGTGACGAAATTAAAGAGAAGCGTGACAGGGAAACGTTTGCTGTTTTTCAGCTCCAGGCGGGCGAGCATATCTACCAGGTTGTAGCCTGAGGCAAGGCGCCCGTCGCGGTTGATGGCATTGTTGCTGGCAGTCGTCAGCCCTAGATTGCCGTTGCCGGCAACGAGGAGATCGCGTGAGATCAAAACCTGGGTGGTAATTGTTTGTGCGGGCGTGGTGCCTGACGCGGGAATTATAAACGTTAACGGAAGCAGCAGCTGATTTCCGAAAACTTGCACCGGTGAAATGAACTGTGTGCCGGAAAAGTAGAGATCCGACACCGAGAGATTGAGAGCTACCTTCTCATTCGGTTCGAGGCGCGCGCGAATTTCCCCGCCATAGAGAGCGAGGTCGCGCCCGCCACGACGTGACTGGTCAATATTAACTGTGCCATTGCTGTTCCGAACAAAAGCAGAGTTGCGTTCGAGGAAAGGAAGTTGCCACGCCACAAAAGTAAGATCCTTGAGTGACGACTTCTTAAAAGCGCGCGAATACGATTCGTTAAATCCGTCGACCATCAAGTCGTTGTCGATAGTCATTTCAGTAAACATCCATGGTGGTTCGAATCTACCACCCTGCAGGCGCAGGCCAGGCGCCCGGCGAGGCTTGTAAGTAATGAACGCTTGATCGAGCGAGAAAGGTTTGCGGTTGAAAAAATCCGTGAGCGTCTGGTTGGTTGAAATATTGTCGGCAAAGCTGCCTGTGGCCAGGCGCAATCCCCAGTCAAACTCGTCGCTGATAGAGCCACGCATCTGTAAACGCGCTCGCAAACGCATGCGATGACGCGGACTGAGCTCGTTGCCGAGGATCGCCGGGTTATCACCGTTTGCCAGGTTATTTGATTGACCGAAAATCGATTCCGCGCGCAGACGTATGTCGCCGCTAAACTTGATCGCACCAAGTTCCGACACTCGGGCCTCAACCTTTTTCAGGCGGTCTTCGATAGCGGGAGGCTGAGCGGGCAGCGATGCCACGGCGCCACTCCCCGCCAATGGGCCCGGCGATGAGTCAGGGTCACTCAGCTTACCGGCGAGTAGTCGAATCGTCTTTTGCTGCTCGACAATTATCTTCTGCAGTTCACTCAGCTTTTCGTTCTGTTGCTCGAGCGCCTGCTCGAGGGCGTTCAGACGGTCCTCGGTCGACGTCGTTTTCAAACTCGTACTGGAAGACACTGAATTTTTGCTGGCCGACGCATTGTTCTCGGGGCGGGCAGGCTGGGTATCTTCAAAGACAGACTGTACGAGACCCTGGGCCGCCGCAGGATGAACCGACGCGAGAAACAATAACGCGGCACAGAAAAATGAGAAGCCAAGAGTTCTGGAGTTTTTGTGAGTCAACATAGTGGTTTTCTCTCCAACATTCTTAAAAGAATGCGCGGGTGCGGGCCAAGAATGACTTTGCAGTCTTAAAGGGACGTTAACGATACCTTAACTCTGTATTAACACGAGACGGGCGGGGGAGCCGTAGTAAGCTGAAAGATCCGCACTACTTACTAGTCAAGCAAGACGCGTGTGTTCAATGCTTCCGCGCGCTCAATTGCCGCCAGCAAGCGGAGAAACTGTGAATAATTCCGGCCGCGCGCCGTAAGGCGCAGGATCTCCGACTGGGTTAGATCGTTTCGCAGAATAAGGTCCAGAAAGTCGTAGTAATCGGCGGTTGCGCCAAAGGGCAGCTCGCGGATGTAACTAGTTTGCTCCTGATCTTCTGAACGAAATCCGGCGAGCATATCGAAAAGGTTATCGGTCGTCAGACGCGCTCCTTCTCGCGAAAGACGAATCGGTACGCGAAGCTCGAAGAAGCGTAAGCCGTCGGCAGTGGTAACGCGCCGCAGTTCCTTTGTTGCCTCGCCGTCGAAAGGCGACTCAGCGTCGACTAGTATCCGCAGCAGTCGTGGTTGCTCGTTGCTGTCGATGGTGTCGAGTGCCAGCTGCACGCGATCAGCAAGAAACTTTTCAAACTGCGCTTCGATCGGGTAGGTGATTCGTCCGAGACATCCTACTGCTTCCCCTTCGCCGGCAGCTTCTGTGCTGTGAGGCAAACAGGCCGGACAGGTTAAGCAGATCCTGGTTTCAGCCTGCATCTTTTCTATTTCCTCGCGGGCGTTCTCCACCCAGTCGAGTTTTTCCTGCGATGGCGCGCCCGTGTCGCCGGTCGTCAGCCGTGCGTGGAGATTGCTGAGCCGTCCCCACTCGCGCAGATGCTTCTCCGGATAGCGGGCGCGAAGCACACAAGAATACTGAACGGCGAATTCGAGTGACACAAATCATTCTCCGAAATCAGCGCCAGAACTTCTCTTGTGGGAGAGAACTTTGTTCCTAAGCTGCTGATA
This sequence comes from Pyrinomonadaceae bacterium, assembly GCA_036506215.1. Lineage (GTDB taxonomy): Bacteria > Acidobacteriota > Blastocatellia > Pyrinomonadales > Pyrinomonadaceae > PSRF01. Next base: position 21,117 of record DASXSC010000159.1, on the reverse strand, counting down.
CAAGAGCCTTGTGAGCAGCCTGGGTGCGCTCATACTAATACAATTCAACTCTTCTTATCCTACCACTGACGAGCCGGACCGTAGCAAACCTTCACACACCTCCAATAATTTCAATCTTGAATGTTGCCCCGCTGCTTACCGGCATCAAACCTGAACACTGAACTGCTCACACAATACTCCCCGCTGTTAGAATGGATGGATGCAAGCTTTCATTTATCCCCCTGGCCCACGCCGGATTGTTCCGCTTTCAGGTTTGCTTGGTTACCGCAAAGGCCCGCTTCCCTTCTTTCAGAATCTCGCGCAACAATACGGCGACATCTCCTATTTTAGGCTTGGACCGCAAGAAGCATATTTTCTGAATAATCCCGACTACATCAAAGAAGTCCTGGTAACCAACCACCAGAACTTTCATAAAGGTCTGGCGCTGCAACGGGCGAAACGCCTGCTGGGCGAGGGACTGCTTACGAGCGAAGGTGAATTTCATCGTCGGCAAAAGCGTTTGGCGCAGCCGGCTTTTCACCGGAGTCGCATAGCTTCTTACGCCGGCGTGATGACTGACTACGCGTCACAAATGCGTGAGCGCTGGCGCGATGGCGACACGCTCGATATGTCTGAAGAGATGATGCGTCTTACGCTGAGCATCGTTGGCAAAACGCTCTTCGACGCAGACGTCGTTTCTGACGCGCAGCAAGTTGGCGAAGCGATGACCGTCGTGATGGATCTTTTCAACACGATTACCATTCCTTTCTTTGAGTTATTGCAGAAACTGCCACTCCCGCAGTTGCGCCGCTTTGATCTTGCCAAGGCCAGGCTCGATACGATCATCTATCGCCTAATTGAAGAGCGCCGGCGCAGCGGTGAAGACCGCGGCGACCTGCTTTCGATGTTGCTGCTCGCACAGGACACGGAAGGCGACGGTGGCACCATGACTAATGAGCAGTTGCGTGACGAAGTGATGACAATTTTTCTTGCCGGCCATGAGACAACGGCGAACGCGTTGACCTGGACCTGGTATTTGCTATCGCAAAATCCCGAAGCTGAAGCCAGGCTTCATCACGAAATTGATGCGGTTCTGGAAGGGCGATTGCCAGCCTTCGAAGATGTGGCCCAACTGAAATACACCGAAATGGTATTGGCGGAATCGATGCGGCTTTATCCACCTGCATGGGCGCTCGGCCGACTCGCCCTGGAGAAATTCGAGCTCGCCGGCTATGTGGTACGCAAAAAATCGCTGGTGCTGATGAGCCAGTACGTGATGCACCGCGATCCCCGCTACTTTTTGGAGCCGCTGCGATTTGATCCCGATCGTTGGAGCGGGGAAGCGCGTGAGTCTCGGCCGCAGTTTTCCTATTTCCCATTTGGCGGCGGACCTCGCCGCTGCATCGGCGAAGGCTTTGCCTGGATGGAAGGAGTTCTTCTGCTCGCAACGCTGGCGCAGCAATGGCAGATGCGACTGGCGCCAAATCATCCAGTAGCGCTTAAGCCGGTAATGACGCTAAGGCCAAAACATGGGATGCGGATGATGATGACCAGACGGCAGGCGGCAGGAGCAGGCGGCAGGTGAACGTTCTGCTCTCCTTCTGATTCGCTGCCTCCTGCCGTCTGCCTCCTGCCGTCTGCCTCCTGCTCCTGTCCTTGTGATAAGCTTTGCTCTTTCCAACGACTCCTTTCCATGGCTCTGTGTGAGCCTTGGAAACCGCAGAGTGAGGTCCACGCCGATGCCAATCAGTCAGGATTTGTTAGAGATACTCGCCTGCCCCGCTTGCAAGGCGAAGGTTGAGTTAAAACCCGATGGCAGCGCTTTGAAGTGCGTCGAATGCCGGCGTGTTTACCCAATCCGCGATGACATTCCGGTGATGTTGGTTGACGAGGCGAAAATAGAGCTCGAATCAGTAGACGAACAGCCTGAACAAAGTTGACTGCACTTTGAATAGTCTTAAGGAAATAGTTGAATCGTCTCCCCAAATGCGTCAGCTTCGGATGCATAGCTTGCGCGGCGAAGACTCGCCACAGCCGCTCGCTTCCGCTCAATGGGACTGGCAAACGGTCCAACGAATCCTCGTCGTGCGGCTCCGCTCGATCGGTGACACAGTCTTGTCTACTCCCTCGCTGTTCGCGCTAAAAAGATTTCTGCCCCACGCATCCGTGGACATTTTGTTGGAAGACTGGGTGGCTCCGGTGCTCGACGGATTTCCACACGTTGATAACATCATCACGCTCGAGCGAAAAAGCACTTCCGCGCGTGCGCGACTTGCCCGGCTACTGCACGCCGATCGTTACGACGTCGTCTACAACTTGCACGGCGGCACAACGGCGACGCTGCTGGCACGTGCCTCGGGCGCAAAACATCGGGTCGGTTACGGGACGTATCAGTACGCGCGACTACATAACCACCTGTCACCTTCATCGTCATCGCTCTGGGGACAGAACAAGACGCATTCGGCCGAACAACAACTGGCGTTACTGGGATGGACCGGCGTGCCTGTGAGCGATCGGCCGCCGACTCAGCTTGCGGTGACTGAAGAAGCCGCTGACACGATTGCGCGACGACTGCAGGAGGCCGGGTTAGTGGATAATCCATTTGCGGTGATTCATCCGGCGGCATCGTTTAACACCAAGCAATGGGCTGCGGATAAGTTTGGCCGCGTGGCGGATGAGCTTGGGCGTCAGGGTCTCGCGGTCATAGCTATAACGGCGCCGGATGAAACACAAATTGTCGCTGAGCTCGAACGAAACTCTGCGGCGCCGGTTTTGGCTCTTACGGACTTATCTTTGCCGGAGATAACGGCGCTGCTCGCGCGCGCGCGCTTGTTCGTTGGCAATGATAGTGGTATTGCACACATTGCGGCCGCGGTGGAAACCCCTGCGGTGGTAATTTTCGGATCATCAAACATTGCACACTGGCGACCGTGGGCCAGGGCCGCCGCAGAAGTCGTTTACGAGGAGATGGAATGCCAGCCATGCCATGGCTACTTCTGCGAAAAGTTTGAGGAGCCGGAATGCATTAAGCGGGTTCCGGTCGAACGGGTGATTGCCGCTACACAACGCGTGTTGAGAGAAAGCGCACCAATACATTCAGCCTGAACCGCGATGGTGAGTAGTTGCGTGTTCAGGCTTTTAGTGCCAGTCGGCAGCGGGGGGCAAGCCCACCTTCCTGACCTCGAGGTTGTTCAGCTTGCGCTACAATTATTGATTGAAAGGCTTTCAAGGCTCAGTTCCACAGCCGTTGGGAGAAGCTCTCAGGTCGGGAAGGCGGGCTTGCCCCCGCTGCCCCGATTACAGCTAGATACCTTAGATACCCGATCTGATAAATGCTCAAATTGAATCTTGACCGCTAGTTTTTCAGATGCCCCAACTATCACGACAACGCGCCGAGGAGCTGATAAGATCGATGCACGATCGGAAAATCGTCGTGCTTGGCGACGTGATGCTCGACGAGTTTATTTGGGGCGACGTGACGCGGATTTCTCCGGAAGCGCCGGTGCCGGTTGTGGACATTCGTCGCGAGTCGGTACACCTCGGCGGCGCCGCGAATGTGCTTGCCAACCTGGTAGGGCTGGGCGCAAACGCCTGTGTTATCGGTGTGGTAGGAAATGATCCCGCCGGCGAACGCTTGCGTTCCAGCCTGAAGGAAGTCAGTCCACTACAGCAAGACGATTATCTAGTGGTCGACAGAGATCGTCCCTCGACGACAAAGACGCGCATCATCGCCCACAGCCAACTCGTTGTGCGCGCCGACCGCGAGCAGCGCCGGCCAGTGAACGGACCGGTTGAAGCCCGCATCATCGATACTTTGAAACAGGCGATTGAGGAAGCAGATGCGCTTGTTGTTTCGGATTATGATAAAGGCGTGGTCACGCCGCACATCCTTGACGAAATTCTGCCCTCTGCTTATGCGCGCGTGCCGGTGCTTATCGATCCCAAGATTCGAAACTTTCCCCACTACCGCCCGGCGTCTTTGATAACTCCGAACCATCACGAGGCGCTGAGAATGACCAATCTGGAAGCAGACTCCGACGATGGCCTGCATCAGGCGGCGCGTCTGATTCGGGAAAAACTCAATTGCGATGCCGTTCTGATCACGCGCGGCGATCGCGGGATAATGTTAGTGGAAGGCGATCGCAATCCGGTGTATGTGGAAACAGCCGCGCGGGAAGTTTACGATGTCACCGGTGCGGGCGACACAGTTATCGCCACTCTGGCAGCCGCGCTCTCGGCGGGGGCAACGATGCTGGAAGCTGCAAACCTGGCTAACCACGCGGCGGGTATCGTCGTCGGCAAGGTGGGAACAGCAACCGCGACCGACGAGGAATTGTTGGCAACTTTCGACTAACAAAACGGTTAGTTTTTGATCGTCTGTAACGCAAACGGTTAGTTTGCGATCGTTGCCGAGGTTGTTGCTGAGCCAGCCAACTCAAACTAACAGTTTGCGCTACAAAGAAACAGCTACAAAGAATCATGATCGGCAAGTCTCTAAAAAACTACAAGATTCTTGAAAAGCTCGGCGTTGGCGGGCAAGGCACAGTTTACAAAGCTACGGATGGAAAGCTTGGTCGCACAGTGGTCGTTAAAGTCCTCCCACCCGAATTAACTGCCAGAGAAGCAAACCTCAGACGCTTTGAACGCGAAGCGCGGCTGGCCTCCTCTCTCGATCATCCCAACATTTGCACCATCTTTGATCTCGACGAAGCGGAAGGTCATCACTTCATCGCCATGCAATACGTCGCGGGGCGCAATGTTCGTCAACTTGTAAATGGTCATCCGCTCGATTTAAAGAGCGCGCTCCTGATCGCCATCCAGGTTACTGACGCGCTCGCCACTGCGCACGCGCGAGGTATCATCCATCGCGACATCAAGTCAGGCAATGTGATGGTGACGCCCTCGGGCCAAGTGAAGATTTTGGATTTCGGGCTGGCAAAGTTACTGGACGACACTGAGGACAGTTCGACGTCCACTATTCATCGCACAGACTTAACTGAAGTTGGCGTGCCTTATGGAACGGCAACCTACGCCGCGCCGGAACAGGCCCGTGGCGATCGGGTCGACAAGCGGGCTGACATTTTTTCCACCGGCGTATTGCTTTACGAGATGCTCACCGGCACCTGGCCTTTTCGCGGCAAGACGACCATAGACGTTCGACATGCGGTGCTTCACGATGCGCCGCGACCCATCGCGGAACTTCGCAAGGAACCTATCCCGGCGCGGTTGCAGCAAATTCTCGATCGCTGTATCGCCAAGGAGCCCCGAGATCGTTATCAGAAGATGGAGGAGTTGCGCGACGACCTGCGCTCGGTATTGCAGAACGTCTCAACGTCGGAAACCACGGGCCAAACGTTTACAAGTGTGGTGCCGGAACCGGCGCGACATTTAGCAGGCGCGAGTCCGGTATCCAGGGCCATGAGATGGCTCAAGGGTAAGACCAAATCGGAGTCGACTTCGGCCCCGGGGATGGGCACGCCGACAAAGCCCACCATTCATGAAACTCCTTTCACGACCATCGCCGACCCGGAAAAGAAGAGTCTGGCCGTTCTCTGTTTCCGCAACCTGAGCAACGATCCGGCCTCGAGCTTTTACGAGTTTTCGCTTGCCGACGCCGTGATAACAGAACTCGCGCGGGTGCGTTCGCTGGCAGTGAGACCATCTTCGGTTATTGCGAAATACCAGAGAGGACAAATGGACCCGCGCGACATTGGTCACGAACTGCGCGTGAATGCAGTTTTGACCGCCGGGTTTATTCACGCCGGCGAGCGATTTCGCGTGACGGCACAACTATTAGACGTGGCCTCAGGCGACATCCTGTGGAGCGATCGAATAGACACCTCTGCCGCGGACATAATCGCGGTGCAGGACACGATTGCCCAACGCATTGTGGAAGGCTTGCGTCTTGAGCTTAGTCCCGCCGAACAGGACGGCATCGCGAAACCGTCTACGCAAAACGCGGCCGCCTATGAGCAATACCTGCGCGGGCGCGATCTCTTTGCGCGTTTCATTTTCCGTACCGTCGCTCCCGAAGATTGCGACGCGGCCATCGAACATTTTCAGCGAGCGATCGAACTCGATCCCAACTTTGCGCTGGCCCTTGACGGTCTCGGAGCTTCGTACGTCAATCGGGTTTTCAAAGGTTTTGGCGGAGCCGAGGATTATGAACGGGCCGAAGTGGCTTTTGCCAAGGCACTGGCCATTGATCCGAAGTTGATTGAAGCGCGCATGCTGATGGTGTTTGTCTATCTCTGGCGCGGCGAAAAGGGGAAGGCGCGTGAAGAGGTTGCGCGCGCTCGTCGTGAGGCTCCAGACGAGCCAGTCGTCCACTTTGTCAAAGCCACGCTGCACCGGCTTGATGGCGAATATGGGCGCGCCCTCCGAAGTTACGACCGGCTGATGCGCCTCGATCCAGCAGCGCACGTGGTGGCGAGCTACAATCGGGCGCTGGTTTACATGTACATGGGAAACTTTGAAGAGACCTCGCGGCAGTTGGATCAGGCTGGCGACCCGGACAATCCGCTGGTCAAAACTTTTCGCGCGCTCTCTCTCTATTACACGGGCAAGACTGACGCTGCCGCCGAGATGATGCAGCAAGTGGTCGCGCAACATCCGAACATACATGGCATTCGACCTTTCCTGGCAATGTTTTTGAGCGCCCAGGGCAAACATGACGAGGCCCTCGCCCAATTGACCAGCTCAGTCGTTAGAAACGCCGAAGTTGATGCGGACATCGCCTATTCGGTAGCGTCGGTTTACGCGCTCGAAGGAATGCGCGCAGAAGCTCTCGAATGGTTGGAACGCGCCATTGCTCTGGGAAATGAAAATTATCTTTGTTTTGAGAACGATCCGAATTGGACCTCGCTGAGAGGCGACGAGCAGTTTCAGAATTTGATCGCGAGAGTCCGAGCCAGTCATGTAGCGCAGGGACTCAAAGCTGCACTAACCAGTTAAGCTCGCGTAGAAACACCACACCAAACATGTTTACAAAACCTCGGGCATTCACCTTTTGCAACTTTGTCAACTTTCTCCTTCTTTTTTCCCTGATTCAAACCACCGGTCTGGCAAGCGGCGCGCGGCAGCAGCCGCAACGCGAACGCCGGGTAGCAACGCCGGCGATCGTAGAAGCAACTCCGACTCCCAGTCCGGTCCCAACGGCGTCACCTAACCCGGGTCGCAGTGTTATCACCGACGTTCCCCAGGCTTCGCCCTCGCCGACGCCGGATGTTGCCCAGGTCAGGGTGCCCTCCACCACGCGCTCACTCGCTGAGTTGCAAGCCAGAATCTCTGGCGTATTGCGAAAGCCCGAGTTGGCGCCGGCAATGATAGGGATCAAAGTGATGTCGCTGGAGACCGGCGAAGTGCTATTCGAACAAAATGCAGAGAAGCTGCTGCGGCCGGCATCGAATCTGAAACTGTATACGGTGGCGGCGGCGCTCGATCGACTATCGCCCGACTATCATTTTGTAACTTCCGTCTACGCGCCCGCCAAGTCGGATTCTAATGGAGTTGTCCGTGGTGATTTGACGATCTATGGTCGCGGAGATCCATCGATCGCTGCGCGCTTTAACAGCGGCAACTACTTCAAAGGGATTGACGATCTTGCTGCACGCATCGCCGCCGCGGGCGTCAAGCGCGTCGAAGGCGATTTGGTCGGCGATGAAACATATTTCACCGGTCCGCAGTATGGCGCTGGTTGGGAGTGGGAAGATCTGCAATGGTGGTATGGCGCAGAAGTTAGCGCGCTGACTGTTAACGACAATGCGCTTGATCTATCGGTTAAGCCGGGGGCACAGGTTGGGAATCCAGCTGTGATCATTACCGGACCACCCGATCCCTTGCTGACCATTGTTAACAAGGTAGTAACTGCTGCAAGAGGAACTAAACGAGACATCACAGTCCACCGCGAACTCGCGTCAGATCGGTTGGAGATTACGGGCTCTATTGCGCTTGATGATAGAGGTTATTCGGCGGGTGTCGGCATCTCTCAGCCCGCGCTTTTGTTTGCGTACCTACTGCGCGCTTCGCTTGCCCAGCGCGGCGTGACTATCAAGGGGAAGACGCGCACGGTCGCTGCTCGATGGAGTGGTGGCATAATTGCGAGACCACTGCTCAAGCTGGCGGCGCTCAATGTCCCGGTGTCGCCCGTAGAAATTGCGAGTATGCAATCGGTTCCGCTAGGTATCATCGCGGCACAAACGTTGAAGCCAAGCCAGAACCTATATACCGAGCTCATTTTGCGTACGCTGGGTACGGCGGTTCCGCAGCAATCAACTTCAGCAAGTCTCAATCGTACCAGTGAAACGGCGGGTATTGACGTAGTGAAAACGTTCCTGCGTGAGGCGGGTGTCGCCCCTTCATCAGTGGTATTAAGTGACGGCTCTGGCCTTTCGCGAAATGACATGGTCACCGCTGAAGCAACTCTCCAGTTGCTTACCTACATGCATCGACATCGTTACGCCTCCGTCTTTCGCAGTGCATTGCCGATCGCCGGCGTTGACGGCACGCTACGAAATCGTTTCAAAGGCACTGCCGCTGAAAACAATCTGCGTGCAAAAACCGGGAGCTTGAGTTCAGCGGCAAGTTTGTCGGGTTACCTGACAACGGCAGCCGGCGAAAACCTGGTGTTCTCAATAATGGTCAATAACTTTCCCGAAGACATAGAGCCCCGCGCTGTCTGTATTGATCCGATAGCGGTCCTGTTGGCGTCATTTGCGGGGAAATCGTAACTGTTACCCGTTCAGATGCAGCAAGAAGTTTAGAGTTCAGCCTTTAGGGCTGCTGCTGGGCACAAGACAAGCTAAAAGAGCTTGAACTCTCAACTTCTACGCAAACTAATAGTTTGCATCACATAAAACTGCGATGCCTCCAAAATTCATCAAGTTTCATGGGTTCGGTAACGACTATATCGTTATCGAGGCGGGAGATCTCGACATTGCTGAAATCACCGCGACGGGACAGTTGAGAGAATTTGCGCGTCGCATCTGCAATCGACATTACGGTGCGGGCGCGGACGGCATCGCAGTCATCGGTCCATCGCAAGATGCTGATTTTCATGTGCGTATCTTCAACCCCGACGGCAGCGAAGCATCGCTATCAGGTAACGGCACCAGATGCGCTGCTGCTTCTCTCTACTACAAAAAACTCTGGCAGGCAGAAGAGCTTCGCTTGAGCACTCGCGCGGGCGTCAAGCTGTATACGCTGCGAGAGCAAAGCGACCCGGGCAGATATGTGTTTGACTCGGAGCTCGGCCAACCAAAGTTTGACTCCGCCTCGATTCCCATGATCACCGGAGAACTGCTGGAGAAAGTCATCGACTATGAACTCAAGGTCGACGACGAAATCTTTCGCGTCACGGCGTTGCAAATGGGAAACCCAAACTGCTGCATTTTTGTCGAAGACTTTAAAGCCCTGGATTGGCGCAGGATCGGTCGCACCATTGAGACTCACAAACAGTTTCCCGATCGGACAAATGTGGTTTTCGTTCGAGTGATTGATCGCAATGCAATTGAGCTGCGAATCTGGGAGCGGGGCGTGGGCGAAACGGAAGCTTCAGGTACTTGCTCCTGCGCCGCGGCGGTTGCCGCCATGATTAAGAGCGAAACTGAAAGACTCGTAAATGTATTGATGCCTGGCGGCAAGGCAAAAATCCGCTGGCGCAGCGAAGTAGATGGCGGCGAGGTTGTCATAACAGGCACTGCTCAAGTAATTTATGCTGGTGACTGGTTAACCGGAGACGGTCCAGCTTAGGCCAGCCCTTGAATCGTAACGCAGTCTGTCAGACTGCGCTGTGGTAGCCTCTCGACTGAGTGGCAACCAAGCCCTCGCAAGATAACAGTTTGCGTTATTTGTCAGCCCCCGATGAACTCTCCTGCTAGAAAACTCTCTCCCTTACGGCTTCGCTGTCTCACCGGCCTGGTGCTGTTTCCTTGTCTAGCATTTTTATTGTCGTTTAGTGCCTGCGGCGGCAAGTTTGTCAAAGAAACTGTAGCTGAGCCGAAAGTCCAGCCAAAAGCGGCACCCACTAGCTTCCCCAATTGGCTTGGCAATCCAGCGCGTAGCTTTTATGGCACGGGGCCCTGGGAGCCTGGGCCGCTTGAGATCGTTTGGCAACTCGAAACCAGCTTCACCAAGGGCCGCCTGCACAAGGAGTTGTGGGGAGGTACCTCCTGGCCGGGCCAGCCATCGGTTGATGGTGAACGCGTCTACTTTCCTTCAGCCGACGGCAATGTCTATTGCCTCAACCGCGGTGATGGCAGCGTTATCTGGAAATTCCAGGGCAAGGACAGTTTCAAGGCGACGCCAACAATCGCAGGCGACCGGATCATAGCCAGCGGACTAGACCATCACGTCTATTGCCTCAACGCACACGATGGCACCTTGATCTGGGATTATGAGACCGGCTTTGAAGTGGACTGTTCCTCAGCTGTGATTGATGAGCGGGTTTACTTCGGCGGCGAAGATGGTTTCTTCTATTGCCTAGCCTTGAAAGATGGTTCACTCATCTATAAGACCGAACGACTTGGTTCCATGGAGGGTAGCTTCGCCGCCGCGCACGGACGAGTCTACATCGGCACGGAACAAGGTGATCTTTATTGTCTTAATATGACTGATGGTTCAACGGTCTGGAAGGCGCGTATCGGGTCCGATACTGACTCAACGCCGTCGGTGGTTGGTGGCTTTGTCTACACGGCGGCGGAGGATGGTTTCGTTTATTGTTTTCGTGAGTCGAACGGAGAGCCGGTCTGGAAATTCAAGGCTGAAGGGGGTTTGAGCAGGAAGTACAAAGAGCGAAGCGGTTTTTGGGCCAGCCCCGTCGTATTTAAGGACAGAATTTACATTGGCTCCAACAATGGCTTTATGTACTGCCTTACCGCTGACAAAGGTGAAGTCGTTTGGCAACACCTGGTGCGCGCGCCCATCTGGGGCAGTTCGCCGGTAATTGATGGCCGCCTTGTGTTTGGGGACAAAGCCGGATGGATGTATATGCTTTTGGTTGAAGATGGCAAACGTATTGGCGAACTAAAGATTGGCGAGAACCTCAATTCCACCCCCGCTGTGCTCGGTGGTCGCATCTATGTAGGAGCCTTCAATGGAAACCTTTACTGCCTGGGCACGAAAGCGGCCGATTGGCAGGAGGCAGAAGGTATTGGCAGGTGAGTACTGATTCGCTGATTTATCTCATCGACAACACGCTTGACGGTCAGGGAGCCAGCCCTCGCGAGCTGAGAGCAGTCCTGGGTCGCGTTTGGGATGGGGTGGAGATACTTACTGAGCCATTCCACGCTGTTTCTCTGAAGCGCGTTAAGGCCCTTCGACCTTCCCATATTATTCTGAGCGGCCAGAGCCATCCGTGGGGCAAATATTCGCCGGAATCCCTGGCAGGGGTATTTGAAGTAATCAGAAAAGCGCCGCAACCGGTGCTTGGAGTCTGCGGGGGGCATCAGCAAATGGCTCTGGCTTTTGGCGCCCCGATAGGTTTGATGGGGAGGCTTGAGCCGGGCGAGGGTTATGAAGGTGCTAAGCGCGAACGTGGTTACTTTTCCATCGAAACTACGGGCGAGGGCATTTTCAAGGACCTACCACCGGAGATAACTGTCTGGCATTCCCACTTTGACGAGGTGAAGGAGTTGCCCAAGGGCTTCCGGCGCACCGCCTCTAACGCGACCTGCGCCATTCAGGCAATGGAACACACCGAGCGTCCCCTTTTTGGTGTGCAATTTCACCCGGAACTCTTCAACGAAGAACATCCCGCCGGAAAGACGGTTCTGAAGAACTTTCTCGAACTGTAGCCCTGCCTACCTGGAACCCCTCTCCCGTTACCCACCAAGCCTCCAAGGAACCGGATTTTGACCTTACTGAGACATTTCGCTCAAATATAACATTTGATAACTCTAAATATTTCAATACTTAGCCCCAAGCAGTGGTTTTTCCATGACTTTTTCGTGGCTCCGCGGCTGGACACCGTCCCAGCCTGGTGCTAGCCTCCTTCCCGAACAACACGAAAGCAAGCGGGGTTGATACTCGCTTGTTTTTGTTTTGGTCGCACACTTGGGTTTTCAGCGCATGCATCAAGGATGCAAGCCCCCAACTCCGGCTGACGTTGCTCTCACTCCTTGGGCCGGAGGTCGAGTCATAGGAAAGAACGGACTCGCGCAGAGCGCTGGAAGTTAATCCACTTCGGACAGGAGACCCGATATGAAATCAATTATTAGAAGAAGCGCAATCATTGCATTTGTGCTTCTAACAGGTCTAATAGTTTTCTCTCCAAAAACCTCGATAGCTGAAACGCCCTTCTTCGAGCTCCAGTCACAAAAAGAAGAATCGAAAGAGGATCCCGCCGGCACGGCCGGCAAAGCAGACAATTCGCTTCCGAATACTGCCTCCGCCACGGGGAATGGTATGGCTGAAGAGGGGAAACCGCTTGTCCCCGCATTGCCATATATTGCGACGGCCTACAGTCTCAGGGGCAGAACCGCGAGTGGCAGGATGGTGAGCCGCGGTCTCATTGCGGCAGACCCATTGGTGTTGCCGCTGGGTTCCCGTGTAAAGCTTGAACACCCGGGATATACGGGCGAATACCTCGTGGCCGACACGGGTGGATCAATCCGCGGACGGCGGATAGACATTTGGACCCCGAGCGCGAGCGAGGCGATGCGCTTTGGAAGGCGAACGGTGAAGCTGACTGTGCTGAGTTACGGCGCCCGGCGCTCGAAGCAAACAGGTAAAGGATAACCAGACAGTTCTGGCGAAAGACATGAGGCAGAAGGGCTAACCTTCTGCCTCTTTTTTATGTCCGACAAATTTAAGTTTGTCGAGCCATGTGACGCAAACTGTTAGTCTGCGGCGCTGCCCCGACCTCCGCTACAAGCAATCGGCAAACTAACAGTTTGCGTTACGCCCCACACGACAAACTGAAGTTTGTCGGACCGTCCGTGGTAACATAATCGGGTTAAATCCATTTCATTAGCGCGCGAGGGTTTCCGACTACCAATGCAGGTTTCCAGGCAGCCGTCTGAGAAAAATCAGGAGATTCCAGCCCCTGAACCTCTGGTTGAGGTAACGCGTGGGGGCATCACCGAGTCGCGGCATCGCGGCCACGTCGTCGCGGTCGAACCCAACGGCACGATTGCCGCTTATCTCGGATTCCCCGAAACAGTGACTTATCTGCGTTCTTCAGCCAAACCACATCAGGCGATTCCGCTGGTCGCTTCCGGCGCTGCCGATCACTTCGGCTTTAGCGAGAGAGAGATTGCGCTCGCCTGCGGTTCGCACAGCGGCGAACCTATTCATACAGAAGTGGCTGCGGCGATGCTCAAGAAGATGGGGCTGGGACCGGAAACCTTGAAGTGTGGCATACACGAACCCTTTAGCCCTGAAGTTTCTCGCCGGCTACGTGAAAAAGGTGAACAGCCAAACGTCTTACAAAACAACTGCTCCGGGAAACACGCCGGCATGGTCGCCCTTGCGCTCCACCTGGGCGCGTCAATCGAGACCTACGACGAGCCCACCAATCCCGTCCAACTGGCAATAGGCAAAACTATCTCCGAATTTTCAGGAATCGCGATTGAAGACATTGCGGTCGGGACGGATGGTTGTGGCGTTCCGGTTTTTGGAATTACGGTCAAGGCAATGGCATTGATGTACGCTCGGCTTGTTTCTCCGCCCGCCGAGTTTGATGACCAGACCAGAACCGCGTGCACGCGAATCGTTTCGGCGATGACCACTTATCCCGAACTCGTAGGCGGAACTTCCGACCGTCTCGACACAGAAATCATGCGCGCCGCAAAAGGCCGGCTGGTTTCAAAAGTGGGCGCTGAGGGTGTCTACACGGTTGGCATTCTTCCTTGTGGAGACTGGCCTCGCGGTTTAGGGCTCGCTCTCAAAATTGAAGATGGCGACGACCACCGCGCACGTCCGACCGTAGTGATCGAGTCGTTAAGGCAACTCGACATACTGGCGGGTGGGTCGTTGGAAGCTATGTCGCGCTATGCCTTTTTCCCGGTGCGCAACCGGCGGGGTGACGTGGTGGGGGAAGTAACTCCGGAGTTTAAGTTAAATCGCGCCGGTAACTGACAGGTTTGACCTATGGTGAACACTGGTATCTCGCAACCAAATTCCAATAACGGCGAAAGCGGCGCTGGTCAGGAAGAGGCCGCGCTTAACCTGCCACCCTTACGACGGGATGCCGCAGGGAATGTGGATCTTGACTCGGTTCCTGAAGTTATTCAGTGGTTTCTTGATTTCGACCAACGCGTAGCAATTATCAAGCACCGCAATGTCGAGGAAGTTTTTCAGTGGAAACAACAACAGAGCCGCGAGACAGGCGAAGCTGTTTTTGATTTCAAGCAGGCCGAGGACCGGCTTGCGATTGGGATAATACAGGCACTGGCCGAGCACAACTCCGAACGCGCGCTTCACTCCTGGCTCAGCCAGCTTCTTAACGCCCTCGATGCGGCGTCGAACGCCAATGAAGCGGCCGCCGAAGCTTACAGACTCGACCTTAGTAGTGGCGGCTCGGTCGTTAAAGAGGCCGAAAAAATTCCTTCCGCGCGCGGGCGTCGCGACTTCCTGATCAATTGCTGGCTCGAAACGCTCTGCACCGCTGAAGCAAGGGTCCTTGGCTGGTTGTACAAGGAATTCTACGGTCGTCCCTTTGCTCCTTGATTCCCGGTGCTCAAACGGAGCCGCGGAACACGCCGAACCTTTATGAACGAATCTCTGCGCGCGCTCTTTCCAGTGACGGAGCGCGCTATCTATCTCAACCACGCAACTGTCTCGCCACCACCAATTCCAACAATCAAAGCAGTCGAGTCGCAACTGGCAGACGTTTCTGAAAATGGGTCCGTAAACTTTCGTAACTGGCGTGCGGTTAAAGAAAACGCGCGCCGGCTGGTTGCGGGCATGATTGGGGCGCGTCCGGAACAAGTCGCGTTTACGCGAAATACTTCCGACGGCCTCTCGACCGTTGCTAACGGCCTTGTCTGGCAGCCGGGGGACAACCTCGTGACTTTCCGTCATGAGTTTCCTGCCAACGTTTATCCGTGGTTGCGGGTTCGCGACGCTTTTGGCGTGGAAGTGCGCCGGTGCGAAGAGCGCGATGGTCGAATTGATCTCGATGAGTTAACCGGGCTGATTGACGACAAGACCCGCGTAGTTGCCATCAGTCAAATCCAGTTCGCCTCCGGCTTTCGCGCGGATCTCGAGCGCATCGGACGCGCGGCTCGTGCTCATGACGCCCTGCTGGTGGTGGATGTGATTCAGGCCCTGGGAGTGGTTCCTATCGACGTCGAATCGGAGCTGGTAGACGTGGCTGCTGCGGCTTGTCATAAGTGGCTCTTGACTCCGGAAGGGGTGGGGCTGCTTTATCTCTCCGCGCGCGCCCGCGAACGTATTCAGCCAACGCTCGTCGGCTGGACGAGTGTTCCCAATCCGGAAGACTATAGAAACTTTGAGCAGGGCTGGAACAAAGGAACATTGGCATGGGAAACAGGAACTGCCCCAATCGCTCTCATCCATGGTTTAGAAGCGAGCTTGAAGCTCATAGAGGAAATTGGAATTTGTCGGATTAAGACTCATCTCGAAGGCCTTACGGATCACCTGTGTGAACGGCTGCGAAACACACAGTATGAGGTGGTCAGTTCCCGGCGTGCGGGAGAGAAGTCTCAAATTGTTTGCATTCGCAATCTCGCTGGATTCAGTTCAATGGACCTTTACGCGCATCTGAAAAAAAGAAACATCATTACCGCACCCCGTGGGGATCGGCTGCGTATCTCCCCCCATCTTTACAACACGCTTGAGGAGATGGATGAATTGCTCAAGGCTCTTCCCTAAACAGCCCATCTTTGTCCGGGTAATGCAATTGAGAAGGAAGCCCTGCGGACGTTGATTTGTTGGGAGCGCGGGCGCCCCGCCCGCAACTGAGCGCGAAGCGCGAAGTATGACGTTGAATGACGACGCTCCGGCCCGCTACAGTAAGAGCCATACATATTTAGGCTTGCGAGCGATTATCGTTCGCAGGCATGGGGCCGGATGTATTGAAGATGTACGGACTCGAACAGGGTTGACGCCCCGCAACATTACAGGCCCCACCCAACTGCAGGTGAATTCTCTAAGAAAATCTAAGGCAGGCAGACCTGGCTCGTGCTTTTCAGAAAATTGGCACGCTCATTGCCAAAGTCAGATCCGAACAAGAAGGGTAGATAAAGGGTAAATCGGGTCAGGCTCAACATTGCGGTGAGTGGAAGCTTTGGGGGAGGCGTCCTCTCACGATTTGAAAAACAGGCGGTGGCTCTTTCGGGGGAACGGAGTTAACGCTTGTACGCAATTGCGGGCAATCATTGCGAGGCTGCTGATCGTCGTCCTGAAGGGGCTTGGGGGAGCCTCCCAGGAAGATCAGCAGCCCGCATTAGTTTTTTATGAGGATGTCCGGCAAACTTAGTTTGTCGGACATTTTGCTAGTTGCCACGGCCGAGCAGTCGCGCCGGATCGCTCTCCGGAGTCAAATCATCCAGGTTCAGTCGAAGCATCGCATCGGAGTCTGAATATGCCTCCCGCGCCCGTTGCTGGGCTCGCCGGAGACTAAACAACAAGGCGCCAAAGAACCCGCCAACAGCGAGACAGCCCATCAGCGCTAACCCTGAGGCTTTAATCACGGCGACAAAAACTCCCAGCGTTGTCTCAGTAAATTCACGCGTCGCTTGCTCGTAAGCAAAGGGATTCTCGCCCAGCCATTGCACTACCTGCTGATACTTAACCTGGTCAATCAGTTGGTTGGCTGCTTCCTGACTGGGTGCGTCAAAAACAAACACCGCATAATTTCCGACTCGACGATAGGCTGTGGGTACAGGTTGTCCCCCAGTACGCAGCTCTTGAAGCCTGGCTGTAATGCGTTGGTCATTGTCCGTTGCGAGCGATGCTGTGTTGAATTCGACCACGACCAACTTTTGCGCGCCATAATTGGCAATAACGGCTTCCGCTTCACCCGTGAAACTGACTACATCCAGGATGGATTGATTGCTAAATGCATTTTTTAAAGTGTCTTGATTAACTGCGTATAGGACTCCCGATTCCGCATTCTGCCAGTCAGGCAGATGCTTAACCAGAACAGGGATTTCGCCTGCGCCTTTGTCGAGTGTGTCTGCCAGCGTGTTGCCGAAGTTTGCCAGTGGCTGTTCCTCTCGCGTCTTTTCCTCCTCGTGAAGTGACGCGTATACACGTCCTTTGAAGAAAGAGATGTTGTTGGCAAGTCCATTCCAAAGTGAAAAGCTCGACGTACCGATACCAGCATTAGCAATCAAGTGTTCGTTTCCTGCCTCTTCCGCTCGCCGCTTTGCTTCCGTTAGGAGTGCATAAGCACCGGAGTCGGAAACGGTGGTTACCAACGTAACCGAAACACGCCGGCCATCTTTTGCGACATAGTTGCGACCGGCCGCAGAGGTGATTCTGGCCCGCTCAATAGCATTCTCCGGAAATTCATTGCTGCGTGAAGTCACTGGGCTCACCGCCCTGTAGTCTCCCAATCTGTCTGGCAGTAGTTTGGCGGCGGCGTCGCCTGCCGGGTTTTGGCCTACCGCGGGCAAGAAAGAGAGCAACGACAGGGACAAGGCCGCTAACAATGTTTTGGGTCTAACGAAAAACAACGACATCTCCTCTTGAAACTCGGGCGCCCACTTTAGAACCCCAAGTTCTTTGGATGTTCCGGTTTTCCTGGCAGTTGGCAGGCGCGGTAGTGATTAGCAGTTTAATGCCAGCGTCGGAGTTCGCGCAAAAGAAGGTCGGCGTGGCGGCGAGGATGGTTGATGTTATGCAGTACCGTCGTGCCGCCCAACTCGCTGGCATTGTCGATTAGCAGGTCGCCGAAGCCGAGCAGTCGTTGCGGAATGCTGGCGGAAACAGTCACGTCCTGGATCTTGACGAGAGGAATGTTTCGCGTGTGGCGGGCTATGAGGCCGGTATCGATTTCAATCTTTGAGTCAGTCAGCGTATACCGGACCATGTTTCGTTTGAGGTGGTAATAGGCGGGAATCAAGAGCAGCGAAAGTGCCAGCACTATTGAAATGTAAGGTGGCAACGGAATCAGCGCCAACAGAAAAACAAGCGCAATCGCTCCGATTACTGCCAGCGCATAGCCAAACTTGATAAAGATCAAAGTGGGCCGCACTGTAAATATGACTTCCTCGAGCTCGTCGTCATCGATGGCGATGTCGTCTTCTTCATCCAGGCGCACAGGAATGCCACGGTGGGCACGCGCAATTCGAGTAGCGTCCGGATCGCTGGCAGGTGAACCACACCCGGAGCAAAAGCGGACTCCGGGCGCAATATAGGATCCACAGTTGGAACAGTGCATTTCGGGTTAACTGGCTATTGCCTGGTGGCGCTGGTATCTACCGGGAGACCGGCGTTCTGCCACCCTTGAAAACCACCAAGTAGTGCCGCTGCATTTTCGAAACCCTTTGCTTTCAGATCGACCACCGCACGGGCGGACGTATGTTCGTTTGGTCAAGAGCAGTAGGTAACTACTAACTTATTCTTCGGTAGCTCACCAAGGTGGCTTACGACCTCCGCTTCCGGAATCAGTTTCGCTCCTCTGATGTGCCCGGCGTTATAAGAAGCCTCGTTGCGCACGTCGACCACCAGAGCCTCATCCCGGTCCAACATATCTCTCAGTTCAGCGATGGTTACACGGCGTGCACCATCCGCCGGAGGGGGTGCCGCGACCGGCGTCGGCGCGACTGGCGACGTTCGCGCATTCCGCCACTCGGCGGAATTGCAAGCGGTCAGAATTCCAACACCAAGAAGTGCAATAGCAAACAATGAAAGAATAAGACGCATAGAACCTCCAAACGAACCATGATAAACGTTGACAGACAGCCAACAAATATTCCTCACCTTAATTTCTTATGCTGATGTTGATTTGTCAATGCTGCATCAGTGTTTCCAGGGACTTCCTCCTGGTTGACCCATAATTGGCCATTGTTTTCTTCTGTTGTTTGCGTGATATAGTTCGCTCTCGCCAAAATCCGTTTACCGGAGCTTGCATGCTCGAAGAACCACAAAACCGCGCGGTTAAGTGGGCCAAGGTCATCGACCAGACGCGTTGCATTGGTTGTCACGCGTGTACCACGGCATGCAAGTCAGAGAATCTTGTCCCGCTCTCAGTGACGCGGACCTACGTCAAGCATGTGGATGTAGGGATCTTTCCTCAAGCGCGCCGCGCGCACCAGGTGACACGCTGCAATCAATGCGCGCATGCGCCGTGTGTCACTGCCTGCCCCACCACCGCGATGTTCAAACGCGCTGACGGCATAGTTGATTTCGATAAATCGATTTGCATTGGCTGCAAGGCCTGCATGGCGGCGTGCCCTTACGACGCCATCTTCATAAATCCAGACGACCACTCGGCTGAGAAATGTAACTTCTGTGCGCACCGGATCGATGTGGGACTCGAGCCCGCCTGCGTGGTCGTCTGCCCGACGCAGGCGATTCTAATTGGCGACCTGAACGACACGGACTCTTACGTTTCACAGATCGTCAATCGCGAAGCGGTAGCAGTCCGTCGTCCCGAAAAAGATACGCTGCCAAAACTTTTCTACAAGGGCGCGCACCAGGCAACCCTGGATCCGCTCGCCGCGCGCCGGCCCGCAGGCGGACTGTTCATGTGGAGCGAACAACAGGAAAGTTCGACGCAGGTAGTTTCCGGCAATCCAAACTTCAACAACAGTTCGGCAGCGGCGTTGCTTTCCTACGATGTTGCACACGCGATTCCCTGGGACTGGAAAGTCAGTCTTTACACCTGGACCAAAGGTATCGCGAGCGGCGTCTACCTGGTCGCTGCTTTGCTTGTTTTGTTTGGCTTTCTAAGCGCGAATGGTCCGTTGTGGTTGTGGATCACGCCGGTCGTTTCAGGAGCATTTCTTGCGATCACTGGCGGGCTGCTGATTTGGGACCTCGAACATCCGGAACGTTTCTATCTCATCTTCACGCGGCCCCAGTGGCGCAGTTGGTTAGTGAAAGGCGCCTTCATCATTGCGGGATACACCGTTGTTCTCGCGCTACATTTCCTCGGCAGTTGGCTGGGGTCGAAATCGCTTCAGAATTGGTTGATGATTCCCGGAATCCCCCTGTCTATTCTGACGGCGGTCTACACCGCTTATCTTTTCGCGCAAGCGAAAGCTCGTGACATGTGGCAAAACCCGCTGCTGCCGCCGCACCTGCTGGTGCAGGCGTTGCTACTGGGTTCAACCGTTTTGATGCTTGCTTTCGTCTTGTTCGAAGGCACAGTGCAATCGGATGTCTTGGGCATGAATGGCATGGTCGAGACCGTTCGCCTTGAGCTTCAATATCTACGTTGGATATTGGTGGTTTCCAGTCTGCTCCACTTGCTGATGATTTGGGGCGAGGTTTCGCTGACGCACGGAACGTCCCACGCGCGTCTGGCCATTTGGGAGATGGTGCGCGGTCGTTACAAAGGCGACTTCTGGGGCGGAACGGTCCTGTCGTTTGCCGGCGGACTGATTCCTGCGCTTGCCCTCTTTGGAGTAGTCAGCATCTCGTTGGGCGTAGCCGCCGCGCCACTGGCTTTAGTTGGCATGATGCTTTACGAGAATTCTTACGTGCAGGCCGGGCAATCGGTGCCGCTGGCGTAGCTGATCCGAGGCTTGAGTGCCATAATTGTTAGGAAAATCGATCAGCTCAGGGCCAGAGAGGAATCGAAGTTATTATGCAAGAACGAATTCGAGCTGTAGTTAATGAAGGAAGGATTGAGCTGCTGGAAAAGCTTGACGTACCTGATGGCACGCAAGTTCTTATTACCGTCTTGTCAAATGGTGATGACTTCTGGTTGAGTGCTAGCGAATCATCGCTTGAGGCCATCTGGGACAATTCTGAGGACGACATCTATGCCCGGCTACTCGAAGCGTGATGTCATTCTCATTCAGTATCCCTTTTCCGATCGCTCTAATGCCACTTTGTCGGATGCCGAACGTGTTGACGACCCTCTTCGCAGTTGGTTAGGGCTATGAGCTTCGAAGAACCGGAAGAGCATGTCAGCGCTAACCGCGAAGATACCGCAGCTCGCGGCGAGACCTTCTATCCCGGTCCGAGCCGCAGCCATCTCGCCGCCTTTCCGCCGAAGGA
>DASXSC010000158.1:0-24914 GCA_036506215.1 Pyrinomonadaceae bacterium | reverse complement strand
CTGCTGCCTTCTCGTTCGGATAAGCATCTAGTGGCCCAAGCCCGAGCCAGCGAAGCGTATTGAGTTCCGCGGGTAACTCAAATTCCATCCCGACCTCTGGCACCCACCCAAGTTCCACGTGCGGCGTTATCGAGTAGTCGACGCGCAATGAGCCGTCAGCGTTAATCAAGTAAACGTAACGCGCGGTGAACCAATTCCTCTCATCTACCCGATGATCGGCCTCGGCATCAATGCGAACGCCGTCCCGGCTCTCCGAGATATCCCAACGCTTAACATTAGTGATGTACTTATCAAGATCAGGAGGCATGGGCTGCTGCGGCGGAACGTGACGATAGAGAAAGACCTCGCTGAGGCTAAGCGGGCGCCAGACGGTCGCGTGTGCGCCGTTGATGAGGAGACGGTTGGCCCATGTGGCAGAGGCGAGTTGCGCCGTATGTGAGTCGAACTCATAACGGGCTAAGCCAGCGCTCACCAGTGTTTTGGAACCACGTTTTGATACTTGAGCCGGTGAGAGATTTTGCCGGCCTCGCGCTTCTATGACGTCCGCGACTGTTTCGGTCATAAGCCGCACGGAACGCTGAGTGATCTCGGAGCCGTCTGCGCGGTTAAAGCGCAGATGTACGTAGTATGCTATCCCAGGCTCAGCTTTAGTAATCGCACTCGTTGGCAGCTCAAGCGCTGCGGTGGTATGTGGCGGCGCGCTTAAGCGAGCATCTCCCCCTGCAAGCTCACGCTCGTCGGCGAAAAGCTTCCAGTGAATGCTGATGGACGAGAGATCGATGAAGTCATAATCGTTCCTGACAGGCACGGTAATGCGCGACGGGGCTGGCTTGAAAGGTAGTTCGGAAACGGGAACGACGACAGGAGCATATACGGCTTTGGTCTCCCAGTAGTCGCGTTGCGGAGTGCGATCCGGATTGACAATGCCATCTGAGCCGAAGATGCCGTGAGCGTCATAGATCTCGTCCGGGCCGGCGTCGCTGTGGCGGACCAGCTCACTGCCGCGCAGGCGATAGCGCTCAAGGTCTCGAGTCGGATCGAGCATATCGTTACGCCTGTAGCAAGAAAGGCTTCAGTCTCTACGCTACAACCGTAGAGCGCAGCGTTTGGACCGACCAGAACGTAATCACTAATTTCGACCGGATGCTTCGCTGTTGCTCGGACAACAACATTCTCTCTGATGATCGACTGAGTTCCGATGACTACCGGGCTACCTTGAGCCATGATAACCGTACCGAAACCGATGTGACTCCTCGGTCCGATCGTCACGTCTCCGCAAAGAACCGCCGTGGGAGCCACAACCGCCGTCTCGTGGACAAACGGCCGTTTGCCTCGATGTTCAAATAACATAGGTTGTTCCTCATAGTTACGCTGATAACCAATCTAAGTTTGTGGCCGGGCGCTGCGCAGACGCGTACGGAATCGACGGACCTTCGCGAGATTACCGCAGTCCTGCATGTGGCACCATTGGCGGCTCCTGTTTCGGGTTGTGTCTTCAAACACCGAACCGCATTCTTCGCCGCCACATTCTCGCAGACGTGACAGATCTCCTGTAATCAGAAACTCAGCTCCCGAATGGGCTGAGGCCGCAAATTTCTAACTGAAAATGGGTTTGCGAATAATCAAGCCAACATAGTATGGGACGGTATCGCCATGCATCCATTTGCGATGGCTTCCTTATTATTGAGGAAAATCGCCTTTTCACGTGGCAGAGATAGCCCCATATCTCAGAGCGTTCTGCATTACGGGGCACACCTCGCCACCGTGAGCCGTCACAACTCGAGTCTTATGCGGTCGACAGGCGTTTATGAATGTGGGCTTCACGTCTTCCGTACCCCATAAACAACGCGATAGTAGTCACGAGTAAGCAGACCACGCCGGCACCTGTGAAGGTCGAAGGAGACCCCCACTTTGCAGCGGCGTGTCCGATAGCCGGATAACTAGCCAGCCAACACAGATGTGTCAGGGCGAAATGAGCGGCATACGCGCGTCCTCGCTCCTGCTCGACTGTGTGTTCCGCGAGTAGCGTCGAGGATGGAATGGCGATTAGAGCCTGGCCTGCTCCGTTGAGGAGCCAAAGCAGGCTGAATAGGAGAAGCGGCGGCTTGAGAATATCCGGCAAGAGAATCAGACCTAGAAGAAAGCCGCCGGCAAGCAGGGCACGAGAGGCCCACTTGTGACGGCGACCATGCAGAATTGATGGCTCACGAGCGCCCGTCTCATATCGACCTGTGACGCGCCCGAGGAGGATGGCAGTCAATGAAGAGCCAAGACCGACTCCTGCCATGACAAAAGCAAATGTAGTCTCACCCTTGTCCAAAACGTCACGCACATAAGAGATGGTTGCCACGATCGCCGCCGCACCGGCAGTAGCTTCTGCAATACTGAGAGTGAGCGCCTGCCGAAGCGATGGCTCTCGCAGAAGAATGCGTGTTCCAGTAGTAAGTTCGGTTAGGAAGCTGCGGACCGAGATCGGCGGCAATGACCTTTTGATATAGGGAATCGCCGCCAGTGCCACCAGTGATGCTGATACTAAGTAAGTGAAGGCATCAAACCAGAAGACCCATCGCAACCCAAGAAGCGCTACCAGGAGACCGGCCAACGCGGGAGCGGCCACAGCTTCAACGTCAGTTGCAACCCGCGAAAGCGAAAGAGCCTTGACGTATTGTTCTCCACCGACGACTTCCGGGATGCTCGATTCGAACGTTGGCGTGAAAAACGCCGTCACCGCGTTGATGGCGAAGATCAATGCGTAGATCTGCCAGACGGCTGTGATGAAGGGGAAGAGGGCAAGCAGCGCAAAACGAAATACATCTGCGGCGATCAGTATCCTTTTTCTGCTGACGCGATCCGCAATAACTCCCGCAGGCTGAGAGAACAAAAGAAAAGCAAGAATTCGTAAGGTCAGCGCGTTGCCGATTACCGCCGTCGCTGACGCGCCTCCTGTGAGTTGATAAGCGAAGAGCGCCAGCCCAACCGTGGTCACGCCGCTACCAAGCAGTGAGATGATTTGCGCGCCGAACAGCAGGCGAAAGTTTCGATTGCGCCAGACTGGAGTGACCGCGACTTCTAGATGTTCAGGCACCCGTAGTTACTCTTGGGCGTTCTTAGCTATAGTGAGGGTTCGTGGATAAGTTGGTGCGAAAATTCATGCTGCAACATGCTGACCCGGCGAAACTTGTCGCTGAGATGCCGGGATCATGTGGGTATCACTCAAGTCCCTGAAGAAAGGAATACCATTTAACACTGCCCTTGGGCATTCGCTTCGCCATTTCCACAAGCTGCGGCGACGGTTGTCCATACACTGACACCGCGTGATCATCGGCAAATTCCGTGAAGAGTTTGTCCAGAGCTTCGCCAATGTGCATACGATGCTCAACTAAACCCTCTGAGCTCTCATAGATCTCACGGATTTCGCACTCGGTCTGATCGCTGCTGAGAAACCAGTCATAGCGGAGCGTCTTCGTGTCCTTGTCTCTTGTCTGCTTGATGCATTCGGCCGCTTGTCGCTTGAACTCTTCCAGTTTCCCGTTGCGAATTGTCATTCGGGCACTGACTTCCAGTTTGCTCATCGCCATTCTCCTTTAATCGATCTACCAAGTTCTTCGGGCACACCGTAATGCTAGATTGATCCCCAACGCAGCGCTTACGCACCACAAAGAATCTTAGAGGCGGCTTACGGATGGCGCTTAACTGCGGGCCACTGCCGAGCAGCGAGATGATCTGCGGACGGAACTCACTACTCACATTCGATGCAGGCGCATCCGTTAATCAGCAGGCCGTGACGTTAACCTATTTGGGCAGTCCTCGCTCCACTCGTTCAATCAATGCTTTGACTTCGGTTGCCGCCACAGGATGATTCGGATCGACCGGTTTAAGTGTGCCCAATATTTCCGTGCGCAGCTTGTCGAAAGCTACGCGCCCGTGCGCTGTCAGATCCATCGATGGAATTACGCGCAACAGGTCAGTACTAATCGACAGTACCCTCGGCTCTTCTCGTGGCGCGGCGAGCGGCGCGACTCTCTACCCACTCGTATACCATTGGTAGCATGACGATCTTGATCGGGCGCGTGACAAGACCACCGACAACCACGATCGCCAGCGGCTTTTCGATCTCGGCGCCGGTTCCGGACGAGATGATAAATGGTATAAGGCTTATGCTGCCTATCAGCGCGCTCAGCAACTCGGCTCGCAAGCGAACGCTTGCGCCGGTGATCACGGCGTCATGCAGTCGCATCCCCTTATTGCGAAGCTTGTTGATGTAAGAAACCATCACCATCCCGTTTTGGACCGCAATTCCAAAGACCGCAATGAATCCAACCAGCGCCGGAACGCTCAACGGGAACCCCGAGATCAGCAAGAACGTTGTGCTGCCGACAAGCGCGATGGGGATGTTGAAGATGATCGTCAGCGTGTTCCGCAACGAACTGAAGCAGGCATAGATCAGAACGAACACCAGTAACAGCGCAATCGGTATAGCAATCAGCAGTCGTCGCGTAGCTTGCTGCGCGTTTTCGAATTGTCCGCCCCAGGTAATGAAATATCCGGGCGGAGTCTTGACCTGCGCCGTCACAACCGGCTGCGCATCGTGAACGAACCCGCCGATGTCCCGCCCTATGACATTGCACTTCACCACGACACGGCGCAGAGCGTTCTCTCGGCTTACGACCGAGTCGCCGCTCGAAAGGCGAAACGTGGCCAGCTGTCCGAGCGGAACCCGTCCGCCAACCGGCGCGGCGATCAAAATGTCGTTGAGCTTTTCTACCTGGTTGCGGTAGTTCTCCTTCAGCCGTACGAATATCGCAAAGTGGCGTTGGCCTTCAAGCTCCTTGCAGGGCTTCCGGCGACTTGTCGGGCGACTTTTCTTGAGCCAGGATCGGATGGGTTACGAATGTGATCAAGAGCAAGCTGGCGATGTAACTCGCGCGACGATTCCTTTGCCGAGGGCAGCGTTGGGGCAAGCTAAATCGGCCCTGGCAAACAACAGAATCGCACCGCGCACCGAAGCGGCGCAGACAATTGCGCAAATAGGTATTAACGCGCTGAGACATCCGATCACCTCGTATTCATCGGCCTATTGAATTGTTCTTGGTTGCGCGGTGCGAAACCCGCCGCGCTCGTTAGAAACGATTATTGGCAAGCAAGACGGGTAAGGCAGACCCACCACAGGCTGACCATTTGGGTTCGGTGAGATTTTGAGCGGGCAATCTGATGAGCCGCGCCCACCGAGTTAGCCTTAACCGAGAGGCGGCGCACGACCCGACGGCCGCGTGATGGAAGTTGAGGAGTAAACAACTGTTGGCGCGGATACAGACGCAATCTGCGTCGAAGGCGTAAGCGCGAACAGCGGCGCATGGACAAGACCGTTGAAGAGTTGTTGCTGGAACTCGCAGATCGAGCACTCAGCTAGATGCGAGTGGCCCGTGTGCGACGGGTGTGACCCGTCCGCGTCGCTGAAGGCAGCAACCCCGTAGTTGTCCAACGAACGGGTGCCATGACTATGCACCGTCTCCACCGTCGCCGCGTAGGCAATCACGAGGAGCAACAAGTAGCCAAGTGCACGCCGGTGATTCGCGCGTCGCAGGCTTACCAGTAATGTGGTTCGGTCAATCACGTTGTCATGTATCTTAATACAGTTCCCTGATTTGCTTCTATTGCAGGCGCACGGCTTCGCTGGCCTCCGCCTGAAAATCTCTCTTAGCATATTTACGCCCACTTCACATTTGCCCCTCAAGCTACCGTTCTCCGTAGCAGGTCGCACATTCACTGCCTGTTGACTTCAAACGCGATCGGCGCGGCATGTTATCTTTTAGGTGTCGCCCAGGCTTCTGTGACCGTTTTTGGGAATGCGCTTCGCGGGCTTCAATTTCTTGCTGTCTCGTGCTTCTGGGCTAATGATGACGCACTGAAGCTGGCGCGCGGCATTCGCGTCGCGCTCGATACGACCAGCCTAGCGAAGGGCTGAGACACACAAAGCCATACCTAAACGAGATGACGCTAAGATGACGACATTTTGTCGCGTGACGTAACCGGACGAAGCATGACTTTGACGGCTGCTAGTCCGGTAAATATTGGTTCATCTCGTTACGTAAGATCAGGTCAGATGCCTTCGAACGGACTTAAAATCCGTTGACCGTAAGGTCGTGCGGGTTCGACTCCCGCCCTCGGCACCAATCTTTTCAATAACTTACAAACAGTCATCGAGCAAGACCGAAAGCTCACAACGGAGTTAACTCCGTTGCGCAGCTTATTTTGATCGAATTTGTTAAGGAGATCGTCGATTCGTGGTGCGTAGTAATCCCCTCATCAATCAAGGTCCACAATATGAAATCTCTCTCCTGGATACCACGAGTACGGACGAAGAGTTTGAGATTCTCACCCAACTAAGATGAGGAGAAGATGAGGAACTTCTCAACTCGCCCTTCGTCCGAACTTGATCATTTCGCCCCATAGCTCTATGAGCTTGTCAACCGTTTCTTCTTTGAATCGTCAGCAGTATTGGCAGGTTACGGCAGAAGATGTCGTCAGGCTAGATTGTGCGCTATTATCTTAGAGGAAACTGATTATGGAGACACCAATAATCATTCGTCGCCTGCTTTTCGCGAAGGCTCGAAGATGGAAATGCAACGCATGTTGTTTGCCGGCGAGCCTATTGTGTCTAGTGCTCCTGCCAATCGGCGGGTTTGCACAGAGTGAAAAGAGCAAACTATGGGACGCATACATAGCTGCCGGGGACAAAGCTTATGGGGAGGAGCGTTACGAGATAGCTGAAATCATGTTCCTGGCTGCTCGCAAGGAAGCGGATTACTTTGGGCCACATAACCATCGAGTAGCTACCACTCTTTACCGTCTCGCGCATCTTTACCGTCTCGCGCCTGTCTTTAAGACGGAAGGAAAGTTAAACAAGGCCCCTGAACCGCTCTACCAGCAAGCGCTGGCGATCTGGGAGAAGGATTTGGGACCAGAGCCGTCGGATGTGGCTGGGCAGATAAACCAGCTTGCCACTACTTATTACGAAGGTGGCAAATATTTGGAGGCCGTAGCGCTTTATGAACGTGCACGGGCAATCGGTAAGGACAAGTCGGAACCTGGCCGTCCCACGGTTGCAATCGTTTTCAGCAATATTGCGCTGGTCCACCAGAATCAAGGCATCGAGGGGGCTGAGAGGCTCTTTAAACAGTTGCTGGCGATCATGCAGCAGGCTCCTGACAAAGAGACCCTGGACGTTTCCCAGGCCTTGATTTACTTGAGGGAGCTGAATGGTAAAAAGGATGACGCCGACGTTGAGAAGCTCTACAACCAGGCTCTGAAAATTCAGGTCAAGACTCTTGGTTCGCGAGCTTCAGAATTCGCCATCGTCATGAATGGCCTGTCGCATCTTTATTACACCCAGGAAGAGTTCTCCAAAGCTGAGCCGCCCGGCAAGCGAGCTTTGGAAATTCAAAGAGAAGTTTTGGCGCCGGACGATCCAAGCATCACCACGACGCTGAATAGCTTAGCGGAACTCTACTCCGCCGAGATGAAATACGCAGAGGCGGAGCCACTCTATGAACAAGTGCTGGCAATGCGAACAAAAGCAGTTGGTCCTGCAAGCGTAAAATTAGTCGACACTCTGAATAAACTAGGTCGGGTCTACAAACAACTCCAAAAGTACCCTGCCGCTGAATCGAAAATTAAGCAAGCGTTAACAATCTTAGAAAACGCCACAGATTCGGAAAGAGCCGAGACCTCAGATATTCCTGGTATGGCAGAGATCCTTAACAACTTGTCGCACGTTTATTTCCTTCAAGGGGAATACGATAAAGCCGAGCCTCTTCTCAAGCGCGCGCGGAAGGAAAAATCGGATGAAAGCAAAACACTCTATCTTAAAAATTTGACCGTCCTCTACCTGGCCAAAGGCAGACAGTACATGCAACAAGGCAGACACGCCGAAGCCGAGCCAATCCTCCAGCAGGTAATAGCTTTCTATATGGATCCGTCGCATCAGCTAGACAGGCCTTCAGTTCCCGACCTCGCTTCAATGCTTGATGAGTATTCCTCAGAGCTGGGCAAATTGAACCGCGTTGCGGCAGCTGACGAATGGCACGCCCGCGCGGAGGCGATGCGAAAAAATAATCCACCGCAGAATTGAAGAAGCCGAGTGAAAGCCTAACGAGTGGAAGGAGTGAGAGAGGTGAAGGCAACAAACTCTCTGACTTCTCTTCTGTTCGCTAATGACTATTCGTTAAGCGTCTGATTTCGGTTTGGAGAACCTCCTCATAGCCTTTGAAATGACCTGAGGCAACGACGGCCTGCCAAAAGTCAATTGCCTTTTGCTTTGATTGACTACTACCCACCGCCCTGGAGATTTTGGAGACCGTCTGCGCCAGGTCGCACCGCGTTTCCGCCGGACTTTGATCTTTGGCGAATTTGATGAAAATATCCAGGCTCTTTCCATAAGCATCGAAAGCCTCATTCCCTTTACCAAGTCTGCGCAGGGCATCACCAGCCTCCGCGTAGCCCGCAGCCAGGTTGCGCTGTACTTCAGCCTCCTTTACACCAAGCTTAAGCTGAATCTCGGCGCGCTGCTCATACAATTCAAAGTTCCCGCCATCACTAACAATTCCAGTTTCAATTGATTTCAGAGCCTGCTCGTAGCGCCGAGTCTCAAATTGGAGTTTGGCGATCGGCAGATAGAGATAAACCCTATCAGGAGACAACTGGAGGACTTTTTCGTAAGAATCCAGGGCTTTCTCCGGCTTTTGGTTTTCTTTTGAGATTGCACCGAGCCATTCGAGTGTGTCGCTATTCTTTGGGTCGTACTTCAATGCTTCTTCAAGATCAGAAGCAGCGAGATACTTCTCTTCTTTGGGCGACGATTGGTATATGTTCAATGCCCGATAAAAATAAGCAATCGGCGTCTGAGGAGCCAACTTCAAGATTGAATTACACAACTCTCGAGACTCTGCATACTGTTGCGCGCCATACAAGACTAGAGCCCGCTGGATCAGTAAGCTGACGTTGTTCGGTTCTTGCTTGATGGCTTGACTTAGAAGATTATCGGCTTCTATCCATTTTCCGCGCGCATTAGCTACTTCGGCATCAACCGCCAGAGTGCGTGCATCAGCCCGACGGTCCTCCGGCGAAAAAAGCTTCGAACAATCTGAGGCGCCTGAATGACCAATCTCAGTCAGTCGTCGCTCGACCCACCTCGCCAGGGAGTCGTAACGTGGCTCGGCCTCTTTTTCGTATTTGCCTCGAAAATCGACATAAGAACATCTAGCCAGATCAGGCCGTTGGAAGCGCTCCCACAACGCACCCTCACTGACACGTCCACCATAGTCTTCAGGCCGATTGTGCAGCCATGACCAGTTCAACGCAGTGAGGTAGACATCTTTCGGAACCTTTCGATGGTCCGCTTCTTGGTGTTGGACTGCCTGGTCAGCTTCTTGAAGAGCTGCAACAAAACCTTCATCTCCGTCCAAAGCCAGGATATTTGCCCTTTCGTAAAGAAAGGCGATACGGTAGTCGCCTTCTTCACTGAGAAGCAACGTCTTGCCCGTCAAGGCTTTAATAGCTGGCCAAACCTCGCTATCGTAAAAAGAAGTTCCATCGTACTTGTACCTGAACGAGTTGATTGCGCTCAGTATCGCCTCCTTCGCTTTATCATAACGTCCCAACTGGGCATAGCTGATTGCCCGATATGCGTGTGCTGAGTAGCTATTATCGTTAGAGCGTTCCAGGTCTGCGACCGTCTTGTTCGCATTGCTCGCAAAAGCATAGGAGATAGAGCCTCTGTCGGTTAGAAGTTGTGAGTCTTCTGGCATGATTTCCAGCGCCCTGTTAAGTACTTCAATTGCTCCCTGATTATCTCCCATTTGTGAGAGTGCTGATGCTTTCATTCGCTGATACTTAATCGCTAACCTTGGTGGGTTGACCTTAATCAAATCATCCGCAAAGCTGCTGATCGTAGAAAAGAAATCTGTGCTCTGTTTTTGCGCTCTCCTGTATTCCGTGGCCTTGTCCTCTTCTGCCTTAATCGCGCTACGTTCACTCTGTTCAGCTTTCTGCTTTGCCTTGTTTGCCACTTGAAGGGCAGCGACCGCGCGACTTCTTTGCTTCTCCGCTTCGTTTGAGGCTTCTTGGGCCTTCGCAGCATTTATTTCTGCCTTTTCTTTGGCAGACAAAGCTTCCTTTTTAGCAGCCGCAGCATTCCGTTGGTTCTCTTCAGCGATCGTTTTTTGGCTCTCCGCAGTTTCTTTTTGATGGATGGCCTCTTTCTTCTGCTCCATTGCGAAGTCGCGCATTTCTAAGGCGTCGGCCCGCATTTTAAAGGCGTACAGGGCTAAGCCCAGTGAAGCTACCAATGCAATTGCCAGGACCGAGACGAAATTGCGGCTGCGTCTGTACTCCTTCTTCAGCCGCGCCTCCTTCTCCTCTATTTGAGCCTCTTTAGCTCGTTGACTTTGGTCCAGAAAACTCATGGAGTCGTCAAAGTTAGCGTAATAACGCTGCGCCCAAACTTTGTTCGGTTGGACTTCCTTGCGCCACTCCAACGCCAGCATCAAATCCGGGTCTCCCCAAAGACCGGCATCGCCTTTTTCGTACAGGGCTGTGGTTTGAGCCAGCCGCCGGTAAATTGCCGCCGACTCCGCCTCCTTATCCACCCAGTCTCTCAGCGTCTTCCAACCACGAATCAAGCTCTCGTGTGAAATATCAAGAAGCGATTCCGAGTTGAGCTTCACATCGGAGGGAGGCATCAGAAACGATCTACCGGGGCGCCGGAAGTGTTCGATAACACCGATGACCTCCTCTTCGCTGGCGCCGGCCACGGCGCAGATTTCACTCAGACGTGTCGGACGGCGAATCTCCCGGTTGTCAGGACCTTTCTCGGTCAGGGCTTTAAAAAGTATCTCCGCAATTCTGCGACTGCGGTCATCCTGTAGTTCGCCGTAAGCTTCATCAGCATGACGTGAGAGCGCTTCGGCCATTCCACCAATGGTTTCGTAATGACGCAGATCAATTGGCTCTCC
The DNA here is from genome assembly GCA_036506215.1 of Pyrinomonadaceae bacterium. Taxonomy (GTDB): domain Bacteria; phylum Acidobacteriota; class Blastocatellia; order Pyrinomonadales; family Pyrinomonadaceae; genus PSRF01. The sequence goes on along the minus strand of DASXSC010000158.1, from coordinate 13,902 downwards.
GTTAGTACGATTGAGTTTCCAAAAATCCCAGGTGCGCATCAGGGCGTGCTGGAGAATGGGCAATTGGTCAGGGTTATCACCGACGTCGTTGAGCAGGCGGTTTAACAGGCGCGTCGCTATTTCCCCTCCGCAAAGCGCGATCGGGCCGGTGATCGCTTCCCGGCGCTGGTCGCGGGTCATTCGCGGGACCAGGTATTGACCGTCATTAAGCGTCTCGGGCAGATCACGAAATTGCGCGCAGTCCCCCAGGAAGTCTGAGCGCATTGTGATCACCACATAAATGGGAAGACTGTCCTGGCGTGTAGCTTCAAGCAACAGTTTGATAAAAGCTGCCGCCTCGTCTCCTGCGGTCGCTCCGTTCTCGGTTTGTTTAAAGCGAAAGATCTCTTCAAATTGGTCGACGACGATCAGCAGATTTTCATCCGGTGGCCTCCTGGCCTGCCTGACGGTTTCCACGAGGCCAAGGGTGCTCCGTCGCAGTGTCGCCTCGATGATCATCGCCTCGATGGTGTCGTCCACGTCGCTTGAGCCGAAAACACGATCGTCGCTTAGAGCCACAGCCATATTGCCAATCGGGTTATCGCCGGGCCGAAACAACGCCACGCGCCAGGCCGAACCGACGTTTGTCGTGAAGCCCTCGAAAAGCGCGGGTAGTAGACCGGCCCGAATCAACGAGGATTTCCCGCTGCCGGACGTCCCAACCACAGCAAGGAAACGATTCCGTCCAAGCCTGTTGATTATTTCTTTACTCTGGCCTTCGCGTCCAAAGAACAGTTGGTATTCGCTTGTTTCAAAAGGCCTCAATCCCGGAAAAGCGTTGGTGGGTGTGGGATTTTCTAACATCTAACTTCGCCCTCTCTTCCCGTTTTCGATCTGCGACAAAAATTCCTTGAACTGGCCGGCCGCGAGTCGCCCAAAGTCACGGATGACCAGCGCTTCACGGGTGCGATAAGCCTTCTTCTCCTCTGTCTCTTGCGAGCCCATGTAAATCGCCTGGGCCAGCATCGGTTTCTTCCGGTTGTAGTCGGAGATTTTCCGTAGCTCAGCCATGTTCAGCTGCAACCATGGATCGTCTTCCGGGTCTGCGTCTTTACCGTAATAAATAACGACGGCATCGCAGGTTGCGAGATTATCGCGATGATTGTTGCTGACGAGTTTCTCGTCATCGTCCTTCAGGGGTTTGATTACTTCGAACCCCTGGTCTTGCAGATATATTTTGAGAGGTTTAATCGCGGCAAAATCAGCCTTGCCGCAAATCAAATAGATACGAAGCAGGTTATCGTCGTTACAGGCTCGGGATGACGGCTGCTGGCTGGCTGTTAGCTTGTATAGCTTGTCTTGAATGATGGTCTTGAAGTTTTCGAGTGGTTCCTCTATGAGGTCCGCTCCCTGCTGAATGGTCGAATCAGTGCGCAAGTATTCAATGTATCTTTGCTGGCTCTGCTCCCTTGCTTTCAACTGCGTGCCTTCAGGAATCCAGAGCAAGCGAGCGAGACTATTCCCCTGGCCGTATTCCGCGGCGACTTCGTTTTGCAGGCAAACAATAGACTTACCTTCTGCTTCTTCCGGAATTAGACCGTATTTGGCGCCGATCAAATGAATTGATAACTGGCTGCAACTTAAATCCCGGCGTACCGCGTCACAAAACTCTGACGCATTCTGCGTCGGCAACGGTTTGTCCGGCAAAATGCAGTGTCCGCGCTCCCGCATTTCTCGTTTGATATTGTCGTACAGCTCCCGGAGGTCGGAAGTCGTTTCGGCGAGATAGATGGTTGTTCCCGAAGGTGCGACCCGCTGATGGGTAGATTTGAGATCCGAATCGCCGTTGGCGATTTTCAGAGTCTCCAACAGTTGTGAAATATCCTGGGCCACATCCTGGACCTTGAGACAAAACTTGCTTTGGTCTACATCCAGCGTCAGTCCACGATGTCGACCTTTCTCGTCAGTGTAGTGGAAGTCGTAGCCGTCGAAACCCTTTAAGAGTGGTGGACAGTTTTCGCTTTGGATCCCCTCCTTTACAACCTTGAAGATTCGATTTTTGTTAGCAATCTGTACGCCACCGGTTCGTTCGGCGCTCTGGTGGAATAACTGTATCTCGTCGTTGCACCACTTCGAATTGAGATAGCTGCGAGACAGAACAGTAACTAGCACCGCGGCGTGGCTGACCTGATCTATGATCTCAGCGGTAAAGTCATCATTGCCGCGCAGGTCCGGATCTCGCCAAATCGTAATCTCCTTACGTCCGAGTTCCGTCTGCAAATAGATTTCTAATATCTTGTGAAAGTTGTCGATCCATCCCTTTTGACCTTCGGTGAGCGGCTGGTTATCAATGTGTGCGTAGCTGATAAAAACGTCGCCTTCAAAGTGGGGAAGAAAACTCATCTGGGGCCTCCGATGCGAAAAGAAGAGGTTGACTGAGCGGTGGGGCCGCAGGTTCAGTCAGGCGCTCGGTTTACTTTAGATGTCCAAAGGTTATTATAGGACCTTATTCAACTCGATACCAATTTGTCGAGCGGGCACTGGCGACGCTTTAAACTATAGTCGTACCGAATACCTTTTCGTCAAAGTCGTACCTCTGTCGCCTCCCCTCGGCGGCGCATCAGATCAGCGCTTTCCATAGTGGCCCCTGCTTCGTGCACGTTGACCAAGATGAGGAAAAATGAGGGGGGTTATGTGCTAGTAGCAAGCCAGGCGTCAGATGCTTTGACGGCTGAGACGTCGGTAAAAATGACTTGGTGTCAGCGCATAGTAGAATGACGTAAGTAGCCCCAAACCGGACTTACAATCCGTTGTCCGAAAGGGCGTGAGGGTTCGACTCCCGCCCTCGGCACCATTACTAATCTCACTGTTTCAAATAGCTTGCGGTTCATTCTTCGTTTCATCGTATCTCCGGCATCCGGGTTCTTGGGATAAGGATGACGCTAAGATGACGATATCTAAACCGCCCTACACGTGAATTCGACAACCTCACCTCTGGGTTCTGCGAGTTTGTCGACCGCATTTTGGATCACGGTCGGCGTACCATGAGCATAACCAGCCGTGACTCCAACTGACGAGTGCCCTAGTAACTGCATGATGTCGAGTTCATGCACTCTCTCGCCACGCAAGCGCGTAGCAAACGTATGCCTCAGATCATGCCAGGTGATACCACCAGCCTTAGTCTGGCCGCATGTGATTTCAGCCTTCTTACACGCACTGGCGAAGCCGCTTCGAATAGTCTCGGAGTCAACGCCGCAGCGCGCTTGCGAGAAGACCAATTCGCTGGCTGAGGCATCCTGAATAGCACCTGATAGTGCGCCGCGAACCATTGAATTCATCGGTATGATCCGAGGCTTCCTATTTTTACTCTTAACTACCAACAGCCACCGCAGAGAGGGTGCCGGAGTAAGCCTTACCCAGCGCCCAGACAGACGGCGGACCGCCTTGGGTCGAATTCGCATTAGGCGACGGAACCAGTCCTGATTCCATTGAGCGCGAGCCTCCAACAGCTCACGATCTAGGCGTATGAGCAATTGTAGGGCTTGGAAAACCAATAGACGGTCGCCAACAAGCGCAACCGGCAGCGCCTCAGCGGTCAGTGCCAACACGCTGCCGACCAATCCCGCACCGGCGGATACTCCTTCGCGGCTAGCGGCAGCTGAAGCACCTTGCAAAGGCGTGGTCTTAAGAATCGCAGACATATCTCATCCGAAATCCAAAGCCAGTTGTATTTCCTCAACCTCTCGCACGGCTTGCGAGGGCCGCGCAAAATAGAAGGCCGGAAGCGTCCAACCCGCTTCTGCGGTTTCAATCTCTTGTGCTCGCTCAGAATGCAAGGGCGGCGGTTCCATCGACTGCTCGGAATCAGCGACGGGAACACACCACTCGTCCAGGTCAATGATCTTCGCCAGTGCCAAGTCCGTTGGCTCTATGTCCGTGAGGGGTGGTTCATCGTCGGTCAAAACTTCGCTTGCCAGTACCGGATAACGCGATAGTAAGTCAGTCAGCACGCCGATACCGGCTTCCTCATCGGTTGGGACAAAGAATCGTTGTTTCCAATCGATTTGCTCATTGATTAGGCCAAGGCTACGAATCTCCGCAAACTTGTGCGGATCAACTCCGATTTCATGGATAAATGGCCAGCATTTCGTTGACACTGCAACTAGACGCGTGTATCTTCACGACGATTCCAATCAAGGTAGTTTTCTCAGATTCTTAGACATGCTCGCTCGGACGTGAACCGAGCTGTGCGAGTTCACGTCGCAGCTAGTTCACAAAACCCCCGATCCCCGTCAAAAGTGCGGCTAGCTACGAAGATCGCTAGTAGTACGGACCGAAATTACTTATTCCAGCACATAAGAGTGGCTTCTGAGCGGCACTGCCGATAGAGCGGTGGCCGCGCGCCCCTTCAAAATCAGACCACATGGAGGCAAGTCATGAAAAGGCAAACGAGAGTCTTGGCAGCGATCGTGTTTGCGGTGTTTTTTGGCGTTCTGTTTTTTCTACCATTGACTGAAGCGAGTCGCGCACGGAAGAGAGGCTCCACAGCCAAGAAAGCTGTTTCGAAGTCTTCCGTTTTGCCCGCGGCCATACTGGTGCGTCCGCAGACAAGCACAGCTGCTCCAATCTCGATTAATGCGGCAGCTTTTGCCATCAGCCCCGCAGTCCGCGACCTGCCACCTCCAGAGCAGTCAAAGCCTGACTCGGAGTCAGAAGTCGATGTAAAACCCAAGCCGATCAAAGTTGTCAGACGCGAGGTGCCAGGGGCACCGGTGTCAGAGGATGCCGCAGTCCAGTCGGTGGCTCCGGAGCCTAACATTCCAGCTCCAACGACATCTTTTGAAGGCATGTCGATCTTCGACACTATCGCTTTGGGCCAGGGTTTTCTGCCGCCCGATACAGAAGGCGATGTTGGTCCAAATCACTACGTGCAGACGGTAAATAGCACCTGGCGCGTGTGGAACAAAGCAGGAGTACCGCAGACGCCGGTGATGACTTTGGGAAGCCTCTTCAATAGTTTGCCTGCGGGTAATCTTTGTCGCGGCAACGACGGCGACGCCATTGTGGTATACGACTCTTACGCTGACCGGTGGTTGATTACCCAATTCACCATTCCCGCAAATCCAAACAACCACCAGTGCATCGCTCTTTCCAAGACACCAGATCCCACAGGACAGTATTTCATTTACGACTTCATGATGCCGAACAACAAGTTTAATGACTATCCGAAATTCGGCGTCTGGCCCGACGGCTACTACATGACGAATAACCAGTTTAACCAGGCCGGAACGGCCTTTCTTGGCGGCGGTGCTTATGCCTTCAACCGCGCCAAGATGTTGGCAGGTGATCCAACGGCCAATTTCATTTACTTTGATCTTTTTAATCTTGATCCTAGCATCGGTGGCATGCTGCCTTCCGACGCCGACGGCTTGACTCCTCCTCCCGCCGGTGCCCCAAACGTCTTTGCATACTTCATTGCTACAGAATTCGGCGATCCCTCAGACGGGCTGCGCTTATTTGACTTCCATGCAGACTTTGCGGTTCCTGGCAACTCAACCTTTATTGAAAAGGCTGAAAGCCCGATTGCTGTGGCGGCCTTCGACCCCAGTACACCCGCCGGGCGCGATGACATCGAACAGCCACCCCCGGCCAATAACGCAACGGCTGCTCTCGATGCAATTGGTGACCGCCTGATGGTCCGCTTGCAATACCGAAATTTCGGCACGCATGAATCACTAGTAGTAAACCACACGGTCAACGTCGGCACCGGAACGACTCAGGCACTCCACCAGGCCGGCGTTCGTTACTATGAACTGCGCCGATCAGGTGGTGGCTACGGTGTCAACGAACAAGCCACCTTCGCGCCTGACGCTACTAACCGTTGGATGGGCAGCGCAGCGATGGATCGTGAAGGCAACCTGGCCGTCGGGTATTCCGTGTCGAGTACCACGGTCTTCCCGGGGATTCGATACGCTGGGCGACTTGCCGGTGATCCGCCAAATGGCTTGGCCCAGGGTGAGGCAGTACTTCAAGCAGGGGGTTTTGTGCAAACACATACTTCTTCCCGCTGGGGTGATTATAGTGCTACGAACGTTGACCCAGTTGACGACTGCACCTTCTGGCACACTAACGAATACTACCTCGACGATCAGCCAAACATCACAGCCGAATGGCACACACGCATCGGCAGCTTCAAGGTCAACCCAAGCTGTGCAGCGCCGCAGCAGGGAACGCTCCAGGTTAACGTTACGAACTGCGAAACCGGGCTTCCTCTTCAGGGCGCACTGTCGACCGTGAACGGCAACCTCTACGGAGCTACTGGATCAACGGGACAGTACAACACTCAACTGTCTCCAGGTAGCTACTCGGTGGCGATCTCCGCGACCGGTTTCTTCCCTGCCACACCAATTAATACAAACATCACAGATGGCAACACCAGTGTTGTGAATGTCTGTCTGAACGGCATGCCGAATATCGCCACCGACAGCTCGACTCTGACTGCCGAAAGCTGCATCCCAAATGATGGGGCCATCAGCCCCGGCGAGACCGCAACCTTCGATTTCGCGTTGAAGAACGTGGGCACGGCTTCCACAACGAATCTGGTCGCCACTCTCCAAGCTACGGGTGGAGTCACCAGTCCGAGCGGCCCACAGAGTTATGGCGCGCTCGCACCGGGAGGAGCCTCGGTTTCGCGGCCGTTCACGTTCACAGTCGATCCAACCGCGGCTTGCGGAAGTGTTCTCACCGCAACGCTCGCGATGCAGGACGGAGCCACCAATCTGGGAACGGTTACGTTTACGTTCACTCTCGGAGCGTTGGGGTTCGGAACACAAACAGCTAGCTACAGCACCGGAAACATCGCGGTACCAATACCAGACGTGTCCTCGGTGGATATTCCTATTAACGTACCTGACAGCGGTTCAATAACAGACCTTAATGTCAGGGTTCGCTTGAACCATACTTTCGATGGCGACCTCGAGCTGAGACTCATCGCTCCGGACGGCACCACAGTACTCCTTTCCGATAACCGGGGTGGTGCTGGTGACAACTTCGGCACGGGCGCAAACGATTGCTCGGGTACGCACACGGTCTTTGACGACGGCGCGGCTTCAGCAATCTCCGCTGGCGTCGCTCCGTTTACTGGTTCTTTCCGGCCGGAGCAACCGCTCTCCGCGTTCAACGGCAAGAACCCCGTAGGCACGTGGAAGTTGAGGGCCACAGACACAGCGGCGTTAGACGTTGGAACTGTCGGCTGTGTGCAACTCGAAATCACCCGACGGTTGTATGTCTGCTGTGGAGTTGCTGGTACCGCAGATATAGATGCAGCACCTCCGGCTACAATTACAGCCGAAAGCTGCACGCCGCCTAACAGCGCAATTGATCCAGAGGAGACTGTGACCGTCGAACTGCCACTGCGGAACAACGGTGACGGTTCAACCACCAACCTGGTCGCCACACTGCAACCTGGTGGCGGAATCACACCACAGAGCGGACCTCAAAATTATGGGGTTCTGAGCCCGCTTGATCCCAGCCCAACATCGCGGCCCTTCACGTTCGTGGCCCAGGGCAGTTGCGGCAGCACGGTTACCGCAACGCTCCATCTCCAGGATGGAGCAACCGACCTCGGAACGACAACTTTCACGTTTGTGCTCGGCGCAACCGTGACAAACGTGTCGACTTTCTCAAATCCGGCGGCAATCACGATTCTCGATACCCCGCGGATAGGTGGCATTGCACCTTCGTCACCTTATCCGTCGACTATTAACGTCGCTGGCGTCGTGGGAACCGTTTCGAAGGTGACAGCTAAGGTTAAAGGTCTTAGCCACACCTTCCCAAGCGACATAGACATGCTTCTGGTTGGCCCAGGGGGACAGAAGTTGTTGCTGATGTCCGACGTTGGTGGCGGGACGGATGCTGTCAATGCCACCCTCACCTTCGACGATGCCGCAGCCGGTGCGATTGGCGCTACGGTTGTTTCGGGAACGTTCAAACCGACCAACATCGGTACCGGCGATACATTCCCGGCACCGGCGCCGGCGGGACCGCATCCCGATCCCCAGTTGTTGTCAGTCTTCAACGGAGTCAACCCGAATGGGACGTGGAGCCTCTACGTGGTTGACGACGCTGGTATTGACGCAGGCAGTATCGCTCAAGGTTGGGAGCTAACCATTACCACTCAAGACCCGATCTGTTGCGATAGTGCATGTACGCTAACGTGTCCGGACGAAATCGTTGTTTCGAACGACCCCGGAGAGTGCGGAGCTAATGTCGACTTCACTGTCGACATTGATGGTAGTTGCGGCGTTCTGTCGCTTAGCCACCAACCGGGCTCGTTCTTCCCGGTCGGTACAACCACAGTGACCGCCACCGTGACCAGGTCCGACAGTACCACGCAGTCCTGCACTTTCGATGTGACGGTCAACGACACGGAAGGACCCGTAATCTCTGGTGCCTCCGCATCTCCGTCGTCACTATGGCCACCCAACCATAGGTTTAGGAACGTAACAGTCAATTACTCGGCAGCTGACAACTGCACGGCATCGGGCGCGATCAGTTGTTCGATTATCAGTGTCACCAGCAACGAACCTGTTAACAGCGGGGAAGATGGTGATACAGCGCCCGATTGGCAGATCGTGAATAACCATCTGGTGAAACTGCGGGCCGAGAGGTCTGGGGTTGGCACCGGCAGGATTTACACGATCACGATTCGCTGCACTGACGCAGCGGGTAATCACACGTTTAAGACGGTAACGGTGAGCGTCCCGCTTGAACTGTAATCAGCGCGGTCGGTGCTTGACCGAAAAGGGGATCCGATCACCTTGCAGATCGGATCCCTTTTTTCTGTCGTCACTTCATGAGTCAGAGGTTGATTTCATTCTCACCCGGGTTCAACCGAGTGATGCTTGGCCCACCGATACTCTTGAACCGTTGAAACGGTTGGGGAAGCATGAGCGGACCATTCTCACCCGGTTGAAACCGGGTGAGAATGAGATCGATCTTTGCCTCACCCACGGAAAACTCTTGTTTGTGTCCGTGAAATACGGCAAGAGAATCTGAGATGGAAGAAAAAGAGCTAACAAGGCTACTTCGATCAAACGTTGACGCTACGAAGCGCGGTTGGCGCTGTCCTGATGATAATCAACTTGCGGCCTACGTAAATAGACAGGTCGCCGAACCGGGAAGGCAAAAACTTGAAGCTCATTTTGCCAGTTGTAAGGCATGTCTGGAGACGCTGGCGTTTGTGGCCCAGGCTTTTGATGAGCCATCTGCCTATTCAGTGCCGGCCCATTTGCTTGCGAGAGCTCGAAGTCTCGCCGATAACAAACGGCCGGTAGTTTGGTGTTCTGAGAAAAGAGGCGTGCGGTTTTATGTAGCACGTTATGAAATGAAGAACAGGCCCTCTTTTGAGGCCTACGCTCTTTCAGAATACTCCGCATACCGCATAGAAGTATTTTGCCCGGATGGCCCACATTGGCCACTTGAATACAATCTGGCGCTCATCATTGCGCGGACAGGATGGACTTTAGAGCGCACTCGTTAGAGACTTCGAGTACTAAGGATGACGCTAAGATGACGACATTTTGTCGCGTGATGTAACCCGGACGAAGCATGACTTTGACGGCTGCTAGTCTGGTAAATATTGGTTCATCTCGTTACGTAAGATCACGTAAGATGCTTTCGAACGGACTTAAAATCCGTTGACCGCAGGAACTCGAGCTTTCCACTCCAGACCTTGGGACTAATTCTTTGCCAGACTTTTGCCAGACTTCATAAAGCAAATGTGGTTCATACGGCACATAAACGACTCGATTGGGTGCGATCCGCTCGGGTTTTTGTTGGTTATGAGGTTGATGATGGAAACTGGTAGCGCTGTCTATTGATTCATAACCCCAAGGTCGGCGGTTCGATCCCGCCCCCCGCTACCAATTTCCTCTTAATCCTCAATCACTTATAAAGACTCACCGCTTTCCAATCGAAAATGAGCTGGCTAATTTTGTGTCCAGAATCAACAACACAGAACGTATAAGAGTGGGTGACGTTCGCTGTGCCCTTGCTTCATTTTCGATCCATTTGGTTTGAATCGTCTGCGAAGTTTGGGTTTGAACAAACCCCGCCGAGGAAATCAGGTCCAGGATTGAAAACGGTACTTGTTTCATTTTCAATGTCGCATCCGAAAATTCATCTGCTCTGATCGCGCTTCCGACCTGACAGGGGCCGAACGAAGTTCGTGAACTGCGTCCGGCCACCGCAATCATTCTGGATCGTTTGGATTATTAAACAGGACCGTCAGCCTAATGCTCCCATGTCCGAATTGAGGAAAGTTCAACGCGTGACGATTACCGGGATCGAGATTCGACGCCGTGTCGTCAGGAGCAAAGAGAACCAGAGAGTTTAGAAACGCGACTACGCGGGCTTGGTCATTAGCCGAGAGTGAAGCAAATGCATCGCGCGATGTTTGCGCTTCGCCGCCGTGACGGAAGATTACCTCGACCAGATTGATGCTTCGGCCATCGTGACCGTAAGGCCCTGTAGAACTTACACCCCAGAGCGGTGTGGTCAAAAACTGAGTGCGCAGCGTACCGTCATAGTTCCGCTCGTAGAAGTTCGCTCCCAGATCGTGGCGCTTGAAATCCGTGAAAATGTTTTTGACGAGAATTGAGCCCAGCTTAGGTCGCTTCAAGTTGGGAAAGCCCAAGTGGTCGTCAGTCTCGTTGAAGAAAGGCGTGGCCGTGGCAAACAAATTGTTAAAGATGCCGTTGACAGGATCGTAAACGGTTTCGAGATCCGCGACGCGGCGGTCATGGTTGATCTGCAAATTGGAGATGTGGCACTGCGCACAGCCGATTTGCTGGAAGATGATGCCACCCTTCGTCGTCTCGTTGGTCTGTTGGTAGGTGGCGGGCTTGAAGTAGTTGAGCAAATAGAACTCCAGGTGATCGACGAGGCTGGTGGGAATCTCATTGACCACACCGTCACCGTCGGCGTCGGCCACCGGGTTATCGGTCGGCGGACCTTCGACCTGATCGAGCGAACCGTCGAGCACCATACCGGAAGGCGTGACCATTCGCCCACCGTTGTGCGCCGCCATCAGCTCAGGGTCAACCGCCTGTAGGCCCATCTCGTTCTGGAGCGCGCCAACCACGAATTCACGTATTGAAATCGTGCCACCGTGCAGGAAGAATGGGCGCACGCGTAGATCTGGATCGACGCCTTTGACCTGCGAAGTGTCAAGGGTGCCATCACTGTTCGCGCTGATGGAACCATAGTTAATACCTTTGCTGACGAGCGGCTTGCTCACCGGATGGTGGCTGCTTTGCGCATCTGCTACCGCTTGCGCACGGATCGCGCGCAGGTCCGAGCTTATCTCGTCGGCCAGCATCTCTTTCAAGCCAAGCCCAAATAGATGTGGGGCATCGCGACTGTCCGGCCTGGTCGCCACGTCACCGCCAAATCCTGCTGCCCCGCGTGGCCTTCCATGACAACCGGCGCAACTGTCGACCAGTCCCGCGCCAAGTGCCAGGTTGGTGTTGATGTCACCTGCCCCGTCGGGACCGGCGAGTGGCCCTTGTCCTTGTGCGCGCAGGAACTTGCGCTGGAAAAGCTGCCGCCCATGGCGAATCGCACGAAACGGATCGCGCGCTATGATGAATGCGGACGAATCAGGCGTCTGCAAGTCGCCGCGCCCGGCGCCGACTTCCTGCGCGAGCGATTTGGCGATGCCCGCGTTCGCAATATTGGGGTTCTGTGTCCGATCAATTGATTGAGAGAGGACTGTGTTGCCGGCAAGAGAAACAGCAACCGCCAGAAATGTGAGTAGCACGGCAAGTTGGAATCCATCTGTTTTCATGTTGTGGTCCTCCTCTCGATTTTCTAATTGCTGTTGTCAGTTCTGTTGTTAATCAACAGGGCGCCCCAAAGTGCAACCAAGGAGTCACGCTTACTATGACTGCCGTCAATAGAACGCAAGCTTATGTAAGAGTTGACCAACCTACGGCAGGGGTCGGAAGAAGTTTTCCGTCACGTACCTAGCGACCTTGCGTCCAATCTGGTCTCCGTGGTGCATCGAGTGACGCCAGTGCAAGCCGGCCCAAACACGCGCATCGTCGACATCGCGCATGAGAGCATTCATGTCGTAGTAGGTGCGCACATTCTGAACCAACTGGGGGACGGCGGTCTTACTGGTTGTAAGTGTCCAAGTCACCTTGTTAGTGCCGAAGAATGCCGCCACGGCGTCCGTCAATGCCGTCGAGAAGAAACCGTGCGCTGAAGGGTACTCGGGATGGTTCACCGTTAGTAGAGGCGTCCAGCTTGGGTCGGGATCAGTGTCAGGGTTGCCGTCGGTGTCGGCTCGCGGTATCGCCGTGCGCGGCCGCCAGGATCGGTAAAAGTACTTTGCCTCGAAACCCGCAATGACTGCGTCAGCGACTGAGCAATGGACCATCGCAAACAGTCGGGCGGTGTCACGAACGCTCAGCCCGCGTGAGATAGCCAGTCCGATGAGATTACGGTTATAGAAGACGTAGGCGTGCTCTGACCAGAAGTAAGCAACGTCGGTCTGCTCGGCTGAGCGGAATGTACTATTCGAGCGGCCATAGTCCCGAGTTTCGATGAAATCCTCCATGTAGGCTTTCGACGTCAATGGATTAGGACCGTCAGGCCTGAACTGCGATGGATTCGTGAATGTGAACGGCCTGACCGCACTGAGCTTCGCGTCGACTGGCTGCGTGCCGCAGCCCGCGTTTGGTTCGAACTCGCCTGCCGGAGGCGGGTCTGAACTGCACTGGTACAACACTACATTATCGAAGCCGTCGTTGGCCCGAAGAGTGACCATGGCCGCTGCCGCGGACTCACCGACTTGAGTGCCATCGATTTTGGCTTGACCGTCCGGGATGTTCGCCATGTAGAGATCGTATTGCGCATCCAGATATGAAACCTGCGACGCTGCGACGCGTGCCCGAGCAGTGCGATACGCAGCTGTGGCGACGGCAGCTCGGACGTCGGCCCCAGGCGGCGCCGGGATGGACGCCGCGTACGGCGTGTAGCCGCCCTCGATTGCCATAGCTGCGTCATACATCGCGAGTTGAATTATTGTGTTTAGCACCTCCGAGCTCGTGGGCGGTCTCGGAGGATTCTGATCACTGATCTTCACAACCGCAGGTTGAATGATCGCGGACCAGTCAGTGACCACGTTTTGGCCCAGGCTGCTCTGCGCGTACAGGCCAGAACACAGCAGTAAACAAATTGAGGCATAGATCTTTTTCAGCATGATTTTTCTCCCGGTATTCTCAGCGGACGCGCAGCGCGACGTTTTCGGTCTTCCCCCGGAGAACTGCCGTCTCGGCTTGGGCATAGCGCTCAGCACGCGACTTCGGCGCTCGCAAACCGCTGGCGTCACCGTCAATCCACGCTTCGGCAAAGAAGTACTCGTTGCTGTAGCGATGGAAGGTCAACTTGGCACTTTCCGGCGCTCTGCCGTTCACGAAATCCATCTGGACCATTACGCTGGCGCTGCCATCTTTCCTTCTGATTTGCAACACTGCGCGATCGGAATGCAGATTGAGCTGGCGAACCGTGTACTCGCCTGCTGGAAGAGTTTTGTCACCAACGTTGAACTGAAACGGAATGTTGGCCCTTAACTCTGTGTGGCTACTATTTTGCGCTCGCGCGCCCGCGGCCATTGAACCAACCAGGACGATCATCGCGATCATTGTGTAAGCTTGCTTTTTCATGCTGTCTCCTTCTCTTAGTCCAGCCCTCCGGTCGTGCTCGCGAATCTGAAAATTCTGCTGCTCTAACTAAAGACGCGAGAACTCGGTTGCGAACGTCTCATTCTGCGCATTCTGTAGTAGCTGGAAGGTATGAACCGGCGCTATAATCCACCTCCCCGATTCATCCGCGCACAACGAGTTACCCTCATGGTTT
>DASXSC010000157.1:0-7616 GCA_036506215.1 Pyrinomonadaceae bacterium | reverse complement strand
TCCAGGAAGAGGTCTCCAGGCTAAAGGACGGCCTTATGCCCGCGGAAATGAGGGAATGAGACCCGCAGAGAAGAAAAAGGAGGACAAACCCGGCGTATTTTTGAATGGGTTTCATTGCTCCTATAACTCCAGATTGTCAGCTCTCGCTTATTGCTTCCGACCGGGTTTTCGTGAAGACTCAACCCGGTTAGGCACCGATGGCCTCTGGCTGTCGCTGCAATCGCTTCGCATACAGAGGAAACCGCGCTGCTAACTCCGCCACACCTTGCCGAACTCTACCGCGTACTTCTTCTGACGCCGGCGCATGAATAACTTCCGCAATCAAACGCCCTATCTCGCGCATCTCTTCTTCTTTCATGCCGCGCGTGGTTACCGCCGGAGTGCCAATACGCAGGCCTGAAGCGACGAAGGGTTTATTCTGGTCAAATGGAATTGTGTTCTTGTTGACCGTGATGTTTGCGGCCTCGAGGGCCTTCTCCGCATCTTTGCCGGTAACTCCCTTGCCGTCCATCCAAACATCAACCAGCATAAGGTGGTTGTCTGTTCCGCCGGAAACCAGACGCAGTCCCTGCTCCTGCAACTCGGTTGCAAGTGCTTTGGCATTGGCGAGAATCTGTCGCTGGTATTCCTTAAAGTCGTCGCGCAGCGCTTCGCCAAATGCCACGGCCTTTGCAGCGATGATGTGCACCAGCGGACCACCTTGCACGCCCGGAAACAGCTTCCGATCAATCTCTTTCGCGTGTTCTTCCCGGCACAAGATTAACCCGCCGCGTGGGCCACGAAGAGTTTTATGCGTTGTTGTAGTTACGTAGTCGGCATGTGGAATAGGCGAAGGATGAAGATCGGCGGCAACAGGCCCGGCGATGTGCGCGATGTCGGCAAACACGCGCGCGCCAACGCCCCTGGCGATTTCGCCGATGCGTTTGAAATCGATGATACGTGGATAAGCAGAGGCGCCACAGACAATCAACTTCGGCCTGTGCTCCTCTGCAATTCGCTGCAACTCGTCGTAATCAATTTGCTCGGTGTCGCGAGCGACGCCGTAGTCAGCCACTTTGTAACTGATGCCGGAAAAGTTCATGGGATGGCCGTGCGTTAGATGGCCGCCATGCGACAGATTCATGCCCAAAATTTGATCACCATACTGAATCGCCGCGAGATACACGGCCATGTTTGCTTGTGCGCCGCTGTGTGGTTGCACGTTGGCATGTTCCGCTCCAAACAATTCCTTCGCGCGATCGATCGCGGCCTGCTCAACCACGTCAGTCCACTCGCAACCGCCGTAATAACGCTTCCCGGGGTAGCCTTCAGCATATTTGTTTGTGAAAACAGAGCCGGCGGCCTCGAGGACGGCTTCGCTGACGAAATTCTCAGAAGCAATTAACTCGAGTCCATTTGCCTGGCGAGCGACTTCATTGTCAATGGCTTCGGAAATCAAGGGATCGACTTCAGCCAGCGATGCGTTTCTTAGATCGGTCATTCCGTTTACCTTTCAATAGTTTCCGAGGAAGCATTCAAGTGCAAAGTCTCTGAGTAAGGAAGGGCGGCTTGCCCCCGCCAGGATAGAATGCCATTCAACCGGTGGGGGTAAACCGCCCTTCCCGACCATGAGCTTTCCCTTCTTGACTCATTCTCTCTCTGTGTGTGCCTCTTTGGCCGATTCTATCCTGCGGATTTTCTCAATCCGGTCAGCGTGACGACCACCTTCAAAATCGCTACTGAACCATGCGCGCACGATCGCGGGAATTTGTTCGGTCGGTGTGGTGCGAGCGCCGATCGCCAGGACGTTCGCGTCGTTATGCTGGCGAGCCAGGCGAGCGGTTTCTTCCGACCACGCTACTGCCGCACGCACGCCCGGCACTTTGTTCGCCGTTATGGCCATTCCGGTGCCTGAGCCGCAAACAAGTAGTCCCTGATCAACCTGCCCGCGGGCAACTTGCTCCGCAACCTTGCGCGCATAATCAGGGTAATCAACTGATTCCTCCGAGACTGTTCCGAGGTCGTCAACTTCCAACCCCAGATCGCTAAGCAGAGGCTTCAAACGTTCCTTTTCGGCATAGCCTGCATGATCGCTCGCAAGCGCAACTTTCATCAGTGAATCTCCGGTGAATTCAAAAAGTAGGCAGGGATGGATGGTACATCACGCTTCGAGTGCTCGCAACGAAGTAGGACAGGCATTCCTGCCTGTCGTCTCCCGCCCGACGCCTTATTATCATTCGAAGCACCAATGCGAAGATTTTCCATATCTCATTTTTCATTTCAAACTTGTCATCGGGCTCCCGCACCACTGCAACTCGACGGTCAACCAGACCTCCAAAGTATGCTGGAAGCGGGTCTGTAAACTACCGCGTCTGGTTCAAATGAAAAAATGAGAACTGATAACTGATAAATGGAAAATCTATTCCTGTTTTCCAAGCGAGAATAGTTATCCAGACACGTTGGAACCTTGTCGTACTTTGCGTTAACGCTTTTGCTGGGCGAGAATGGCTGGCAGTAATTCATCCCAGGAAAGTTAAATCAAAAAACCTAGAATGCGCTGGTCACAAAACTTCATTCCGACGCTTCGCGAAGATCCTGCCGACGCCGAAGTCGTCTCGCATAAACTCTTGCTGCGCGCCGGCCTAATCCGCCAACTCGGCGCCGGGATCTATTCTTATTTGCCATTGGCCCAGCGCGTCGCGCTAAAGGTCATGCAGATCCTGCGCGAAGAGATGAATCGCATCGGTGGTCAGGAATTCTATTTGCCTGCCTTGCACCCGGCCGAAATTTGGCAGGAGTCGGGACGGTGGGACTCAATCGGCGACGATATGTTCCGGCTAAAGGATCGCAAAGACGCCGACATGTGCCTGGGTATGACGCATGAAGAGGTTTTCACCACTATCGCGCGAAACGAACTTCGGTCTTACAAACAATTGCCCCAGGTCTGGTATCAGATTCAGGTTAAGTTCCGCGACGAGCCACGCCCGAAGTCGGGCCTGATGCGATTGCGAACTTTCATCATGAAGGATGCCTACTCGTTTGACGTCGACAAGGCCGGTCTCGACAAGTCTTTTATCGATCAGCGCGAAGCCTACAAACGAATCTTTAGCCGTTGTGGAATTCAGTTCTCAATTGTAGAAGCGTCGTCGGGGGCGATGGGCGGATCGGAATCGAACGAGTTTGTGGCCAGAACTGATGCCGGCGAAGATTTGATTGCGAGCTGCCCAAACTGCGGCTATGCGGCAAATCTCGAGAAGGCTACGTCCCGCCTGGCCCCGCTCAAGGATCTCGTTGGACCCGAAGCTCCGGAAGAGTTTCCGACGCCGGGGGTTCGCACAATTGAAGATCTGGCAAAATTTCCCGGGGGAGCGAAAGCCGAGGCCCAGATTAAGTCTCTCGTTTATGTCGCCACTATTAATCACGAACCAAAGCCCGTGCTCGCTCTGGTCCGCGGCGATCATCAACTCCATGAGACGAAGCTGGCCGATAGTTTGGCGGCAACGGCCTTGCGGACTGCACATCCTGAAGAGATTCGCGAACTACTGGGCGCCGGAGCAGGAAGCCTGGGTGGCGTTGGGGCAAAAAACCGGGCGAAACAGGCTAACTTGCAACTTCTAATTGTGGCCGATCTGGCTCTAAAAAACCGGCGCAACATGACCACTGGCGCCAACAAAGACGATCATCACCTCCGCGGCGTCGAAATCGCGCGCGATATCCGGCCTGACAAGTGGGCCGACTTGCGCGGTGTTGTTTCCGGCGAAGGTTGTCCGCATTGTGAGCAGGGGAGGCTTGAAGTTTTCAAAGCCATGGAAATTGGCCATATCTTTAAACTCGGCACGAAGTATTCCGAATCGATGGGTGCGACCGTGTTGACTGAAGAAGGCAAACCGGTGCCTATCATCATGGGCAGCTACGGCATTGGCGTTGAGCGTATTATCACCGCGGCAATAGAACAACATCACGATGCTGACGGCATCATCTGGCCAAAAAGCATTGCGCCATTTAATGTGGTCGTCACAGTAACTAACATGAAGGACCAGGGTCTGCGTGAAACCGCGGAAAAACTTTACAAGGATCTCCAGCGGGCCGGCCTTGAGGTGTTACTCGACGATCGCGACGAGCGCGCCGGCGTGAAGTTTAAGGACGCCGACCTGATTGGTATTCCTTATCGCATTACGATCGGCAAGAAGGCAGCGGATGGCGTCGTTGAACTCTTCGAGAGACAAACGAAGACCAGCAAGGACGTGAAACTGAGTGAAATAGTTTCCAGAGTTCAGACACTCGCGCTCGCAGGTTTATAGCAAATAGCAATATCAGAAAACATGAACAACGAGGACGCACAAGCGATCCTTTCGCTGATCGTTCTGATAGCCCTTCTGGCGATCATCTTTATTCCATTGGCTCTCTTTATCGGCTACACCGTGCTGCAAAAGCGAAAGCGAGATCGGACTCGAGAAACGATAATTCGTGATCATCAACAACTCATTGGCAGTCACCGGTGGGTTCCGGTCCGTTATGCCTCTGAGCGACGGTTCAAAGAGCTCTTCAAGATTTTTCCGTGGGAAGGGGCCGGAATTCTCGTGATTGTTCCGGGAAGCGCGCTGTTTCTTGGTCAGACCCTGGATGGATCCTCCGAGATGTTGCAATTTGCACCCGGCAATTCCACGCTCACCTGGCTCGGCAAGTCTCCCTGGCCTAACGGCGCCGTCTCATGGTTCTACTTCACTACAACAACCGAGAAGCACTACTTCAGCTCGGAAACAGGAGTCGCTGTCTTTGGCTCGCACAAGTCTACCCGGGCAATTTACGATGAAGTTGGCAAGGGCTTTCTGGCACATTCTGCGTCCTGAGATTGAAACTGGTACGATATTGGGCAGGCCATGAAAGCAATTAGATGTTCACCGCAGGCTGGGAATCGAAGAGCTGCAACATTCTGCGCCATTGCCTTGCTCCTCATTGCAATTCCCAAAGCTCAGTCGCAGGACCTTCTTCCGGAACTCGTTCGCCGCATTAAGCCATCTGCTGTGGCTATCGAAACCTTCGATTCACGGGGCGAGAAACTATCGCGCGGAAGTGGCTTCTTCATTGATTTAGATCGCGTGGTAACCAACCGCCACGTAATCGATAACGCCTATCGCGCCGAAGTTCACTCTCACAACGGCAACATTTATGCGGTAAAGGGTGTGATTGCCGTTGACGCCGAAGGTGACCTGGCGCTGTTGAGAGTGGAGGCACCACCGAATCAGGTCCGTCCCCTCTCACTGGACAGAACCTCGCCGCAGGAGGGTGAAAGCATTGTTGTAATCGGGAACCCATTTGGGCTCGAAGGCAGCGTCACCAACGGTATTGTGTCGGCAGTGCGCGACATCCCGACCTTTGGAAGGATCATTCAGATTACCGCGCCGATTTCGCCAGGCTCGAGCGGCAGTCCGGTAGTTAACATGCAAGGCCAGGTAATCGGTGTTGCGACATTGCAGATAACTGGCGGCCAGAGTGTTAACTTCGCAATCCCTTCAGAACGAATTTCACAACTGCAAAGCGGCGCGTTATTGTCGCTGTCTGACCTGGTCGCAGCCAGCGGCAGAAACAAACGCGCGAAGGCTGTCCAATCTTTTCGCGACGGTCTCACCTTCCTTTCAAAGGACGATTGCGAAAAGGCGCTGCCATATTTTGAAAAAGCGGTCGAGTCGGACAGCAACTATGCTGAGGCCTGGGCGCAGACAGGATTTTGTAAGGAGAAGCTCGGCCGTCATAGCGAAGCTATCGAAGCTTCCAAGAGGGCAGTCAACCTCAGACCTTCCGCCGAGTCGTACTTCAATATCGGGCTGGCGAACTATTACCTGAAACAGTATCGCGAAGCCGCTGAGAATTATCGCCAGGCGATTCGGTTGGATCCGTACAACGCCGCGGACGCTCACTACGCGCTGGGTTTGGTTTACCGTGACTGGGGACGACCGGAGGAGGAAATTCAGGCTTACAAGCAGGCAATTAAGTTGAAACCCGACTATGCGAGTGCCTATGAACGCCTCGGCTCAAGATATTTGCGCTCGAAAAAATATCCGGAAGCGATTGAGACGTTTAAGCAGCTCGTCGCTTTAAAGCCGGGAGATGCAAACGTGCCAAACAGTATGGGCGAAGCGTATTCCGAAATGGGCCTCATGTCTGATGCCGTCGAATCATTCAGGCAGGCAATCCGGCTGAAGCCTGACTTTGTCAAAGCCTATTACAATCTCGGCAGGTCATTTCTAGCGCTGGGTAATCGCGACGCCGCAATTGAGCAGTACAATATTTTGCAGAACCTGGACCAGGATTTGGCTGAGCGGCTAAACAACTTGATCAACCCGTGAACCAAAAGGAGCAGACTGCAGGAGCAGAAGGCCGGAAGGCGGCATCACGTTGTCCGCTGCTGCTGTCTAGTTCAACTCCTGCCGACTGCCCCTGCCGCGTGTTTTTGGTTCCCACTTGCGATTAATTAAGCTGGCCACAAAGCCGGCGCCGAATCCGTTGTCGATGTTCACCACCGTCACATTCGAAGCGCACGAATTAAGCATGCCAAGCAGCGCGGCGATCCCGCCAAAGGAGGCGCCGTAACCAATGCTGGTCGGGACGGCAATTACGGGCACGGCGATCAGGCCGCCCACGACTGAAGGAAGAGCACCTTCCATTCCCGCCGCAACAATAGCAACGCGCGCGCTCTCCAGAAGCGAACGCTCGGCCAGGATGCGATGGATGCCGGCGACGCCAACATCCCATACTCGCTTAACGCGATTGCCCATTGCTTCCGCGGTCAACGCCGCTTCTTCTGCGACTGGTATATCACTCGTTCCTGCAGTCACCACAGCAATCTCGCCGACACCTCGTTCAGTATTATCTCTTTGAATTCTTATCAGCTGTGCCGTTTCATGCCACTCCGCTTCAGTTACAATATTTCGCACCTCGCCAAAAGTGCCTTCGTCTGTATGAGTAACAAGAACATTTGGAGCATGCCGAATCAGACGTTCGACTATGCCGACCACTTGTTCGCGCTTTTTGCCTGCGCCAAAGACAACTTCGGGAAAGCCCTGGCGAGACGAACGGGAATGATCCACGCGCGCGTAGCCGATGTCTTCATAGTAGAGGTCGCTGATACGGCGCGCCGCTTCAGACGTTTCGAGTTGCTCGCCTTTATGAGCCGTTAAGAGTTGTTCAAGTTTCTTTAAGTCCATATTGGTTGTTACTGTAACGCAAACTGCCGGTTCAGGCGCAAGGATGGGTATTGCACGCGAAGCCAACAGGCTACACTGCGCCTTCCCCGAGGCGGATACTCACGCGCTTAACTTAGTTCGCCATAGAGGCTGGTGCTTCCGCAAGCGCCAGCCTCAATTTTATGCGATAGACGGGTCCATTAGTTTGGTCTCATTTGAAATGCGCTAACTTGCACCGAAACTAGCCGCCAAGTAAGATTCAATCACGACCCAAACATGGAATTTACAGTAGCAATAACTGGGGCTTCGGGTTCAATTTACGCGCAGCGCACGCTGTTGCACCTGGCTGCAAGCGGCGTCGTCGAGCGGATAAATCTAATTATGTCCGAGGCTGCAACAACCGTTGCCCGCGTCGAGCTTGGGGTTAATCTGATCGACGCGGACCGAGGCACA
>DASXSC010000156.1:0-21782 GCA_036506215.1 Pyrinomonadaceae bacterium | reverse complement strand
TAATCGCGCCTGAACATCTATCAAGCAAGGATCAGAATTCAACTTTAATCAGCTCTGGGTTAGGAAGGCGGACTTGCCCCCGCTCTTCCGTTTGCCGTCACTATGCTGTCTAGTAACTCTTTTAGCCTGGCCAATCCTATTAAGGCATTCTCACCCAAATCAACGCGAATGGCTCGGCGCTTGTGCGCCAGGAGCGACTGAAAATCGCCGAGCGCCTGTGCCTGTTTCAAGATGCTGAATGTGTAAGAGGCGCCCGGAACATCCAGGTCAACCTTGTCCGGCGCCGTGATTTGGATAAACACACCTGAGTCTGGCCCACCTTTATGCAACTGCCCGGTCGAATGTAAAAAACGTGGCCCATATCCAGTCGTCGTGGCAGAGCCCGTGGCGTCGCGTAGACTCGTGCGTATCGCTTGCATGGCGGCTTCTATTTGCGGTGTCTCCTCGATATATGCGAGCAGCGCAACATAATCGCCCGCCTTTATCTTCTCGCAATGTGCGCGCAAGGCTTCGCGAACTGAAATTGAAGCTGGTGCGGAATCACCTTCACTACCGGAATAGACACTAAGTTGACCGTCGCTTGCGATGGGATATTGCTCAGGTAGTTTGCCGTCGCGCGCATACTGGTCCAACAGGGCTCTGGTTGCGTCTTTCGACTCCTGCACATTCGGTTGATCAAACGGATTGATTTCCAATTGCCAGCCGACAAATGCTGTCGCCATTTCCCAAAGGAAAAATTCTGCACCAAGATCGTATACGTCAGCTAAACTCCTGTAGACCACCGGATGGCCGGCAGCCTCGAGCGCTTTTAGTTTCGACCTGGTCTCCTCATCCGGTGCGCCGACGCTAATCGAAACGAAGAGACGATCGTTGCCATAAGCAGTGACTGGTCCCAGGGGCTCGCCTACAACGGGGACAATTCCCTTGCCTTCTTTGCCGGTGCTTTCGGCGATGAGTTGCTCTACCCACAATCCGAGCGACGAAAGCGCCCGATCCGTAACGATTGTCAGTTTGTCGCGACCGGCCAGCGCGCACTCGCTCATCACCGCGCCGAGCACAGCGCCGGGATTATCATTTGCCCGCACGCGTGGACCGCAAGACTCGGCCATGGTCTCCGCCCGGCGCAGTAGCTTCTCAAGATCCAGTCCCAGCAGCGCGCCCGGCACCATGCCGAAATATGAAAGCGCGGAGTAGCGGCCGCCAATATCCGGCTGATTGAGAAAGATTCGCAGGAAGCCTTCGGCAGCGGCAGTGTCCGCCATTTGTGAACCGGGATCGGTGATAGTGATAAAGGCGCTACCGGGCTTGTCACTTCTCTTGGCCACTTCGCTGTACCAATAGCGATGGAAGGTAATGGGCTCGGTAGTAGTTCCTGATTTCGAAGCCACAATAAACAAGCATCTGCCTAAATCGATTTGATTTCTAAAGTTATTGATCGCGTCAGGATCAGTGGAATCAAGAACGAGTAACTCCGGAAACTCGCTCTGCCGGTCGAAGGTTTGCCGCAACACTTCAGGGCACAATGAGGAGCCGCCCATTCCGCATACCATTGCGTGTTGCAATCTTCCCGACGCCCTAACGCTCGCGGCGAAGCTTGCCAGCTCGTCAGCGATCGCGAGCATCTGGGTCGCCACTGTTAACCACCCGAGAGAGTTTCTGATGATCTTCTGGTGGGCTTCTTCGCTTTTCCAAAGCGAAGCATCTTTGTTCCAGATCCGCTCAATCACCTTGGCGCCGGCTGCTTCTGCGAGCGTTGCGCGCACGCGCGTCTCGTGATTCCCGAGCGATACTGTCAGGTATTCATCCGTCATGAAGGTTGGTCTCGCTTGCTCAGGGTCTCTCTTGGCTTCAATTCCAGCATCCTTCATAATCATCCCTCGACTCGGACCAGAATAACGCTATGGCAATTTGTGGAATAGGAGAGTTTAGCATGACTCCTCGGAACGATTGAGAGGACGAGGCCGGGAAGTACTGGTGCATTTTGAAAGCTGGGAGTTTCCGCCAGCGTCAACGTCTTTACTGGGACCGCGGGCGTCCCGCCCGCTCCGAGGTACGTTGACTCTAACGCCCGATGCTTGCGCCTGCCGTACGAGGGCGGGCGAGACGCCCGCGGTCCGAGTGAAAACGTTGATCGTGGGATTTCAAACGGGAGTATTACTAAACGGAGTGAAGCTCCGGGTCAGGAAGGCGGACTTTGTTCCGCGCTTTTCCGGCTTGTACCGGAGTCACATTGGCTTCATCATAGAAGCGAGCAAATCACTAAGGAGGGCGAACAAGGAATATGTCGAGTTCTAATCATCGCGCACTAATTGTAGTGGACGTACAGAATGACTTCTGTCCCGGCGGCAAGCTCGCGGTTGCTGAGGGCGATGAAGTTGTGGCGCCGCTAAACAAACTGATTGAGGAGTTTCTCGAGCGGGGCGAGCCCGTGTTCAAAAGCCGAGATTGGCACCCGGAGAAGACGAAGCACTTCGCTGCATATGGCGGCACCTGGCCAGTGCATTGTGTGCAGAACACAAAGGGCGCGGAATTTCATCCCGAGCTGCTTGATGACATGCACATTCGGGTAGTCTCGAAAGGACTTGGCGACGAGGATTCTTATTCTGCGTTTGATGGCACTGATCTGGCATTGCAACTTCACCGGCTGGGCGTTGAGGAAGTCTGGATCGGCGGACTCGCAACAGACTACTGCGTTAAGAACACTGTGCTGGACGCTTTGAAAGAAGGCTTTCGAGTTAAGGCTTTAGGTAATGCGATGCGTGCCGTCGACGTCAATCCAGGAGACGGCGCGCGCGCACTCGAAGAAATGGCGAAGGCGGGTGCCGAGATCATTGATACCGACGGGCCCGAGAAGGCGAACGGATATTCCCCTAATGATATCGATGCTCAGATAGATGCTTTCATGCCCGATATTGATCGCAGCCTCATTCGAGAAAATCTTCGCCTGAGCGTCACTGAGCGCTTTGAAAACTTGATGAGCTTACAGCGATTCGCCGCCGAGCTTCGAAGAGCGGGTAAGGAAGCACGGCGTGCATGACCGATTATGAGAAGATTCTTGACGCGCTAGTTTCTGCTGGCGTTGAATTCATTATCGTGGGAGGCGCGGCTGCTACAGCTCATGGCTCGGCTCGATTGACCGAAGACCTGGACATTGTGTATTCCCGCCAGAAGGAGAACGTTAAGCGGCTTGTGGAAGCGTTGAAACCATTTCGGCCTCGCCTGCGTGGCGCGCCTGAGGACCTACCTTTCCAGTGGGACGAAGAAACCATAAAAAAAGGTCTCAATTTCACCTTGACAACGTCAGCCGGCTGGCTCGATGTGCTTGGGGAGATCACTTTGGGTGGCAGCTTCGAGCAGTTACTTTCCGATAGTATTAAACTAAAGATTTTCGGTCACGAGTGTTTATGTCTCGGCTTGAGCCGCCTCATTGAGGTGAAACGCGCGGCGGCGAGACGCAAAGACTTTGAAGCCATTGCCGAACTACAGGCAATTTTGGAAGAGCGTGATTCGAAGGATGAAGGATGAAGGCGGAAGGATGAAGCCAGAATTCAAGCTTAGCTGTTTAGCCAACAACGATGGCGCTCTTCGCCCTGTACTTCATCCTTCATCCTTCCGCCTTCATCCTTTCTAAAACATGGGCACGCTAAACATTGATCGTTACCACGCCGCGATGGGTGACGCGTCCTACAAAGAGGTGACGCGTCTCCACGATCGTCCGCTCAGTGATGCGCGGGCTACGTTCTATGTGACGCAGCGGAAGCTGCCTTTCGCCCCCTGCCTGGGCCACGAGCGGCTCATCCGTTTGCTTGTTGACAGTCAAATAGATCGTCCGCGATTGAGATTTCTGGAGCAGGACCGCGGCGGCCTGCAGCGATTTGCCAAGGCCATCGAAGACATCCTGTTTGTTGGCGCGATCAGGGCGGTGCGTACCGGAACAATTGTCTTCGCCCAACAACCCTTCGCCGACATCACCGGCGCCTTTGCACTCACGCAAGCACAAGAGATCAAGTTTGAACATGCTTTCGATTTGCCAATGACGACTGCCGCCACCGCAATGCAGTTTCGCATGGCGGCGGGCGAGCAGCGATGGCTTTCTGATTTTTCGTTGCGGCGAAACGGAGACATCGAGCGCGCAGTTGATATTGCCGTCTACGCGTTCATCGGCGGCTTCAACGACACGTCGAACATGGAAGCCGCGCATCGCCTGGACATTCCCGCCGTGGGCACCGAAGCGCATTACTGGCAGCAGTCCTATATTGAGTACATGTCTCAGCCGGAGGTTGAACCGCGCACCGGTAAGCCAAAGCATTTTGAGCAGGTCGCCTTCGAACGCTGGCTCGACGCGAACCCAAATGGCACCACGCTGCTGCTCGATACCATTGACGTTTACATGGGTGCGGTTCATGCCGCCATGGCCGCGACCTCGACGGAAGCGCGCCGTCGCGCCTTCAAGGGCTTCCGCGTTGACTCCGGCGATCTGGCGGAACTTGGCGAGTGGTGTTTGCGCTTTTTCGAGGCGAACGGAATTTACGACCTAAGGCCTAACCTTACCGGCGATCTGGATGTAGAAAAGGTGCGCCGCATTGTCCGAGACTTCCCACGTGCGAACGGCTTCGGCATAGGCACCAAACTCTCAAGCGAAGTTCCCGCCGTTGCCGGAGTGATCTTCAAGCAGTGTCTAATTGAAGATAGGCCGACGCTAAAGGCGTCTAACTCGGAAGAAAAGACAACACTGCCTGGCCGCTTGCAACTGTTCCGCGGAATTGATGCTCATGGCAACTACGTCGGTGATGTGACCGGACTCGACGATGAAGAGGTCGAAATTCCTGGCGCCGCGCGCGTCGAACGTTTGCTTGTTCCCTTCTGGGAAAACGGTCAGCACTCAGCGATTCCTTCCATCGAAAAACAAAAATCATTTGTTGCCGATCAGCGCCGCCGTTTCAGTGACATCAACAACTACTCATGTTTGCTCAGCGACAAGCTGCGCAAAGTGCGCGACGATCTCACCGCCCAAATGCGCGCAGACAATTCCGGCTGGCAGGAAGTGGTGAAGATGCCGGAAGAAGTCCCTGACAAAGTCCCGTTGCCGAAGTCTTGTTGATGTCCGAGAAGCTTTAGCTTGTCGCTGTCCGACCATCGACAAACTGAAGTTTATCGGACAACGACCCTTGCATTGGGCGCGCAGGCTTGATTTAGGTGATTAACCGAAGTCGTAGTACATTCAAGCCCATGTTTGATAGTCGCCTGCAGGCGAGAGTTGATGAAATTAAGTGGTACCACGAGTTCGACTTCGGCGACGGGATAAGGGCACAGTCATTCACGCCCGATGTGGCAGGCCACCGGAGAGTGTGGCGGTTCATCGAACGGCAACTCGATGCCGTAGACTTTCATGGCAAGACAGTCCTGGATATTGGCGCATGGGACGGGTATTGGAGCTTCCTCGCCGAGCGCAAGGGAGCCAAATACGTCTTAGCAGCGGACGACGTGTCCCAGAATTGGTCCGACGGTCGAGGACTGCCGTTCGCCAAAGAGTTGTTGCGGTCCTCTGTATGCATCGATCAAGATCTCTCCGTCTATCGACTCGCCTCCTTGAATCGTAAGTTCGACATCATCATGTGTCTGGGAGTGTATTATCACCTGTTGGATCCGTTTTATGCGTTGGCCCAAATCCGGCATTGCTGTCACCCAGGCACGCTCGTCCTTCTGGAAGGAAACGTGGGGCGGGTGGGTATGCGTGCTGATGAGGTGCGCTACACCTTTGGCGACTCACGTCTGTCGGCATTTGTCCCTTCGATTCAGGCTCTCGAAAACCTTTTAATGCTGGCATATCTGCGGGTGCAGTCTCAGGCGTGGCTGCGTCCTGGTCCCTTTCGTAGAGTCAAAGGGCTGGTTCAACATGTCAGGCGTTTCAAAACGATTAGCACTACCTTTATAGACAGGGCGTTCACGGTGTGTACTCCGTTTGAAGGAGTCAATGCCCTACACACTTATGAGCCACCTTTTGATCTGGGGAACTATGATGACCGCTTTAGAAAAAGCGGTTCGATCTCTCCGCACGAAGTCAGCTAGAGTCCGGGGCTTCGCCCTTCCGGTGCGTGGCAAGTCTTCGACTTGCCGGCTGAGCCACATTTATTCTCAGGTCTCTGACCCGAATCGACGGTCGTAGACCAAAAAGGTTTAGAAGGACCTCGGCAAGTCACAGACTTGCCGCGCACCAGCACGCCAAAGCCGCAACGCTGGTCCGACCTTTCCAGTCCGTTCAAAACAAAAACGAACAGCAGTGATGCAGTTTCAAGTTCATTGTCCGATAAACTTCACTTTGTCGCTTGGGCTCGAAAGCGACAAGCTAATAAACCATATCGGAGAGCCGTGCGCACAAATAAAATCTGGGGTAGGCGGGAAGACGATCTTTTTGTGGGAACAGTGTTGAGGGTACTAACCCAGGCGACAGTGGGCATTGAGTAGTGCACCTTCCGCGACGGTCAACTCGGGCGCAGTCACTGCTCCCGTTACGTTTGCGGAAGGGCCAAGCGCAAGTTCTTTAGTGACGCGGATATCGCCTTCGACTGTCCCATTTATCTTCGCGATCGCAACTTCGATTACCGCTTCGGTAAGTTGTGCGCCGTCGCTTACTATGAGTGTGCCATCCGAAGAACTGACCCGCCCCGAGAAGTGGCCATCAATGCGCAACATTGATCTGAAATGCACCTCGCCGGTAAATTTCGTGACATCACCTATGAAACCCAACCAATTATCTTTTGGAATATTGGTTCGCCGGCCAGGTTCTTCGCGTCTCGCAACCGCCTGAGTGCTCATTGCTCACCCTCTCTCTATTCTCTTGTACGTTTATGAGTTTGAAGCGGCGCTAGGATTGACGCCACACCACCTCTGCCGCTGCGCATCGGGGAGAAAGGAAGAATTCCTTAATCAACAAACTATAACACTGCGTTGTGAGTTAGATGTTACGATTAGATTGCCGTTCTGAGACACTGCAGAGCTCCTGCAATAGGATAAAGCGCTTTTTCGCTCCGCCTCCAGGCTCAAGAAGGAAGCTATTGGACAAAGTGAATTTCACCGAAAGGATTAAAGGAATGAGAAGAGTAAACCGGATCAAACTGTTATTTGTGCTGGTGCTCGTAGGGTCCACAGTCTTCGCCCAGCAAGTTACCGCACCCATTCCCTCTGATCCGTTGAAGTTCGGCGTGTTTGTCGCCCAGTTTGATCCAGGCGGCACTTTCACACTCAAAGGAGATCGTTGGCCGTCACTCAGTGGTAAGTGGAAGGCCAACGACGCCGTCGTTGAGTTAACGATGTCAGGTGGACCTGGCGGTTGCGATGGCGCCGGCCGTTACCGGTTTCAAGTCGATGGGGGTCGGGTCAGCTTTGACCTCCTTTCGGATGATTGCATGCCGCGCCGGATGATTCTCGACCGCAGCACATGGACACCCGCCGGACAAACGAGAGCTGTTCCAACTCGCACCATCACGCTGGCCGCCGGCGCGCGAGCGCCATCGCGTCCCAATTCAGACAAACAAAACGGGAGTTGGCCGTCGTTTCGAGGACCACAGGCTTCGGGAATCGCGGAGAAGCAAAATCTGCCCGATCGCTGGGATGCTAAGACCGGCGATAACATTCTCTGGCGAACTCCGATTCCCGGACTGGCACATTCGAGCCCAGTCGTTTGGGGCAATCGGATCTTCGTCACCAGTGCCGTTAGTAGCGATCCGAAGGCCACTTTTCGGCCGGGACTGTATGGTGATGGCGACGCCTCGAAAGATCGCTCGCTTCACCGTTGGATGATTTATGCAATCGACAGACCTACGGGAAAAATTATTTGGGAACGCGTAGCGCATCAAGGCGAGCCCATCGACAAGCGCCACATCAAATCGACGTATGCTAATTCAACCCCTGCCACGGACGGTCGCATCGTTGTCGCATGGTTTGGGTCGCAAGGAGTTTATGCTTACGACTTCAGCGGGCAATTTCTTTGGAAAGTTGACCTGGGCCGATTGGATCTCGGCGCCTATGACATTCCCACCTACGAATGGGGACCAGCAAGTTCACCCATCATCTGGAACGACCTGGTTATTCTGCAATGCGACACGCAAACCGACTCATTCATTCTCGCTCTCGACGCCGCAACGGGAAAGACCGTATGGAAAACCGATCGCGATGAGCTTCCATCCTGGGGCACTCCGACGATCGCGACCACAGCGACAGGGTCTGTACTGGTGGCCAACGCGTCGAACTTCATACGAGGTTACGATCCTCGCACGGGAAAAGAGTTGTGGCGACTCGGTGGCAGTTCGAAGATCACGGCGCCGACGCCTATCTTTGGCGAAGGCTTCTTTGTCGTTGTCAGTGGTCGCGGACCCGAACGTCCAATTTTTGTCGTACGACCCAACGCACACGGCGACCTGACATTGCCCGAGGGCAAGACAGCCAGTGAATCGATCGTTTGGAGTCGAACGGGCCGCGGTTCCTACATGCCGACGCCGCTGATTTACAATGGCATTCTCTATGTGCTTGCGAATAATGGCCTCTTCGACGCCTACAATCTGAAGACTGGTGAAGAAATATATCGGCAGCGCCTCCCGGCCGTAGGCAGTGGCTTCAGCGCGTCGCCGGTAGCTGCTGATGGCAAGATTTACCTTTCAAACGAGGACGGCGAGATGTTGGTCATCGCAGCCGGCGAAAAATTCAACCACCTCGCCACGAACTCCATGGGCGAGTTATTAATGGCCACGCCGGCGTTATCTGATGGGGTAATGTATGTGCGCTCGTCAGCGAGTCTGTTCGCGGTTGGGCGAAAGCGATAGCAGAGATTGAACGCAAAGCTGATCAAGTTGAATCGCTGCTAGATAACTAGATAAGCCAGACGTCGCGGCACAGCTTTGACTTGATTGCTGATTTGACGTTGCTTATGATCCCCAGTCAAATCTAGACGTTCCGCCGCCCTTCTCGAATTTCACTTTGAAGGTTTTGCACACCATTGCCATTTTCGATTTGTTGCAGACACTTACTGTATTCAATCGTCTAGCTATTATCCTGTTGGTCCTCATCACTTTCACCCCCGTAGCTTTCGCGCAAGAAACTCCCCAGCCAGTGTCAGTCAGTTTCGATTTCCGCAACGGTGCGCTCGGTTGGCAAGCGGGGTTCGCACGCTACCCGCCAGAAACTGATAAGAATGGCTTCTACGAACTCCTGGCTGAAATCCGGAGTCTACCGCCTGAGCTCGGTAACGGGACCGGCTTTTATATCCAGGGAAATAATCATTCCGACGCTTTGGTCATGTTTATGAAGCGAGGTCTCAGTGCTGATAATGGCATCGTGGCTGGACAGGCGTATCAGGTCAATTTCACCATCGTTTTCGGCTCGAGTGCCCCAACCGGATGTTCCGGAGTCGGCGGAAGTCCCGGCGACAGTGTTAACTTGAGAGCTGGAGCTTCCCCTGCCGAACCCCTTGCGCTTCTGGGTATCCCTCGGCCTTTCCGCGACTTGGAAACGAATGTCGATATCGGCCTAGGAAGCGGTCCAACCAGGGATGGCCTCGCGGCTTCGTTTGCCGGAACCATAGCCAACGGCCAGCCCTGCGACTCGGGCCCGCGTCCGTGGGTATCCATTCAGCGAAGTCATCAACACACAACCCTTGTCAACGCAAACTCAAAAGGAGAGATATGGTTCTTCGTTGGTACTGATTCCGGGTTTGAGGGACCCACGCAACTCTATTACCAGCGGATTGATGTCACTCTAACACCTGTCAGCCCGCCGCCTCCGCCAGTGTTGCTCACCGATCAAACAACCGGGAGGGCGGCGGCTTTGGATTCTGTAACGCTGATGCGCGAACCTTTTTCCGTAATATCGTCGCAGAACTTCTTCAGTCCGGATCATCACACACGGGTCACCCTCTTTGGTTACAATCTGGAATTGAAGAATGGCGAAAACCTCTCAGCTATCACGGCTCAAGCTGAGGACTCGCAGCACAGAGTCTTTGTCCTACCGGTTGAGGCCGCCCAGGAAGTTGCAGATTTCGGTTGGATCAAACAGGTTACTCTTAGACTTCCGGACGAAATCCAGGGTACTGGAGATGTGGCGGTGAGTATTAGCTTACGTGGGATAGCTAGTAACAAGGTGCTGTTCTCTATTAAGTAGTCTGCGGCAGTTCGATCGCAGCTCGTCTGAAACTGGGTTACTGATGCAGTTTGAATACTGCCGCCAGTTCGAAAGTTCCGCTCCCATGAGGTCAGCACCACCACGCGGTGGTGTCAACTCCTTGGAGTGCGGATTAAGTTAGGAGACTGGGGGAAGAGGTTAAGCCACTTTTAATTAATCTGCTATGCTCGCAAGCCCTATGTTTCGCGATCCACGTCTAACCCGGATGGCTGCCTTCCTGGGGTCAATCGGCATTGAAATGCAAGCGGGTTCGATCAGCGCGCCGACGCTCTTTCCGGGCAGTCTGATATCGCACGGGTCGCTTGTGATTGATGAGTCGCTGCTTGCCGCGCCGGGCGATGCGTTGCATGAGGCCGCCCACATCGCACTGTCACCACCCGAGCGCAGATCAGCTGACTTCGGTTTCATTGAGGCGGCGACAGGAGGCGAAGAAATGACCACCATCGCCTGGTCCTGGGCCGCCCTGCTGGAACTTCAGATCCACCCAGAGGATATCTTTCACTCAACCGCATACAAGGGCGGCGACTCGACCACCATCATCGATTGCGCGCAGCGTGGAATTTACATCGGATTCCCGCTATTGCAGGCATGGGAAATGGCATTCGACGAGCGTAATGCGGTCCTACGTGGCGTCAAACCCTTCCCACACATGGTCAAATGGGTTCGCGAATGAGACTTGAGATTATTGAGGAGCCGATCACGGCCCTCGACGACTAAGCTTTGCCGTCAGCCGTGTTTCCGGTTTAGCAATTGATCAAGCGATGAGCAACCCAGTACTCTCAAAAATCATTTCCCCGACGGTCTTACTCTACACGTTTGTCACGATAAGTCAGTTCGGCCGCGGCCTTTATCTCGCGAGCGCGGACGGAGGTCCACCCGGTTTCATGTTCATAAATGCTGTCGGTTTTCTATGGATCCTGGGATGGTGGTTGCTTAAGGATAGCCGTAAGCGCGGGGTGGCGTGGGTCTATGATTTGGGGCTGTTTCTTTACGTCGCATGGCCATTCATAATGCCTTACTACCTACTCAAGAGCCGGGGCACAAAGGGGCTGTTTGTTATTGTGGCCTTTGCGGTTGTTTACGTTAGTGCACTACTCGCAGGCACGATCCTTTACGTGCTGCTCAATTCAGGCGCTGGCTGATGCCATGGGCGCCGTCTCCGGCTCTCCGCGACAAGAATCAAAAAAGTTGCTAGATAACGAACGTTCGTGCTATAACCCTGCTGAATCACTGAGGACGCTGCTCTTGGCGGACAAACAAGCAACAAAAATGGCTACCAGCGGCGGTCGCAAGGCGCAGGGCGAAGGAACGCGCAAAGCTATCCTCGAAGCTGCGGTCCATATCGCCTCGGCCGAGGGATTGGAAGGACTGACCATCGGACGACTGGCGGCGGAGCTTTCGATGAGCAAGAGCGGACTCTTTGCTCACTTCGGTTCGAAGGAAGATCTTCAAGTCGCAACCGTTGAGGCCGCTCGTTCGATCTTTATCCGGGAGGTCATTCGTCCCTCGTTCGAAGGTGGGCACGGCTTGTTGGACCTTTGGCATTTGTGCGATACCTGGCTCAGCTACGTGGAGAGCGGCGTGTTTCGTGGCGGTTGCTTCTTCGCTGCCGTCGCCGCCGAGTTTGACAGTCGTCCCGGGCCCGTGCGCGATCGCATCGCTGAAATAATGAAGGAATGGCTGGCCATGCTGAGACAGGCGGTGGCGGACGCACAAACTGCAGGCGAACTCAAGGCCGAAGTTGATCCGACACAGATGGCCTTCGAGTTCAATTCTCTTGAGTTGGGCGCTAACTGGGCTTTTCAACTATACGGCGACAAGCAAGCATTTGCGCGCGCCCGTGAAGCAATCCTCGAACGTTTACATCGTGAGGCGACAGCAAGGGGGTCGTTAGTGTTGCCCGCAATGAAGAAGAAAGGCGGGCGAGCGCGCCGATGACTGGAGACACTTCAAATGAACGTATCAGAGACGACCGCATCACCCATCACGTTCAAACGCAAAGCCGCCTGGAAAGGGATCAGGCTCGAACATTTCCGTCTTAACGCCACGGAGTTTCCGGAACACCGCCATCCCGAGCATGTAGTGATGATCTCGCTGACCGATGGCGCTAAAGGTGAGATGCGTACAGGCAACGGCTCGAGAATTAGCGGCACCCACTATACCG
The DNA here is from genome assembly GCA_036506215.1 of Pyrinomonadaceae bacterium. Taxonomy (GTDB): domain Bacteria; phylum Acidobacteriota; class Blastocatellia; order Pyrinomonadales; family Pyrinomonadaceae; genus PSRF01. The sequence goes on along the minus strand of DASXSC010000156.1, from coordinate 9,445 downwards.
GCAACGTCTTCGTCCTTCCATCCGGATTGGTGCATACGGCCCGACTCGAAGGCATGTCGGAGCATCTGGCATTGTTTCTCGATCCAGCGCTGGTGCGACGCGCCGCCTCTGAATCGCTTATGTCCGGCAACTTCGAAGTGATCGAACGATTCACGCGTAGTGATGGCGTGATCAGTAGCATTGGCATGGCACTGCTTGGCGAGCTTGAGTCCGAAGGCCTGAGCGGACGGTTGTATGCAGAGTCTTTGGCAAATGTTTTGGCCGTTCATCTGTTGAGACACTACACCACGGGCGGCAGCCACCCGCAGCGCTATACTGGGGGATTGTCTGCTCAAAAACTGAGGCAGGTGATGGACTTTGTCGGGGAAAACTACAGCAATGACGTTCGACTGGCGGCACTGGCGAATGTCGCCGGAATGAGCAGCTTTCATTTCGCGCGCGAGTTTAAGAGGACCACCGGGACGACTCCGCATCAATACTTGATCAAGTTTCGTATCGAGCGCGCGAAGTCGCTGCTGGCTGAACCTGACATACCGCTCACTGAAGTGGGTCTTAGATCAGGGTTTAGCCATCAAAGCCATTTCACGCGACTTTTTCGCAGGCTCACGGGAACAACACCCCAGTCTTACCGTCTCATGCTGCAGACTTAGTTGTAGCGCGCCCCGACTGTCCGAATCAAACAGCAAGAACAGTCAACGCTTAGCAATAACGGGAAAGACAATTGGCGTAGCAACCTCTAATCTCAACTTCATACTACGACCAAAAGGTCAGGGAGATATGAAGTGAGTAAAAAGAAATTCCTGCTGGCGCTAATGTTGCTGATTTCGTCAGTTTTTATTACCGCCGCACAGACAGGGCCCTCGGCCGCGGAGTCAGCTATTGAACGTGGCAATAGAAGCTTTGCGAAAGAGGACTACGAATCGGCGCTCCGAGAATATCGGAGCGTGCCGCCAACCGCAGGTGAAACTTACGCGCAGGCCCTCTACAACATAGGCGTCTGTCATTACGAGCTCTGGCGCACCGCTGAGGCCATTGACTTTTACCGGCGGGCCATCGAAGTCCGGCACGGTCGTTACCCGCGCGCCTCGTATGCGCTCGGCGTTGCGCTTGAAGACGAACGACGGCTGGCCGAGGCCAGGGAGGCTTACCAACAATCAATAATTACATCGGATGGTGAGTATGTGGTGGCCCATTACAGGCTGGGGCTGCTGACCGCCGGACAAGGCGAATACCAGGCGGCAGCTGCGTCCTTTAGAAGAGCACTCAGCCATCCCGGCCGGCATGTGCCCGCCAGTCACAACAACCTCGGGGTAATGCTGGCCCGGCTTGGTCACCTAACCGAGGCTCAACGCGAGTTCGAAATCGCGCTTCGCCAAGCCGGCGGCGGGTTTGACGATGCCGCTTACAATCTAAAACTCTGCCGCTCACTGTTGACCGCACCCATCACGACTCAAGTCGCGGCGCTCAGAGTTTCGGAAATGGTCGTAGAACCGATCAAATAGATTGCCGGAGGAACGGTTCATGGATACAAAGCCCCAGGATGCTCTCGTTATTCTCAAGCTTTACGAACTCAGAAGCGAAGCTTTAATGCGCGCGGCGCGGGCCTGGTTCTTTACCGAGTTCAAACCGCAAAGCGGCAGAGGCATTGTCGAGCTTTTGCTGAGCGGTGAAAAACAAAGCGCCTTCTATCGCATGGTTACATCGCATTGGGAGGTAGCTGCTGCACTTGTCAACAACGGTGGTATTGACGAAAAAATGTTTCTCGCGGCGAACAGCGAGCATCTGGTCGTCTTCGCGAAACTGCAACCATTCATCGTCGAAATCAGAGAAACTATCGGCGAGCAGGACTACCTGGCAAACCTGGAGCAACTGGTAATGCGCGCGCCCAACGTCGAGAAAAAGCTGGAGAATCGCCGGCGAATGGTGGGGCGTTGGTTACAAGCCACCAGCGCATCGTAAAAACGAGCATCTGATTTTCGAGGTTTAACTTAGCGGTAGAAACCAACTGAGTAAGCGCCTCTTCGGCCTCGGAGCCCGAACCTGGTTGTGCCATCCCAGAGGGACGGTGGAGGTGGAGACGCGATTCGGGTTACGGCGCCGGAGCGTTGTCGCCAAACTCGGGTTGAGGCAGGCGTATGCTGGGTGCTCCAGGACGCCGCAGGTTTTTTCGCGTGGCGCTAGCTTGCGTTTCTGGTGCGCGACCAGAGACACCGGGAGACTTCACCAGGACCGCCGACTTCTTCTCAGTTTTAGAACTCGAAAATGTTATGTCGCTCCTTTTGTCGGCGGGTAGATCGCTATGATTATCATGCACAGTACCTCTCCTGGCGGGAGCGAGCCCAACATTCTCAGCTGCGCGCGCGCTTTCTGGTTTGCGTGCCGACTGACGCAGAGCAGCGGCCGTATCATTGGAAGCGGCTGGAGTCAGCGTGCCGGCTGATGGGAACAAGCCTTGGGCGCCGTAGAGAATTGCGCCGGCTAACGTAACCAAAATCCCCAGAACTGCTGTCGCGCCTGCAGGACCAAAACGCCTTGCTGATGCCACCAGGGCAATATTCACACTCGGAGCTTCGGGAGCACGAGCTAAGCTTAGGTCGTTGATGTGAATCGTACGCTGATCGGATGCGACTCGGGTCTTACTTAAACCTACCCTTCCAAAATTCGTCCCAGTGTTCTTTGTTCGCCCCACGCGCCGGAGTGCCTCGCGAAATTCCTTCGCATCTACGTAGCGGCCTTCCGCCTCTTGAGCCATGGCCTTGTCCAGAATGGTAGAGATCTCAGAACCAACCGCGGCATGAATCTTATTGGCAGGCAAGAGCGGATCAGCTCCGCCATTTACGATGGCCGCTGCGCGCACCATGGCATCAGGTGGTTTGATTCCGGTCAGCAAATGATAGAGCGTCGCCCCAAGCGCGTATATATCGCTACGCGGATCCGTGTGGTGATCCTGAATCTGTTCGAGAGGCGCATAATGTCGCGTGTAGCCAAAGAATGCGTGGGACGCCGTGGCCGACGGATCCGACGGCTGAGAATTAGCGAGTCCAAAGTCGAGCAGGAAGATCTGGCCGGTCGCGGAAAGTTTCAAATTGGGGGGCTTGATATCACGGTGGATCACCTGACGATCGCACGAATGGAGATAGACTAAGGCGTCGAGCAGCTGATCGGCCCAGGCGATCACCTGATCACGAGGAAATGGTCCCGGCTGCTGCGACATGATTTTCGCCAAGTCGACGCCGCCGATAAATTGCATCACCAGGAAAGCCCGGTTGCCTTCCACGAAATGATCGCTAACCCGCGGCAGCGCGGGATGCTGCATGCCGGCGAGTAAACGAGCCTCTCGCTCAAACTGCTTCCGCATAGATGCCTCGGACGAAAGAGTCTCTTTAAGCGCCACGGCTATTCCGAGCCGCTGGTCTACAGCCTCGTAAACCGCGCCCATGCCCCCGCGGCCCAGTTGCCGGACAATGCGATATCGTTCTTGTAAAACCGTATCCTGGGCCAGCGGAGCGTTAGATTCGTCGGGATTAAAATTCTGAGATGCCATCAAGGGTTTGCTCCATTCGAAAGAAGAGAAAACTAGTTTTTTCTTTTCGTGGACGAAAACTACCCGTGAAACAAAATTGGCTCGTGGGGAGGGAAGACGATTGATCTGAAGCGTTAACCGAGAGAGCTTGCTGGGGCGGCGACTCGTGTTTGAACCGCGTTTGATCTGCCGGTCTAGTTAGTGACCAAACCTGCGTCTGAAGTATATGACAGCAAACACGGGAGTACAAGATTGATTCATCAGATTGCAGCGCCAAAGATGCTTCGCCATCGTCACTCATAACGAAGTTGCGTAGCAGCTAAGAATGCTCTGAGCTTTTGCCGTGGATTCAAGTTTGAAGTGCAACTCAGCTATCAGGCCCGAAGCGCTAGCGACGGCGCCTGTAACATTCCTAATCAGAACCGGAAGCGGACCGGGGTCCCCAGCCGGGCAGCCCGGCTGGGGTGGTGGTAGCGACCGGCCAGAGACTCAACTTTACCGGTGGAGTATTTCATCGCTGAGCGCGGTCAATTAAGTACCCAAACACGGTTGAGTCGTTGGCCGGTCGCTACCGCTTCCGGTTCTGATTAGGATAAACGCCAATGCTGGTGGGCCGTTACTGTCCCGCGTCTATTCGCGTCTATTATGGTGACGAGTCCGCGAGCTGTTGCACTTCCAAGTTGAATCCGCGTGCCGTGCACCGATCTTTTTTCAGTCGCCGGTGAGAGCAGCGCCGGCATGCTTGCGCTTATCGTCGTGCACTCCACGTGTTTCGGCTGTTGCCTCAGTTGGGACGTCCGGAGGTTGACGACGAGATTTCCTTAGCCGGTCCGTTAGACGGGAGCGAACTTCGCCAACTGCGCCGGCGAACCTGCGCCAGCGAGCAGTGTGACGCAGATCGTCAAGCAGGGAATAAACCACCGGTGTGGCTATCAAGGTAAGCAACAATGAGAGTGTTTGCCCGCCGATGACCACAACGGCGATTGAGCGCCGCTCCTCGGCGCCTGGTCCAGTGCCCAAAGCCAAAGGCAACATGCCGGCGACGAGCGCCAGTGTCGTCATCAGGATTGGACGCAACCGATCGCGGTTGCCCTGCATGATCGCTTCGTAGCGTGCGATGCCGCGCGAGCGCAGGCTGTTCATGTGATCGATCTGGAGGATTGAGTTCTTTTTTACAACGCCAAAAAGCACCAGGATCCCCAGCGCTGAGTAAAGGTTAAGCGTGTCGCCAGTGGCCCAAAGCGAGAGCAACGCAAAAGGAATGGAAAGCGGCAAACTCAGGAGGATCGTCAGCGGGTGTACGGTGCTCTCGAATTGGGAAGCGAGAATCATGTACATGAAGATGATCGACAGGATGAACGCCCAGATGAATTCCGTGAATGTTCTTTCGAGCTCTCGCGCTCGCCCGGAAACCGTAGTCGTGTAGGCAGTCGGAAGATTCATCTGGGCCACCGCGCCACGGAGGGCCTCGATGCGATCCGCCAGCGCAAACCCGGGAGCTACTGAGGCGCGCACCGACACCAACCGTTCCCGGTTAAGCCGGTCAATCCGTGACGGACTGGTATCGCGCTTGATATTTACCAGGTTGTCGAGACGCACCAGGCCGGCACGAGAGGAGGGAACATAGAGCCGTTGTATGGTGGCAACATCACTCCGGTCTTTTTCGTCGAGGCGAAGTTGAACGTCGTAATCTTCGTTGATTGATTCATCGCGGAAGCGAGAGGCGCGGTCTTCGCCGCCGACCATGAGTCTGAGTGCGGTGGCAATGTCAGTGCTGTCAACACCCAGGTCCGCGGCGCGCGCTCGATCAATCTCCACGCGTAACTCCGGTTTGTTGAGTTTGAGCGAGGTATCAGCATCCACAATTCCGCCCAGCCCCTGGGAACGCTTCACTAACTCGTCAGCGTAGCCGGCGAGCGCCACGATATCGGGGCCACGTAAATTGAAATCAATGTCGAAGCGTCCGCCGGCGCCAAAATTAAAGGAAGGCGCGTTGCGCACCCCAGCGCGCATTGGTGAATACTTCTGCAAGCGCCGCCGCACCTCGAGCATTACGTCCTGCTGCGAGTAGTTTCCTCGAAACGCCTTCAGTGGATTTCCGTTACGTGTTTCGGTCCAAAGCCGGCCAAGTGAAAAGATGCGCTCTTCATGCGGGGCGATGCGAACGTATGCGCCTCCCTGATTTACGCCGCCGAGAAAGGATCCACCAGCATTTGACAACACCAGGCGTACACCGGGAGTGGAGAGAATATCTTTCTCGATCGCCTGCATCACCTCGTTCATTACCGCCAGGTTGGTGCCTTCGGGCCCATTGATGTTGACCTCGAATTCCGCCTCGTCAACATTTGTCGGTATGAATTCCTGCTTCACTGCGCGATAAAGCGGAATACTGGAAGCCACCACGGCGAGTGCCAGCAGAGAGACTGCCAGCCGATGCTGCATCGCAAACGCCAGCAGAACCGTATAGACCTTGTCTATCCATTTATAGAACCCGGCCCGGGAGCCCGGCGAGTGGTGCCCGCCTTTGCCGGCGTCAGCGTCGTCCACCCGAATCAGCCGCGAACTCATCATCGGCGTCAACGTAAACGAAACCAGCAAACTAACGAGGATGGCGACGGCCGCAGTGATGCCGAATTGATAGAGGAAACGCCCGGAGATGGACGACATGAAAGAGACTGGGAGAAAGATAACAACCAGTGAAAGCGTAGTTGCAAGCACCGCCAGTCCGATATCTTTAGTTGCTTCTCTGGCAGCTTCCTTTGGTTCAATCCGCTTCTCTTCAATGAAGCGAAAAATGTTTTCCAGCACCACGATGGCGTCGTCGATGACTACACCAACCATCAATACCAGCGCCAGCATCGTGACGCTGTTGAGCGTGAAGTTTAACGCCCGCATCATGCCGAAGCTGGAGATCAGCGAACACGGTATCGCAACCGCCGCAATCAGCGTTGAACGCCACGATCGCATGAAGAGCAACACCACCAGGCTCGCCAAAATGCTGCCGAGCACGAGGTGCTTTTGGATCTCGTGCAAAGCCGCTTCGATATATCGGGACTGGTCGCGAATGACTTCCATCTTGACGTCGGCCGGCAGTTGGCTGCTGAGTCGCGGCAGTTCCCTCTTTATTCCGTTGATGACATCGATAGTGTTCGCTCCGGATTGTCGTCGGATTTCAAGGGTCACTGTCGGCACGCCATTGAGCCGGGCGAGCGATCGTTGTTCTTTCGTTCCATCTTCCACATGGCCGACGTCGCGCAATCGGATCGGCGAGCCATTCACGTTGGCAATCACCAGATCGTCAAAGGCGCGCGGGTCTGTGTAACGCCCCAACGTGCGCAGAACGAGCTCTTCGTTTCCGGTGTTAACATTTCCCCCGGGCACATCCGCATTCTGCCGCGTTAGCGCAGATCGGATAGAGGTGACTGGAATCTGATATGCAGCGAGGCGTTCGGCATCGATCCAGACATTGATCGCGCGTTCGAGTCCTCCTACCAGGCGTACTTCGCCGACGCCGCTGACTCGCTCGAGTTGCACGCGCACTGTCTTGTCTCCGAGTTCGGTCAACTCCCGCAGCGATCGATCGGCCGACAGCGCGATCGTCACCACCGGGGTGCTGTCGTTGTCAAACTTTTGCACAACTGGTGGAGTGGCGTCGTCCGGTAAGCTTCGGCCTAAACTGTTGACGCGGTCGCGCACATCCTGCGCCGCCGATTCGAGATTGCGATCGAGCTTGAAAGTGGCGATGACAAACGACGATCCCTGACCAGAGATCGACCGTAGCTCGTCAATGCCGTCAACCGTGTTAACTACCTCTTCGATTTGCTGCGTGACGAGTGATTCAACTTCCTGAGGTGAAGCGCCCGGCAGGTTTGTTCGGATACTGACAGTGGGAAGGTCCACGGAGGGAAATCGATCAACTCCGAGCCGGAAGAAGCTCGCCGCGCCGACAACGACCAGCGACAGCACAATCATTGTCGCGAAGACCGGGCGGCGAATACAGATTTCAGCTAATTTCTGCATAACAAATCGAACTTAGTTCTTTGTACTTAGTTCCTTGGTCTTTGGTCTTTGAGCTTTGAGCTTTGTGCTTTGTTTTTAGCTTATTTCCTTGAGCCTGAAGCTGACCGAATTGAGCGACCTTCAGCGTTCAAAGCACAAAGCTCAAAGACCAAAGTCCAAAGTCCAAAGACCAATTTACTCCACCACCTCGACCGCCATGCCCGATTGCAGATTTCCGGGATCGACAATCACTTGATCACCCACGTTCACCCCGGCAAGGATCTCCGTCCACTCCCCATTTCGCCTTCCAGTTGTAATTGGCTTTTCCAGAGCCTTGCCGTTTTGCACGACGATAACTTTTTCTATCCCGGCGAAAGTCACAATCGCGTTATTTGGCACAGTCACGGCCATCTTCGCGTCGTTAGTAACAATTTCAGCTTTTGCAAATGAACCGGGCCGCAGGTTGCCGTCGTTCTGCACATCGGCTTCAACCATCAACATGCGATTCTGCTGAGTTATCACCGGGCTGAGACGCTTGATTTGACCAACATAAACCTTGCCATCACCCTCGACGCTGACGCGCACATTCTGCCCGAAGCGAACAGTACCAGCATCGCGCTCAGGGACCTCCGCGCGCAAACGAAGCGGATTCATTCGCACAATGTCCACTACCGGCGCACCCGCTGCCAGATATTCACCAACGCTCGCGCGCTTCTGCTGCACGATTCCGTCCAACGGCGCCTGGACCGCGGTGTCGGCAAGCTGCTGTCGGGCCAGTGCGAGTTCTGAGCGGCGTTGCGCAAGGAGAGCCTGGCGGTTCCTGATTTCTTCGAGCGCATCCTGATACCGGCTTTGCGCAACCTTGAAAGCCGCGTCAGCGGTATCGAAGTCGGCTCTGGCAACAACGCCCTGCTCAACCAAACGCACGGCGCGTTCACGATTAAGTCGCGCTTCGTCGAGCTGTGCTTTAGCCTGTCTTACTGTGCCGGTGTGCTCCGCGCTGACCTTGTCGTCAGCGCCGTCTGGCGGCAGGCCGAGGCGCGCCCGGGCCTGACTCAGAGCCGCCTCTGACTGTTGCACTCGTAGTTTGTAATCGTTGGGCTCTATCTGCGCAATCATCTGACCGCGTCGAACCACGCTGCCCAGGTCAACCGTAATGGAGCTGAGCCGTCCAGCTACCTTAACGCCGGCAGTCGTTTGATCGAACGCAGCGAGGGTTCCGTTAGCGGTCACGGTCTCGCCGAAAGGAGTTTCCTCAACGCGCGCGGTCTTTACCTGGCGGGCGGCCTTGCTTTCGCCAGGCCGGTTCTGTCGAGTAGAGCCCTGGTAGTCGCTCTTGCATGCTCCGGCAAGAAGCGCCGCCGACGCGCAAAACGAGAGTCCAGCGATGAACGCGGTGGCCTTCGAGAGGCGAATGTAGCGAGTTGTAGTTTCCAACATGCTTCGATTCAGCAATCTTAACCCAAGCAGCGACATGAGGGTAGCAGCAGTCTAAAGCGGGGTAGTGGTCAGTTTGATAAATAAGGGACGCACGCCATTCGGAACCGAGCGCGGTGGCGCCGGCTGCTAGAGTCAACTTTGGCGAGTGATGCAGAACCGTGCGCGGTAGCGCCCGGTTCCAACGCTGACTAGAAAATATTTCGAAGTATGAGGCTGCCAAGTGAACACAAATACAGAACCGGAAGCAGCGCGTGGGTCTCCCCTCGGGATTTTCAATTTGCAGGTAAGGTCTTTGACCTCCGATGCGCGGCCAGTCTCCGACTTGCCGGCGACCTTTCTAACATTCTTTAAGGTCTTCGACCTTTGAGACTCCGGTCAAAGACCGGAAAATTGGGGTACGGTCTCCGGTAAGTCGGAGACTTACCGCGCATCGGAGGTCAAAGACTTCTCGCCGCTTCACCCAACCCTTTCTGAGCAAGTTCG
>DASXSC010000155.1:0-4485 GCA_036506215.1 Pyrinomonadaceae bacterium | reverse complement strand
ATAGCCAAACTTGTTTTCATGTCTTTGTTTGACAGCTGATCCGCATCAGCAGTAGGTTTGTCGCTCACCCTGGTTGTTTGCTAGCGGCCGAAAGCCTCAATTCCGGAATGATCTACAGGAGAAAAGCCAATGCCCCAGATTATTTCTGTTCACTCCTATCGAGGCGGAACAGGCAAATCAAATACTACAGCCAATATTGCTGCGCTATTGGCCGGCAACGGGCGTTGCGTCGGCATCGTTGATACCGACATCCAATCGCCGGGAATTCATATTTTGTTTGGCTTGGATGAGTCCGAGATGCGTCATTCACTGAATGATTATTTGTGGGGCACATGTCACATCAAAGAAACCGCGCATGACTTGACATCGCGGCTGGGAACAAACATCGCAGGTCGGGTCTTTCTCATCCCCTCCAGTATGAAAGCCGGGGATATCGCGCGTGTGCTACGGGAGGGCTACGATGTCGGTGTGCTAAGAGATGGTTTCCAGGAGCTGATCGAGGCGCTAAAGCTGGACGTCCTGATGATCGATACTCATCCGGGACTCAATGAGGAGACGCTTCTCTCGATCGCTATCTCTGACACCTTAGTCATCGTCCTTCGGCCTGATCAGCAGGATTATCAGGGAACCAGCGTCACAGTGGAGGTGGCCCGCAAACTCGATGTTCCTCGTCTACTGCTGATTGTCAACAAAGTCCCCGCGGTCTTCGACATTGCCGACGTGAAGGCGCGGGTCGAACAGACCTACCACTGCGATGTGGCCGCGGTATTACCGCATTCCGATGAAATGATGGTTCTTGCGAGCGCTGGAATTTTTGTCCAACGCTATCCCGATCACCCAATCACGGCCATGCTCAAAGAGGTCGTGACGAAGTTAGTTGGGTGAATCGAACATGTCCCCCGACGAGCTGTTCACGCGCGATGAAGCGCTGGGCGGGCTTCCGGCGAGACGCGCGGCGACGCTACTATTCCTGATCGAGAGCCGGAGCGCACACTTCGAGGCGCGATCGCGGCTCGAAGCAGAGGAGTTTCCTACCGAGAAAGCGGCTCAGGAGCTGGATCTCGCATTCATCGAAGCCTTTGCTCTAAGCCGCGAACCGCCGTTGCACGTCACCATTCAGGATCTGGAGCGTCACGCTGCAAAATGGGCACATCTCATTCCAGAGAATGCGCGACTGCGGGCGGCAATAGCCCACTTGCTAAGTGAGAAGTATTCCTTCACTTCCCCAGCGATACTAGGGATACGCTCAGCGCTGGGACTGGACCAGGCTGCTGTGCAGCGGGCTTATCAAGGGCTTTATGATCGATCTATTGATACGATCTTCACCCGACATGTCACGCTGATTGAGCGGCTGCGGTGGGTGTCCACGGCGGTCGCTAAGGGCTTGGACTTGCTGCCGCCCTTCTGGACGACCTTTCTACTCGTTATCACTCTCAGCCTGCCGCAAGCCGTGCTCGCCCTACCCATCGCCACGTCCGGCGTTGGTCCTCTGGCAGGAGTTGCACTGCTACTCTTCTTTGGTTTTATCAATGTCTTGACGATGGCGTGCATGGCCGAAGCTTTCGCACGCAACGGTTCAATTCGCTATGGCAGCGCTTTCACCGGTCGAGTGGCGTCCGACTACATGGGCGAGGCCGGCTCGCGGCTCCTGATTTCGGCAACGGCGATGCGCTTGTTCATTGGACTTTTGGCTTGTTACTACGGGCTGTCGGTCACGATGGCTGGCCTGACCGCGATAGGTCCGAGTGTATGGGCGGCATTGTTATTCTTGCTCGCGCTCTATTTGTTGGCCGGCAGATCACTCAATTTCTCGACTGCGCTTTCGGGTTTGTTGGGAGCGGTCAGCATTAGCCTAATGTTCGTCATCGCGCTGACAGCATTGAGCCACGTACAATGGGCGAATCTTTCCTACGTTAACGTACCTCTCCTCGGCGGACGTCCTTTCGAGCGCGGGATTTTGCAAGTCGTCTTCGGCATTGTCATCCAGTCATACCTTGGCCACACGTATCTTACGCAATGCGCCAAAGTCGTTCTTCCTCGGGACCCCGGCGCACACTCACTGGTGTGGGGAACCGCGGCCGCTAGTATTGCGACTACCGTGCTGCTTTGCGGTTGGGTACTTATTGCCAACGGCGCACTAGCGCCATCGCTGTTGGCTGGCCAGTCCGGCACTGTCCTGCCGCCACTGGTTCGACAGATCGGTTCCCATCTTAATTTTCCTGGTTTTCTTTTAATTATTCTACTCCTGGGTCTGGCATTCATTCGACAATCCACTGTACTTTTTAATCTAGCCCGCGAGCTCATACCTACGCATCTGCAATCGACCGTTGTACTGCCGCGCCGCCGCGCGAGTCTCCTGTTCGAAAAAAGCTGGACACGGAGCAACGGCCCGTCTTTAGGCTTGACTTATCTCGGACTGAGCGAGGGTCAGCCCTACTTTCGCCTAGCTCTTCAACTCGATGGCAATATCCATCGCATTGAGATCAAGATCGACAAGAATTGGGATCTCTCAGCGCTGCTCGAACGGTTGCCCGAACTGCGGCCCTATGGCATCAGCCTCGCCTTGCAAATAGCGGATGCTCATCCGGATGGTGTGCGGTTGCGGGTCACCTCGACGATGAACCTAAAGTACGATGGGGAGTGGGGCACTGCGGGGCTCCATATGGCTGATGTCAGCACGTTGAGAGATCCCCTGCGGCAACTCGTCAACTGGATGACGAGGCAAGGAGAGGTAACGCTGGCGGAAGTTACAACGTATAGCGGAGGAAATGAGTGGATCGCCCAGCTGATGGTTGAAGAGTTGATCGAACTAGGAATTGTCCAGCCGCTAGAAGGGACAGGTGATCCACGCTATCGGATTCATCTGGCGGCCAGACATGGAAGGCAAGTTCCCGATGAGATCTGGCGATCGCTAGACGAAACGGTGTCTGAGCCCCAAAGATCTCGGCGTGTTTTGCTGAAGCCGGGGCTTCACCCAGTGGCACTCTGGTTCCGGCGAGCGATCCTGAATGAAGCCGGACGTTTCTTTCTGTCGATGGGTCCGGTCATCGTGGTTTTCGCGGTAACGGAATGGTTGATTTTCACCGGCACCAGTTCATTTACCGGCGTTCTTGCCGTTGGGGGGCTACTTGGTAATTCCTTGGTTGGCGGCGTATTTCCCGTTCTTTTGCTTGTCTCCAGTCGACGCAAGGGCGACCTCGTGCCCAAGGTGGTTATAAAGCTGCTGGGCCACCCGTTCGTCGTGGCTCTCATCTATTCGCTTTTTGTCGGCACCCTGTTTCTCCACGCTATTGTTATCTGGGTGAACCCCGCAGAACGCGCTGCGGCATTGCTGGTCGGTCTGCTCGTTCTTGGTGCGACGGTTGCCATGGTGCGGCAGGGCGCCTTCAGCCGCCGTCTTGTCGTAGAACTCAAAGAAGACACACGGCGGCGAGACAAGGGACGAGCTATGTTTACAATCACTGCCAATGGCCAACCGGCAGTGGCGGAAGTACAAATTAGCTATGCTGCTCGCGAAGAAAGACGGCATGAAGCCGCTGGCGAGGTGCCGGCCTTCGGTGATTTGCGGTCAGTTACATTTCACTTGCCCGCTACCCATGCGCGTGAGCTGAAGGTGTGGGCGCACAAAGTCACGCCCGATGGCGCCTCAGAGGGCTTGCCCGCCCTTGTCGAGGTTCGCCGTGAAAACGAAATCAAGCAGTTCGATCTGAAGCTCTCTGGCGGGCAAGTCGTATTGCCTTACGCCCGCGGAGAATGCTCGTTGCGGATTACGTTGCCAGAACGCGATAGCCGATAACACAGAGGGCGACAAGAGAACGCGCGTGTGTGTTTTATTTTGAAACGTTTAATTCTGACACAAGCATCCGAAAAGTCATCTCCGGATTGGATGACAAGGTTATGGCGAACCAGTTTATTGCAGGTAGGTTTGATGCGATGATAGTGCTTGATTCTGAGGCGATTGAGAAAGCCATGAAAGATATCAACTTCACCGACTACTCCTACGCGAATTATCGGTATGTCCCAAAATCGGCAACTACTATGGCATGTCGAAGAAAAGCCTTCGGATTGGGGAGTATAAAAGACTCAATACAGCCTTGCTGGACTTACTGAAATCGGGGCGGGTGAAACAAATTTACTGGAAGTATAACGTTCCCCCAACGGTCGAGTAACAGAAAGGGTAGACCCGGTACAAGTAAGCGGGGGATTCTGTCCTCGATCGTCGTCAGACAGGTTGCAATGGGCTCCCGCTATGTTTTTGACTGATGGCGTAGCGCCTTCGCCTTTTCCCGTAACTCCTGAAAGTAATCCGTTTCGGTGATCTCGGCGACCTGGCGCGCTTTTTTAACCTCGTCGATCTCGATGCGCAGGACTTGGATCTGCTGCTTTAGTTGTTCTTCACGAGCGGCGACCTCGTGAGCCATGCGCTGAAAGACTCTGGCTAACTGTCCCAATTGATCGGGGCGTTTGACGACTTCGACCAACATC
>DASXSC010000154.1:0-6391 GCA_036506215.1 Pyrinomonadaceae bacterium | reverse complement strand
CGCGTGCCAACGAGGTCTACAGCAAAGTCGACAAGACGGGCCTCAAACCGGCCGATGCGCGCTGGGTAGAGTTCCGACTGGCCGACACATTGTGGCGCGCGCAGGCGGCTACGGAAACCGCGGACACAACCAGGTTTGATCAGGCGCAGAAGCAACTCGAGGAACTAATCCGGGTCGTTGACAAAGATGATGAACGCGACTTCGTTTGGGCCGAAGCCCATGAATCGCTCGCGGATTTTTTCTGGACCAGACGCAATCAGATGAACTGGGGCGCAGCCTGGACCCATTACCAGCAGGCCCTTGACTGGTGGGCGGGCCAGCGTGAGATTAACCAGGCCCGCGATCGTTACCTCAAAATTGTGTTCAAGGCCGCCGAACCGCCGCGGCCAAACGACGGGTACTTCTACACGTACTACGGCAACTATATACCGCTCAACGTTCTGGAAAATGCATTGAAGATCAGCACGAGCAACATTGACGATGCTCACCTGCATTTTCTGGTCGCAATGACCATGCGATACGCGGGTGGCGACTGGGACACGCGGCAGCGTGTGCCCGACGAATTTGAGGCGGCGCTCAAGCCCGGCAAACAAACTGCCTGGTACGACGATGCGCTGTTTCATTACGCCCAATGGATGAACACCACCGGCGCGATTCGGCAATTGGAAAACGGCCAGTGGCAACAAGAGGCCGACTACGTTAAGGCGCTGGAACTATTTCGCCGCCTGACGAAGGAGTTCGCCAAAGGTGAAACGCGCTACTACGATCAAGCCCAGCAACAAATCAAGGAGATCACGGAACCGACTCTTAGTGTCAACGTCTCAAATATTTTCCTGCCCGAGTCGGAACTTCAGTTTGAATTGTCAGCCCGAAATATTAACCACGTTGACTTCGCGCTTTATAGAATCGACCTGATAAATGACGTTCGCTATACAAAATTGAGAGAAGACGATGAAGGCGAGGGCGATGTCGACAGCTGGATTCAAAGGGTACCAATATCCGGACGAGTGCCGGTCAAGGTCTGGTCCAAAAACGTCGACAGCAAAGGTGATCACAAACCCTACAGCCAGGAGGTTCGCATTGAAGGTAAATTGCCCCTCGGCTCATATTTGCTTGAAGCGAAGAGCGGCTTCCGCTCCGCTCGCGAGCTTGTTTTGATCACCGACGTCTCGCTGGTGCTGAAATCGTCCGCGAAGCAGGCGCTGGTCTATTTCTGCGATGCCATAACGGGCGCGCCCATCGCCAACGCCAACATAGCATTGTGGGAGACTTACTACGACAACGATAAATGGCATGCTCGCAAGCAGCTAAAAACAACGGACAACGATGGTCTGGCGCCGTTTGAGCTCAACCGTGTCGATACCCATCGAAACCTCTACGCGGCAGCCGTAAGCAACGCCGGTAATTCCGGCAAAGACCGCCAGGCTTTCGCTTCCGGGAATGCTAATGACACACCTGGGGTTGAGAGCGCGTGGCGTATCTACGCGTACACCGATCGCCCCGCCTATCGTCCAAACGAAACTGTCCAGTGGAAATTCACGGCGCGTCGTCATGGTAACGGAGTCTATTCAACGCCCGCGAATCAGATAGTTGAATATCTGATCAATGATCCGCGCGGCACGAAAGTGAGCGAAGGCAAGGCGACCCTCAACTCATTCGGCAGCGCCTGGGGCTCGCTTGAACTTGGCGAACAGTTACCGCTCGGTGAATACAACATTCAGTTTTGGGATCAGGGTCGGCAGAACAGTATTGGGAGCGCAAAACTGTTCCGGCTCGAGGAGTATAAACTGCCCGAATTCAAGGTTGCGGTGAAGACGCCCGAAGAGAATGGTAAGAAGAAGGCTTTCCGGCTGGGCGAGAAGGTGGAAGTAGATATCCAGGCCGATTACTACTTTGGCGGTCCGGTCAGTAACGCCGCGGTTGAAGTCGTCGTTTATCAAAGACCCTTCTTTCACTACTGGTATCCGCGCCGCGATTACTCCTGGTACTACGCTGACTTTGACGAAGAGCGAAGTCGTCAGTATTACGGCGGTCAGGGCCCAGTCATCAAACGCGAAACCATCAAGACGGATGCGAGCGGCAAGGCGACACTCACCTTCGACACGCCGCGCGAAAATTACAACCAGGATTTCGAGTATCGCATTGAGGCGCGCGTCACCGACTCGTCACGCCGCGAGATCGTCGCCGGCGACAACGTGCGCGTAACGCGGCAGCGCTACTACGTCTACCCACGCGCGGAAGAGAACATCTATCGTCCGAAAGACAAGGTAACCGTTGATATCAAGGCGCTCGACGCCAACGAGCAGCCAGTAACCACCGAGGGCACGGTTACGGTCACGCGGGACTACTGGTGGGAAGTTTGGCTCGATCCGAACGGTCGTGAAGTTAAAGGGAACGAGCTTCGACTTTTGCGCGAACGGCGTATAGCGTTTCCGCCGCCAATAACTAAAGGACAAAAACCGTGGCGGCTGAAGTTTCACGGCTACCAACACGATGACATACTTACGCAGACGGTTAAAACCGATGGGGAAGGTGCGGCGCAATTGCAATTCACTCCCGAACGGGAAGGCTACTATCGTGTTGCGTGGGAAAGCAGTCAGGTTCTGCCCGGCGCTGCAAAGCGCGACCGCTTTCTGCCGTCGATCAAAGCCGAGACATACGTCTTCGTTGCCACCAACGCGACCAGCGATCTCGGTTATCGTCACAATGGCGTTGAGATCATTGTTGATAAAGACACGTTCCGCGCCGGACAGATCGCGCCAGTGATGGTGTCGGCGTTTACCAATGATCGTTATGTTCTCTTGAGCGTTGAAGCGGACGATCTTTACAGCTACAAAGTGGTGCACCTTAGCGGAACCGCCAAGCTGATCGAGCTGCCAATCGAAGAGAAGCACGTGCCTAATATCTATCTCACCGCGGCAATGGTTAGCGATGCGGAGTGGTTCCAGGATACCAAGCAAGTCGTGGTGCCTCCGGTGCAGCAGTTCCTGGCAGTCGAAGTGAAGTCCGATCGCGAGCAGTATCAGCCGCGTGAGGAAGGGACGCTTTCAATTACAGCTAAGGACGTGAGTGGCAATCCTGTCTCAGCGGAAATAGCGCTCGGATTGATCGACCAATCAGTCACCTATATTCAACAGGACTACGCCGGTGATCCGCGCCAGTTCTATTACGGCAGCAAACGAAGTCACTCAGTTGAGATGGAAAGCACTTTCAGTCAGAAGAGCTATACGCGCCTCGTGGAAGTTAGAAAAGGACAATTGGTTGATAGTAGAGAGCTTGGACAAGACGGCGAGGAGGAGGCTGGCGGTAACTCCGGCGGCGGTGACGCGGACGGCGGTGAGGGCGAGGGTTATGGGCGGGGTCGCGCCGGCGCTTTAGCCGGAGAGACCGACTCGTACGCAGCCAAAGATGACTCGGCTGTTTCGCGATCTATGCTTAGGCAGTCGGCCAATGAAGTACCCCGTAGTCGTGCAGTCGATAGTCTTGAGATGCTGAAACCAGGCGTCGCACCAACGCCTGCTCCCGAACAGGAGCCAGCGGTCCAGGTGCGCAGCGATTTTCGCTCGACCATTCTTTGGTTGCCGGACGTGAAAACTGATGCGGGCGGCGCGGCCACAGTGAAGGTCAAGTATTCGGATTCACTCACTACCTGGCAGGCAACGGCGCGCGTCGCTACCGCGGGAAATCAATTCGGCATCGGCAACGCCTCTACGCGGACGAAGCAACCGCTCATCGTCCGACTCCAAGCGCCCCGCTTCTTCGTAGTCGGAGATCAAGTGACGGTCTCTGCCGTTATCAACAACAACGCGGATCAGGCGATGCGTGTTGCTTCTTCGTTAACCGCGGAGGGCGTGACTGTTTCCGGACTCGTCATTGATGGCAAGCCTGTAAAGGGAGAACAGAGTGCGATTGAGGTCAAACCCGGCGCCGAAGCAAGAGTTGACTGGCTCGTGTCGGTCACCGAGGCGCGCGAAGCGAAGTTGAAAGTGGAAGCGCGCGGGGATAAATACACCGATGCGATGGAAAAGAGTTTCACTGTTTACGAACATGGCATTGAGAAGTTTGTCTCGCGTTCCGGCAAGATGCGCGGTGATAGCGTGGCGATCAAACTCGACGTCCCCAGGGAGCGGCGGCCGGAGACGACCACGTTAACAGTCCAGGTGGCGCCAAGCATGGCAACCACAATGCTCGACGCGCTGCCTTATCTAATCGACTACCCTTACGGCTGCACTGAACAGACGATGAGCCGCTTTCTTCCTGCCGCGATTACCGCGAAGACGCTGCGGGATCTTGGACTAAAACCCGAAACCGCGATGCACAAAATCTTCGGCGGTATCGAACAGTCAACCGCCGGCGCTACCCATCCCAAAGGTGTGCATGATCTAAAGGAGCTCGACCGGATAACCAAGGCGAGCCTGGAACGTCTCTACAACTTCCAGCACCCCGACGGAGGCTGGGGCTGGTGGAAAGAGGGCGACAGCGATCACTTCATGACTGCATATGTCCTTTGGGGCATGGCGCTGGCACGTCAGGCAGGCATTGAAGTGAAACAGGATGTGGCCGAACGCGCGGCAAGTTATCTGGACAAGGAACTCGTCGAAGAAGAAACCAGCTATGACGAGCAGGCGTGGATGTTGCATGCCCTCGCGGTCTCTCAAGCTTACGCAGGGACCGCAGGCGTCTCGCCCGCATCTGAAGTCAATCAGTTTCAATCGAAAGCCTTCGACAACCTATGGACCAATCGCGACAAGCTCAACGCCTACTCGCGCGCGCTGTTGGCACTCGCCGCGCATGACTTTGGCTATAACGACAAGGCGAAGACCCTGGTTGAGAATTTGGAAAATGGCGTGAAGGTCGACTCAAGGCCCGACACTTCAATCGTGCAAAGCGGTGGGCAAGCATCCGATCCATCCGTAATCGCCACCGCACACTGGGGCGAAGACGGCCTCTACTGGCGCTGGTCGGAAGGCGGGGTGGAAGCAACCTCGTTTGTGTTGCGCGCTCTGTTGGCAATCGACCCGCAAAACAAATTGATTGAGCCCGTCACTAACTGGCTGATAAAAAACCGACGTGGCGCGCAATGGAGCAACACTCGCGATACCGCCATCGTGGTGCTCACGCTCAACGACTACCTGCGCACGAGTAAAGAGTTACAACCTCAACTCAGCTACGAGCTGATCGTAAACGGAACGTCAATCGCGATGAGACAAATCAGTGCTGACGATGCCCTCGGAGCACCCGGCAAGTTTGAAATTCCGCGCGAGGTGATTCGTGACGGCACGAACGAGATTAGCATTCGCCGAATCAGCGGCGATGGCCCGCTCTATTTCTCAGCGCAGGCAAAATTTTTCAGTCTCGAGGAACCGCTTACGCCTGCCGGCAATGAGATTTTCGTGCGCCGTCAGTATTTCAAACTCGTCAATCACCAGACCCTGCTCAAGGGCGTTGTATCCGAACGCGTGCCGCTAAACGATGGCGACACTGTGCAAAGCGGTGAGCGCGTTGAAACCGTGATCACCGTGGAAGCTAAGAACAACTACGAGTATCTGCTATTCGAGGATCTGAAACCCGCGGGTCTCGAAGCCGTCCAGCTTCGCAGCGGCGAGAACTTGTATGTTAAGGAGATAAAATCGGGCGCACTTGCCAGAACTGCGAGCGTTGCCACTGGGAGCGCGGGCGTAAATCCTGGGACCGCGGGCGTCTCGCCCGCATCCTCTCGCGCGGCGCTAATGAGCTATAGCTCAGCGAGCGATTTCACCGGACGCACCCGTTGGGTCTATCAGGAGCTACGTGATCGCAAAGTCGCGCTCTTTATCGATCATCTC
This sequence comes from Pyrinomonadaceae bacterium, assembly GCA_036506215.1. GTDB lineage: Bacteria > Acidobacteriota > Blastocatellia > Pyrinomonadales > Pyrinomonadaceae > PSRF01. The sequence continues at coordinate 566 of DASXSC010000154.1, read as the reverse complement.
GCGGAAGGCGTCTGGCAGTTGAGTTACGAAATGCGCGCGGAGACTCCCGGCGCCTTCCACGCGCTGCCCGTCCTCGGTCACGCGATGTATGTCCCGGAGATTCGTACCAACGGCGCTGAAGCGAGGATCAGAGTAGTGGATTGAGCAATTGTGGTCGGTCAAGGAATTCTTTATCAGAAGCGGAAGCGGTAGCGACCGGCCAAAGGCTCGACTATCCCTATCTAATCCACATCAGAACCGGAAGCGGTAGCGACCGGCCAAGGAGTCAACTATCCCCACCTAAGCATCCCCGTGGTTACGATGACGTCATTCAGAACGCACCCGATCCTCATATCAGAACCGGAAGCGGTAGCGACCGGCCAAGGGCTCAACTATCCCCACCTAAGCATTCCCGTGGTTACGATGACGTCATTCAGAACGCACCCGATCCTCATATCAGAACCGGAAGCGGTAGCGACCGGCCAAACACTCAACTATCCCCACCTAAGCCTCCCCAGTGGTTACGATGACGTCATTCAGAACGCACCCGATCCTCATATCAGAACCGGAAGCGGTAGCGACCGGCC
>DASXSC010000153.1:0-11530 GCA_036506215.1 Pyrinomonadaceae bacterium | reverse complement strand
CCTCACGAACGTCATGTTACAACGTTCGCGGGTGCTGATGCATTTTCAAGCCGGAAGTTCAGAGTTCAGTCAACTCCTTGGAGTGCGGCGGCCTGGCGCCGCTTTGGTCGGTCGCGACCTGTCGCCACCAAGTCTTAATTGCGTCATCTTGAAGAATGTGGCATCAAGCGTCTCGGGCCAAAGCGGCGCCAGGCCGCCGCACTCCAAGGAGTTGAGCACTTAATCGGAGCTTCCTGAAGTTTGTCGGACATCGGCTACATCGCACCCGCTCGCCGCAGCAACTCTTTCATTCCTGCCATGCTCTGGCGGGAGGATTCCTCGGGCGTGCCGGCGCCGCGCCAGTGCGTTTCCAGACTTACGACTCCGCGATAGCCATCCTTCTTCAGCGCGCGGTATTGACCGACGTAGTCAATAATTCCGCCGCCCATCTTCATCCATTCGTATTTGTTATCCTTCCGAACTACGTCTTTGCAGTGTATGTAGCCGATTCGATTTTTGGGAAGACGCCCGTAACCGTCGGGATAAGCGATCTCCCCGCGATTGGCTGCGTTGCCAGGATCCCAGTTCAGTTTTAGCTTTGGCGAGCGAACCGCAGCCAGAGTCCGCGCGGCTTCAGCGCCGGTGGCAGTGTTGCAACTGGGCTCATTCTCGAGCAGCAATGTAACGCCGCGCTTGGCAGCCTTCTTCGACGCTTCGATCAGTTTCGCGTCTATCGCCGCACGGTAAGGCTGCTGATCGTCGAGGCGCCAGAAATCAAAGATACGAATCCGATCGACCTTGAAGACACGCATAAGTTCGAAGCCGCGCTCAAGCAGTTCATCCTGTTGCTCGAAGGTGAAGTCCGCGCCGAATTGATCGCGCTTTGGACTGAACTTAGAGGTTGGCGCGCCGGGCCAATCAACTTTAAAGATCGGCGAGGCAATCGACGAAACACGCAGCTTGTATTTTTCCAGAATCTTTCGCGCTTCGTCGATCTCTTTCGCGTCCAATCGCATGATGTTCTTGCCCCACATTGCCCGGATCTCAATGAGGTGAAGACCGAAGTCTTGCGCGGCGACCTCACACGCTCGACCGAAGTCCTGCGTGATTTCGTCATTGATGACTGATAGTTTGAAGGTCGGCATTGATTTGTCCGAAAAACTTTAGGAAGCTCTGATTAAGTGCTGCACTCCAAAGAGTTGACGCTTCCACAGGTTTGTCGGACTCTTGATTCAGATTTTCATGCGCAAAGTATCCTGAACGTATTTCTTGCTGATTTGCGCGCATTCTTTAGGCGTCCTGGATTTGTCCGGCACGCTGTCCAACTCGATCACCGCCCAGCCCCGAAACTTTACATCCTTAAGTGCAGCGAAAACAGCGGGAAGATCTACTCTGCCACGGCCGAGTTCAACCCAGCGATAGGCGCGCCCGCGCTCATCTTGCTTCGATATGCTTTCTACGTCCTTAATATGCAGAAAAAGCAGCCGGTCACGATATTGCCGAATAGCACGAGCCGGATCGCCGCCGCCTTGTTGATAGTGGGCGATATCGAGTTCAAGTTTTACATAACGCGGGTCAGCCGCGTCCATAATGCGGTCTACTTCATCGGGCGCTTCCCCCAAACTGCCCATGTGATTGTGATAGCCGACAGGAACGCCCAGGTCAGTCGCGCGCTTACCAATTTCAGTCAGTAAACTTCCCAACTGCTTGAAGTCAGAAGGCGTCGGCTTCCGATCTTTGGGCCGGGCTGAATCGGTTACTTGCAAGTAATGACCGCCCACGTCATGAACGAATTTCGCATTGCGCACGTGCTTGGCGATCTCGTTTGTTTCCGTGCCTGCAGCAACACCGACTCCGCCGCTCGAGAGAGCAACCATTTCCAATTTGTATTGGTCCAGCAGATCGCGCAGAGCTTTCGGTCGTTCGCCGTAGTCCTTCAGAACGTTATTGCGCAATTGAATGCCGGGAAACCCGATCTCGGAGATGTCCTTGATCGCCTGCGTGTCGTCTCCGTTCCAGGTGATTGCCGCATAGCCGAATCGAATCATTCCGGGCGCCGGCGTGATCGGACGATCAAAATAAGAGAGATCGAGAGGCGGATAAAGTGGAGGTTCAAACACCCCGCCAAGAGTCTTAATTGGAACGGCCGACGCGGCGGCGACTGCCCCCAGGCTCACAATAAATTGACGACGAGATACCATGGATTATCCCTCCGATTTCGAGTTGTAATCTCACGCTTAGACCGCCAGCGACCTGGTGCCGGCGGCGAGCGTGACCGGTTGGCCGGTGCGTGACGACTCGTAGATAGCTTGCACCAGTTCCACGCTCCGACGACCTTCAGCTCCATCACACAGCGGTCGTGCGTTGGTTTCAACAGCTTGTACGAAATCTTCCAGGATCTTTCTATGCCCACGCACGTCAGTGACAACCGGCGACGTACTGCTGGCGTTAGAGTTTCCAGCTTCCCGATCTGCTGGATCATCCAGGGGTTCGCGCAAGTCCGCGGCGATTATCCGATCGTGTTCGACAATGATTGTGCCCTCGGAGCTCGTCAATTCCAGACGACGCGGATACCCGGGATAGACAGATGTCGTGGCTTCCAGAGTGCCGACGGCTCCGTTGCTGAATTCGAGCGTAGCAACTACTGTGTCTTCGACTTCAATTTGATGGAGCGCGGTGATTGCCTTTGCCTGCACACGCGTTACATCGCCGACCAACCACAGCAATGAGTCAACCGTATGCACGCCCTGATTGATCAGCGCGCCACCACCGTCTAAAGCGTGCGTCCCGCGCCAGCGTGATTCGCTGTAGTATTCTGGAGGACGGTACCATTTCACTCGCGCGGAAACGAGTACCGGCTTTCCTAACCGGCCAGCGTCAATCAACTCCTTTAGCCTGATGAGATCAGGGGCCACGCGATCCTGAAAGAAGACACCTAACTTAACACGAGCCCTTTCGCACTCGGCGATGAGCGCGTCCGCACGCTCGGTGTTGATGTCAATCGGCTTTTCGACGAGCACGTGAAGTCCGCGGCGTGCAGCCGCGATGCCTTGTTCTGCATGTAGCCCGGAGGGACTGCCGATGGCAACCATATTCATCGGTTTATGCTCAAGGAAAACCTCGAAATCTTCATATACTGTTCCGCCATAGAGTTGGCCCAGACGCGCCGACTTTTCCTGATTGCGACCGTAGATTGCAGCAATGTCAACACCCTTGATCTCGTTTGCCGCCCGCGCGTGGGTCTCGCTAATATTTCCACCGCCAAGAATGCCGATATGAATCACGCCGTGTTTTGCCGCGTTTAGAATGTCTGACCGCAGTCAACGTGAAAGCACGAGTGGTGGGTCAGTTTGATGTCCGATAAGCTTTAAGCTTGTCGTTGCGCCACGACAAACTGAAGGAAGCTCTGATTAAGTGCTCAACTCCAAGAAGTTGACGCTTCCACTTGATCAGAGGTTCCTGAAGTTTATCGGACATCAACGAAACTGACCCAATACAAGCGCGAGGTAAATATCCCACGCTGACATACAGGTGCTATGATTGCTGGCCCGCTATTGTGTTTGATTGTCACTGGATATTCAAGACGAATAAGCTCTCGATCCTTTCTGAATGAAGCGCAAGTCGGGTAGAGTCATCTGTATGATCACCTCCACGAAGCAAGTGGCAGTTGCTCTGTTACTAACAGTTTTCCTCGACAGCTCATTGGCGGCGGTTGAGGTAAAACGTCCGCGCGTGCTGGGAGTGGCTCATATGGCGCTATTCGTCAGTGATCTACAGAAGGCACGTGCGTTTTATAAAGACTTTCTTGGATACGACGAACCATACGTGTTGAAGCGCGAGGACGGCGCTGACCGAATTGCTTTCATCAAGATTAATGAGAACCAATATCTTGAGCTCTTCGCGGAAAGTGCCAGGCAGGATGGCCATCTTAATCACATCTCTTTCTTGACTGACTCAGCCGAAGGTATGCGCGTTTATCTGGCATCGCGTGGAGTTAAGGTTCCGGATAAAGTTGGTAAAGGCCGCATTGGAAATCTGAATTTCAATGTTGTCGACCCTGACGGTCACACGGTGGAAATCGTTCAGTATGCACCTGACAGTTGGACCATGCGTGAGAAGGGGAAATTCATGCCCGAATCTCGGATTTCAACACACATCGCGCATATCGGTGTGTTAATTGGCGTGCTCGGCCCCGCCATGAAGTTTTATGGCGAGACTCTTGGGTTTCAGGAGTTCTGGCGAGGTAGTTCATCCGGAAATGTTTTGAGCTGGGTAAATATGCGAGTTCCGGATGGCGACGATTATCTCGAGTTCATGCTCTACGACAAGCGTCCAGACGCAGAGCAAATGGGAGTGAAGAATCATATCTGTCTGGTCACTCCTGATATCATGAAAGCCGTCGCTATCCTCGAAGCGCGCCCGACGCGCAAGAGTTACAACAGACCGATCGAAATAAAGGTAGGCAAGAATGGCAAACGACAGGCGAACCTTTTCGATCCTGACGGCACCCGAATCGAATTGATGGAGCCGAATACTGTTGACGGAAAGCCGGTGCCTTCATCTACAGCCGCGCCGCCCAAGTAGCCATTTATGAATAGTTGGGTCAGTTTGATGGCCCATGGATCTTGCACATGGCCACGTGGTGCTGTCGGCCGTAACTTTGAGATCTGCGTCTCCGACACGACCTTCGGTCACCTCCAGTGTCTGCTTACTGATGACATCATCAGCACCGGCTCCAGACAAACCTGGCGAAGCTCTCGGGCTTCAAGCGTTGGCGGCGGCCCAAAGGCTGCGGCCTCAGCTCGGTCTCGAAACCGTTTGACGCTCGGATGTTCAGAAAGTTGGGTCATTCCTTAAAACGCAAAACCGTTGAGTCGCTCTCTTCTCAAACCAGTCTCAAGCCATGCCGACTCAGCGGCAAAGAGCGATAGCGTTTGCCAGTCGCTGCGAAGATTGCGTTGGCGACAGCAGGCACCAGCGTTACCGGACCAACTTCACCGGTGCCGCCGAGTGCTTTCGTGCTGCTGTTGACGATGTGCACTTCGATCGGAGGTATTTCATACATCTGCGCGATCTGGTAGTTATGAAAGTTAGACTCAACGGTGCGTCCGTTCTTGAAGGTAATGTTCGATTTAAAAGCAGCACCAAGACCCCAGACCGTTCCGCCTTCAATTGAGTTTTTGGTGATCTCCGGATCGAGAGCGACACCGCAATCAATGACGCAAGTAAACTTAATTGGCCGCGCGATGAAATACTCCACCGGTAAAGTTGACTCCCTGGCCGGTCGCTACCACCACCCCAGCCGGGCTGCCCGGCTGGGGACCCCGGTCCGCTTCCGGTTCTGATTCGGAATGTTACACGTGCCGTCGCTACCGCTGCGGGCCTGATAGCTGAGTTGCACTTCAAACTTGAATCCACCCTTTCGAAATGATGCGTGCTACCTCGGTATCACTCCTAGTTTCAATACAAACGCCTGTCCAATGCATATGACCTACGTCACCGGTGCGACTGAAGTTGTGAAAGTCTCGTTCAATTCTTGTTAAATTGCCCGTTTGAAATCACAAGTACAAACTGGAGCCATCTGACCTAAAAACCACCTGCAAGCGAGATGGGCTCCGACGGCACATACTGAAGATCGGCCGACTACTTGGGGACGAAGCCCCTCATTTCATGGCGTAGACCTCCTAAAATTTCATAATACGAAGCGTTCTACATACCGATGATGCGCAACCCGCCTTAACTTTTATCTGATCGTCCTTATATACTTTGCAAAAGGAACAACATTGATCACGCTTAGGAATGGTGCTCAAGGCGTAAGCGAGGCGATCGAGGATGAGAATCGATTTTGGAGATACAGCCGCAGATGTGTTGACCTCCGTGCTTAACACACTTCAATTCAAGGGACAGGTGTTCTGTTACGGTAAATTCACGGTGCCCTGGGCCATTAGAATGAAGCGCAAACAATGCGCTCATTTTCACGTCTTCGAGCGAGGACAAGGTTGGATCGAACTTGAAGATTCAGGCGTTGAGACTTTGGCAAACAACGGCGATTTGGTGATACTGCCGCGCGGCGGCCCGCATATTTTGAAAGACAGCCGCAAGACAAAGGCAGTGAACATGGACCGTCTACTGGAGTGTCGTGACGATTATATCTTGCGATACGGCGGTGGCGGGCCCGAGACAACTACCGTCTGCGGAGCGTTTACGTTCGACAACCAAACCGGCAATCCAATTCTCTCTGTACTTCCGGAATTGATTCATGTCACGCAGGATCAGATTAAAAGTTCTGGCTGGCTGGAGCCAATGTTGAGACTGCTCGCTCAAGAGGCGCAATATCCGCGTGAAGGCTCAGGTTCAATCATTGGTCACCTCACTGCCATCATCTTCGTTCAAGCAGTTCGGGCCTGGATTGAAACGCAACCTCAAGGTCAAGGCGGCTGGCTCGGAGCGCTGCGTGACAAGCAGATAAGCTCCGCTTTGAACCTGATGCATCAGAAGCCGAATGAACGTTGGACCATTGCAAAGCTCGCCACGGCAGTCGGTATGTCGCGTTCGCCGTTTGCCACGAAGTTCACTTCATTAGTCGGTGAGCCACCTCTGGCTTATCTCACTCGCTGGCGCATGAGCCTGGCAGCCGGCTACCTGAGAGACGGTCAAATGAGAATTCGCGAAATTGCAGAACGCGTCGGCTATGAATCACAAGCCTCTTTTACTAACGCGTTCAAGCGCAGCTTTTCGCTCTCGCCCAGGGAATACAAGGAGAAACACAAGCCGACGGTCGTTTCGTCCGTGGTCAAATCCGCCTCCCTCAGCGCTACCTACTCCAACTAACGAGGCTCGAGGTTGATCACAGGCAGGAGCCCTCGTGAAACTTGCTCATAGATAACCGGCATTAATGAGATTCTAGGGACCTCAGGAGGAAGCATGAGCAAAACGAGACTCGAAGCCTTTAGCGATGGAGTATTCGCCATTGTCATCACTTTGTTGATTCTAAACGTCCACGTTCCTGACGGCAGAACTGTCACTCTTCAATCGCTCCGGCCTTTGCTTCCACCATTGGCGACGTTCGTTCTCAGTTTCATCATGGTCGGCGTGTATTGGATTGCGCATCACCACATGCTGCACTTTGTCGCACAAGTTAACCGCCGGCTCCTCTGGCTGAACCTGCTGGTCCTGTTGTGTGTTGTCTTCATTCCCTTTCCGGCGTCATTGCTTGGCACCGGCTTTAATAACCCACTCGCGGTTCGGCTGTACGGTCTGACTCTTATCGCCACCAACGCAGCGGGCCTGTGCTTCTGGTTGTATTCCACTTCACATGAGGACTTGGTCGTGCCGCATTTAACTAAGGCGTTTGCCCGTACGGTGGTGAAGATCCATTCATCCCCAATGCTCGGGTATGCTTTGGCGATTGGACTAGCGGGTTGGAGCACGAAGATCAGTTTGCTTCTGTTTGCGCTCGTGCCGTTATTCTTCATCGTTCCCAATCCGCTATTAGAGCGACGGATTGGTGCAGCTACGAGCGTGAATTTAAAAGCCCGTTCAGTCACTCAACGAGGGGATAACGCGTGAGTATTCGAAGAAATTTCATTACCGTGATCACATCCGTGGTGGTCTGCTTTCTGACAACCGGGCACTTGTGCTCGGCGCAGCAGCTAACGCTTACACCATATAAAGCAAGCGGGATTTATGGTGTTGGAGAAAAGCTTGGTTGGACCGTCAAACTGCAACAGCGCTCTGTTGAAACCGAGTACGTGTACACCATTAAGAAGAACAATCAGGAGGTGATCAAGACGGGCAAGCTGGACCTCTCAGCCGGCTCTGCCAAAATAGAAATTGCTTTAGATGAACCAGCAATGGTTTACGTTCAACTTTCGCCACAGGGCGGACCCAACGATTCAGGATCAGGAGTCGGCGGAACGATAGTAGGCGCGGCTGTTGCGCCGGAAAAGCTACAGCCTTCGGTTGCTCGTCCAGCCGACTTCGACAGCTTTTGGGAATCAAAAATCAAAATACTCAAGGCGATTTCGGAGAATGCGGTTCTTACTCACTCGGACAGCGGCCAGCCCAATATCGAGTACGCCACGATCAGAATGGACCACATAAACGGCACTCACGTTTATGGGCAACTCGCCAAGCCAAAGCGGGGCGGAAAGTTTCCAGCGCTGGTCATTTTTGAATCGGCCCGGCCTCCCCATCCACTGGAAAAGAAGTGGGTCACGGATCGCGCCGCTGAAGGCTGGCTGACGTTGAACATCGAACCTCATGATATCTTGCCGGATCAGCCCCAGTCATATTACGACGCGCTTCCGGAAGAGCTTAAGAATTACAAGACTATCGGTCGCGACGACAGGGACAAGAACTATTTCCTGCAAATGTATCTGGCTGACTACCGGGCGGTGCAGTATTTGGCCGGCCGGCCCGATTGGGACGGCAAGACGCTCGTCGTTATGGGGACGAGCATGGGTGGTCAGCAAAGTCTTTGCGTGGCGGGGCTCAATCCGAAGGTCACCCACGTTATCGTTAACGAACCCGCAGGTTGCGACTCAAACGGGCCGCTGCATGGGCGCGCTGCGGGCTATCCCAACTGGCCGGCAAATAATCCGAAGATCATGGAGACTGCGCTCTATTTTGACGTGGTCAATTTCGCTTCCCGCATCAAAGCCTCCTGCCTGGTTGCCATCGGCTTCATCGACACCACCGCTCCACCGGTTGGGATTTGGACGGCTTTCAATCAAATTCAAGGACCTAAAGAAGCTGCTCCCATGATCGAGTCCCCGCACAACAATCGGGCTACTCCGGCCCAACAACGTCCGTACACCAGTCGCTCGGCCGAGTGGCTTGAGGCGCTCGTTCGTGGCGGCGAAGTCAAACCCTACCATAAGTCGGTAGTGGGTCAGTTTGATAAATAAGAGACGCACGCCATGCAGAACCGAGCGCGGTAGCGCTGGATGCTAGAGTCAATTTCAGGGTAATGATTATACAAGGATTGGCGGAAGAGACCTGTTACGGGCAGCAACCTATTAATTTTCAGCGTTCGCTTGCGCGGATCCTGCAACCCGGCAAGTGTTTGAAGTTGACTTTAGCCTCCGGCTCTACCGCGCACGGTTCTCCAAAGAATCCGACCTCCCCACGCTAAACTGACCCACTACGCGCAAGTCAACTCGTCACGTTACGCCGGGTGTTCCTCTTTTGTGATCACCTGTTCCAGACGCCGTCGAAGGTACTGTTGCTCAACCTTGTTCGTGGTAAGCGCGAGTGCGCGTCTGTAAGCCATCGTCGCCTCCTGCTTGCGGTTGAGTCGTCGCAGCAAATCAGCGCGCGCTGCGTGAAAGAGATAGTAGTGCTCCAACTTTGCATTCGTGCCCACTTCATCGATTAATCTCAACCCTGTTTCAAATCCTTCGCTGATCGCAACTGCTGCGGCATGATTCAGGGCCACGATCGGTGAGGAATTGATCCGCATCAGCTCTTTGTAGAGCGCCACAATTTGCCGCCAATCAGTTTCCTCGGCCGTCTTCGCTTCAGCATGGACCGCGGCGATGGCCGCTTGAATCTGATAGTTGCCCACTCGGCCCAATGGAAGCACCGTCTCGACAATGCGTATGCCTTCCGCAATTCTGTTTCGATCCCAACGAGAACGATCCTGATCTTCTAGTATGACGAGCTCACCCTGGGCGTTCATACGCGTTTCGCGGCGAGAATCCTGTAGCAGCATCAGCGCCAACAATCCCTTATTTTCAGGCTCGTTTGGCATCAGCTCGCAAAGCACGCGGCCTAGTCTTATCGCTTCGGCGCAGAGATCGGTCCTGATCAGGGTGTCGCCCGTAGTTGCCGTGTATCCCTCGTTGAAGATCAGATAGATAACCGCTTGCACTGCCGCCAAACGTTCGCCCAACAGTTCGAGCGATGGAACTTCATAGGGAATTCGAGCCAGCCGGATCTTGCTCTTGGCTCGTACCAGCCGCTGGGCCATTGTCGGCTCCGGCAAAACAAAGGCGCGCGCGATCTCGATCGTCGTAAGTCCGCCCAGAGTACGGAGAGTAAGAGCAACCTGGGCCTCGCGACTTAGCGACGGATGACAGCAAGTAAAGATCAGACGCAACCTGTCATCTGGATATTCCACAGTTTCCTCAAGCGACGCAGGCTCGGTGAAGGGTTGTAACCGCTCCGCTTCGTACTCGAGTTCCGATTGCTTATTGGCTTTCGTTTTTTCACGCCGCACAGCATCGAGCAACTTCCGGTGGGCCACGGTTGTCAGCCAGGCGCCTGGATTTCGCGGCGGTCCTTCTGTTTTCCAGTTTGCGGTGGCGGCGGTGAATGCTTCCTGCAAAGATTCTTCGGCCAGATCGAATGAACCGGAGATACGAATCAGCGTGGCGATGATTCGTCCGTACTCTTCGCGAAAAACCTGCTCGAGTGTCTCGCTCGCCTGCGGCATGGCTGCGAGCGTTACACACTCCCGGTGCTCAGGCAACCGCAACAGTGAGCAGGAGCCTTGCGCAGACATTGAGGCGATTGCAGGGGTCACAGCGTCATTGGTCTGATCGGACGAATCTCAACGTACTTTCCGCTATTGTAGTTTTCAATGCCCGTCCTCTTTTTTTGCGCCATCGTATTTTTAGTTTCAGGGCGCGTCTTAGCCGCAACTTCTTCACACTGATACTAGTGAAGCCACCCGTCGACTCGGCGTTGGCAATGAGGCCATTCGTAATTGTGATGCATTCTACGCACACGATATCTGACTCAACACATGATTGCGGGCCACTCCGTACAAGTAAGCGAGCAGTCAACTCTTTGGAGTGCGGCGGCCCGGCGCCGCTTTGGTCCCGACACGATTTGTCACAGCCTTTACTATTGAATGCTTTTCGACAACGTGGCGCCGGGCCGCCCGCTGACCAAAGCGGCGCCGGGCTGCCGCACTCCGACGAGTTGACACCGAAAACTTTCGCCTGATTAGCGAGCGTGCTGGGTTGCCCCAAACTACAACCAGCCATTCACGCTCGCTATCCGGCAATACGCTCAGGAATACCAAGCTTCTATGCCGTCGCCTCCGCTGACCTCTCAACCAGCGGTCGCACTTCGACCGTGCCGTAGCGCGCCGAAGGAATTCGCGCCGCGATCGATGTTGCCTCGTCGAGATTCTTCGCTTCGATCAGGTAGTAGCCACCGAGTTGCTCGTGCGTCTCCGCGAACGGTCCGTCGGTCACCAGCTCTTTGCCATCCCGCACGCGAACGCTGCTCGCCGTGGCAATCGGATGCAACTGCGAGCTGGCGAGATAATTCCGGCTCGCCTTGATGTCTTCGGTGAACTGCATGTATTCGCTGTAGACCTTCCGCTGCTCGGGCTCGTTAAGCTTTGCCCAGGCTTGCTCGTTATCGTAAATCAACAAAATGTATTTCATCTTTGTGTCTCCTCTAGTTTTGATCTGATTGAAAGTCTCGCTGTCAACCTTACGACGGATGAAAAGTCCAAAGATCGACACTGTGCCTCCTAATTTTTATACGAACTATGCTAACGAGGAGTTTTAGAAGGAATTACGGCAAATTGTCC
>DASXSC010000152.1:0-3941 GCA_036506215.1 Pyrinomonadaceae bacterium | reverse complement strand
GCTCAGAGCGGCGTTTGCTGTATTGGCCGGCAGGCCGCCTAGAAGCGGTCGGCGTCCCGATGTCGAAGTCAATGTCGACATTTAGGCTCCCGCCGAACAATCGTCACGGCAACGTTTTCACAATCAGCGCGAACACAACGGTTTAGGCCGCAACTACCCGGCTCACGATAGATTTGCTCACCACGATACGTCGACGCGGTTTGGCACAGCCCTTGCCCTAGTAATCATCAGGAGAAGACCCGCGGAGGTGAAAAAAATGAAACCCGTAAAGTTCTTTTTCGCAGTGCTGGTGCTAAGCGGTAACGTCGTCGCGACTTATACGCCGGCCAGCGCAAAAGAAATTCCTGGATTGGTATCCAAAGACGGCGGTGTTTTTGAGAGTATTTGTCCCATGCAGATTAGGGCGTCGACCCCGGAGAGTTTGCTCGGTGAGCAGCCGGTTCTTAATCTTCCGAATTCTGGCGAACTCATCGACTATTATGGCCCTTGCGGCGAGACTCCGGTTGGACAAGATCAGCCGGACTCGCAGCGGCCGGATCAGTATGGCTGGGAGAATAATTAGAGGCGATAAAGAATCTGCGGCGGCCACGCTGGCGATCGGCCGATGTTAAGGCGATGCTAGAAAAGGAAGTTCATGAAAAAATTTTATTTGTTCGCACTCGTTATCCTATCGTTCCACGCTTTGCCGGTCGGAGATTTATCCGCCGCAGCTCAGCCCTTTGTGCAAGATCAGTTTCTCCAGCGACAGCAAATGAACGAGCTTCGTTCGCAACAACAGCTTGAGCAACTGCAGCGCGAGCAGGAGTTCAATCAGGCGCAGCAGCAGTTAGACCAAATGCGGCAGCACGGGCAAGCGAATCCCCGTCCGCGACCGGAGCAGCTCAATGATGTTCAGCTTCAATTAGATCAAATGCGCAACGATCAGCAGCTGAATCGGTTACGAGAGGATGAGCAGCTAAACCAGCTTCCGCAGCAACCTGAGCGCCTGCAGCAGAACCAGCTAGAGCAACTCCGGAACGATCAGGAGCTAAACCGGCAACAGCTTCAAGAGCAGTTCAATCAGACGCAGCAACAGCTGGACGAATTACGCCGCTAGCAGCCGCAGGAGGATTCTTCAGCTTATCAGATTGGCAGGCGCGCCTGGCGACAATCGCATTCATTGAGCAGACGCGGGCGGTATCCTCTTGTTCTTGGGATGCGTAGGCATTCTCATCGAGAATGGGCTGCGCGCATCGCGACAGCCGCTACCTTCTGCGCAAGTTGATGGACACATCGGCACCAGTAAGAGATAGGTACTTATTTGATTTGTATCCAAGACCCGTAGAAGTCGATCACGTCGCCTGTCTTGAGTTCTTCAGCACTGGTTGGCTCAGCATAAAGCAGTAAGGGGGAGAGCCATCAGCTCTCCCCTCATACAGCTGGGGGGCGCTTACTTATCAACGTAATATGACGTCACCCAGTCACGACGATTCTCGATTTTCTGGAAGTCGACTTGATCGTTTCCAGTCGGCTTTTCGTCGCACGGCCCATAGAAATCGATGATATCACCAGTCGGATTAAGCTCCGGGTCGTCCCCAGCTAGCGAGCTTCCACTCATCGCCGGGAACTTTTCGTGACAGTAACTGCCTGGAGTGTCCTGCTGCTTAAGGAGAACGCCGTCCTCAGCCGCCGCGTTGTTGAGTGCTCCCAAAGCGCCAGTGAAAAGCAGAGCCGCCAAAAATGATGTTGCGATTTTCATAGTTTTTACCTCCTTTCTCTCTGATCTGTATGATTAGAATGGCAAGGCTCGTGCCACACAGATCGACGACAGACAGGCGCCTATAAATCCTAACAAACAGGGATGTTGCGGATTATTCCGCTTTCACGTGGGAGAGATGTAACGAAAGAAGTGTGTCAAGTTATCGGCAGGTGACTAAATCTTGGCTTCGATCTGGGGCGCGCTTCTCGGACGATAACCGCATCGACGGCAAGAAAAGCATTCGCGCCGCGTCGAATGTCTGTAGTCCGATCGAACTCGGCCATGATGCAGTCAAACGAGCAGAGGCGTTCATTGTACTATACCTAAGTATAATAGATTCGATACCAACGACTCTGCTAAATTTTCTTGGGAACAAGTGGACGGAAAAAGCGAATGAGTTAAGGTTCCGCCACGCGTTGTCTGTGCTCGCTGGATTTGAATACTGCAGTGTAAATCGTACGTAATGTTATGCCGAAGTTTGCGACGTCAACGCGACGTACCGCGTCGGTTGTTCTGAGGTACGGACTCGCTGTCTTATCTGTCGCTGCCGCACTTTTTATCAAAGAGTTGCTGAGGACCTACTTTGACCCCACGCCCAACTCATTGTTCTTTTGCGCAGTCGTGCTCAGCAGCTGGGTAGGCGGGCTCGGGCCGGGATTGCTGGCGAGCTCACTTTCAGTCGTGCTGATCGATTATCAATTTAAGTCACCCTTCTACCCTCTGGAGTTAAGCGCAGAAGACTTGCCGCGCATGGTTGTATTTTTCCTTTCCGCGGCTTCGATCAGTTGGCTGAGCGCAAGTCAAAAGCGCGCCAGAGAGTCGCTCCGGCAGGCACGTGACGAACTGGATACGAAAGTGCAAGAGCGCACTGCCGAGCTTCGGCGCGCCAATGAGGAGCTACAGGAGGAGATCGGCGAACGAAAAGAAGCGGAGGTCGCGCTCCGGTCAAGCGAAGCCCAGCTCACGCAGGCCCAGAGGATCGCCCATCTCGGCAGTTACGAAATCGACGTGCTTGCGGGGACTAGCCGTTGGTCGGATGAAATATTTCGAATCTTAGGACTGAATCCGCAAAACGGCGCCTTGGCTCGCAAAGATTTCGTCGAGCGCATCGTCGGCGAAGATCGGCAATATGCGATGGAGCGTTACGATGAGCTCGTTCGCGAGGGTAAGCCTTACAATATCCAATACCGTATCATGCGGCCCGATGGTTCTATTCGCTTCGTGCAAAGCATGGGCGAACCAATCAGGAATGCGGACGGCGCCGTGGTCCGGTTTGCGGGCGCGCTGCTCGATATCACCGAGCGCAAACAGTCCGAAGACAACCTGGCCCGACTCAACCGAACGCTGCAGACTCTCTATCAGTGCAATGAAGCCCTTGTTCACGCCACCGACGAATACGAACTTTTGCAGACCGTCTGCCGCATTCTCGTTGAGGTCGGCAGAGTTCGGATGGCGTGGGTCGGTTACCGTGAGCTTGACGCGGCCAAAACGATTCGCCCGGTCGCGATAGCAGGATACGACGATGGGTACGTAGAAAGTGTCAAAGCCACTTGGGCGGACGCGGAAAGAGGTCAGGGTCCGACTGGCACTGCTATCCGAACCGGCAAGCCATCATGGACGAAGAGTATCAAAGACGACCCGAGTGTCGCTCCATGGCGAGCGGAGGCGCTTAAGCGCGGCTATTGCTCGAATATCTCGGTCCCGTTGATGTCTGACGGCGAACCGTTTGGCGCCCTCACCCTTTACGCTGAAGAACCTGACGCTTTTAATGAACGCACGACCGAGCAGTTCACGGAGTTGGCGGATAATCTGGCGTATGGTGTGATCGCGCTGCGCACACGCGAGGAACGCAGCCGCGCGGAACGCGGTCTGCGCGAGGCACAGGCAGAGCTGGCGCACGTAACCCGGGTCATGACAATGGGAGAACTTACCGCGTCGATCGCTCATGAGATCAACCAGCCGCTTGCCGCCGTTGTTGCTAATGCCAACGCTTGTTTCCGCTGGCTTGCCAATCCGACACCGAATTTAGACGAGGCGCGGGATGCGATATCGCGAATTGTCAGAGACGGCAACCGGGCTAGCGATGTGATCGGTCGCATCCGCGCATTGGTCAAAAAAGGCGACACTGAGAAGACGCTTCTGGACATTAACGAAGCCATCCAAGAGGTTGTCAGTCTGATTCACAGCGAAATCCAAAAATCCG
>DASXSC010000151.1:0-84558 GCA_036506215.1 Pyrinomonadaceae bacterium | reverse complement strand
AACGCGATGAGTGAGTATTCCCTTGATTATGAAGCTGCAGTTTGCCGGACACTACCTTTTTCCAGTCTCCAGAAAACCGCTTAACTGCTAGGATTATTGCAAGAATTCCCTTACCATACAGCGCCACGA
This sequence comes from Pyrinomonadaceae bacterium, assembly GCA_036506215.1. Taxonomy (GTDB): domain Bacteria; phylum Acidobacteriota; class Blastocatellia; order Pyrinomonadales; family Pyrinomonadaceae; genus PSRF01. The sequence continues at coordinate 84,429 of DASXSC010000151.1, read as the reverse complement.
ACAGAAAAGGAGAATATCCCACTGGCATTCTCGAGCAATTCCACTCGTGCGCAAGTAATCGAAAATGCACTCTCGTCGAATATTTTCTGAGGCAGCTATGAAGAGTTTCTTCAACCTGGTTCTTTTTTGTTTTGTGTTGGCGGCAGGAATCAGTCCCGGCGCCGCGCACAGATCATCAACCGCTGGCGAGACCGCGCCATTGTCCGAGCGCATGGCGGCAACCGTGATGACTAGGTGGACTGGATCATGGGAGACAGATCCAGGCAAAGCTGAAAAGTGGAGTTACGAACAGGGAGTTGTCTTAAAAGGAATTGAAAGTGTTTGGTACAACACCGCCGACGGGAGATATTTCAAATATATCCAACAATCGATAGATCGTTTCGTGAACGATGACGGGACGATCAAAACCTATAAGCTTGACGACTACAACATCGACAATGTTCTCAATGGCAGGATTCTTCTTCTACTTTACAAAGTTACCGGACAGGACAAATACCGGAAAGCCGCCGCCTTACTTCGAGAGCAGCTGAAGACTCAGCCGCGCACTGCAGAAGGCGGCTTCTGGCATAAGAAGATCTATCCTTCACAAATGTGGCTCGATGGCTTGTATATGGGTGAGCCGTTCTATGCTGAGTATGCCGCGACCTTTCATGAGGATGCCGATTTCGATGACATTGCCAGACAGTTCACTCTAATGGAACTGCATGCAAGAGATGCCAGGACAGGGTTGCTCTATCACGGCTGGGATGAATCCAAAAAACAACGCTGGGCTAATCCGCAAACAGGAACTTCGCCTAACTTTTGGGGCCGGGCCATGGGCTGGTACGCGATGGCGCTGGTCGATACTCTGGAATATTTTCCGAAGGACCATCCAAAAAGGAATTCGCTAATTGCAAGTCTGAAACGGCTGGCACTGGCGATCGACAACTATCAGGATCGGAACTCAGGTTTGTGGTATCAGGTGCTTGATAAAGCCGGGGCACCAGGAAACTACCTGGAAGCATCGGCCTCCTGCATGTTTGTCTATGCGTTGGCCCGGGGAGTTCGCGAGGGTTATTTGCCTCCCTCTTATCTCGCAATCGCACGGAAGGGTTATCAGGGGATTACGAAACAGTTCATCGAAACTAAAGCAACCGGGCAGGTCGCTTTCAAAGGCACCGTAAGTGTCGCCGGCTTGGGAGGGAATCCATATCGCGACGGAAGTTACGGCTATTACTTGAGCGAAAAAGTGGTGACTAATGATCCCAAAGGTCTGGGCGCCTTTTTGTTAGCCAGCAGTGAAATGGAAATGGCCGCTGGCAGCGTTGGGGGACAGGGCAGCATAGTCACGCTTGATTATTATTTCAATAGCGAGACTAAGAAAGATTCGACTGGACAACTAGTGCCCTATCATTACAAGTGGGAAGAGATGCCCAACAGTGGCTTCTCTCTCTGGGGGCATATCTTTCGGACTCTTGGCGCCAGGACGACGGCCTTAAGCGACGCTCCCACCGCGGAGAACTTAAAAAAGACGGATATCTACATAATTGTTGATCCAGACACCAAAGAAGAGAGCAACAACCCGCATTACGTAGAAGAGCCGCACATCAAAGCCATCCGCGATTGGGTGAAGTCTGGCGGAGTACTCGTCTTGATGGCGAATGATTTTGGCAACGCCGAGTTTGATCACTTTAATCAACTGGCCAAAGAGTTCGGTATTCAATTTAATAAGGACAGCAGAAATAAGGTAACCGGAAACGATTTTGCAATGGGGCTAATCACGATTCCCGACGGGCATCCGATCTTCAAAACGGCAAAGAGACTTTACCTGAAGGAGGTCTGCACGCTTTCCGTAGCGCCGCCCGCCAAATCAACCGTGCAAGATCGTGGCGACGTGATCATGGCGGTTTCGAAACTGGGAAAGGGCACCGTGTTTGCGGTTGGCGATCCCTGGTTCTATAACGAGTATCTTGATGGAAGAAAACTGCCGCCGGAATTCGATAACTACAAAGCTGCTCAGGACCTCAGCGGGTGGTTGCTTCAACAAACTCGAGGACCGAGCAAGGAAGATTAAGGAGCAAAGTCCAAGTCCAAAGACCAAAGTCCGCCCATTTTTTAAGTAATGCGTATTAAAGACGTGGCGCGCGAAGCGGGTGTTTCAACAGCAACCGTTTCTCACGTTATCAACAACACGAAATATGTGACAGATGTCACGCGCGAGAGAGTTTTGCGTGCTATTAAGAGCTGCAACTATTACGCGAACGCGCACGCCCGCACGCTTGCTTCCGGCCGCAGTAACATAATCGGCCTACTGGTTTCAGACATCTCCAACCCGTTCTTCCCTGAGCTGGTAAAGAGCATCGAAGACGCGGCCTTTGAACGTGGCTACAACGTGATTCTGGTAAATACAAATTATGATGCCAGGCGCGCGGCTGACTACGTGAGGCGCTTGATCGAACTCAACGTCGCAGGCGTCGCGTTGATGACTACAGAACTCGATTCGAAGTTAATTGATGAGCTCGCGGCGAGAAAGGTTCCAGTAGTCTTTCATAATGTGGGAACTACCGGCGAACACATGAGCGATGTCATGGTTGACTATGCTAGTGGAATTGAAGAGGCAGTCGAACACCTTGTCTCTCTTGGCCACCGAAGAATCGCGCATATCGCGGGCCCGGGCCTCTTTCGATCGGCCGCCATCCGGCGCCAGGCTTTTCTTGATTCTATCGCGCGTCATCTTTCCGATGCGCCGTCGCCGGCGATCTATGAGGGCGATTTCAAGTTTGATGGGGGACGGCGCGCGGCTGGCGAGATATTAGCTGCAAACGAGCTTCCCACTGGGTTGGTAGTGGCCAACGACTTGATGGCACTCGGCGCGATGCACGAATTCAGGATGGCCGGTCTAAAGATTCCCCAAGACATTTCTATCGTGGGCTTCGACGATATTACTTTCGCGGCCCTCTCGCAGCCTCCGCTGACAACGGTATGTTCTCCGCGCGCCGAGATTGGGAAAAAAGCGATCGATGCTCTGATGGCGACTATCAAACAATCTGGATCGGCGGGCGAAGAAGTTCGCGTCCGTACCTATCTGGTGGTTCGCGAAACAACCGCGACTCCGGCGCGGGCGATCGCCTTGGAGGCGGAGCAGAGTCGCAAGCTCTCGGCAGCTAAAACACGAACGCAGCTTAAAGCTTGACGACAAGGCCTTAGTGAATTACTATGCGCCGCAAGTTAAGCGGTTAACCACCCCGTCTGAGCCCGTAGAAACGATCGAGCGGAATAGGTCAGCGTCATCTCGTCGAGCCGTTGTGCTTCGCACACAAACCGAAGGTGAACAACGTAAGCGCCTACCTCACGGCAGCGACGACGCCGATCAAATGGGAAGATTGCCTTCATCAAACGCCCGAGTGGTATCGCAGTCGCGACGCCGCTCGGATAGCCGACAACGTTCTCTTGTACCAGCGTAAGACAGGAGGCTGGCCCAAGAACATTGACATGGCCGCGGTGTTGACGGAAAAAAACCAGGCTGATCTCGCCAGGCAAAAGCAGCAAGATGACGCGACGATTGACAATGGCGCCACGTACACGCAGCTGATTTTTCTCGCCCGCGTTTATGATTCACAAAAATTGGAGCGCCACAAAGGTGCCTTTCTCGAAGGCCACGACTATTTGCTCAGAGCGCAATATGCAAATGGCGGTTGGCCGCAATATTATCCTTTGAGAAAAGGCTACTACACGCACATCACTTATAACGACAACGCGATGATTGGCGTGATGAAGCTCCTCCGCGACATCTCGAAAAACAAACCAGTTTACGCGTTTGTGGATGTGACCAGACGAGTGAAAGCTGAGAAGGCGGTGCAACTGGGCATCGCGTGTATTTTAAGAACTCAGGTATTAGTCGCTGGGAAACGGACGGCCTGGTGTGCCCAGCACGATGAGGTTACGCTCGCGCCGGCTGCGGCCAGAACGTTTGAACCAATCTCATTGAGCGGCTACGAAAGCGTCGGCATTGTGCGGTTTCTGATGGGGATCGATCATCCTGACCCCCAGGTGTTTGAAGCGATCGAATCTGCAATCACCTGGTTCGAGAAGTCAAAAATCACCGGCATCAGTTGGATCGAAAAACACGATCCCTCGAAGTCCGGCACCTTTGATCGGGTAGTCGTCAAAGACCCGAACGCCGCTCCACTCTGGGCGCGTTTCTACGAGATCGGCACCAATCGTCCAATTTTCGCCGGGCGCGACAGCATCATTAAATACGACATTGCTGAGATCGAAGCCGAACGCAGAAACGGCTATCAATGGTATGTCACTGCCCCTGCAGAACTGCTTAGCAGAGACTATCCAGCCTGGAAGAAACAAATGGTGAAAGGTTAGGGACAACTCATTGATGTCGGCTGATAATGGTTGTAGTTCTGTTGTGTGTGGTACTGGAATCTGGGATCAGATAACCGAAGTTTCATCACCAAGGAAGCGTTACCTTACCGTCTTCTTCTTGTTATTGTTTCTGCAGGGTACCGTTTTTGGCAAAGAGCCTGTAACCATCTATCTGGCCGGCGATTCAACGATGGCCCCGAAGTTCCCGGAGAAGCGTCCGGAGACCGGTTGGGGTGAGGCCTTGCAAAAGTTTTTCGACGAACGCAAAGTCAGGGTTGAGAACCTCGCGCAGAATGGCAGAAGTACCAGGACGTTCATCGCCGACAATCGCTGGCAGGCATTAGTAGCGAGGATCAAAAAGGGCGACTATGTCTTCATAGAGTTTGGCCACAACGACGGCGTGAAAGAAAAGGTGGACCGTTATACACCACCCGACGAATACCGAAGAAATTTGCTCCGCTTCATTTCCGACGTGCGAGAGAAGGAAGCGATCCCGGTCCTACTGACCCCGGTGATGCGGCGGCGGTTCGATGTCCAGGGAGTTTTTTACGATACGCTCGGCGAATACCCTGATATTGTGCGCAGTGTTGCTTCTGAGCAAAGGGTGGCGCTGATCGACATGCACCGGAAGAGCGAAGCACTTCTCAAAGAATCTGGGCCTGAAGGTTCGAGAAAGCTCTTTCTGCAACTAAAGCCCGGCGAAAACAGCAACTATCCAAATGGCGTCGAAGACAACACTCATTTTTCACCTTTGGGGGCCGAGAAAATGGCGGCGCTCGTGGTAGAAGGAATCATGGAACAGCGACTCGGCCTAGTGAAGTTCTTGAAAAGAGAGGCTACGAATTAGATGCAAAGGGAAGCTCATGTTCAATTCGTTTAGAAAGGGCTTTTGTGCGCCATGCACGAAGGACTCAAACTTAAGCGTTGCGCCAACGCGGCGGACAAGTCTGCTTTCCAAACGGAGGTAGATCCGGGTTAGCCGCAGAAATGGGATTGGGTTCAGACGAGGTTAAGGAGAAGATCATGAATGACGGGTTGAGACTGGAGAAATATTCCTTTGGTGTCGGCGATCGATTCGCGCATCAGGCGAAGTCGCAGCTTCGAGCATGCATGCAGGTTGCATGGCAAGGGGTTGACGTCGTCCCAGTCTGGAACAAGTCGTTTCGCGAGCATGCAATTGTTGGCTCCCAGCCTGAGAGCGTGCTGGCAGCCGCCGAGGGCGCGGTAAGAGAATTGGAATGGACCAAACCATTTCACGTCGATGCCGATCATATTCGCCTGAACACTGTAGACCCATTCATTGAAACTTCAGATTTCTATACTCTCGATGTAGCGGACGCAATCGGCCAGCCTGCCGAAACTTTTGCGGTCCAGGCTTTTGTGGATCGGCACTCCGAACTGGTAGGTAGTTTGAAGATCTCGGGCATCGCAGAGCCTTTGTCGACGACGCGCGCCGAGATTGAAAAGATAGCAAGCAAGTATCTCAAGGCGGTGCGCGAGGCGGGAGAACTCTACCGCCACATCGCCGCCAAGAAGAGCGCCGGCAAGTTCATCACTGAAGTGTCAATGGACGAAACCGACAGCCCGCAGACCCCACCGGAACTTTTGGTCATCCTGGCTGCCATTGCAGATGAGCGAATTCCGGCACAAACTATCGCACCAAAGTTTACCGGCCGGTTCAATAAGGGGGTTGATTACGTTGGTGACATCGCGCAGTTTGAGAAGGAGTTTAACGAGGATCTGGCTGTGATCTCCCACGCAGTCAACCAATACGATCTTCCTGACAACCTGAAACTTAGCGTCCATTCCGGAAGTGACAAGTTTTCGATTTACGCGCCGATACGCCGGGCACTGGCCAGAACCGGCGCCGGGATACACGTGAAGACTGCCGGCACCAACTGGCTCGAAGAAGTGATCGGGCTGGCGGAGAGTGGCGGCGAAGGCCTGAAAATGGCGCAAGAGATTTATAGTGAAGCGCTCGATCACATCGAGGCGCTGTGCGCTCCATACGCGACAGTGATCGATATTGACCCCGCGGAGCTGCCGTCCAGTGAAATAGTTCGCGGCTGGACCAGTGAGCAATTCGTCTCTGCGCTTCGACACGATCAGACATGTGAACAGTACAATCCGAGCCTGCGGCAACTGATTCACGTGGGTTACAAGGTCGCTGCTAAGATGGGAGAACGCTATTTGCAAATGTTGGAAGCGTGCGAAGCGACAGTAGCCAAGAATGTTACCGAGAATTTATTTGAGCGGCATCTGAAACCGCTGTTCCTCGGTTGAGGTGGTTCCTGATGGATTCAAGTTTCAATTGCAACTCAGCTAGCAGACGCGAAGCGACAGAGACGGCGCCTGTAACACCCGAATCAGAACCGGGAGCGGTAGCGACCGGCCAGGGAGTCAACCGAAGTTGTATTACTTGAATGACTGCGATGCGATCGAAATACTCGACCGGGTAAAGTTGAGTCCTTGGCCGGTCGCTACCACCACCCCAGCCGGGCTGCCCGGCTGGGGACCCCGGTCCGCTCCCGGTTCTGATTAGAACGCCAATATTGGTCGACTGTTACTGAATCGTGTCTCAATTATGGTGACTGCGCGAGCTGTTGCACTTTCGAGTTGAATTCGATCCTTTAGGTTTGTCGGACATTCTGAGTAAACAACCGTGACTCTAGACCCAAGTAAGATGAACGATTTCACCGGGCGTTCGGTGGTTATCACCGGTAGCACTGGAGTATTGGGTGGCGTCATAACACAGGCACTTATCGCCTGCGGTGCGAGTGTTGCGCTTCTGGCTCGCGACCAGCAGAAAGCAAGTACCCTACTCGCAGAAATATCTGCCCCGGGCAAAGCCATCGTTATCGAAGGGGACGTGCTCCAGAAGGAGAGCTTAGAACGCGCCGTGGAGGTCGCCGTCTCGGAATTTGGGCGCATAGATTGTCTTATCAATGGAGCGGGAGGGAATCATCCGCAGGCGACTACGCGTCCCGATCTTTCATTTTTCGACATACCGGAAGACGCGCTCCGTTTTGTGTTTGACCTGAATTTGCAGGGCACAATTCTGGCGAGCCAGGTTTTTGGCAAACGGATGGCCGAACAGGGCGAAGGCGTAATTCTGAATATTTCTTCCATGAGCGCCTTCCGGCCGTTGACGCGCGTGCTGGCCTACTCGGCTGCCAAAGCGGCCGTAAACAGTTTCACGCAATGGCTGGCAGTTCACCTGGCGCAGGAGTACTCGCCGCGTATTCGTGTTAATGCCATCGCGCCCGGATTTTTCTTAACCAAACAGAACCGTTTTCTCCTGACTGATCAGCAAACAGGCGAGCTAACCGCACGCGGCCGAAGCATATTAGATCACACACCGATGCGCCGCTTTGGCGAGCCGGAAGATTTGCTCAGCACAGTGTTTTGGTTGCTCTCGTCCAACTCGTCATTTGTGACTGGCGTTGTGGTGCCAGTCGACGGGGGCTTCTCAGCCTTCGGCGGTGTGTAATGTCCGGCAGATGGCAGCCGGGTAGTGTGTTAGTTTTTGGTTTCGCTGTGTAACAAGCCCACAAGTGTTTTTTTTTGAGCAAAGTTTCTGACCAAGTCCGTAGTCCCGGAGGGACGTAATGTTTATAGACCGCTGGCTCTATTATTAGGAGACTGGAGTGAAAGACGGCCTGAAGATTCTGCCAACTGGTGCGCTGGACTTCGTTTCTCTTGGCGCGCTGGTCCACCGCATCGATCCGGGGATTGTTCCTTTTCGAAAAGCGACGGAATGTCAGATTCACGTCAGCGGCGGCGAGTTCAACACGGCTGCTAACCTCGCGGATTGCTTCCGTTTGGAGACCGGCATCGTGACGGCGATGGTTGACTACCCCATCGGGGAACTGGTCGCCGAACGCGTGCGTGCGATGGGCGTCAAGCCCTTCTACAAAAGGTTCCGACACAACGGCGTCAATGGCCCAAACATTGCGGCTGTTTACAGTGATCGCGGCCACGGTGTGCGCGCGCCAGTCGTCTTCTACAATCGTTGCAACGAAGCGGCGGCGCAGTTGAAGCCCGGCGACTTTGACTGGAACGCGATCTTCGCGAACGGTGTACGCTGGTTTCATAGCGGCGGCATTTTCGCGTCCCTGTCGAAGACTACTGCGGAACTAATCATCGAGGGAATGAAGGCAGCGAAGGCCGCCGGCGCCGTGACCTCTTTTGATTTGAACTTCCGCGAGAAGCTCTGGAAAGTTTCCGGAGGCGAGAGCCGAGCGGTCGATGTCATTGGGCGCATCCTGGAGCAAGTTACGGTGTTAGTCGGCAACGAAGAGGATTTGCAAAGAGGACTGGGCATTCCCGGTCCTGAAGTTGCTTCGAAGTCTGCGCTCGATCCCAGCATGTTCTTTGCGATGATCGAGCAGGTGGTCGGGAAGCATCCGCAGGTGAAAATTGTCGCGACGACGCTGCGCGAAGTGCACACGACGAACAGGCATGGCTGGGCCGCGGTAGCCTGGGTTAACGGCGAGACCTTTATCTCGCCAACAGTGGAGCTGGATGTGCTCGATCGCGTCGGCGGCGGAGATGGGTTCGCATCGGGCTTCATCTATGGTTTGCTCGCCGGAGAGTCTCCAGCGGAAGCACTTAAGCTGGGGTGGGCCCACGGCGCGTTGCTGACAACCTTTCCCGGCGACACCACCATGGCTACCGTTGATGAGGTGCGCGCTTTTGCGAAAGGTGGTTCGGCGCGCATTCAACGCTAATGCACGCGCCGATGGGCGATGGGCAAAGAGCAAAGGGCGAAGGGCAAAGGGCGAGGGAAGGTAGTTCACCTTAACCTAACCAATTAATCTTTTCCCTACTCAAACTGCGGCGCTCGTTAGTTAACCATTGGTTTTGAATTTATGAGTACCAAAGTCGCACCATCAACCGTTGGCAGGGGCGGCCCGAATCTTGATCTATCGCCGGCCGAGTTGCGCGCGATCCTGGAGCAGGCGCTCGTGACCATTGGCCCGGATGCGCGCGTGCTCGCGATCGTTTCTGACAAAACGCGCGACGACAATACAGACATTCTCTTTCCCTTCGCTGCGGACATATTGGCCGCGCGCAGCGTCGCCCGGTTTGACGCTTTGATTGCGCAGGGCACGCACATGCCGATGACCGAGGAAGAGAAGCGGGCGAAGATTGGTTTGAGCGAAAGAACCTCGGCGCCAGGACCGGGACAGATCTACGATCACCAGTGGAACCGTCCGGAAGAACTGGTAACGATTGGCGAGCTGAGCGCCGCCCGCGTGACCGAGTTGACCGGCGGCCTGATTAATGAAGCCGTGCAAGTGAACCTCAACCGTCTGCTGGGCCCAGGTGTGTACGACATCGTGCTCGTTTTTGGCGCCACGGTGCCGCATGAAGTGGCCGGCTTCGCGGGCGGTGCAAAATACTTTTTCCCGGGCGTGGCCGGCCCGGACCTGACTCACGCAACGCATTGGCTCGGTGCGCTGGCTTCGATTGAAAATGTGATTGGGCGCGTCGAAACGCCCGTCCGCCACATGATCGAAGCGGCCGCGGAGTTTGTGCCCGCTCGGATCATCTCACTCAACTCAGTAGTGACTCGTGGTGACGACAACCGCCTGCGAACTCATGCCCTTTACGCTGGCGATGTGCGCGAAGCTTTCCGGCGCGCCGCTGAAGTCAGCCGCCAGGTGCACATCAAATACACGGGCCGCAAATACAAGAGAGTAGTCGCGCTTCTCGATGAGCACTACGATGAGCTTTGGGTTGGCGGGAAAGCGAGCTACAAGCTGGGCGGAATCATTGACGAAGGCGGAGAGTTGATAATCTATGCGCCACACCTGTACTCGATTTCGGAAACGCATGGACGGTTAATCGAGAAGTATGGCTATGCGCCGCTCGACCGGGTGCGCGAGATGGTCGCGCTTTCAACTGAGCTACAGGCGAATCTGGCGGTCGCCGCTCATCTCGCACACGTCTCTTATGCCGGACAACGCGACAAAGACGGCCGAGTAGTTCCCCGTTTCCGCATCACGCTGGCCGCCGCGCTCGACGAGGCTACCTGCGAGCGCGTGAACCTGGGATTCATGGACCATCGTCAGTTTCGTCGCGAGAATTACGATTCGGATCCGGATACGTTGGTGGTGGAACGCGCCGGACGGGACCTCTACCTTGTTGCGCGGAGTGAAGAAGGATGAGGGATGAAGGATGAAGGATGAAGGATGAACGATGACGGCCTCGATCGATTTGAGTGATGATCTGAGCAAAGCGATGATCGGAACACCCAACCTTTCATCCTTCATCCTTCCTCCCTCATCCATCCTTCCGCTTTCATCCTTCCTCCGTCCCGCCTTCATCCTTCGTCTTGCTGCTTTGCTTAATGAGCGGTGTGGGCACCGCTGCTGCCCAGACAAAACTAGTTGTCGCAGCCGACGGCAGCGGACACTTCAGGACAGTGCAAGAAGCTATTAACGCGGTGCCGCAAACAACTTGCCCTGATAATCCGGCGATCATTCTCGTCAAACCCGGTGTCTACAAGGAACTGATCTATGTGCAGCGCGAAAAGCGCTTTGTTCACCTGATCGGGGAGAACACGGAAAAGACCGTGCTCACATTTGACTTGCATGCGAATGTCATTGGGAAGGATGGCAAGCCAATCGCGACGTTTCGAACTCCTTCTACGATAATCGACGCTGACGATTTCACCGCCGAGAACGTGACTTTTGAGAATTCAGCCGGGCCAGTAGGTCAGGCGCTCGCAATCCGCGTTGATGGCGATCGCACGGTCTTTCGCAACTGCCATTTCCTGGGGTGGCAGGACACGATCCTTCTGAACCGTGGCCGCCAGTATTTCGAGGGCTGCTACATAACGGGCCACGTGGATTTCATTTTCGGCGGCGCGACAGCATTCTTTGAACGCTGCCACATACACTGCCTGAAGGATACATCACCGCCGCCTCAACACCGTTTGAACAGCCATTTGGTTTTGTCTTTTCGAATTGCAAAATCACCGGGGAACCGGCGGTGAAGACCTACCTTGGCCGACCGTGGCGGCCGTATGCCGGCGTGATTTTCCTTAACACCAGTATGTCCGAAGTGGTTCGTCCCGCCGGCTGGCACAACTGGAACTTTCCCGAACGGGAAAAGACGGTGCGCTATGCGGAGTCTAATAGCACCGGTGCCGGTGCGAATTCCGGCGCCCGAGTCGCGTGGGGGAAACAGTTGACTAAGACCAATGCAGGCAGAATTACTTTGGAAAAGGTTCTTGGTGGATTTGACAGATGGGATCCGAAGACGGGCAGGACGCGTACGTTGGTGAAGGCGCGCTGCGGCTTTGCCGTCGGATGCGCGACAAGTCTCTGACTTGCCGAAAGCTCACCTCACCATTACGGTCTATGACCGTCCCAAGTAGGTCGGAGACCTAAGAAATAGGCAGAGGCTAAGCGGCAAGTCAGAGACTTGCCGCGAATCGAAACGGCAAAGCCTCGGAGAGCAAGGCTTCAAACAGATGATTAGTGCGCCTCAGTGATATCATGCCTTGTAATACGAATTAGAGCGACACGACATTCACACGGGGAGGCGAACTTTTATGCTAACTCAAAACACCGCTCCGTATCCGGGTCGTAAAGCAGCATGGATCGGGCTGGTCGTAATAGCACTGCTTGCGTTTGCCATCGTCGCCGTCCCGGTTTGGATCATTCATCCATTCAAACCGCAGACTACCCGCGGGGTGGAAGTGTCCTATGTATTGCGCCGCTGGTCTCCACTGGTGACGCTGCTTAGTTTGGCGGGTGCCTTTTTTCTCGTGGCCTGGCTTTGGCGTGGTTCACGTCGTTGGTGGAAGAAAGCGTTACTCGTAATCGTTCTCATCCCTTTGCTGGCCTCGACCTGGTTTGCCCGGCAGAATCATTTTGAATGGATGTTTAACCCGCTCGCTAATGCGGCCTATGCAAAAACCAGTGAGGCTGGATTTGTTGATGATGCGGACATCGTCATAGCGGTGGAGAATAACGGGGACGCGGCGGCCTATCCGGTTCGCCTGATGGCTTACCATCACGTCGTGCAGGACGTAGTCGGTGGCACTCCGATCGTTGCCACTTATTGAACGCTCTGTCACACCGGTCTGGTGTGGGAATCGACAGTAGACGGGCGACAACTTCACTTCCATCTGGCGGGAATTAATAATCAGAACTTCATCATGCGCGATGAAGAAACGGGCTCGTGGTGGCAACAGGTCACTGGCGAAGCGATCCAGGGACCGCTGAAAGGCCAACGTCTCCGTCCGGTTTTCCATGATGAGTTGACCTTTGGACTTTGGAAGAGAGAGAAGCCTGAGGGACGCGTGTTGCGACCTAACGAGGAGATTGCGCGGGCAGGGAAGTATGCGCCGGCAAACTGGGAAGAACAGGTGAACAACCTGCCGGTTGCGACGTCGGCCTCCCTCGTTAAATCTCTTGAACCGCGAACACTCGTCATCGGTCTCACCGTTAATGGAGTCTCGAAAGCTTATCCTTTCGCAGCGCTATTGAAACAAGAACTAATCCTGGACGAAGTGGGTGGCGTTCCAATCTTTATCGTGCTTGGAAACGACAGGAAATCGGTGCGCGCTTTCGAAAGTGTAGTCGATAGGCGGAAACTGGAATTCTTTGTCAAACCAAACGCACCTTCGCTGACCCTGGTCGATGCGGAAACGGGCAGTGAATGGGACTTCACCGGCAAGTCGATCGCAGGTCCGCTCAGCGGGAAACAACTCACGAAAGTCGCCGTGCTTAACGATTATTGGTTCGACTGGATGACCTATAATCCGAGGACGTTGGTGTATGCGCTTGGTAGTCGGTAAGGCCGACGGGGAGAGGGCAGGCAGAGGGCAGAGGGCAGAAGGCAGAGGGCAGAGGGCAGAATCAGAGGTCATAAGTCAGAGGTTAAGAGATCGGAGTCAGAAGTGGAGCAGCTCAAGCTGGTATTGGTCTTTGACCTCCGATGCGCGGTAAGTCTCAGACTTACCGTAGGCCGGAATAATCCTTCCGGTCTATGACCGGAATCCAAAGGTCGGAGACCTAAAAAATATTCAAGAAGCCGGCCGGTAAGTCTGAGACTTACCGCGCATCGGAGGTCAAAGACCCGTCGCTGCTTGAATCGCACTTGTGAACTTCTCTACCCCTTACTTCTGACCCGTATCTCTAATCTATCATCAGTTTCGCCAATCTCGCGGATCACACAAACGTTGGGATGGTTTAAGGTTGAGCTATCTAAAGCTTATTACCGTTATTGCCTTGTTTGCTTGCGGGACAGGTTTTGCGCAACGGCCGCATACGCTCACGGGCGACATCCGCGCGCACAAAAATTTCCACTCAAGTATTCTGAACAGGTCTTTGACCTCCGATGGGCGGCAAGTCTCTGACTTGCCGGCAGGCTTCTTGAATATTTTTTAGGTCTCCGACCTTTGAAATCCGGTCATAGACCGGAAAGGATTGCCTATGGCAAGTCAGAGACGTGCCGCCCATCGGAGGTCAAAGACCAGTCCCCTGCTTGAGCTGCGTCATGACTTCCGACTTCAGGCTGGAAGCCCGCAAAGGATCTTAACTACTTCGAAGCTGAAGGCGCTAAGCATAATGAGGCCGCGTGGGCCGCGCGCGTTGAGGCGTTCCTTAAGTTCCTTTTTCCGCGAAAGATGTAGGATAATTGTTGTCACGCCCATCAACTTGATCAGGAAGTTCCATTACGCTGTCGTAGCGCAACGACAAGTTGAAGCTTATCAGCCATCAAACTGAGGAAAAGACCTTTATGAAAAACTGGAGAAGACATTCGCTAACCGGACTTGCCGCATTACTCGTTTCATGTTCGCTGCCGGTTCTGGTGTTAGCCCAGGAGGGTGCGACGATACTGACCGGGCCAAACCTATCGCGAGTTGTGCCTCCCGGGTTTTATTTTCAGGGACTCACTGCGCCCACTCAAATGCGTAACTCCGCAGCCGCCCGTTTTGGCACAAACCGTTACGTGATAGCAGGACTCGTGGATACTTCGGGTTACGCCGCCGATGTGCGTGCCAGGTATGAAGGCTTCTTCATCACCGACTCACCTATCACAATTAACGGTTCTGCTTTGGGTGTGGGCGCCTATGGTTTTGGTTTCGGTAACGATGGCAAATTAAATGTTCTTGATCTATCGGGCAACGAAATACTCTCCGTCTCCACAACCAAAGACAATGCGTTGAAGCGGCCACGGCCTCTGATGATGACAAAGTCGGGAAATGCAATTCGTCTTTACCGCGGGAAGGATTATGCGGAGATAGCATTGAAGTAATGAGTGCTTTCTTAATGCGCGCAATTCGTTCCCGCTTCTCACCCCTACTCATTTTGTTGTTCTTTGGCGTTTGCCCTCTCGCCGTTGTGGGCCAACAGCCGGCGCCAGGTCCGACTCCTCAACGCACCGGCAAGTCTTACAGTTCCGAAACTCCAAGCAAACGGCCTCCGCCGCCGGCGCCTCAGGCAAAGTCTCCGGTAACGTTCACCGATATTACGAGTTTGGCGGGCATCAATTTCAAACGTGCGCCGTCCTTCACTTCGTTCAAGTACCTGCTCGAGGCAATGGGTGGCGGCGTCGCAATGTTTGACTATGACAACGACGGCCGCATGGATCTGTTTTTTACCAACGGCGCGTTATTGAGAGATTCAATGCCGAAAACAGATTCGCCCGACAAACGCGATGCGAAATATTGGAACCGGCTCTACCACCAAAAAGCTGATGGCACTTTTGAAGATGTTACGGAAGGGTCAGGGCTGAAAGGCAGCGGCTACAGTATGGGCGTCGCCACCGCCGATTATGACAACGACCGCTACACGGATCTTTATGTTACCGGCTACGGTGGTAATTATCTCTACCATAACAACGGCGATGGTACGTTTATCGATGCCACGAAAAAAGCGGGTGTCGCTGCGGGTGGCTGGTCAACCAGCGCGGGTTGGATCGATTACGACCGCGATGGCAAGCTCGATCTTTTCGTCGGGCGTTATGTTGAATGGGATTTCGACGCCGGCTCTGTCTATTGCGGTGAGTTTCGGCCAGGTTATCGGGCCTACTGTCACCCCGATAATTTCAAGGGCGCGACCAATATTTTGTATCACCAGCGCGCCGATGGCTCGTTTGAAGATGTGAGCGTGAAATCAGGGATTGAAGAGCCGGGTGGCAAGGCTTTAGGTGTCGCCTTCAGCGACTTTGATAACGATGGATTCATGGACATCTTTGTGGCGAATGACAGTGTGCGGCAATCTCTCTATCACAACAAAGGAGACGGAACCTTTGAAGACATTGCGATCTCATCCGGCGCCGGCTACGACGAAAATGGAAAGACGTACGCGGGAATGGGAATCGCTGCCGGAGACTATGATAATGACGGTTACATGGACGTCTTCATCACTACGCTCTCAAACGAGACGTATCCGCTCTATCACAACGATCACGATCTGAGTTTCACCTACGCGACCAACTCTGCCGGCGTCGGTCAAATAACGCTGCTATATTCCGGGTGGGGTACACACTTTATCGATGCCGACAATGATGGCTGGCGCGATCTTTTTGTTGCCCAAAGCCACGTGCTCGACACAATTGAAAAGACAAACTCTTACCTGAAATACAAACAGACACCAATGTTGATGCTCAATACGGGAAAAGGATTTGTAAACGTGTCGGCTAGTGCGGGACCTTCGTTTAATACTTCGCTCACCGGACGTGGCGCCGCGTTTGGCGATTTGAACAATGATGGCCAGGTTGATGTTGTCATCGGATCACTGGATGGCGGCCCTGTTTTGCTGCGAAACGATGGAGCAAGGAACCACTGGTTAGGCTTGTCTCTGGCCGGCGTCAAATCGAATCGTGACGGAATTGGCGCACGGATTAGGGTTACCGATAGTGCCGGCAAGAAACAAATATTCGATGAGAACACTTCAGGAAGTTACTTATCCGCGAATGATCCGCGCATTATCGTCGGCCTGGGGACAGCCGCGAGTGTGCGAAAGGTAGAAATAAACTGGCCCAGCGGCAAGGCCCAGGTTATTACGGAGCCGCAGGTCGATCGCTATCTTCTCATCAATGAGCAGGATGCTAAATAAAATCCTGATACTCGGACAGTTTTCAGGTCAACGTCTTCACTGGGACCGCGGGCGTCTCGCCTGCAACGAGCGCATTAGCGCGAGTAGAACGTGGTATTAAATCAATCCTGCTGACGGATCGCAGCGGGCGAGACGCCCGCGGTCCCAGCGGATAAGTTGACTGCGGAAACGGCTGGCTTCCAAAATGCACGCGCGGAATCCTTGTCGTGTTGACACTCATTAGATCGCCGCGTATTTTCGGTCGAGTTTTAAACCCATATCGACCCGCGTTTAGCCAGGGCCACGCGTCTCTCCAATTAGTAACTGAGCTTGAGATCAATTGATCAGTATCTAAGGGAAATGTTCTTGAGAAAGTGTCGCAGCGCATCGCCGCTTCCCTACGTCATACTTTTTCTGCTGACGTTGTTTGCGGGTTCTACACTTGCTTACGCCCAAACTCAGACGAGGAAGCCTGAACCTCAGCAGGGAATGGGTGTTTCAACTGGGGCGCCGGTAAACTATTCGTCGCGACGCACGGTTGGGATCACTGATCCCAAAGCCCCGGTCGTGTTTGAAGACGTGACGGACAAGATGGCGCTGGCTGGTTTCAACCATCGTTCAGGGAGCCCTCAAAAGAATTACATCTTTGAAACGGTTTCAGGCGGCGCCGCGATCTTTGACTACGATGGGGATGGACTTCCCGACATCTACCTGGTCAACGGTTCTACAGTGGCTGCGCTTGAGGGCAAAGAAAAGCCACCACGCGCTGCACTCTATCGCAATCTGGGCAACTGGAAATTCGAGGATGTTACGGGCAAGGCCGGTGTGGGAAACGAGCGTTGGGGTTGTGGGGTGGCCGTTGGTGACTACGACAACGATGGGCGGCCCGATTTGTATGTGACTAATTTCGGCATCTCGCGTCTTTACCACAACAACGGCAACGGAACATTTTCTGATGTTGCTGAGAAACTTGGAGTCGCGCGCAAGGGTTGGAGTACCGGCCCGAGTTGGGGCGACTACGATGGTGACGGACGCCTCGATCTTTTTGTCCCCGGCTACGCGGATATCGATCTCAATAATTTGCCGCCGAGTCCAAGCGAGGCAGGCAAACCGGGCGGCGTTGGCCAAAATTTCTGCCAATTTCGCGGCGTTCCCGTAATGTGTGGCCCACGTGGCCTGACCGGGGAAGGCGATACGCTTTATCATCAAAAGCCTGACGGCAGCTTTGAAGATGTCAGCGTCAGGGCCGGCGTAAATGATCCGCAGAAGTATTACGGCTTCACTTCCGCCTTCATCCACGCAGACGACGATAAGCTTCTTGACTTAATAGTTGTCAACGACTCGACCCCGAAACAGCTTTACATTAATAAAGGAAACGGAACGTTTGAAGAGGTCGGCTATCCATCAGGTGTGGCTCTGAATGAAAATGGTCGTGAGCAAGCCGGAATGGGCCTGGCGATAGGCGACTACGATAACGACGGCCGGGTCGATTTCCACATCACGAATTTTTCTGATGATTCAAATGTCCTCTATCACAACGATGGTGACGGGAATTTTACCGACGTTACCTTCCAGGCTGGACTCGGCGAAGTTACCATTCCGTTTCTTGGCTGGGGAACGAGTTTCATAGATTTCGATAATGACGCGTGGGCGGATCTCTTTGTTGTGAATGGACACGTCTACCCGGCAGTCGATTCAAACCAATGGGGTACCAGTTTCGCTGAGCAGGCGTTGCTTTTCCGCAATCTTAAGAATGGCAAGTTTGAGCGCGTGGCCGCCGCACCGGCCAGTGCCCTCGCCAAGGCCTGGACCAGTCGAGGTCTGGCGATTGGCGATCTGGACGGAGATGGCCGCCTTGATATTGTGATTAATAATATCGATGCCAGGCCCTCCATCTTGCGAAATGTTGCTACTCCCGTGGGACACTGGTTAAATGTCCGGCTCGTGGGAGACGTGGAGAAGAAGAATCCGAGAGATGCGATTGGCAGCATTGCTTACTTGACTACCGGGAAGACTCGACAAAGACTCGACGTAATCAGCGGCGCGGTTTATTGTTCACAAAACGATATGACCCTGCATTTCGGTTTAGGCGCAGCGACGAAGGTCGACAAACTTGAAATCCAGTGGCCCAACGACACCGTTGAAGCAGTGGACGTCCCGGCAATTGATAAGACTATCACTATCATTCAAGGTCGGGCCGCCAGCAAATAGCACTACCCCCGGGCCCAGACACCGGAAACATTCAGCTCTACCCGATTGGAGCGTTGAACATTGCGACGACTTGATCTCCGAAAAACCCAGGCAGCTCGCCTCAACACAATCCGCGATATAAATCGGCAGATCGTATTGAACTACGTCCGCGAGCGTGAGCCTATCTCGCGTGCCGAGATTGCGCGCGAAACAGAATTGCAGCGGTCAACTATTTCCGCCATCGTCGAAGCGCTGACAGCCGAGGGCCTGGTTGAAGAAGTCGGGGAAGGTGAGTCGACTGGCGGCCGGAGGCCCACGCTTCTAAGACTGCGAACCAAGGAGGCGATAGCTGTTGGAGTCGCGATTACGCCGACTGGCACGACCGTCGCGACCAGCGACTTGGCGGGTCGTATCGTCGAGCAGAAAGAGTTCTTGACTGATCCTGATCCGGACAAAACCATCCAGAACGTGCTGACACTGGTCCGGGAATTCACTCTTAAGAGCAAAGGCTCGATTGAAGCTGTTGGAGTAAGTCTTCCCGGACTGGTTGATCCGTCTACCGGAAATGCTGTCTACGTTCCTTACTTCAAATGGCGAGATATTCCCATCTCTAAAATGATCTCTGCCGCGATTGGATTGCCGGTCATTATTGACAACGACGCTAATGCGGTGGCCCTTGCGGAACTTTGGTTTGGGCGGCCGGAAGTAAGCGATGCGAGAGATTTTATTCTCGTGCTGGTAGCGGAGGGTGTGGGTACAGGAATCATTTTTGATGGCCAGGTTTATCGCGGACAGCGTGGAGCGGCGGGCGAATTTGGACACATGGTGATTGGAACTCACGCGCCCGTTCCATGCTCGTGCGGCAATCGTGATTGCTGGGAAGCTTTTTCGTCAGAGCGCGCGGCGCTGGCTCGATATTTGAAACTGTCTTCTCAGGAAAATATGGCGCCATTTGATTTCCGAGACCTCGTTGACAGGGCGCTCGCCGGTGAAGCTAATGCTAAAGCGGCGCTGATTGAAACGGCTCGGTACCTGGGCATAGGGATTTCAAACCTGGTTGTCGGCTTCAGCCCTGAGGCCGTTGTCGTGGGCGGCGAGATAACGCGCGCCTGGTCATTGGTTGAGACTGCGCTGACTGAGACAATCGAGCATAGCATTCGCAGAGGACTCGCCTCGGCAAGAATCCTGCCTTCCACGCTGGGAGAAAAGCCCGCCTTAAGAGGAGCTTTGAGCCTGGTTCTGGCCAGTAAATTTGCCGCCGCCTTCGCCGCGTGACAAGCCCGTCGCTCCCTCAATTCCTGGCCTTTTTGACGGCTTGCGGCGCTTGGCCAACTAAATAACTGGCAAATTCACTGAAAAAGAGTTGACAGGCCCTGGAAACTGTATTAAATACTTCGTTCGTTTAGACAACAAACTGTCCGAGCAGCTTTCATTCGAAAATTTTTCTGCGATATTCCAAGCGGGTTTTTTTAGTCGGCTTTTAGTCAACCAGAGCCAATGGCGCCCGCATTTACGCCTTGGCCTCCACTTCAGTAAGAGCGCAAAGATAAAAGGTCCACTTCGGCCCAATAAGGGCAGGATGGATCCCTTTGGTTCATCATACGAGGACACCATGAACATCAATCCGACTCTTGCCCGCCTGTTCAGCATCGGCGGTGCGCTCGCTCTTCTATTAGCGGTTCTCACGGCACCTGCCTTCGCTCAGACAAATAAGGCGGACATTGTCGGCACGGTTACCGATAGCGCCGGGGCTGCGGTTCCCGGCGCCTCGGTGACGATCACCAAAATAGATACTAATGCCTCGCGCACGGTTACTACGGGTGACGACGGCGGATACCAGGCCCCTTCACTCGACATTGGCATTTATAAAGTTACGGCGAGTAAGAGCGGCTACCAAACTGTCAATCAAGAGAACGTCGTTCTTCAGACTAGTGATAGATTGAGGGTTGATTTCTCGCTGCCAGCCGGGACTGTAAGCGGTGAGGTTACGATCTCGGCCGAAGCGCCATTGGTGGAAACTGACACAAGCGATCGTGGCAGCGTGATCACGGGACGGGAAGTAACTGAGTTGCCACTGTCAGGGCGCAACTTTACGCAACTGGCGACATTAACGCCGGGCGTAGTGCGTGCAAATAACGTTGGGCTCGGTGGTGGACCAGAGGCTCGCTCCTTCAATAACGGCGACCCGCGTTCGGGTAGCGGTGGCCCTGGCAGCAGTAATTCGCAGGGTAGTTCTGAGTCTTCGCGTTTTAATCGATCTGGGGGCGCCGCGATCTCTGCCAACGGGCAGCGAGCCACCAACAACAATTTCTCACTCGACGGCGTGGACAACAACGAACCGCAGTTTGGTACGATTGGCACCTTCCCGAATCCTGATGCTATTGCCGAGTTCAAAGTGACGACCAGCATTCCGGCGGCAGAGGTTGGACGTGCCGCAGGAGCGGTCGTCAACACTTCGATTAAGTCGGGGACCAATGATTTTCACGGCTCGCTCTATTATTACGGCCAAAACTCCGCGCTTAATGCATATCACGTTGCGCTGAAGACCCGGCTGGCGGAGGCCATCGCGCGTGGTTCATCGCCTCTGGAGATCGCTCAGTTAAAAAAAGCGGTGCAGCAAATACACGAATTTGGCGGCACCCTCGGCGGACCGATCATAAAGAACAGGACTTTTTTCTTCTTTGATTTTCTCGGTCAGCGAAACAATCTTCCATTTCCGACGAATACGGTAACGCCGACGGCATTATCGCGAACTGGAAACTTTACAGAGTTTCCCACCATCTTCAACCCCTTTACGGGCGCGCCGTTCCCGGGAAACATTATCAACCTACCCCTCAATCCAGTCGGCAAAAACTATCTGGACAGGTACCCCTTGCCTACGCGCAATCTGTTCAATCCAAGTGGGGACAATAACAACGTCAACGGCAATAACTACTTCACGCAGCGGGCCAACAAGGAGAGAATCAACAACCCGGAAATCAAGATCGATCACAAGCTTACTGCTAAGAACTCCTTGTCGGGACGGTTTAGCAATCAGCCATTGAGCACCGTTCGCGCTAATCTTTTCCCAGGCGATATAGCGACTGCGGGTTTCGGCGCCGGTGAGGAGCGCGGCAACTCGCGCCAGATTACTATTAGTGATAACCACATCTTTAGCCCCACTGTGCTAAACGAATTTCGTTTTGGCTTGACAGAAATTCAGATATCAATCTTCAACTGTGGAGTGGGAGGCGCGTGCGGTGTCAGTCCTACTTTCGCTCAAGACATCGGCATCCCAAACGCCAATGATGGCTCGCTCGAAGCGTCGGGGGGCGCACTGATCGGGAACTTCGGCAATGGCTTCCTTGAGTTCACCGGTGATGGCGGTTTGTTCCAGGTAAAGAGTAAGAACCCCTATTTTGGCGACACGGTGACGATTGTAAAGGGCAACCAGGTTCTCAAAGCAGGCGGCGAGTTGCGCTTGCGCCACCTCAATACAATTGATGGCGGTCGTACCGGCGCTTTGAAAGGGCAGTTCCAGTATGGAGATACTGGGCCTATCACCGGTCCGAACGCGACGTGTCCGGCCGGCTCGGGAACTGCGGCCGCTTGCTTTGTCAGACCCGACGGCATTCCTTACGGTGGTACTGGAAATGGCCAGGCCAATATTCTGCTTGGCTTGCCGGCGATTTTTGTCAGCAAGAGCAAGATTTTCGGCGGTCCATTCGATCTGCGGTCCCAGGAGTGGGGACTCTTCGTGCAGGATGATTGGAAGCTTAATGATCGTCTGACGCTGAATCTTGGTCTGCGTTACGATCTTTTCCTGCCCTATTCGGAAGCCAATGGGCGCTATAGTCTGTTTGACATAGCTCAGCAAAAAGTAATCGTGGCGGGTGGCGGTGGTGATCGAATTATCGCCACAGATAAGAACAACTTCGGCCCGCGAATCGGCTTTGCCTATGCAGTTGACAAGAATAAGAACATGGTATTGCGCGGCGGTTACGGTTTGCTTTATACGCTCGATGGCGTTGATTACCCACCGGGTGTTCGTAATCCGCCATTCACCAACAGTATCGGCCTTAACCAGAACGGTAACGCCGCCGGGAACCCGGCTGCTACCACCTTTACCATGCAAAGCGGCCCACCAAATATTACGGCCCAGGTAGATCCCAACAATATCCCCGTTAACATTGGGGTTTTTGCTGTCGATCCCGAGCAGAAGACAGGATTTGTTCACCAGTTTCAGTTAAGCCTTCAGTATCAATTCTCCAAAGACTACTCGCTGGATGTTGGCTACGTAGGTAACCGCTCACGCAATCTGCTCTATGCGAACAACATCGGCACAGGTGGCTTGGCGACGGCGAAAAATGCTGCCGGCCAATTCCTGAACAACGCAGTGATCTATACCAACGGAGCTTCATCCAGTTACGACGCCTTGCAAACACAGGTGCAAAAGAGGTTTTCGAATAACGTGCAGGGCCAGATTTCCTACACCTGGAGCCACACAATAGACAACAATACGGGCATCTTCAACGGCCTCGGCGACTCGCGCAACGGCCGGGGTGGCCCCATCAATCCATTCGATCTTAACGTTGACCGAGGTAACTCATCGTTAGATGTGCGTCACCTGTTGTCGGCAAATGCCATCATCGACTTACCGTTTGGCAAAGGCCAGCGCTTTCTCGCTGATGGGCCGGATCGATTAGTGAGCGGCTGGCAACTGAACATTATCCAATCCGCGCGCTCAGGCTTTCCTTACAGCGTCGTCTGCGACAACTGCGGCGGAGCTGGGCGTCCTGCGCTGATAGGGGATCCTTTTGCGAACGTGCCTGCGGGATTAGTGATTAATCCAGCCGCCTTTTCGATTGCTAGCAGCCTTCAGAGCACCGTAACGAATGCTGCCGGAAACACGATCAGATTCGGTACGCTCGGCCGCAATACGTTCCGGGGACCAGGAATATTCAACACCGATCTATCGGTCTTTAAGAATACGCGGGTCACTGAGATGACCAAGATTCAACTTGGCTTCGAGTTTTTCAACATCTTCAATCACCCGAATTTCACTGTGCCAGCAAATAATGTCAACAACGGTGATTTCGGTCAGATTAAGAACAATGCGTTTCCAGGACGTGTCGTTCAATATCGCTTTAAGTTTATTTTCTGAGTTGCGGATTCCTGATCTATTGTCCGGTTCATCCCAAAGGCCGTAGCGCCAGTTTGTAAGAAGGTAATTGCAAGGCCGGGCCTGCTCGTTACTGGTGCAGTTTGAAACCAGAAATTCAGAGTTCAGCCCCGGGGCCCCCCGCACGGGCAGCCCGCGTGGGGTGGTAGCCTTTAGGCTGCCTGTCCCAACACAAGCTAAAGCTTGAACTCTAAACTGCATGAGTGCCGGCTGTTCCGGATGCTCGCCGATGAGGCTCTCGTTTGCTAGAATCCTCTCGTTTCCCCTCGAATTCGGCTTAAGCAAAATGATAATTAAACTGAGCGGTCTGATTTCAGTTGTGTTGTTGTGCGCCCTCTCCGTATCTGCACAAACACCTCCCGCCGCCGCCACTGTACGCTCGCACGTGGAGCGTTTTAGCACGCCCGCGGTACGTGCTGAAAAAACTGAAGCCGATGCAACCGCCAAGCTTAAAGCCAATCCCAGCGACGCAGAAGCATTAAACTCGCGTGCCCTGGCACGAGTGCGACTAAATCATTATCAGGATGCCTACGAAGACCTGCGCCAGGCCCTTTCTCTAAACCCATCAAACTCAAACTATCAGGCCAATCTCGGGTATGTGCTGTGGAAATTGGGCCGTGCAAACGAAGCCGTTGAGGCTGAACGCGCGTCCTTGAAGCTCGACGACAAAAATTATACTGCGCATTATCAGCTGGGACGCTTTCTTTTGCGGATCGGCGATCCAAAACAGCTACCGGAGGCGGCCTCGCAGTTTCGCCAGGCGCTCGATATCGATCCACGTCAATACGATGTGCGCTTCGAGCTAATTGCCGTTTATCGCTTGCTTGGTGACGCACCACGTGCGATGTCGCAGCTTTTGCTGGTCCAGGATGCTCGACCATCCGAACCGCGAGTACCTTACGTCAGAGGTTTGCTCGCAGCCGACCGCAATGATCTCAAGGGAGCGGTAAACGAATTTCGAGAAGCTCTCAAGCGCGATCGCACCCTCGTCGGCGCATGGCAGGATTTAGGTCTGGCCTACGTTAGGTCGAATCAATGGCCCGAGGCCGCCGAAGCCTTTGGAGAGCTAACTCAACAGCGCGCGGATTCACCCGAAGCGGCTTATCTTCACGCTCTGGCTCTGTACAACACGCAAGAGACCGAAGCTGCAGAAAAGGAGACACGAAGAGCGCTAAGACTAAATCCGGGCGCGGCCGACGCTCACACGTTGCTGGGAATAATTCTCGCTTCCCGCGGTAATGCAAACAGCGAAGCAACTGACGCGTTGGCTCAAGCTGTCGCTTTGGATCCGACAAACTTTGATGCAGTCCTCAACCTGGGAAGGGTGCAGTATGTCGGAAAGGATTACAGCGGTGCGACTAAGAGTTTCCGCACGGCAGTCGAGCTCAGACCCAAATCAGCCGAAGCTCGTTTCTTCCTGGGCTCGTCGCTTGAGGCTATCGGCGACTCTGCGGCTGCGCTACGTGAATATCAGGACCTGGCCAAGCTCGATCCGGATTCGTTTTACGGTCAGTTAGGCTCGGGTGCGCTGTTGCTAAAACAGGGTAAGAAAGATGACGCGATCAATGCGTTGCAGCGGGCAATTGCGATTGATCCCAGGAACTTTGAAGCACGCTGGTCGTTGGGCCGGGCGCTCATGCTCAGCGAGCGCTACGCCGAAGCCGTGGAAGTTTTGCAGGTAGCCGTTGCACTTCAGCCACAGCGCTCCGACGCACATTACCAACTGGGCCAGGCCTTGACTCGGGTCGGCAGAAGCGAGGAGGCACGAAACGAGTTTGCTATTGTTGACAAACTGAATGTTGAATTCCGTACCAACTCATCTTCCAGGGAACCTGAGAAGAAATGAAACAGCAACCGATACAAGTTGAAAGTAACGCGCCGGTGTTACGACTGTGCTCTTCCGTCTTGTTTTGCTGTCTGCTGTTTTCAACGACCCCACAGTCAGCCAGGGCACAACGCGCGCAGCCCGGCAAGTCTGCGACACGGAGCGGTAGTGCGGCCCAACTCAGCCCGGATGCGCGCGCTGCATTGGACACGGCCGTCGCGGCCTTGGAGCAGGGCTCGCTGAACGATGCCGAGAGAGCGGCGCGCCGCGCGGTTTCAGCTGCGCCCCGTTCAGCCGTTGCCCACAATTTACTTGGTGTAGTCCTGGATCGCGCAGGAAAAACTGAGGAAGGCTTTCGAGAGTTTAGTGCCGCAATTAAGATTGAGCCAAATTTTGTTAGCGCGCTCAACAATTTGGCCCGCCATCTCGCCGAGACGGGGCAGACAAGCGACGCAATCATCCAATTCGAACGAGTATTAAAAATAGAGCCGGAGCACGTTCAGGCACACTACAACCTGGGTACTCTCTACGAGCGTGCCGGCGATGTTGTTAAGTCGGCAGAGCATTTCTCAGCGGCTCGTAAAGCTGAACCCACCGACCCTCAGCTAGCGCTGGCATTTCTCAACGTAGCTTATCGCGCCAACCGTTTAGCCGAAGCCGATGCTGCTGCCTCTTTGGTAGAAAAGGCGGTTGGTGCCGATGCGTCCGGTTTGTTCACACTCGCCAATGCTCTCGCCGAGGGGCGGCAATACCAGCAGGCTGCGCGTCTCTATACGCGAGTAAATGAGATCACGCCGCACACATTCGAGGTGCTTTACAACCTCGGGATTGCGCTCTACAACCTCGACCGCAACGAAGATGCCGCCAAGTATCTTTCGGAAGCGGCTGATCTAAACCCTGGGCCCGCCGAAACGCATCTTCGTCTGGCGCTCATTGCCAGCGCGCGTAACGATTGGGCCAACGCGATCATTGAGTTCAAACACGTGCTGCAACGTGACGCGAAAAATGCTAGTTATCATTACCTCCTGGGCAGAGAGTATTTCCGCATTGGCTACTGGGACGGAGCAATCAGCGAATACACCAGCGCGGTAGTATTAGAACCAAAAGAGCCGGTGTACGTCTTGGCGCGCGCCGATGCTTATTACCGCAAGGGTGACTGGAATGGCGCGGCGGCCGATTTCGATCACGCTGCGACGCTCGATCCGAACCGGAGCGATATTGAATACTGGCAGGGCTATGCACATCGGGCTGCAGGCAATTTCGACCGCGCGCGCGGATTTCTGGAAAAGTTCCTTGCGAAAAACCCAGACAATGTCGACGCGCTGGCAAGTTTGGGTTACGTAGACATCGAGCAGGGGCGCCTTGAAGAGGCTGAGGCCCCGATTAAACATGCTTTGAGCATCGATCCCAACAACGTGTCAGTACTCTACGACTATGCGAGACTGGCGTTGAAGGAACGCAACTTTGGCGAGGCAGTCACTCGTTTAAACCAGGTAGTGTCGAGAAGTCCGTCGCACACCGCTGCCCAGTATCAACTGTTCCTCGCATACTCACGGCTCAAGCAAAAGGAGCAAGCTCAAGCTGCGCTGGCGGAATTCAAACGGCTCGATGCGCTGGAAAAAGACTCGACCAAAGAGCGCATAGCAGATGAAAAGATAAGGATCCAGCAGGCATTGAGCCAACTGCCTCAGTAGACGTTTGCTGCATCAAAAATTCGGTGGCGACAAAAAAGATAGAAGTGTTTCGATGAGGTTTTTAAGCTTTAATTGGATCGCAATAGGGATCCTGGCAATAACGCCGCTTTTTTATTCACAGGAGAACCGGCTGCCATCGAAGCCGTATCAGGAGTGGTCGAAAAACGAAGCCGAGCAAGTGCTCGAGGATTCTCCCTGGGTGGCAATGCAGGAGGTTCGCCTCAGGTATGCCAGCCAAACAAGAAGAGTAGCCGGAGGCACCGTGCCGTCAGATACTACCGGTGGACTCCTCGATACGACTTCCAACAGCGCTGAGATGGGGGGAGCAGAGGCGCCGGTGGATTTTCAGTTTACGCTCAGGCTTCGTTCCGCTGTAATTGTGCGCCAGGCTTTGGTTCGATTTAAGCAGCTCGAACCTAACTCCGCGAAGAGCGAAAAGGACCGAACAGCGTTCGACGCCAGGCTCAAAGGGTTATTGGAGTGCCCGGCGTGTGAGCAGAACTACGTGCTCACTCTAAGTTCCAAATCTAAAGAGCGTCCGGGCGCCGATGCGATCTTTACGACTTTCAAGGGCGGTCGCGTGGCCGACATGCAGCGGTATATCTTCATCGCGAACAGCCGAGGCGAGCGCCGCGAGCTGATACATTTCGTGCCGCCAAAAGCGCCGGGAGATGAAGCGGTATTTTACTTTCCACGCTTTAATGAGAAGGGGGAGCCCCTGCTGACTGCTGCGGACACCGTGTTGGTAGCCAACTTCACGAACAACGATGTCAATATGAATATTAACTTTCGAATAGACGTTTCCAAATTGGTCGTAAATGGGCAGGTCGACTTCTGATCGCGGGCTGCCCGCGTGGGGTCCCTGCATCTGGCCCACCGTATTAATAGTGCTTTGGGCGGGGATATGCCCTGGCCTGGGGCGCAGCGCCGCAGAGAATGGGTATACGTTTTCCGAACGTGAGAAACCTTCCGCTCATCGGATGGTAGAGCCGGTTCAAACGTCTCAAACCGGTATACCATCAGTAACTAAAGTTGAACCACCGTCATGGTGGGCACACCATAGTATTAATCCCGTTCGGCTGCTGGTGCGTGGAAAGGACCTTCGCGACGCGCGCGTAAGGGCCACAAATGCAGCCACCCAAACTTCGGAAGTCATCACTAACCGCGACGGCACTTACCTTTTTGTGAACGTGCGGATCAATCCGGCCGCGCGACCCGGATCCTATCCGCTGACATTGGTTACACCCCAGGGAAGCACCACAATTCCTTTTACGATTGAAGCGGCTCTCCCTGCGAAAACACATTTCCAGGGCATCACTTCCGATGACGTGATCTACCTGATCATGCCTGATCGTTTCGCGGATGGGGATCACTCAAACAACGCTCCCGCCGACGCTCCCGCCACCGCCAACGATCGAAAAAATCCGCGCGCATATCATGGCGGCGATTTGCGCGGCATTATCAATCACCTTCCTTATCTCAAAGACCTCGGCGTGACTGCATTGTGGCTGACTCCCTGGTACGACAACTGGAATGGAGTGAATAACTGCGACAAGCCCTGGTGTCCAAACACCTACTACCACGGCTATCACGCGATTGATTATTACGCAGTC
Organism: Pyrinomonadaceae bacterium; assembly: GCA_036506215.1. GTDB lineage: Bacteria > Acidobacteriota > Blastocatellia > Pyrinomonadales > Pyrinomonadaceae > PSRF01. The sequence continues at coordinate 55,528 of DASXSC010000151.1, read as the reverse complement.
GAAGATCGCTTTGGCGACCTGGCAACACTACGAGAATTAGTCGAAAAGGCGCACGCCTCCGGGTTAAAGATTGTTCAGGATCAGGTGGCCAACCACGTCGGTTCCCGCCATCCATGGCTGAGAGATTCGCCACGCGACAATTGGTTTCACGGTACGCTTGCGCAACACGCAGTCAATAGGTTCAGGAATAGTGCCTTGCTTTCTCCGCACGCGAATCAGGAGGAATTTCGCAACACTATTGATGGCTGGTTCAACGACGACCTGCCGGACATGAATCAGGAAGAGCCTGAGGTGGCGCGCTACGAGATACAAAACGCGCTCTGGTGGATCGGTATGACGGGACTCGACGCAATTCGCCAGGACACCATCCAGTACATGCCGCGCAGCTTCATTCGCGATCTCTCCAACGCTTTGCATCGTCAGTATCCCCGGATGTGGATGGTGGGAGAAGTCTTCGAGCGCGATGCGGCACAGACTTCATTCTTCATTGGTGGTCACACTGGTTGGGACGGTGTGGATACGAAACTGGATTCAGTTTTCGACTTTCCGCTCTGGAACGCCTCGTTGCTCGCCTTCACAAACAAAGCCCCGATGCGAGCCCTGCGGGATCAGTTGAAATATGACGCCCTCTATCCTGATCCTCTAAGAATCACGACCTTTGCAAACAATCACGATACCCCGCGTTTTATGTCGCTTGACGGCGCAACACTTGAAGGCGCAATGATGCACATTGCGTTTACATTGAGTGTTCGGGGCGTCCCGCAGCTCTACTACGGCGAAGAGATTGCCATGGAAGGGAAAGAAGACCCCGATAACCGTCGCGATTTTCCCGGCGGCTTTCCCGGCGACAGTCACAACGCTTTCGCGGCGGCTGGTCGCAAGCCGGGCGAGCAAAGGATGTATGAGTGGACACGCCAGTGGATACGGCTGCGAGCGGAGCATTCAGCAATCAGGCAGGGACGCCTGATCGATCTGTTTTATGATGACGACGCCTATGTGTTTGCGCGACAGGATCGGAGTGAGACTGTGATTGTTGCCTTTAATCGGTCGGGGCAGGAAAAGAAGGTGACTGTGCCGGCGGGTGCGATTGGTTTGAGAGATGGCGCGGATCTCTCTGCTTTGATCGGGACAACTACAGATGCACGCGTTGCGAAAGGCCAAGCAGCGCTAAGCATTCCGTCGAGAACTGCCGTGTCATACAGAGTTCGGTAAGAGAAGAGTCCCGTTGGTTTAGAAAGCGCACTTGTGCGCCCAACGTGCGAAAGCTAGGTACCTAAAATCAGATGAACTTTCCCAGATCCAGCGGCATTCTGCTACATCCCACTTCGTTGCCGGGGCGCTTCGGTATCGGCGATCTCGGGCCGGAAGCGTATGCCTTCGCAGACTTTCTCCAGGCGGCTGGCCAAAGCCTATGGCAGGTCTTGCCCCTCGGGCCAACCGGATATGGTGATTCGCCTTACGCTTGCTATTCAGCCTTTGCCGGCAACACCCTGCTCGTCAGTCCGGAACAACTCGTCGCGGACGGCTTGCTTGCCCAGGAGGAACTCACAAAAATTCCGAACTTCCCCGGCGAACGAGTCGATTTCGAGGCTGTCCACGAATTCAAAGATTCAATCCTGCGCCAGGCCTTTGCCTCGTTCAAGCAAGACTCCGCGACAAAACTCCGCAACGAGTTCCTTGAGTTTTGCCGGCGACACGTCTCATGGCTCGATGATTACGCCTTATTTCGCGCACTGAAGGATGCGCACAATGGCGTGGCCTGGAGTGATTGGGAGTCTTCGCTGGTGAAAAGAGAGCCGGCGGCGCTCGAGGCTGCCGGGAGAGAACTCTGTGAAGAAATTGAAGCGCAAAAGTTTTATCAGTTTCTTTTCTTCCGGCAATGGTTTGCTCTCAAGGAGGATTGCAATAAGCGTGGCGTCAAGTTAATCGGTGACATTCCTATTTTTGTGGCCCATGATTCAGCGGATGTTTGGACAAATCCAGATCAGTTCAAGTTAAACGAAGATGGAACGGCGATCGTCGTGGCCGGCGTGCCGCCTGATTACTTCAGCGCTACCGGGCAACTCTGGGGGAATCCACTTTACAACTGGGACCGGATGCGCGCGGACGGATTCAGGTGGTGGATCGAGCGTGTGCGCGCGACGTTGGATACTTTTGATATCGCGCGCATCGACCATTTTCGTGGCTTCGCTGCCTGTTGGGAGATTCCCGGAAGCGACAAGACGGCGGAACGAGGTCGTTGGGTTGAGGCGCCAGGAAGGGAACTGTTCACCGCCATAAGAGCCGCGCTGGGTGAGTTGCCGATTATTGCCGAGGACCTGGGCGTGATCACGCCAGACGTTGAAGCGTTGCGCGACGATTTCGGCTTTCCCGGTATGCGGATCCTGCAGTTTGGTTTCAGCGGCGACACGAAGAATATCGACCTGCCGCACAACTATCACAAGAATGTTGTTGTCTACACCGGCACACATGATAACGATACGGCAGTCGGCTGGTTTAGCAGTGTAGCGGGCTCAGGATCTACTCGCGATGCGGAACAGATCGAGCGCGAGAGAGAATTCAGCCTGAAGTATCTCAATACTCAAGGCAAAGAAATTAACTGGGATTTCATTCGCGCTGTGCTCGCCTCGGTGGCGAACTCGGCGGTAGTGCCCTTGCAGGATGTGCTGGGCCTCGGCACTGAAGCCCGCATGAATCTTCCCAACAGTACCGAAGGAAACTGGGCCTGGCGGTACAAGCTAGGAGTGCTGACGGAGGAGATCGAAATGCGATTGAAAGACTTAACCCAGCTGTACGGTCGAGCGAAGGTCATCCCCAGTGCGGCTGCCGCAACAGAGTCCTTTGAAACAGTTTAGAAAGGGGACTTGTCCGCCCGGGCGCACAAGTGCGCTTTCTAAACTGTTGGTTGGAGATATGGTCGCAAGGTCTCTGACCGCCGATGCGCGGTAAGTCTCAGAGTTACCGGAGACGGTATCAATACTTTTCCGGTCTACGACCGCAATCTCAAGGTCGGAGACCTTGAGAAACTCAGTAAGGCATCCGGTAAGTCTGAGACTTACGGCGCATCGGCGCTCAAAGACCTGAAGAAAAGCATTACGAGAGGATCGCGGGTGATTTTACGAGAGTGCGATTTCCACAAACTAAACGCCTGGTCATACTTCTCGCTATCTTACTCTCCGCAGGTATTTGCAGCATGGCCCAAACCGCGCCCGAGGTTGTGAAAGTTGAGCCACCAAGTTGGTGGGCCGGAAGTTCGATCAATCCGGTAAGGCTGCTGATTCGCGGAAGCAACTTCAAAGGCGCGCGCGTGCAAGGTGTCGGGCGAGATTTTCGCGTCGTGGGCGCGGCGAAAACGAATGAGCGCGGGACGTATCTGTTCGTCGACGTAGCCATCGCCCCGCGCGCCAAACCAGGTCCGGTGCGGCTAAGAATCACAACCGCGGATGGGACTGCGGATGCGACCTTTGAGATTCTGGCATCGCTGAGTCGCGCCGGCCGTTTTCAAGGATTCTCGCCCGCCGACGTAATGTATCTGATCATGGTTGACCGCTTCAGCGATGGCGATCCTGCAAACAACGACCCGCTACAGTCGCGCGGAATCTATGATCGCAAAAACAAATTCTACTACCACGGCGGCGATCTCCAGGGCGTGATCGATCGCCTGCCTTATCTGAAAGACCTGGGCGTCACTGCCCTATGGCTCACGCCGTGGTATGACAATTACGACCATCCAAACCAGATTGAACTAAAGGAAGACAAACCCAGCACCGGCTTTCATGGTTACAACCCACAGGACTTTTATGCGGTCGAGGAACATTTTGGCTCGCTTGCAAAGTTGCGTGAACTGGTCGAGATCGCACATCGGTCCGGCATCAAGATCATTCAGGACGAAGTGGTGAACCACACCGGCCCATATCATCCCTGGGTTGACGATCCACCAACGTCGAACTGGTTTAATGGGACCAAGACCAACCATCTGAAGAATGTTTTCCAAACGTGGGTGTTACATGATCCGCGTCCCGTTGAGGAGTTGAAACGCGAAACAATGGAAGGCTGGTTCCTCGATTTCCTTCCCGATCTCAACCAGAAGGATCCGGAAGTCTCGCGTTATCTAATTCAAAATACGTTGTGGTGGATCGGCACAACCGGTCTTGATGGCATCCGTATGGACACCTGGCAGTATGTGCCAAATAGTTTCTGGCGTGATTGGAATGCGGCTTTGAAACGAGAGTTTCCTAACCTCAAAGTGGTGGGCGAGGTAAAAGACGGCGACGTAGTTCATACCTCGTTTTTCCAGGGCGGCAAAGTACGCTTCGACGGCGTGGATTCCGGCCTCGATTCGCTACTCGACTTTCCGCTGTTCTATCCGATTCGTCATGCGTTTGCCGAAGGCCACAGTGTTGACGCAATTCCGAAGACGCTGGCAAAGGACTATCTCTACAACAATTCAGAGATTCTGGTAACGCTGCTCGGCGGGCACGACGATGGCCGGTTCATGAGTGAGAAAGGCGCCACTATTGCCGGCCTGAAACTGGCGAATGCCTTTGTGCTAACGACGCGTGGTGTGCCGCAGCTTTACTACGGCGATGAGATTGCGATGACCGGCGCCGACGAGCCCGCCACGCGAGGCGACTTCCCCGGTGGCTTTCGCGGTGATAAACGAAATGCGTTTTCGCAAGAAGGGCGCAGCAGAGAAGAAGAGGCACTGTTCGAATACATTCGCAGTCTCACGCGCCTGCACACTGAATTGGAGCCGTTAAAGCGCGGCGCTTTAGTGAATCTTTACGTTTCAGATCAGCAATATGCGTACGCGCGAACGACGAAAGATGCCGCGGTTGTGGTGGTAATTAACAATGACACAAAAAGCACTGAGATTGAGTTTGGCGTTTCGCAAGTTGGTTTGCCGGAGGGAGCGATCCTACCTGATCAGCTGCGCGTTAGCAGAGACGTTATCGTCGGGAATGGAAAATTAAGGGTGGCTTTAGCCAATCGTTCAGCAGCTATCTTCAGATGGCGGTAATCATAAAAATAACCAATCGTTTAGAAAGCGCCCTTGTGCGCCAGCCGCGTCAGCCGGACAAGTCCGGTTTCTAAACGGGTATTCCAGTTTTGTCATGAGCACGAGTAAACCACTATCAGATCAGATCGCAATCGTTACGGGAGGGGGCTCCGGCATCGGTCGGGCGTTCGCCGAGGCCCTGGCCTCAGCCGGCGCGAGAGTTGTTATCGCCTCGCGTAGAAGCGATGTCTTACGTCGCACGGCCGATGAGATCAATGCCACTCTTAACACCGAACGCGTGTTTCCGTATGAGTTTGATATTCGTAATCGGAAGCAGATCGAAGAGCTGGCCAGCGATGTGTTTGAGCGCTGGCAGGCGATTGACGTGCTCATCAACAACTCCGGCCTGGCTGTGCCGGAGACTGTCGAAGAAATTACAGATGAAGGCTGGGATACCGTGATGGAGACAAACCTGCGCGGTGTTATGCAATTGGTTCGTGCCGTTTTACCGCACATGAGGGCGAATGATTTCGGCGACATCGTGAACATCTCATCGCAGGCCGGCAAGTATGGTTACGCTGATGTGCCCTCCTACTGTGCCTCGAAATTTGGATTGCTTGGTTACGCAGAAGCGCTACGCGATCATGTGCGCAAGACGGGCCTGAATATCCGCGTCTTCAATTTTTGTCCCGGATTGGTTGACGTTGAAAACACAGGAATCGATGAGTCACCACGCCCAGGTTTTATTCATGTGGCCAATATGGCGCGAACGCTGATGTATGCACTCTCGCTGGATCGGGATGTGGTGCTTGAGGATTTGAACATCTACGCCAGGTAGAGAATGGATAGTCAAAATAGCGACGGTGCTCTCGGCTTTGCCGTCTGATGTGCGGAAGGTCTATGACCTTCCGAGAGGGGCGTGAATGATTAGGGCTGCGCCCTCGAATTGGCAGTCATTGGGGCGTAGCCCCCAGAACAATTAAGTATGTTCCGGAAGGTCAGAGACCTTCCGCGCATCGGAGGGCACAGCCGGGACGAAAACGACTTATCTACCGCGGTTCATGGAGGACGACAAATGCAAAAACCACGCTTGAGTTTCTGGCAAATCTTCAACATGAGCTTCGGATTCATGGGGATCCAGTTTGGCTGGGGCTTGCAGCTCGCCAATATGAGCGGCATCTATACCTACTTGGGCGCCAAACCTGAGGACGTGCCAATTCTCTGGCTGGCCGGCCCAGTTACTGGATTGCTGGTGCAACCAATCATTGGCTCGATGAGTGATCGCACCTGGAATCGACTTGGTAGACGCCGCCCGTACTTCCTTGTGGGAGCTATTCTCGCCAGCATCGCTCTTTTCTTCATGCCCGATTCCGGGACGTTATGGATGGCTGCCGGACTGCTCTGGATTCTCGACGCCAGCATCAACGTATCGATGGAACCGTTTCGCGCGTTTGTTGCTGACAAACTCAACGTCGATCAGCGAACCGCGGGATTCGCCATGCAGAGTTTCTTCATTGGCATCGGCGCGAGCCTGGCAAATGGGCTGCCATACATTTTCCGGTCGCTTGGTGTTGACGAGCGCGGGGCCAGCGCCGCCGATCAGGCTGTTCGCGTTATTCCTGCGAGCGTCAGTTATTCGTTCAAGATTGGCGCCGTGGCATTTCTGCTCTGCGTGCTCTGGACGGTTTTCACTACTAAAGAATACCCGCCGGAAAACATGGAAGAGTTTGAGCGGAAGCGCAGGGAAACTTACGGCGACGCCAGGGGGTTCGCAAAAATATCGCGAATTATCAACGAACTGCTTCGCGAGATTTCCAGCGCGATGCGAGAAATGCCGCGGACAATGAAACAGCTCGCAGTAGTGCAGTTTTTCACTTGGCTGGGCCTGTTTTGCATGTGGATGTTCTTTGGTTTGATGACTTCCTACCACGTTTTTGGTGCAGCGAGTGAACGAGACCCGCGCTTCACTGACGGCCAGGCTTGGGGCGGTAACGCGTTTGCGATTTATTCGATCACCTGCTTCGTTGTCGCGTTTCTGCTGCCGCCGCTGGCGCGCGCTACCAGCAGAAAAACAGTTCATGCTATTTCGCTTCTCTGCGGGGCGTTGGGTCTACTGTCGGTTTACATCATTCATGATAAGTTCATCCTGCTGGGAACAATGATTGGTATTGGTATCGCCTGGGCCTCAATTCTGTCGATGCCCTACGCGATACTGTCAGGAGCTCTGCCGGCGGCGCGCATGGGTGTCTACATGGGTATCTTTAATTTCTTCATAGTCATCCCGGAGATCATCGCTTCGTTTGCTTTTGGTCCTGTGATTCGGGCCATCTTCGGCCGAGACAATCCGAACGCACCGATGTATGTGGTCATGGCGGGCGGGGCCTTCCTGAGTTTGGCAGCCCTCAGCGTTCTACTGGTGAAGGATGTCGCTGATAAGGATGTGCCGGAGGAAGCGGTAATTGCAGCCGACGAGCATGAACTGTTTACCGTGCCAGAATCTGTTCAGCCTGTCCCGAGCACGGGATTGATCGATAGGGAGTGATGTCTGTTTTGTTGCGTCATCTGCGTCGATCGGAGTGGTTTTCAACTCTCTGTGCGGCCTTTGTGCACTCTTTGTCTCCGTGGTGATTTCTCATGCAAAACGCTCACCACAGAGGCACAGAGAACACGGAGGACACACACAGAACCCCAAAAGCAAATTTTTCCGAGATACTCCTTTTCCGGCGGCGAAGCGTAACGAGCGTCGGTGAAAACAGCCTGACAAAAAGGAAACTATCAATGTGGCTTAAGGCCGTAACTAAATCCTCTCAGATTTTTTTTCTCAGCGCGGCATTCCTCATCGCCTCGTGTTCCAATGGCAGGGCGGCCCAACAACCATCGCGTGATGTTTCGAAAGAAAACGCCCGAGCCACACGCGACTGGGTGCGCGACGGCGTCATCTACGAGATTTACCCGCGTGCATTCTCACCCAAAGGGGACTTCAACGGTATCACTGCGCGCCTCGACGATCTGAAGGACCTTGGTGTGAACATCCTCTGGCTGATGCCGATTCATCCTATTGGTCAGCTGAAGAAGAAGGGAACTATCGGCAGTCCCTACGCAGTGCGTGACTATTACGCCATCAACCCCGACTACGGAACTAAGGAGGATTTCAGAAAACTGATTGCCGAAGCTCACCGGCGAGGGATGAAAGTGATCATCGACATCGTCGCAAACCACACGTCATGGGACAGCGTCATGATGAAATGGCCGGAGTTTTATGAACACGATGCCGGGGGTCACATAACCTACCCGCACGACTGGAGCGACGTGGCGGAGTTGAACTATGCCAATCCTAAGTTGCGCCAATACATGACAGACATGTTGAAGTACTGGATTCGCGAGTTTGACCTTGATGGCTTTCGCTGTGATGTCGCGGAGGAAGTGCCAACCGATTTCTGGGAGAACGCGCGCTCGGAGTTGGACCAAATCAAACCTGACATCGTATTGCTGGCGGAAGGACACAAAGCCGAGTTGCTGCTCAAGGCTTTTGACTTTGATTATTCGTGGCCGCTTCATAGCGCTTTGACGAAGGTCCTGCAGGGGCGTGGCCGCGCTTCCGATCTGCGCTCAGAGTGGGACAAGGAAGCTAAAAAGTGGCCCAGCGGCTCGCTGCACATGCGCTTTTCGGACAATCATGACGAGCGGCGCGCGATCGCGCGTTTCGGTGAACCCGGCGCACTGGCGGCGTCAGCGTTAATGTTCACGCTCGATGGGGTGCCGCTGCTGTACAACGGAATGGAAGTGGGAGACACGACGGAATCAGGCGCGCCCGCATTGTTTGAAAAGCTGCCAATCTTCTGGCCCGTTGCAGAAAGGCGTCCCGAGTTTCCGCGTTTCTATAAACAAATGATGGCCCTGCGGCGATCGAGCAATGCGCTCCGGCGCGGCTCGCTTGAATGGTTGCCGAATTCTGACGAGTCGCGCGTGTTGACTTACATCCGTCGCTCGGAAGATGAAGAGTTGCTGGTGGCGATCAATCTTTCAAATCTCCCTTTCAACGGGTCTGTCGAAGCCGGCAACAGAGGGGCCTTCGCGGACGTCACGCCGGATGTTGATGCGCCGTTGCCGCCAGACGCTCCGGCGCCAGAACGGGCCGCTAGAAAGCGCGCCGTTAGCCTTCCTCAGCTTTCGCTTGACGCCTGGGGTTATCGGATTTTCCGACGATCGTTGAGATAGTTTGATTTAACTTCAGGTCTCTGACCCTCCGATGCCCGGCAAGTCTCCGACTTGCCGGGTCGCCTTGCTAAATTCCTTAAGGTCTCCGACCTGTGAGATTCCGGTCATAGACCGGAAGAGAGTGGCCGCTGTTCGGTAAGTCAGAGACTTACCGCGCATCGGAGGTCAAAGACCTCGGGTAAGTTGAATGTCAAGTCTTTGGAGTGCGGTGCCAGGCCACCGCACTCCAAAAAGTTGCCGCTGGTCATGCGGCTTTCTTTGGCCGCAGCCCAACTTGTTTCTTCTGATAGCGCGCCAGCCCGGCCAGACTCATCGCCTTCGGTATCTCCGGATTCTGCATAAACCAGCGCCAGACGTTTCCCGTTCTGTCATTCTCCGCGCTCAGCAGAATGATTCCCACGTTAATCCCAATCACATCCGTGTCAACCCAGCCGCTGTTTGGGTTGAACGCGTCGATGAATCCATACTTGCCGTAAACTTTCTGTCCGTATTTGTCCTTCATTGCGCGCAACGCTGCGACTGATAGTTCCGGCGTGAACATCAGTGAGCCCCCGGCGGCAGATGGAACCACTGTGCCGTCGATTGCCGGATCGCGCGGAGGTCCACCCCAGGCGAGATAACCCCTGGCGCTATCGGAGGCGGTGATGCCCCAGATGTTTGGTCCATACGACGGAAACTCGCGCGAGAGATTCATGCAGAAAGCGCGATGCGCGAGAGTTGCTTTGATTGAATTCTCAAAGTAGTCAATCCGATCACCTCGGGTTTCGCGGCGGTTACGATAGTCGATCCAGGCGTGTGCGTATTGATGCATGAAGAGAGGCACGCCAATCGTTGTGAAATACGCGTGACCTTCATAGCGGTAGCGATCGCGCCAGAAAGCGTACCAGGACGTGGGCGAGATAGGATGCGTCGGCGATCCGATTGCCGGTAGATAGAGAATGGTGTCTTCGCTGTAGGTGTCCCAGCGAGATTTTAGAAAACCCGTCTCGGGTTTCCAGCCATGCGAAAGAAGTTGCGGATGTCCGTTGAGCATCCAGCGAAAATCGATGCGCTCGAAAATCTTCGTGGCCAGAGCGACTATTTCTTTGTCGGCTCGAAAATACTGCCGTACGGTCAGCACACCAGCCAACAGCAGCGCCGTATCGATCGAGGAGACCTCGCTCTGCCAACGCCTTTCGCCTGACTTCGCGTCCAACCAATGATAGAACCAACCATGTTCCTGGAAAGCCCTGTTCGCAAAGAACTGCAGCGTATTACGCGTTCGTTCGCGCGCCTGACTCCGACTGATCCAATTGCGATCTGTAGCAATGCAAAGCGCCGTCAAGCCAAATCCTGTCGCTGCGATGCTTGCAACATTACGGTGGTTTTCATCCAGAGCGGATCCATCCACGCGGGCGCGGTCGGGAACGAGGCCTGTTTGCGGATCAGCCTGTTCCCAAAAGTATTGAAATGAACGGCGCTCGAGGTCTTCAAGAAACAGTTCGTCGACGCGGCTAAGTTTATGGGCCGCTGGGCCCGTCTGAGGAGAAGTGAGGCGGATGGTCGGGAACAAGGGCCCGGCGTCAATCGAACAACAGGCGATTAGCAGGAATAAGACTGTGACGAGCGAATGCTTTGCGTAAGAGGTAGCGGAACCAGTGCGCGGAGCGGACGGTTGAATAATAGCCCAGCACTTCAGTGCTGGGACGTCGAACCACGGAGACCACAGTCCGTGTAGCGGACGGCTGAGCTTTACCATTTAGGGACTGTTGCTATGCACCTTCAGTCGCCCGTTTAACGGGCTGCGCTTCTTTCACTTTTCAGTTCCCAGCACTTAATGCTGGGCTATTGTTCATTCGTCCGCTTTGCGGACTAGCTGCACGCCTTTTTGCTACTGATGCAGTTTGAATACTTCATTGCGGGGCATTCAACTTACCCCAGGTCTTTGACCTCCGATGCGCGGTAAGTCTCTGACTTACCGAACAGCGGCCGCTCCAACTCTTCCGGTCTATGACCGGAATCTCAAAGGTCGAAGACCTTAAGAAATTTAGCAAGGCGACCGGCAAGTCGGAGACTTTGCCGCGCATCGGTGGTCAGAGACCTGGAGAAAGCGGTGCCACGCCACCACACTTCAAAGACTTGTTGCTAATATGCGCATTGTTCAAAGTGCATCAGTACCGGCTTTTTATGTAACGCCAGCTCTCAGCTTCACTCAACTGCAAACTTTGTCTCGATAAGATCTTCAGAGTTTGAGCCGACCATCACTTTGAATTCGCCGGGCTCCACAACAAAACGCATGGTACGATCGAAGAATCCCAGCTGCTGAGTCCCGAGCGTAAACTCTATCCGTTTCTTTTCACCAGGCTGAAGTGTGACCCGCTGAAATCCTTTAAGCTCTTTTACGGGCCGGGTGATGCTTGCGGCAACGTCGCAGATGTAAAGCTGAACCACTTCATCGCCCGCTCGTTGGCCTGTATTCCGAACGTCAACACTCACGGTTAACTGACCATTCGACCGAATATGCTGGGCACTAAGTTGCAGATTTGTAATCTCAAACTGCGTATAACTCAATCCATAGCCAAAAGGGAAAAGCGGTGTCCAGGCAACGTCAAGATATTTTGAAGTGTACTTATTTTTAGGGTCCGGCGGTCTTCCGGTATTTTTGTGATTGTAGTAAAGCGGTACTTGTCCAATTGCACGCGGAAAGGTGACCGGCAACTTTCCACCAGGATTGACATCCCCGAAGAGCACATCGGCAATAGCATTGCCCGCTTGAGTTCCGGCGAACCAGGTTTCCAGGATCGCGGGAGTGTTTTCCGCAATCCAGTTGATTGTTAGCGGGCGGCCATTCATCAGCACGACCACGGTGGGTTTGCCTGTAGCTTGCACAGCCTTTACCAGATCCAACTGGCGGCCTGGCAGATCGAGCGAGCTGCGCGAGGCTGCTTCGCCACTCATGTTCCCTGATTCGCCGACTGCGATGATAGCTATATCGGAGTCTCTCGCGGCGCGCAATGCTTCTTCGAAACCGTCTGCTTTTTCACAATTGATCTCACAGCCTTTCGCGTAGTTGATTCTTGCTTGCGGCAGTTTCGACTTGATTCCCTGGAGCAGAGTCACGGCGTCGTCGGGTTTCCCGTCACCGGTCCAGGACCCGAGCATATCCGGCTTGTTATCCGCGAGTGGTCCTATCAAAGCAATTGAACGCACGTTCTTATCCAACGGCAAAGCATTATGGTCATTTTTTAGCAACACGATTGAGCGCGCGGCAATCTCCCGCGCCGCAGCGACATTTCCACTGTTGAAGATTGAGGTGGGTTCCAGTGCTGCATCCACATACGGCTTATCGAAAAGACCAAGCCGAAACTTGATGCGCAAGATGCGCCGCACTGCTTCGTCGATTGTTTGTTGGGAAAGCTGATGCTGCCTCATGAGTTCGACAGCATTCTTATTGTAAAGCCGGCTCACCATTTCCATATCTACCCCGGCGTTGAGCGCCTCACGTGCCGCTTCGGTCCCGTTGGCTGCCACGCCGTGTTTGATGAGTTCTTCCACAGCGGTGTAGTCGCTGACTACGAAGCCATCAAACTTCCATTCACGGCGCAACACCTCCGTGAGCGTGAAGCGATTGGCGGAAGCAGGAACGCCATTAAGATCGTTGAAAGCGCTCATGAACGTGCCCACTCCCGCATCCACAGCCGCCTTGAAGGGAGGGAAATAGACGCCGCGCAACGTTCCTTCCGAAACCTCTGTAGTGTTGTAGTCACGACCGCCCTCGGCCGCGCCATAGGCAACCCAATGCTTGGCGCAGGCGACGATTTTGTTGCTGGCACTGTAGTCATTTCCCTGGAATCCGCGAACGCGTGCGCGAGCCATTAGCGAACCGAGATACGGATCTTCGCCCGATCCTTCCGCTATTCTGCCCCAGCGCGGATCGCGTGCGATATCGACCATCGGCGCAAAAGTCCAATGGACTCCGGCAGCTCTTGCTTCGCTCGCGGCTATACTCGCTGAACGTTCTACCGCGGCAGGGTCCCAACTCGCCGCTTCGCCCAGCGGTATGGGAAAGATAGTGCGATAACCGTGAATCACATCGAAGCCAAAGATGAGCGGAATTTTTAAACGCGATTCGGTTACCGCGATGCGCTGAAGTTGATTTGTTTTTTCAGCTCCACGCACGTTCAGAGTTGAACCCAGCAGACCTTGCCGCGCCATCTGAAGGTGTTCCGGTCGGAAGTTACCATTCGCTTCCCCATCGAGCTGCTGCAACTGGCCAAGCTTCTCCTCGAGTGTCATCTGTGCCAGGAGAGCGTCGATTTGCCTTTCGACATCTTTCGCTCGTTGCGAGCGGGAAGAAGATGCAGCCGCTATGAAGAAAGTAAAAACAACTACGAGGATTAGTGTCAGGCGAATAGATTTGAATGGATTCATTTTTCGTTTTTGTTGACCTATCCCGAATTTTGCCCGCTGAGGCTTTGCCACTTCAAGTAGTGGGTTAGTTCCGTTGAGATTGTCCGATAAACTTCAGTTTGTCGATTGGGTCCGACAACGACAAGCTATAAAGCTTATCGGACAAGTAGTGGGTTAGTTTCGTTGAAATTGTCCGATAAACTTCAGTTTGTCGATTGGGTCCGACAACGACAGGCTATAAAGCTTATCGGACAAGTAGTGGGTTAGTTTCGTTGAAATTGTCCGATAAACTTCAGTTTGTCGATTGGGTCCGACGACGACAAGCTGAAGCTTATCGGACATCAAACTGACCCGTGGTCCTGTATCACGCGTGATTCAGTCTGCCGTAATATACTTTTGGTCCGGCGCCAGTACAATTAATGTAAACCTATGAACGTTGGTCGCATAACCCGGATCGTAGCCACCCTGTTGATGCTTGCTGCTTTCAGCGGTGTGACGACTTTTGTCCCCGCGATGGTTTGCGCCCAAAGATCAAGGCAGCGTCCCCATCAACTACCATCATCCCCATCCGAAGAGACCATTTCAAAACTGCGCGAAGCCGCTTCGTTGCTCGAGGGTGGCAGGGCCGCTGAAGCAGAGCCGATTCTTCGCCGCGTGCTGGTCGCGAATCCAAATAATTTCGATGCCCACAATCTACTGGGGATCGTTCTGGACCAGGCCGGGAAGACTACCGAAGCCGAGCGCGAATACAAGTCCGCAATCCGTCTCAATCCAAATGGTGTCAACGCCCTGGCCAATCTTGGTGTTCTGCTGGCGCGCACGAACCGTTCTGACGAAGCGATAAAAACTTTTGCGGCCGTACTTCGTTTAGCCCCGGACCATCCGGAAGCAACATTAAACCTTGGTCTGCAGTACCAAATGCGCGGCGACGACACCCGCGCACTGCCGCTCCTGCAACACGCCATCGCTTTTGGGCGCGACGGCTACGAGGTTCGTTACCGTTTGGGCGTCAGCCTCTATAACCTGAATCGTTACGACGAAGCGGTTAGCGCCCTCGAATCAGCGTCTGAGCTTTCGCCGACTGCAGCCGAGCCGCTGTATTACCTTGGTTTAGTTTACTGGTCGCGCCATCAGGACGAAACGGCCGCGGAATTATGGAAACGTGCCGTCCAGTTGCGGCCAAATTTCCCTGAGGCGAATTTCATGCTCGGCGAAGCTCTTAGAAAGGGCCAACACACCCAGGTGGCAATCGATTTCTACAAACGCGCCTTGGATCAGGACGTCAGCAAATTTGTCTATTACGCGCGCTTGGGCGGTGCTTACATTCTCTTGGGCGAAGCGGACCAGGCGCTGGAAGTTTTTCGCCGCGGCGTGCAACGCTTTCCCAACTTGGCTGAGGCTCACTACTTTGTCGGCATCGCCGCGCGAGCCAGAGTTGATTACGAACTAGCAGAGTCGGAATTTAGAAAGTCACTTCTGTTGAGGCCAGAGAATGTTGATACGCTGGCGCAACTTGGATTCGTAATTGGCGAGCGCGATCGTTATGATGAAGCCGAGCGTCTGCTGCACCGCGCTCTAGCAATCAGCGACAAACACTTTTATGCCAATTATGATCTCGGCCGGCTGCTAGTGAAATCGCGAAGGTACGAAGAAGCTTTGCCGATTCTTCAGCACGCCGCGACCCTCAAACCAAATAACCCGGGAGTGCATTATCAACTGTTTTTGGCGTTCTCGCGCTTGAAACGGAAAGATGAAGCTAACCATGAACTTGTTACGTTTAAGCAGCTAGACGACGAACGCAAATCAAAGCCTCGCACGGAAGCAGCGACTGAGGAGGAGCTGGAAAACTCTTCAGTACCTCCGGCTTCTCCAAAGCAACCCCGTCCCGGCAGCTCTCCTTAAAGAAGAACAGGCGGGCAGACCGATGACACAATTGATCCGTTCGGACGTGAATAAAAAACACTCAGAAGTTAAACCGTCCTTGGAATTCAACCACCCGACCGGCGAGTCCCCCCCTTGACCTGCCGAAGTTTGGATCCAGAATGTTCGTACTCGAGGAGGCAAATCCAAATGGTTGCAAGTTTAAAAGGTTAAAGACATTGAAGAAGTTTGCCCTGATCTCCAGCCCCGCTCCCTCGCGCAACAGTGGTTCAAGCCCTATGCGCTTGACAAGGCTCACGTCTACATCACGATAGCGTGGGCCGCGGAACGAGTTTCGTCCCACACCTGGAAGCGTGGTTGCGATGGTTGCGCCCGTCGTGGAAAAGTAGTTCTTCCCAGGTAGCGGGTCCAGCCCTCGAAGCGGAAAGTTGCTGCCATTGATAAAGGCTTCGTTGGAGGAATCCGTGCCTGCGCCCCCAAAATAGGCGGTCGGCCGCGCTGGACAGGTGGTTGGCAGTACAGTGCTGGGGCAATTGAAGATCACGGGCGTCCATGGGAAGCCGGTATGATAGGTCGCAATGGTAGTGATCTGCCATCCACCGAATACCTGCCCGAGAAAATCCTGCCTGTGCCTCAAAAACGGTAGATCGTAGAGAGCGGAAACGACGAAGTTGTGTCTCACGTCATAGTCAGAAGGCCCGCGCTCCTGTCGAACGTCCTGCGGATATGTTGGATTGGTCGCGGAGTTCACCTCCTCATTGGAGACGATATCAATTGACTTGCTCCACCTGTAGTTCGCGTCAAACTGCAGTCCTCCAGAGAGTCGCCGCGTGAGTCGTGCGATCATCGCGTTATAGCTTGCGGTAGTGTCGGTCTGAGGGAACAAGATGTTGGTCGCAAAATTACCACCCGGATAGAGAAAATTCTGATTGACAAGGCGGGTGAGATGGCGGCCGGCGCTGCCTTGATAACCTAACTCCGCGGTGAGCTTGGCCGGCAGGCTGTACTGTCCTTCGAGCGAGTAAGTATAAACATAGGGCTGCGGTTCTTTGGGCGGCGCGCCATATATCTCGATCGCAGACTCGCCAGGAACCGTATTGGTTGGAAGCCCGGTTGTCGGGCTAAAGTTTAGAATAAGTGCTGGATTAGCCGGATAGCTAAACGGAGTATTATTTGCGCCTAGCGCGTAGAGAATCCGCCCACCAGCGAAGGGAGTGCTGAAGTCCTGAGCCGAAGTGCCGCAGCAGAGCGTAATTCGCTCCTGAAATGGAGGGTTACCGCGGATATTCTCGAAGTCGTTAACCGGAATTCGGTTATAAGCGATACCGAACCCACCTCGAAGGACAAGCTTGTCGCTGAAATCCGTCCCGAGAACTCGCTTGGGAGAATAGGCGAAGCCAACGCGCGGCCCAAAGTTATTTTTGTCGGCCTGATAAAGTGGATTCATTGGGACGAGGCGTGCGCCCGTTAGTTCCTGACCTGGAGGGCCAAGCACTAAGTTAGTTATCCGCCCCTGCTTCTCGCTAAGAGGTGAAAAGTATTCGTAGCGCAGACCTAAGTTGAGCGTCAGGTTAGGCCGAAATTTCCAGTCGTCCTGAGCGAAGCCTGCGTAGGTACTGGCCCTGAAGTATCGTTGCGTGTTAGGCGGGCCGCCGGTCTTCGGATCCGCATTAAGGAAATAGAAGAGCGGCGCGTCATTTGCGAAATTGAACAGGGTGGCGAAGGTGAACAAAGGACGAGCACCTCCGAGGAGGTTATTATTGTCCTGTTCCTTACGAATTTCCACGCCGAAGCTCAACCCGTGGTTACCGACAACCTTTCTGAGAGTGTCACGAAACTCAAAAGTATTCTCCGCGAAGATTCCAGGAGTAGTCTCCGAATAAGGAGCACCGAACTTCACCGCCTTATTGGTAACAGCGCTGGGTGGGGTCTCAATTTCAATTCGCGGGATGCCGAAGTTTGTCTCGCTTGATGACTGAAGCTCATTGTAACCGTATCGGGTAGCATTGAAGCGCGCTTCATTGATCATCGTGGCGGACATCGTACGAGTGTAAGTGAGTGTTACCAGCGAGTTGGCCGGATTGGTCGTTACATCGGCCATCGGCTGGCTGCCTGTCGAAGAATCGCTCCCGACGCCGAAGAAGCGCGACCGATATCCGCTAATCGCAAACGAATCCTTAGGAGTTAGAATGAAGTCGAAGCGGAGATTGTACTGGTTACCCCTGGTTAGGCTCGGCACGGCGATCTGCGCAAATTGAATGTCTGGTACAGCATCAAGGCCGCCGCCTGTCAAATTACCGAAACTCACATACTGACCCGTCGCTCCGGTAAGTGATCCAATGTCGAGACCGCCTGCAACCTGCTGGCAGTTACTATTGTTGTAGCCGGCCTGCTGACAAGTAACGGGAATGACACTAACGACCCTGGGCGCAAAGCCGGACGAACCGACAATCCTCGCGGCAATACTGCCGGGCCGCTGTTGCTGTACCTGCGTTATGTATTGGGGCGTCACGACGTACCCATTGGACGTGTCGGAAGTGGTACTACGCAAGCCTTCATATGAAAAGAAGAAGAACGCCTTGTCGCGTCCAAGCTTGAATGCCGGCCCACGGTCTTCTCCGAAGCGCGGGATAGGAAGTGGACCGCCGAAGCTGCCGCCGAATTGATTTAGGCGCTGGTTAACGCGCACCGGTCTGGCGTTATTCAACCCTCCATACTTATTAAAAGCATTGAGTCCCGGACTATCGTTCTTGAGAAAAAGACTGCCATGGAATTGGTTGGTGCCGTTTTGAGAGACTGTCAAAACCTGCGCGCCCGAGTTTCGGCCGTACTCTGCCGAATAAACATTGGCAATTACGCGCACCTCCTTAACCGACTCTTGATTCGGCGTGATAACGGCTGCGCCCCCATGGGTAAGGCTGTTAACGCTCGTTCCATCGATCTGATAATTGTTGGCCGTGACACGCTGACCGTTAGCGGAAATCTGAACTTGATTCTCGACCTGGAAAATGGAGCGGATGGATCCACCAGGGCCACCATTATTGGGAAGATTCGAGGCCAGGCCTGTGCCACTTCGGGCGCCCTCGCCAAACACGCCTGGCGTCAGGCGAAGCAGTTCATAGGGATCTCGCCCGAACTGCGGTAATTGGCGGATCTCCTGGGTCGTAATAGCTTTATCGACGTTTGCATTCTCGGTCTCCAAGGTTTGTGCAGTTTCCTGGCTGACGGTTACAGTCGCGCTCACTTCACCTGCTTCAAGTGCGACGTCCAGGCCCTGGACAGCCTCGGCGTTGATAACCACATTGTCGAAGACATTCTGTTTGTATCCGGCTTTTTCCACCGTAAGTTTGTACTTGCCTGGCGGCAAGCCTGACAATCGATAGAAGCCTTCATTACTGGATGTGGTCTCCTGGGTCTTGCCGGTCTCGGTATTCGTCAGGGTAATTTTGGCTTCAGGTACGAGTCCCCCCGCAGTGTCAGTGACTGTACCCTGAATACCGGCCTTGAACTGGGCGTTAGCCGCGCCTAGAAACAATAAAAGAAAGAGACCGCAGGCTATAAGCCGGACCAAACTAGACATGGTTCGTTTCATTGAAAGGCCCTCCTCAGGCCCACGGAGTTCAGTTTCCCGACCTTTAATGACAAAAGCGGATTTGGACGAATAACTTTGGGGAGATCACCCGATAGAGTACTCAACTAAAACGTGCCCGGTGGCAAATTACTAGAAGCGTCGAAACACGGGGGAATGGGCGTTGGTCTGTGCCCCGGGCCACGTATATGGGGGAAGTTAATAGCACTAAAAAACCAAAACTTCAATGTGTATTTCCCTGAAAGAGTCTGCTAAGCTGAGCGCCTCGTACAGGCAATTTCTTCAGATTCCTGCAATCGTATAATCGATGATTGCTTTCAGGAGTGACGAATCTCCGCGGGCTAGTCGGTGCCGCAAACGATTGTGTCGCAGCCGCGCCTGAAGATGGAATATTGAATTGCCCAGATTTCGCTGTTGGCCTGATTAATCCGGAAAGAGGGAAAACAATCGATGCGACGAACACTGCTGCTTTCTGTAGTTATGCTTGGCCTAATCGCGGGTGGATGCGTCTCCGGCACGCAACAAACCAACAACGGCAGCTCAAGGAAAAAGAAGGGTCCCAACGAGCCCGTGAGGATTGGCTTTTCGATGGACACCTTAAAGGAAGAGCGCTGGCAGAAGGATAAGGATCTGGTTGAGAAGCGCGCTAAGGAAATCGGAGCAGAACTAAACGTGCAGGTGGCTAACGGAAGCGACAGTGAACAAATCAAACAGGCCGAGAACATGTTGACGCAGGGCGTTGACGTGTTGATCGTTGCGCCGCATAACGGCGAGATCGCTGCTTCGATTGTCGAGGCGGCGCACAAACAGGGTGTGCCGGTTATTTCTTATGATCGTCTGATCAAGAACTCGGATGTAGACCTGTATATCTCGCATCAAGTGGTAAGAATGGGCGAGATGCAGGCGCAGTATTTACTGGATCACGTGAACAAGAAGCCAGCCAACTTCGTACTCGTCGGTGGCTCACCTACCGACAACAATGCCCTGCTGTTGCATCAGGGGCAGATGAACGTATTGAAGCCGGCGGTGGATCGAGGCGACGTAAAAATCGTTGCTGACGAGTATGCAAAAGAGTGGCAGGCCAGCGCCGCACTCAACATCGTCGAAAACGCCTTGACGCGGGCAAACAATCAGATCGATGCCGTAGTAGCCTCAAATGACGGCACGGCGCGCGGAGCGGTCCAGGCGCTTGAGGGCCAGCACCTGGCCGGCAAGGTTTTAGTTTCCGGACAGGATGCGGATCTCGCTTCGTTAAAACTCATCGTTGAGGGCAAGCAAACGATGACGATCTACAAGCCCATCCAGCCGCTTGCGTATGGGGCTGTGGATGCGGCGGTAAAGATGGCGCGCGGCGATAAGGTAGAGACTACAGAGACCATCGACAACGGCTTCAAAAAGGTGCCGTCAATCCTGCTCGAGCCGGGTGCTGTGGATAGAAACAATCTTGTCGGCACATTGGTGAAAGATGGATACCACACGCTCGAAGAAATTTGCGCGGGCCTGCCGCCGGAGAAGTGCCCGAAGGCGTAACCAGTAAGCAGCAGGCGGTCGGACGATTTTCCATATGTCATTTATCATTGGTAGATTCAAGTTTGAAGTGCAACTCAGCTATCAGGCCCGAGCGCAGCGACGGCACGTGTAATATTCCGAATCAGAACCGGAAGCGGTAGCGACCGGCCAGGAAGTCAACTGTAGTTGTTAGTAGTTAATTGACCGCGCTCAGCGATGAAATATTCCCCGGTAAAGTTGACTTCCTGGCCGGTCGCTACCGCTTCCGGTTCTGATTAGGACAAGCGGCAATGTTGGTCGACTGTTACTGTCTCGCATCTCACTTATGGTGCGCGAGCTGTTGCACTTCAAACTTGAATTCGCGAACGATAAATGACATATGGAAAATCTTCATGAGAAGTTCCAGGTGACAGAGACCAAAGACCCAAAACCAAAGACCACCCGTACCCTTTGACTACAAATGACACCAACCGCTGAACCTCCCTTTTTGGAAATGCGGAATATCACCAAGTCCTTCCCCGGTGTTCGCGCGCTCGATGGCGTCAGCCTGGATCTTCAGAAGGGTGAGATTCACGCGCTGGTGGGTGAGAACGGCGCTGGGAAGTCGACGTTGATGAAAGTACTCGGCGGCGTCTATCCCCATCCGCAATATGGTGGCGAGATCTTTATTGAAGGAAACGTCCAACAGTTTTCCGGTGTGCGTGACGCCGAGAAGACCGGCATTGCAGTTATCTATCAGGAACTATCGCTTGTCAGAGAGATGAGCGTTGGTGAAAACATTTTTCTCGGGCGAGAACCGCGTAAGCTGGGGGTGATTCGCTGGGAAGAACTCTATCGCCGCGCACGCGAGTTGCTTGATGACTTACATTTGCCGATCGACGTTCACACACCGATCCGCAACCTCGGCATTGGCCAACAGCAGTTGGTGGAAATAGCGAAAGCGCTCTCACAGAATGCCAGGATCCTCGTGCTGGACGAGCCGACCGCGGCCTTAACCGACAGCGAGGCCGCGACGTTGTTTGGCATTCTCAATAAGCTGCGAGCTCGCGGCGTCGGAATGATCTACATCTCGCACAAGCTGGATGAGGTGTTCCGGATCAGCGATCGCATCACCGTTCTGCGTGATGGAAAAACTGTCGGCACAAATGCTGCCGCCGATTGGACTGAACCCCAAATCATCGCGCGCATGGTGGGAAGAGAAGTTGGCGACATCTTCCCGGTGATGGACCACGTTCGGGGCGATGTGGTGTTTTCAGCCGAAAATGTCTCGGTCGAGGATCCGTTGGTAGCAGGCAAGAAGCTGGTAGACGACGTCAGTTTCTCTGTCAGACGAGGCGAGGTTTTGGGGATTGCGGGTTTAATGGGCGCCGGCCGCAGCGACTTGCTGATGGCGATATTTGGCGCCCATGCCGGTCGAGTTTCAGGCGATCTCAAGGTCGACGGCCGGCAAATTCACATCAGCAATCCCGCCGATGCAATCAAGCACGGGATTGGTTTTGTCACTGAGGATCGGAAGCGGTTTGGCCTGGTGTTGGATCAAACGATTCTCAATAACATGACCCTGGCCGGGTTGCGACGAATCTCGGGACGCTTTATCACGAGCATTGATGCGGAATCGGCAGCCGGCGAGCGGGCGATGGCGGATCTGCGCGTCAAAGCCAACTCCGTGTTTACGATTGCCGGCACGTTATCTGGTGGCAACCAGCAAAAAGTCGTGCTGGCGAAATGGCTGTTAACGAACCCGCGCGTGTTATTCCTCGACGAGCCTACTCGCGGTATCGATGTTGGTGCCAAGCAGGAAATTTATGCGCAGGTTAACAAGCTTGCTAAAAGCGGACTAGCCATCGTACTGGTTTCCTCGGAGTTGCCCGAGGTCCTGGGAATGTCAGACCGTATCCTGGTCCTGTATGAAGGGCGCGTAACAGGCGAGTTCACTCGCGCTGCCGCAACGCCCGAGGATGTCATGGCGTGCGCCACCGGACGCATGCAACGGGCAGCTTAGGACTCACAAAAAGAGCTTTTTCATGGCGGACTGGTCCGCCTCCCTTAATGCGAGAAACGTCCCGCGCGTAAATAGCGATTCTTATCTTATGAATAGCTCCACAAACGAGCCGGGAATTGAAAGGCCGCCGGCCACTTCAGACCTGGCGCCTTTGCCGGAAACTGCTGCAATCACTCCGGTCACAACCATCGGCAAGTTCAAGATTCCGACCGAAGTTCTTCGTGCCTACACAATGGTGTTTGCGCTCATCGCGATCTGGATTTATTTTCACTTTTCAACTGATCGCATCTTTCTTGAGTCGCGAAACTTCTCCAATCTCATGCGGCAGACTTCTGTGACCGGCGTGCTGGCAGTTGGTATGCTGATGGTAATCATCACGGCCCAGATTGATCTTTCGGTCGGCTCGGTAGTGGGACTCGCTGGTGGCATTGCGGCGATCGCGCAAGGCTGGTGGGGTTATGGATTGGTCCCCTCGTTGGCCGCAGGCGTCGCCGTCGCGATCGCAATCGGCGCCGCACAGGGCTCTTTAACGGCCTACCTGAATATCCCCGCGTTTATCGTCACGCTGGGAGGGTTACTTGCCTGGCGCGGTGTGATTCTCGGGTTCAGCAGAGGCGAGACAATTCCACTGCGGCTGCAGAGTTTCAAAGCCATCGGACAAAACTATGTTGACCCGCGCGCCGGATGGATACTCGCCGGGCTCAGCATTGCGGCTGTTATCTGGATGACCATCGCTCGCAATCGCGCCCGGCGGCGCCATCACCTGGAAGTACCGAGGTTGAGCTTGACGGCCCTGCGTATAGTGCTTCCGTCCGCAGTGATCCTCTGGTTCATCTACACTATGAACACTTATGAAGGAATTCCCATACCGGTAATTATTCTGATCGCCATTGCCCTCGTGGGAGTATTCCTGACTCAGAACACAACCTTCGGCCGTTATCTCTACGCGATCGGTGGCAACCCTGATGCAGCACGTCTTTCCGGCATAAACATACGTAAGCACATTCTTGCTGTTTTCTGCATCATGGGTGGGCTCGCTGGCGTGGCGTCGATAATTTACACCGCGCGCGTGGGCAGCGCGTCACCTGATGCGGGCCAATTACTGGAGCTCGATGCCATTGCTGCTTGTGTAATTGGCGGCACGAGCCTGATGGGTGGGCGGGGAACCGTATTCGGCGCGATTCTGGGCGCTCTAATCATGGCCAGTCTCGACAACGGCATGTCTCTAATGAGGGTCCAACCTTACTCACAAATGATTATCAAAGGCGCCATTCTGGTCGCCGCGGTTGGTCTTGATATGGCTGGGCGGAAGCGCACCTGATCTTTTTGCGTTTAACTATTTGAGCGTTCTTCCATAAAGCGACAGGATGGTTCGACTTTTCGTCATCGCGACCATGTACTTACTAAGCTGCACAGCTTTGTTGGGGCAAGCAACTAACAGACTTGCTCCAGGTGCACCGGGCCTTGATGCACATTGGCCGAGCGCGGCCAAGAATGGATTCGGTACCGCAAACACGCTTACTTCAAAGGTATGGTTCACGCTGAGCAACGGTGTGATGACTGAGGTCTACTATCCCCGGCTTGATTTGCCAAACAGTGAATTACTGCAGCTGATTGTGTGCACCCGGCTAGGATGCCAAACCGAACAGGACGACATGCGGCATGAAATGCGAATGCCCGATCCGCGCGCGCTCTCATTTCAGCAGATCAACGCTGCGAAGGATCACGCCTATACCATTACAAAGACCTACACTACAGATCCCCAGCGGGCGACGATCCTGATTCAAGTCAGCTTAACGGTCGGCAGAAGCAGGGCTGAGGGTATTGATGGTGTCTACGTTTTTTATGATCCATCGTTGAACAACAGTGGGATGCATGACACTGGATGGAGCAAGGGCAGCAGCCTGCTTTCGTCCGAGGGAAACATTGCGTCGGCGCTCGTTTCAAGCAACGGACTGGAACAGATTACCAACACCTTCCGGGGCAGTAGCGACGGACTACAGCAACTGAAGCGAACGCGCACAATCTCTGAAAGATACGACCGCGCAGAAAACGGAAATGTCGTCCAGCTAGCGCGAATACCCGAGCCGGGAACCTTCACACTGGCCCTCGGGTTTGGCGCAACTGGAGATGAGGCACTAGTCAACGCGCGCGCTTCGTTAGCAAAAGGATTTGCGAGTGCGCTCCGCGAATACGAAGCCGGCTGGCATGCGTATTTGAAACCACTGCGGCGCGTTGAACCAAAATACCGGCAGCAGTTCAATGTGGCGGCGCAGACTTTGAAAGCGCTCGAAGACAAAACGTTTCGCGGCGCCATCATTGCATCGCCATCAATTCCCTGGGGCGGTGGGCCAAACGCTAACGAGCCGACAATTAGCGGCTATCATGCCGTGTGGTCACGCGATCTCTATCACGTGGCGACAGCGTTTCTTGCCATGGGAGATCGCGCCGGGGCTAATCGCGCGCTGGATTATCTCTTTAAAGTGCAACAAAAAGCGGATGGCAGTTTTCCGCAAAATTCCTGGGTGGATGGACGCTCCATCGGTGGCGGGCTGCAGATGGATCAGGTCGCGCTGCCCCTGGTACTTGCCTATCAGTTGCAGCGTGCCGACAGAACGACATGGCTAAAACACATCAAGCCGGCTGCTGATTTCATCGTTCGCAAAGGGCCCTCAACTGGCCAGGACCGTTGGGAAGAAAAGCCCGGTTATTCGCCGGCTACGATAGCCGCCGAGATCGCAGGTTTAGTCTGCGCAGCATTTATCGCCTCAACCAACGGTGACAAAGTAACTGCAAGAAATTATCTAAAGGTAGCCGACGAATGGACACAAAACATTGAGCGTTGGACTGTGACGAAAGGCCGGCATGGCGAGGGCCAATACTACCTGCGCATTACTGCGAACGAAGATCCGGATGATGGAGCAAAGATTGAAATCAATAGTAGCCGCCGGGTAGTGGATGAACGAGCAATTCTCGATGCCGGGTTTCTCGAGCTGGTACGTCTCGGCATAAAAGACGCTAACGATCCACTGGTCGCGGAATCGCTCGCTCTAATCGATCAGTTAATCAAGGTAGAAACTCCGGGTGGTTCTGGCTGGTATCGTTATAACCATGATGCCTACGGAGAGACACCGGACGGCGGCAACTACGATGGTCTCACCGGCGTTGGACGGTTATGGACGCTGCTCACCGGTGAACGCGGTGAATACGATGTTGCGAATCAAGATCTGGTGGCCGCCAGGAAGCGACTGGATGCGATGATAGCTTTTGCGAACGATGGATGGATGATTCCAGAGCAGGTTTGGGATCGTAATGAGAGTCCGTATCCGGAGTTTCGTTTTGGTAAAGGCACCGGTTCAGCTACGCCACTGGCATGGTCCATGGCGCAGTTTATTCGTCTCGCAATCAACCTAAAACAAGGACATAATGTTGAAACTCCAATTGTGGTGGCGGAGCGATACCTGAAAGGTTCAGCAAACAATTGAAGGTTGGCACAAAAACCAGATCGGGTTTGACGAAACCCGAGTTTGTCTTCGCTGCGGATCTCGGCGGCACACATCTGCGTGTGGCCACTGTGGATCGAAACGGGAACATCTACAACCGGCAGATGCAGCCAACGCCGCAGGTAGAGAAGCCAAATGAAATTGTACGTGCTTTGACTGATGCCGTTCATGAAGCTGAACGTAAGACGGCGGCACAGGGCGGAATAGTTTCTGCCGTTTCGGTGGTTGTTCCAGGGACGGTTAATGTGACCGACGGGGTAGTTGTAAAAGCTCCCAACGTGCCTTGTCTTGACGGCTTTCGTCTCAGTGCCGCTTTGGAAAGCGAACTCGAGTGGCCTGTGTTTCTGGAGAATGATGCAAACGCTGCCGCCATCGGCGAAATGTGGCACGGAGCCGCGCAAGGATGCCGCACGCTTATTTGCGTGACCCTCGGCACAGGCGTGGGCGGTGGGATCATTCTTGATGGAAAACTGTGGCGCGGCGCGGACGGGTCGGCCGGGGAGATTGGACATATGGGTGTGGATCCATTTGCGGGCGTGCCCTGCACCTGCGGCAGCCGCGGTTGTCTGGAAGTCTATGCATCAGCGACGGCGATTGTGCGGATGACGCGCGAAGCGAGGCCACGTTATCCGGGTTCTATTCTGCACCATGCCGAAGATTTGACGTCGGAAAAAATCTATCAGGCCGGCAGGAAAGGCGATGAGCTTGCGATCGAGGTTTTCCGGCGAATGGGAGTTTACCTGGGTATCGGCCTCGCCAGCCTGGTCAATGTGCTTAATCCGGAAATGGTCGTTATTGGTGGGGGCCTGTCAAACGGTTGGGATCTCTTTGAGAAGCATATGCACCAACAGGTCATTGAGCGAGCGTTTCCTATTCCGGCGCGACGCGTCAAGATCGTTCGGGCTCAATGTGGCGACGACGCGGGTTTGCTGGGCGCGGCGCAGCTGGCCTTTGCCGCGCAGCTTGCCTTTAATGACTAGTAATCCAGATGAACCGATACTTCGCGATCGCATGCTGCCTGCTGGGATTAGCAGCGCCAGGTTCGGCGCAGGAGATCACCAGGCTGGAGAAGATTGGTCCCGTCCTCAGTTTCACAAAATCCGAGAAGGCCGTCGTCTTCAACTGCCAGGACAACTCCCAGGTTCAGGTCACACTGCTGGCTCCCGATCTGGTGCGCGTACGCGCGGCCTTCGCCAGGCCGCTGCCGGCGAAGGACCATTCGTGGGCGATAGCTAAGTCGGATTGGACGACGCCGCGTTGGAGTTTGTCCGAAGCGAGCGATGCTGTTCTGATCAGGACTGACGAGATCGAAGTTGTTGTTCATCGCTCTCCGCTGCTTTTCGAATTTCGCGACGCGAAGACGCATTCCCTGATCAACGCTGACGAGCAGCCGATGGCCTACGATGCAAAGGGCTTGCTTAAGGAAATGATGTTCGATCCCTCGGCTGGAACGTTCGTCGCTGCTGCCCGGAAGGTTGGTTTCGACGAACACTTCTACGGACTGGGAGAAAAAGCAGCGCGGCTTGATAAGCGTCGCAATTCGTTTGTTAACTGGAATTCCGATACTCCCGGATACAGCGAAGGAAAAGATCCGATCTATCAGACAGTGCCCTTCTATACCGGCCTGCAGAACGGCAGCGCCTACGGTATCTTCTTCGACAACAGCTACCGCAGCTATTTTGATTTTGCCAAATCGTCGCAGCAGCGCGTGTGGTTTGGCGCCGAAGGCGGCGAGCTGAACTACTATTTTTTCTACGGACCTTCGCTCAAGAAAATCCTCAATCGCTACGCGGACCTCACCGGGCATATGCCGTTGCCGCCCTTGTGGGCCCTTGGCAATCAACAGAGTCGCTGGAGCTACTATCCCGACACGATGGTCGAAGTAGTTGCCAGCGAGTATCGCAAACGCGATCTGCCGCTGGATGTAATCCATCTCGATATAGATTACATGCAGAGCTATCGCGTGTTTACCTGGAACCGCGAGCGTTTTCATGACCCAAAAGCGCTGAGCGAGAAACTGGGTAGACAGGGAGTGAAGCTCATAACCATCGTGGATCCCGGGGTCAAGTATCAGCCGGTCCCGGGAAGTGCCGGTCAGATTACTTCAATCACGCCGGAACTCGAACCACAGGATCAGCGCTATTACGTGTTTGAGCAGGGAGTTCAAAAGAACTACTTTCAGCGGCGCCGGAATGGCGAGTTGTTTATTCCCCGGGTCTGGCCCGGCGAAAGTGCGTTTGTTGATTACACATTGCCGGCCGCACGCGAGTGGTGGGGTGGTTTGCATCGTGCCTATACCGACAATGGTATTGCGGGAATTTGGAACGATATGAACGAGCCCGCCGACTTTGTCGATCAGACCGGCAAGAATCAGATTGATGTCGTCAGTTACGATGAAGGTGAGAAGTCGACGCATGCGAAGAATCGCAACGTATTTGCGCTTCTGATGGCTCGCGCAACCTACGAGGGACTCGAGCGGCTGCGGCCTAATCAGCGGCCTTATGTAATCACGCGCGCCGCCTACGCCGGAATCCAAAGATATTCGACCATGTGGACTGGCGATACCAATAGCACCTGGGAAGCGCTGGCGATGAACATTCCGATGTTTACCACGTTGGGCTTATCGGGGGAGCCTTTTGTAGGCAGCGACGTTGGCGGATTTATCGGACGCGGCAATGGTGAGTTGCTGGTCCGTGCTTATCAAATAAGTTTCCTGGCGCCTTTTTGCCGGAACCACAAGGTGATTGATGGTTACGATCAGGAGCCCTGGCGCTTCGGAAAATACTACGAAGACATCATTCGCAAATACTTGAAATTGCGCTACCAGTTGTTGCCGTTTCTTTATACCGCTCTGGAAGAGGCCCACCAGACAGGCGCGCCGGTGTTTCGCCCGCTGGTACTCAATTACCAGAACGATCCTAATACTTACAACCTCGATGATGAGTTCATGATCGGTAATGATCTGCTGGTCGCGCCGGTCGTCAAACCCGATGTCACCGGGCGTTTGGTTTATCTGCCAGGAGGCGTGTGGTACGACTACTGGACAAACAAAAAGTACGAAGGCGGAACCATGGTGTCTATCGATGCGCCGCTCGAGACCGTACCGATGTTTGTGCGCGCGGGAGCGATTATCCCGACGGGCCCCGAGCTGAACTACGTGGGAGAAAAGCCCATAGATCCGATCACCTTCAACATTTATCCTGACGACAAAGGTTTTGCTTCGCTGACGTTGTACGAAGACGATGGCATCAGTCTGGCATACAAGCAGGGAGGGTTTCGCCGCACAACTGTTAGTGCAAAGGCGGCGGGCGTGGGCTATGTCGTAACTACAAGCGCTCCGCAGGGCCAATATCAACCGGGGGCTCGCAAGCTAAGTTTCGCCATCAAGACAGTGGGCCGTGCTCCGCGGATTGCCACAATTGCCGATAATGGCAGCGCCCAAAACATTAGGATTAACTGAGGGGCCGACAGGAACGCAACTCTTTGGAGTGCGGTGACCTGTCACCGCTTTAGTCGGTCGCGACCTGTCGCGACCACGGTTTGGATGAGGTTCCTGAGAGACTGGGGCGTCAAGCCGCCCAAGGCCAAAGCGGTGACAGGTCACCGCACTCCAAAGAGTTGTCGCGAACGCCAACTTGATCAATAGTTCCTAAAGTCTATCGTGCTCCACGGCTTTCTGTGTCTCCCGGGCCACGCGCAGAAACGCCCGCGCCGCATGTGAAAGAGTTGCGCTCTTTCGGTAAACGAGATAAAGCTTCCGCTCCAGTCTCATTTCGCGCACCGTGAGCGCCGCGATTTGCCCGCGAGCAATTTCAGCCTGAGCCGTCAATCTCGGAATCAGGGCCACGCCCATGCCACCCTCAACGAACCGCTTGATTGCTTCCAGGGTGGGCATCTCCAGCGAAATGTTCAACGGTGTGCGATACTTTTCAAACGTTCGCACGACCCTTTCTCGATAAGGCGAGGGAACGTTGTGCGCGATGAACGACTCCGCGCCGAGCTCGCGTACGGAAACGATCTTCTTCGCTGCGAGTGGATGATTGAGCGGAACAATCAGCGCCAGTTCGTCCGTCAACACGGCTACAGAAGCAATCGCCGGGTCGCTCGGCTTAAAAGACACTATTCCGATCTCCGTTTCGCGCGCGAGAATTTCTGAGGAAATACGACTCGCCAGACTTCGTTTCACCTCGATCTTGATGTGTGGATGACGGGCGCGAAACACGGGCAGGAGCGGTAACAAATACATCACCGTATATTCGTTTGCACTAAGGCTTAGCTTGCCGCGATGAAGACCTTTCAACTCCTTTATTGCCGCATGAGCGCTGAGCCGCAGGTTGAGCATTTGCTGCGCGTGGTTAAAGAGTACGCGGCCCGCAGCCGTCATAGTTCCGTCTTTCGATGAGCGATCAAAAAGCGGTTCGCCAATTTCCGTTTCCAGCCGCCGAATAGCCTGGCTAATGGCCGGCTGAGTGCGGTGGAGCCTCTCCGCAGCCCGGGAAAAACTCTTCTCCTGGGCGACCGCTATGAGCACCTCAAGCTGGTTGATGTCCATTGCAGCAGCTCCCTTGCAACGCGAACCGTTAGTTTGCGTACGACCTCATCGAGCCAGCTTACCCAACAGTCGCAGCCGAACAGTTTGCGTTACCTGGAGGTTCAGCTTATATGAAACAAAGGCCTCGGTTATGTTATCATGAGATGTTATGTTGTCATAAAAATTATAACTTTGACTATTTAGGGGCCAGTCCCCTAACATTTAGCGGCATAATGGAGGGTTGCGTAATGGCGAAAGAACGAATTGCAGTGTTTGATACCACGCTGCGTGACGGCGAGCAGTCGCCAGGGTGCTCCATGAATCTCGCTGAGAAGGTTCAGATGGCGCGACAACTGGAGACGCTTGGCGTCGACATAATCGAAGCCGGCTTTCCGATCGCTTCCGAGGGCGATTTTGCGGCGGTAAAAGCGGTGGCCGGCGAATGCCGGAAAGTCACGGTAGCGGCGCTTTGTCGTACTTCGGAACAGGACGTCTTACGGGCCGCGGCAGCGCTCGAACATGCGGCCCATCCGCGCATTCATACTTTCGTTGCCACTTCCGACCTGCATCTGGAATACAAGTTGAAAAAGAGCCGCGCTGAGGTAATCGAGATGACCCGGCAGGCGGTCTCACTGGCGCGCGAATGCGTTGAGGAAGTCGAATTCTCCGCGGAGGATGCGACCCGGAGTGACGTTGATTATCTGTGTGAGGTGTTTGCCACGGCCATAGAAGCGGGCGCCACAATCATTAATGTTCCTGACACGGTGGGCTACGCGATGCCGGTGGAGTTTTCCCGGCTCGTGCGCCGGATTCGTGAGCAGGTGGTGGGCGACCGCAACGTAACGATCAGCGTGCATTGTCATGATGATCTGGGCCTGGCCGTAGCTAATAGTCTGGCCGCGATTGACGCCGGGGCACGACAGGTCGAGTGCACGATCAATGGCATCGGCGAGCGTGCCGGCAATGCGTCATTGGAAGAGATCGCGATGGCCATGAAGGTAAGGGCCGATCAGCTGCCCTTCGAGACGTCTATTCAGACAGAGGAACTATATCCCACCAGCCAACTGCTCTCGTCGATCATCGCCTGCCCGGTGCAGCCAAATAAGGCGATCGTTGGACGCAACGCCTTTGCTCATGAGGCGGGGATACATCAGCATGGCGTGATCAGTAATCCGCTTTGCTATGAAATCATGACGCCCGAATCAGTGGGTGTGCCCGCGAACAATCTTGTGTTGGGCAAGCATTCGGGACGGCACGCGCTGGCTCTGCGTTATGAAGATCTCGGCTATTCGATCCCAGCCGCGGAAGTGGACGCCATCTATGAGCGCTTCACCTCGCTCGCCGACCGCAAGAAGTGCATCTATGATCAGGACTTAATCGCGCTGCTTCAAATTGGATCGGGAACCAGCGAAAGAATCGCTGCTGATGGCGCGCCGGCAACAAGCGGATGGGCGCAGGCGTCTGGTTTTTGAAGCAACCGCGCTCCGCTCACATTCAAGACAGTTCCAGGCTACCAATGAAACTTAAGATCACAATACTTGAAGGTGATGGGATCGGTCCGGAAGTAACGAGCGAGGCCGTGCGTGTCTTGCGCACGATTGCCATGCTTCACCGGCACGAGTTCAGCTTTGAGGAGAAACTGATCGGTGGCGCAGCAATCAGAAAGACTGGCTTGCCTTTGCCGACAGCGACTTTGGATGCATGCCTGGCCGGCGATGCGGTGTTGCTTGGCGCCGTTGGCTCGCCGGAATTCGATTCGCTGCCACCATCTGACCGACCTGAAGCAGGATTGTTACTGCTCCGGCGGGCGCTTGGAGGTTATGCGAATTTGCGCCCGGCGATCTCCTACGATGCAATTGCTGCAGCGTCTCCCCTGCGTCCTGAGATCGCCCGGGGCGCGAATATTATGATTGTTCGCGAGCTGCTGGGCGGACTTTATTTCGGGGAGCCCCGCGGGCAGTGGGGTGAAAATGGAGATTCCTTTGCAGTCAACACGATGAGCTACTCTGTTGCCGAGATCGAACGCGTGGCGCGCGTGGCCTTCGCAGTGGCATTACGAAGAGGGAAGAAAGTTACTTCAGTTGACAAGGCTAATGTGCTAGAGACGTCACAACTGTGGCGGGCGACCGTTTCCCGAATCGGTCATGATTATCCCGGAGTGACACTGGAGCACCTTTACGTTGATGCGTGCGCAATGCACTTGATTACTAATCCGCGCCGCTTTGATGTGCTCTTGACTGAAAATCTTTTTGGCGACATTCTTTCAGATGAAGCTGCTGCTATCACCGGGTCACTTGGGATGCTGGCTTCGGCGACTATTGGCGGAAACATCGGTCTCTACGAGCCCGTGCATGGCTCGGCTCCGGATATCGCCGGACGCGGCATCGCCAATCCATTTGGCGCGATAGCTTCAGCCGCCATGCTGTTGCGCCACAGCGCCGGCCTTGAGCGGGAAGCCGAAGACATTGAGGAGGCGATCCAGTTCGTACTTAACGCCGGTTATCGCACCCGTGACATCAAGCCAGATGACAGCGGTTACCTGGCGACGACAGCCGAGATTGGTGAACTAGTCGCGGAAGCGGTTACCGAAATTGCCAATGTGCGGCACGCCTACCATGCGGTTTAGAAGAGAGGTCAGAGGAGGACTTTGGTCTTAGGTTTTTAGTCTTTGAACTTTGAACTTTGTCCTTTGAATTTTTTAGCAAACTACACGAGCAAAGTACAAAGCTCAAAGTTCAAAGCCCTTACAAAGACCCAAGACTAAAGACCAGACTTGACCTCTTCCGTAGATTTTATGTCCGGCACATTGTTTGAAAAACTCTGGGACTCCCACGTCGTGCGCGAGCCCGCAGACCGCCCCACTCTTCTTTACATCGATCTACATCTCGTTCATGAAGTAACTTCGCCGCAGGCGTTTGAAGGCCTGCGCGTTGCCAATCGTCGCGTCCGGCGCCCGGATCTCACAGTGGCTACGGTGGATCACAATGTTCCGACGACAGATCGCAGTTTACCGATTGCGGATCCCATCGGTGCGAAACAGATAAATACTCTCCGACAAAACTGCCAGGATTTTGGCATTCAACTCTTCGATATCGATTCGGCGGAGCAGGGCATAGTCCACGTCATCGGTCCGGAGTTGGGATTGACCCAACCGGGAATGACGATTGTCTGCGGCGATAGTCATACCAGTACCCACGGCGCCTTCGGCACACTTGCGTTCGGCATTGGCACCAGCGAGGTGGAACATGTCCTCGCCACCCAATGCCTGCCCCAGAACAAGCCGCGCACAATGTTGATCGATGTTCGCGGCGAACTGCCCGAAGGCGTAACCGCAAAAGATCTCGCGTTGGGAATCATTGGTCGGATCGGAACTGATGGGGCGACGGGCCACGTAATCGAATATGCGGGCGACACCGTGCGGAAGCTCTCAATGGAAGGGCGCATGACTCTTTGCAACATGAGTATCGAGGCGGGAGCACGAGCCGGAATGATTGCGCCTGATGAAACTACGTTCGCGTATTTGCGGGGTCGAAGATTTGCGCCTCAAGCTAACGCCTGGAACGAGGCGCAGGATCACTGGAAGACGCTTCGAACTGATAGCGACGCACATTTTGATCACACAGTTCAACTCGATGCCTCAACACTTGAGCCGCACGTGACCTGGGGCACGAGTCCGGGAATGGTTGTGCCTGTGACCGGTTGCGTTCCCGATCCGGCTGCGGCGAAGAGTGAATCTGATCGCCGAGCCTCGGAGCGAGCGCTGGAATACATGGCCCTGACTCCCCGCACCAGGATTCAGGACATTCAGATTGATCGGGTTTTTATCGGTTCGTGCACCAATGCGCGTATTGAGGATTTGCGAGCGGCCGCTCGCATCGTCAAGGGATATCAAACCAACAGTTCAGTAAATGCTATGGTCGTTCCGGGGTCACAAGCAGTGAAGCGCGCCGCCGAAAGCGAAGGGCTCGATCGCATCTTTCGGGACTCCGGCTTCGAATGGCGCGAAGCCGGCTGCTCAATGTGTTTGGGCATGAATGCTGATATCTTGCGACCAGGTGAACGCTGCGCCTCAACCAGCAATCGCAACTTTGAAGGTCGACAGGGTCGTGGGGGACGAACCCACCTTGTCAGTCCAATGATGGCCGCGGCTGCCGCCATCACCGGGCACTTCACGGACATCAGGGAGTGGAAATTCAAGTAGCAAAGAAATGAAGTCCTTTCGCATTCATAAAGGTAAAGTTGCTCCTCTCGATCGAGCAAACGTCGACACCGATCAGATCATTCCGAAGCAATTTCTCAAGCGAATTGAACGCACAGGCTTTGGTCAGTTTTTGTTTTACGACTGGCGCTTTCTGCCAAATGGTGAATCTGATTCGTCTTTTGTGTTGAATGAACCGCGCTATCGGGGCGCTTCGATTCTGGTCGCGGGAAAGAATTTTGGCTGTGGCTCATCGCGCGAGCATGCGCCCTGGGCGCTCGCCGACTATGGCTTTTGCGCCATCATCGCGCCGTCGTTCGCCGACATCTTCGCGAATAACTGTATGAAAAACGGTTTACTGCCGGTGACGCTCTCGGAAGATGAGGTAAGCGCAATCATTGAGCGCGCGCGATCGATCGACAACTACGAGCTCACTGTCGATCTCGAGCGCCGCCTGGTGGCCGATGGTGGAGGCTTCTCAGCGTCGTTTGCTATCGATGACTTCCAACGACACTGTCTGCTGGAGGGCCTTGACGACATTGGTCTGACATTGCTTCATGAAACCGACATCGCGGCCTACGAGCGTAAGCGGTCCGCCCGGATCGGATAAAAACCAAAACCAAGCGTAACTAGTTCGAGACTCGCCCGGCATCGCACGTGGCCATAGTGTGCAAATAATCTGGATTGATCAAAATGAACTAACTATTTGTCGCCAGCTTTGCAGGCTCAGTTATGTTTGCAGCTGTGACCCCAGGCTCGGCTGCGCCCTCGCCTGGGGCTATCACTCTCTCCGCCAGCTTTGCAGGCTGGTTGGATGAAGAGTTCTTCGGCTCATAGTGTTTAGGAGCGGAAATGTCGGATAACGAGACCCAGGCGAAACGACTCCTTTTGATCAGCAACTCCACGCTTCATGGCAGCGGGTATCTGGATCATGCCGAAGGCGAAATTCGAGACATTGTCGGTTCCAGCAAATGCGTGCTTTTCGTGCCGTTCGCTCTCCGCGATCGCGACGCTTATGCCGTTCAGGCGCGGAAACGTTTTGAGGCAATGGGATATGAGCTCGACTCCATTCATCAGGTCGCGGATGCGAAAAGTGCCATCAACCGGGCGGCAGCGATCTTCATTGGCGGTGGCAACACGTTCAGACTGCTGCATAGTCTCTACCAGGCCGACCTGCTCCTCCCGATCCGAACGAGCGTTAAGGAAGGAATGCTCTACATTGGCTCAAGCGCAGGCGCGGTTGTGGCCGCTCCCACAATCAAGACGACGAACGACATGCCGATTGTGCAGCCCCCGTCGTTCGAGGCCCTCGGACTCATAAGTTTCCAGATTAACGCCCACTACCTCGATCCCGATCCAGATTCGACTCACATGGGCGAGACGCGAGAGGTACGGATCAATCAATTTCTGGAAGAGAATGAAACGTCCGTAGTGGGACTACGCGAAGGATGCATGCTTCGCGTAGAGCGGGGGGTTCATGAATTGAAGGGCACAACCAACGCGCGCATCTTCCGACTCGGTTTTGAGCCGGTCGAAGCCTCACCGGGCTCTACAATCGATCATCTTATTGGGTACTGACCTCATGGGACCGGAACGCGGGCGTCCCACCCGCAATGAGCGCGAAGCGAAAAGAAGCCTGAGCACAGGTCTCTGGCGTTGGAAAATGTCGCACCCGCCGGATCTTGCGGGCGGGACGCCCGCGCTCCCAGTAAGCGGCTCTCAAACTGAACCACTTATCTTCAAAAACCAAAGTATTGACATGAGAGTTCCAACTTCGTTATGTTGGCTCCGGCGGCACAAGCTGACGCATAACCAGCAATCGCCTCTTGCCTGACAGTTCATCTCACTGTTCCGACATCTTTTAAGTTCAATTTCTTCTGGAGTGGCATCTCATGAAAAAGATTGTTCTTGTTTTAACCTGCGGCCTTGGGGTTGTTTTTCAAACAGCGGCCCACTCGGCACCACCGTCATCAACAATATTCACTAAGGCTCTTCTGGAGTCACTAGTAGCGCAGAAGCGCGATCCTGGCAGCCAGCATGGCGGGCGCATCGAATCGAACTACGACGGATTTAACCATGAGACAGTAGTTGCTCTCAGAAAGATGCGTGTAACGTGCGCCAAGATGGACGGCAACTTCAAAAAAGATGTCTGCGTGAACGTGGCCGCATCTCTTCACTGTCCGGGCATTCAGCTTGACCACGTTCGATATGCGACGCTGCAACTGCTCTTCGAGACTGAAGACTGGGATCAGCGGCACCCAATCGATCAACGAAACCTGACCGTAGTGGCGGATGAAGAAACCATGAGGCTCGGCCGTATGGAGTTGGTCAGTCAGAGTGTCGATACGCGCATGACAGAAATGCTGCAGGTGACGATACCTTATCCTACCTTCAAAAAAATCGCGCTGGCGGAGGTGGTTGAGGTTCAGGTTGGCAGAAGCACCTTTGAGTTGAGAGAAAAGAATATTGCCGCTCTCCGCGACCTCAACAATCGAGTAAAATTCTGATCGCGAATTCCGCAGTTGGAGTCTTGACCAGATTGCAACGTGAAGAAACTCAAACTCCCGCCGGTTGTCAGCGGCCGTTGCGAGTAAGACCTAAGATGTTTTTTACCAGGTCGTTCCAGTTAACCGGCTTTGTTAGATGTGTTTGATAGCCCGCTCCAAGAGCCCGCTCGGTTTCGTCCTTACCGGTGTACCCGGTTATGGCGATGGCCGGCAACGCACCGCCTTCCTCTGCAACCCGAGATCGCACTTCCCTGATTAGATCGTAGCCGTCTTCTTCCGGCATCCCCAGGTCTGACACGAGCACTTCCGGTTTCCATCTGTTGTTATTCAAAACTTGCAGAGCCTCGCGCACTGAGCTGACCCCAACTACCTCCGCCCCCTGCGAACGCAACACTATCTCCAGCATTTCTAGCGAGTCGGGATCATCCTCGACTGTCAATACGCGCAAACCACTCAACTCGGGTTTACTGTCGTGCAGCAAGTCGCCCGCCTGTTGCGCCTCCAACTCTGTTCCGACGTCAATGCAAGGAAGCGTTAGGGTAAACGTTGTCCCTTTTCCTTCACCCTCACTGTGCGCCTTAACAACCCCGCCATGGAGTTCTACCAAATGATGCACAATAGCGAGACCAAGGCCCAGACCGCCATGCCTTCTGGTCTTCGAGCCGTCCGCTTGTCGGAAAGGATCGAACACGTGGGGCAGGAATTCTGTGGGTATGCCTTCGCCTGTATCGCTTATGACGATCTCATTGTGTGAGCGCCTGTTTGTCAGGCACACAATTACCTGTCCCTCATTAGGAGTGAATTTCACAGCGTTTGAAAGTATGTTCCAAAAGATCTGCTGCAGACGATCTGGATCGCCAGAGACGGGACTGGTGTTTGGCTCAAGGGTCGCCAGGATCTCGATCATTCTGCCATCGGCAACGGGTCGTATTGAATCAATGACAGCTTTGATTACCTGCTCGAGTTGGACTGGACGGAGGTCGAGGCGGAGGTTTCCGGACACGATGCGAGAAACGTCGAGTATGTCTTCAATTAACTTGGCCTGGGCCTTGGCATTGCGATCGATAATCTCGATCGCACGAGATGACATGATTCCATCAAGCTGGCCGCTGCTTAGCAGGCCGGTCCAACCGACTATGGCGTTCAGCGGAGTGCGTAGTTCGTGTGAGACGATGGCGAGAAACTCGTCCTTGGTTCGATTCGCTGCCTCCGCTTCGGCGCGTGCGGCATGCTCGCGGCTCAACAACTGTTCGCGTTCTTCCTCGGCCCTCTTGCGAACGATAAATTGCCCAATCTGATTTCCGACACTTCCAAACATCGACAGCAGAGCGTTATTCGGCCTGCGAATCTCTGAACTAAAAAACTCCATCACGCCGAGAAACTGTTCGCCGAACAGAATGGGAAACGCGAAAGCCGAACGCAGTCCTTCCGCAATCGCAATTGGCGCGCGAGGCAGGTATTCGGTGTTGGTTACGTCGGGAATCCAAACCGGTTTCCGGTTCTCCCATACACGCCCGGGCAAGCCAACGCCAGGCGCAAAAGACAGATGCTGAGTTGCCGACTTAAACTGTTCCACCTTTGCTGGGGCAGCGTGCCAAAAGATTAGACAACGCAACGCGTTCTTGCCCTCGTCTGGAGTCCACATAGCACCCACTTCCCAGTTTAGTGACTCGCCTATCGTTTTCAGAATCCTCAGCGTGGCGTCGGTCAGCGCCGGAGATTCGGCAAGAATTCGTGTAACGGCGAGATTGGCAGCCAGGCGGCGTTCACTTTCGTGAAGTGTCGTCGTAACCACTCGACGTTCTTCTACGGTCGCCGCGAGAAACATAAACATGACGACGTTGGAGCCGAGGAACACTTGCAAGACCAATAAGGCATCGTTGGGAGTTCTGCCGACGAAAGGACCCACACCTTGAGCAGTACCCCATATTGCAAACAGCGAGACAATGATCGTTGCCAGAGTTACGCCACGTTGGCCTAGCCGGAATGCGGCCCACAGAAAGAAAGGCACAATTAAACGGGCCAACGGGTAATACCTAAGGGGAATAGGGGCGGGCCCAGCGAAGGTTGCCATCGAAGAGAATGCAAGCATCGTCAGCAGAATCGCCGCTTCAACGTAACGCTTATTGGACCAGGGCCGAGATTCAGTGCCCCACGTCAGCAGTAGAGGTGCCACCACCAAAGCTCCCACCATGTCGCCGAGCCACCACGTCAACCATAGAGAATCAAGGTCTTGCCACGCGGCTGCATTCCCAAGGTACAAACTAAGGGTGCCCAAGCTGGCGCTGACCATCGTGCAGAGAAAAGCAGTCAACGTAAATTTGAAGACATCCCTGGCCCGATCAAATGACTTATGAAAATCCAGGAAGGACAGCAAAAGTGCGGCAGATAACGCTTCGAGTGTGTTGCCTGTGGCAATGCCGGCTGCTGTCGCTAAGGGCACCGGCGTAGACAGATTCGCGAGGAATGCTCCGAGAAGGATTGCGGGCCAAATCCGATAGCCCCATAACAAAACAGCCGCTATCGCTACACCGGTGGGAGGCCAAACCGGCGACACGTTGGCGTGGAGTGAAGCCAGAGACAGCCCAAGCTTCGCGGCTGCAAAATAGATCGCCGCAACAATGGCCAGTTTGAGGAAGTAAACGGGTAGATTGGAACCAGACGTCGATCGTAACGTAAGTGGGGAGCCATTTCGGGAAAGATTGGTCTGTTTACGGTCTTGATGTTTGGTCCGACTCATAGTAAATCGCGGGGGCGAGATCGAGTCACGTGCTTTGTTGGGAAAAAGGTTTGTAATTGCCCCGGACTGCTCGCTGTGACGATTTTGGTTACGTCAGCTGTGGCTTATATACACTCTCTCAGGTGAGAGGAGCAAGCAAAACAAATCCTGGAGCGACTCCGTCCGATGTTTGATGAGCCTTGCTTATGGTTGAGTCCCGGCACTCGTGACGTTTTTACTTAGGGCGCTAGCGCAAGAGCCGTCTTGGCGGTTTCCAGCCGCATCGCTTCGACCCGGCCGCGTTATTCTTCGGCGCGTTGCTTTAACCGATCATAGTCCAGCAACCCGAGCGCGGGTGTCTCTTTTGCGGCGACAGACAAAGCTAACCACAACGACCTTTTGCCTTCGATCCCCAGTGATAGTGCTTCGAGCGATTCAAACAAACGCAGGTCTCCGGCCGTCGAGTCGTCCAGTCTTAACTTGAGTTCTGTAATTTTTTCCGCGAGCCACGCCGAAGCCTTTCGCGTGCGGCTTTCGGCGATCTGCAGTCGGCCAATCAGCGTTTCCAGCTCCTTACGGTCCGCCGAGATATCGGCTCGCAGTTGGGAAAAGAAGTCCGCTATCGGCTTGCCGGCATGCGTCGCTTCCAACTGTTCCAGAAGCTCGAGAGCCACTACTGAGCCCGCCAGATGATCGTTCAAATAAGTTGCGAGGTGCTCGTTAGTCATGTCTTAGCCATCCCTGGTTCGCCGTTTCATCAATTAATCGTGAACTTAATGTCGTTACTGCTTTCCGCCAGCTTACGATCCGCGCTGTTGTAAGCGGTAACTTGCCAACGGTAGGTGCCTTTCTCCATAGGCTTATCAATGGCGAACGAAGTCCCATCGATGCGCTCATTAATATAAGGGGACGTCACACTCACATCATCGGCGTAGATGCTAAATTTGTAATAGGCCGCCTCCGGATATGGCTCCCATTTTAGTTCCAGATTTTGCGTGCTTACCTTCGCACCCGCTTTAGGATTGAGCAGTTTAAGATCTCCCTTGAAGAGATGGGTCGGCGTCACGAACAGAGTTTTATCGGCGACAATCTCGTATTTGTTTGAACTAATTCCGGCGATTCCGGTAGTGGCAAAGACAGAGGAATCGGTGTCAAACACACGTGCCAATAAGCCTTCATATGTTTTCGGTTCCACGTTGGTAATGACATACTCACCGTCTTTGTCGGTTCGCGCGGTATAGATTTTTCCGCCACAACCACCGAAGTATTGGTTGAACGTTTCGCACAACCTGACTTCAATATTTTCGACCGGCTTGTTGTTATAGAAGACCTTACCCTGCACGTTACCTTTTCCAGGCTCAGGTTTGATCCTCTCGACTCCCGCCTCAGCGCTCTCAGACTGACTGCCAGAAGCGTTTGTCGATTCAGTTGCGGATCGCGAGTTCCTGTTTCCAGGTTTACAACTTGTCAACGCGATCGCTGTCATTATGCATAAACAACCTACCAGCCATTTTTTGGTCATCATGAAATGAGCCTTTCTTCGTTTCGCTAAATGGAATACTCCCCGGCGTCTGATTAACTAGGTAAGCGCGGAAGTCAGTTTTTCAAGCTGGTGTTGAAAGTAGTCGCGCCAGCTCTCGGATAAGGCTTCAAGCTTCACCACACGCTGCAACGTGCCGAGGTCATCTTTCTCAAAAGCATACAAGCGGGTGATGTCAGCGATGGCAATGTTGTTTGCGTCCCGGCTGAGTAGTTCTACGGAGTCTCCTGACTTAACTCGACCCTCTTTCAGGACCGCCAAGTAAAACCCCGTGCGGCGACTCGCGAGAAATCGCCTGAGAATATCAGAACGTCCGAATTTAATGCCCAGCTTATAACAAGGCATTCGTGGCTCGGTTACCATTAACTCGGCTTCGCCAATCCGAAAGCGATCACCGACGTTAACGCCATCTTCCAACAATCCTTCTGTTGTAAGGTTTTCGCCAAACATACCGTAAGGCAACTGCATGTCAGGGAGCTCTTTTTTCCAGAATTCATAATGCTCGGCAGGATAAGCATAAACTGCTTTGCTGATTCCGCCGTGTACCGACAGGTCCGCCTGCCGGTCACCGTCAAGATTTAGCCGTCGCAGCATAACCGCACCGTCCACCGGTTCCTTGAAGATGCCGGTCATGATAGTTGTGCCGTTCCAATTCACCTCGCGCGGCAACCCAACATTTACAGAGAGGAGTCTCAATAGCGTCACTCTTGAATGTCCTCAGCAACATCATCCGGAGATTCGACGCGGTGATCGGTTCCCAGGGTCCAGAATGGCGGGTCACTTGCAGGGAATGTATCTTCCAGGGTTTCGTCTATTTCCGTTTCAAGCTCGTCCTCATCCGTTTGTGAGGTCCCCGGCGACTCACGTTCCTTGCTATCCGTCATCAGATTCCTCCTTGCTCGCGCGAAAGCGGCGTTTCAGTTTTTCTCCCTCGCTATTCGATTGAAATAATAGAGAATTAGCATAACTCAGGTCATACATAAGTTCCGAATTGACCATAGCGAGACGGTAGGCTGGGACCACATTGACGGCGGAATCTTAGTGGAGTTTCCGACTAGATGAGATTTGCCGGGCAAACTCGGCCAGAATAAGAGCGGCAACGTTCTCACCCCGCTGCCGCCCTTCTAAGCATGGCCGGGAGCACGCTCAACCAGCCATACCGGGGTGAGACATTCAGTCAATCACCCAATTATCAGCGTTATACAAACGGCCTCTCAAACCTTCAAGGCCAGGTCTAAAACTGCGGTTTGCAAGTTTTTGCCGATTGTCTTGCATCGTCCGGCCAAGCTGAATAGTTCCGCCCGAGCAGCCTACGGTCTGAGATTGGACTGGCTTTGCACAAAAAGTCCGCGAGAGCGGACGAATGATAGTAGCCCAGCGATTCATCGCTGGGAGCAAGCAGCCTTAGAAGCTGCAGTCGGTGGACCGGACGACTGAAATTGCAGTAAAAGCTCAGCAGTGAACTGCTGGGCTATTGTCATACGTCCGCTGCGCGGACTGACCTGAAGGTCGACTTCTTGTGCAAAGCCGATTGGACGGGTTGACCACTGGGTCAACTGTTGTACAATGCGTGACAATCGGGGTGGGGCTGAATGTCTCACCTCTGGCGCGCCTTAAGTGGCAGCGCTAAGAAAGCGGGGGCGGGGTGAGGACGTCGCCGCTTTCTCATTTTCCAGCTAGCCAACAATCGGAAGCACACGGCATCAGTACCCCGACTAAATACAGGCAAAAGAATCGACGCGTGATTGGTGGGTTGCGTGCCTACAATATTTCGTCTTTCGGCCGTCGCTTTTTGTCCCAGGGATCGGAAAAATATGGATCACGAGAATGGTCGTGCGTATCGAGTGTCAGCATTTCCCTGGTCACTGGCAAATCACTATTTTGAAACTCACTGAC
Source organism: Pyrinomonadaceae bacterium (assembly GCA_036506215.1). Taxonomy (GTDB): domain Bacteria; phylum Acidobacteriota; class Blastocatellia; order Pyrinomonadales; family Pyrinomonadaceae; genus PSRF01. The sequence goes on along the minus strand of DASXSC010000151.1, from coordinate 12,047 downwards.
GCTGCCGGTGAATGCGATTTTGCCGCGCTCAAGAATGATCACCTTTGTCCGGGGCAACTTGCCAGTTGGAGCTTCATTAATCATGATTTCGCCCTTGGCACCCTGTGAGGCGCAGTAGGTCGCGAGATAAGGAATTTCGTAAGGTTTTTTGGTGACATAGATCGAGGAGACTTTGTTGATGTCGCGCGCGCGAATAATCAAATCGAGCACTTGCACTGCCACAATCGGATCGAGACCCATCGTTGGTTCGTCAAATAACATGATCGACGGCCAGCCAATTAGAGCGCGTGCAATCTCAAGCCGGCGCTTCATGCCACCCGAAAGTTCCTCCGGAAGTTTTTCTTCTTCGCCGTCGAGACCGACGAAGCGGAGCACGTCACCCACTGCTTGCTCGATTTCCTCTTCGGTCCAGCCGTGTTCTTCAAGGCGGTAAGCTGCATTTTCGTAAACGGTAAGTCCGGTGAAAAGCGAGTCCTCCTGAAAGACCATACCCATCAGCCCACCTCGTATCGCTAACAGTTCTGATTCGTCAAGAGTTCCAATCTCACGCCCATCGACAAAAACCTGGCCGGAGTCGGGTTTCAAAAGACCCATGGCCAGGTGCAACAGAACCGATTTCCCGGAGTTTGAAGCACCGGTCAAAAAGATCAATTCGCCGCGAGCAAGCTGAAAACTTATGTCAACAAGCGCCGGCGAATCGTCGAAGCTTATGGAAACATTGCGAAACTCAATTGCTGGCGAATCGGCGGCGCCGGTCGTGTTGTTCATGTTTCCAATATTAGTTCATTTATAGAAATAAAAGACACGGCATCTTCGATTCTGTGAGAACCGTTTAATGTTGTTTTGCCACTGTGACATTACGTGCCGACTCATTTGTGTAAACTCTGCGCTCTTCGCGTCTCTGTAGTCGTGTTCCTGGGTTTTATTAACTATCGGAGCACAGAGGACTCGGAAGCTGCACCGGGACGGCAATCAAGACAGCCAGGGTGTAAGGAGAGTTACCCCAAAAGGGAAGTGAGAGAGAAAAACGCATACCGAATCGTCGGCCTGTCAGCTAGTGACGACTGCTCTCCGTCGTTGCGCCACCGAGTTGCCTTCGAAACAGCGCAATTTTTTAACGGCCGGTAGCAAAGCGACGTCATGGCATGCCCATTGCCAAATGACGCCATGGAGGCACGCAATGAAAAGAGTGATCGCAACCCTTGTTTCCCTAGTTGTTCTCAGCATGGCCGCTTTGCCGGTCGCCGCGCAGACTCGTGGTCGCTGCGCCAACAGATCAACTTATAGTGGTCGATCCGATAGCCGTTATGACGGAAACGTCAATCGCGACGGCAGGTATCGCAGCGATTCTTATCGTAACGATAACTATGACCCCTATTACAACGACACTTACAGCGACGATACCTATAGCTATGGAGGGGACCGTTCAGTTTGGGAGCAGCATCGGGACAAGATCACTACTGCGGGGGGCGCAGTTGGTGGGGCGCTTCTCGGCGGCCTGATCGGTGGCAAGAAGGGCGCCGTGATCGGTGCGATTACCGGTGGCGCTGGTGCAGCCATCTACACCTACAAAATCCGCGACAGGAACCGTCGATACTAATGGTTTTCTCGTTGCGGTAGAGTCTGGTCGCCGATTGAAAAATCGATGACCTTGTTTGAGGCCCGGATGCGAAGGGGAGAGCGCGTCCGGGCCTCAACAGTTTTTCAGATCTCAAATTTCAGATCTCAGATCCTGCCTTTACCGCAGGATTGAAAGGTATTGGAAGAGTAGGAATGGCGATCCCTATCTTGCCACTTTGGACAAAATCCCCGTCGGTCGCTTAAGGTATTCTCTCGTTTCAAACTGAAATAATAATCTTTCCTGACGGCGCACACTTTGTTTCTCGCTGTAGCACAGATAAACGCAAAACGTTCGCGAGCAATAAAGCTTTTCGGAAAACTCTTCCTGGTCCTCTTCGGTTTTCTCTTAGGATGCATTCTGGCGGAGGTGGTGCTGCGAGTTGCGGGATATTCTTATCCGGAATTTTATTCGCTTGACCAGGTTCGCGGTTACGCTCTTCGCCCAGGCATGGAAGGCTGGTATCGCAAAGAAGGTGAGGCATACGTTCGCATTAATAGCGACGGCCTTCGCGATCAGGAACACTCACTGGCAAAACCGCCAGATACGATTAGGATTGCCGTGATTGGCGATTCCTATCCCGAAGCGCTTTCGGTATCGTTGGATGAAACCTTCTGGTGGGTGATGGGAAGAAAGCTTGAGGAGTGTAACGCCGTTCCGGGTAAGAGAATTGAAGTCCTGAATTTTGGAGTCTCGGGCTACAGCACTGCCCAGGAACTGCTCACGCTTCGGGAACAGGTATGGAAGTATTCGCCCGACGTTGTGATGCTGGCGGTAACTACAAACAACGACATCACAGACAATCTGCGGGCCCTGAAAAAGACCGATGAAATCCCTTACTTTGTTTACCAGGATAACCAGCTGAAACTGGACGACTCATTCAAAAATTCGCGCGCCTTTCATCTGCGGCAATCTGGAATCAGTCGCTTTGGCAGGTGGTTGCGCGACCATTCCCGATTGGTGCAGGCAATTACGCAAGGTCATCACGGCTTCAAGATCCTTTTGTCATCGTGGCGGGCGCGGCGGTCTGAAAAGGCGCAACCTCAACCAACATCTCCAGCACGCACCGACCAGACGCCGGCGACGGGTCAGAAGCAAGACCTTTTTTCACGGTCAGAGGAACTCGGCACTGACAACCTTGTTTACCTTGAACCAGCGAATGCTGTATGGAATGATGCATGGAACATAACTGAAAAGCTGATTCTCGAGATGCGCAATGAGGTTAATGGCCACGGCGCAAAGTTTATCGTTGTCACCATGAGCAATGGTCCGCAGGTCCTTCCCAATCCGGAGTTACGCGAGGCGTTCAAGCAGCGATTCGGCATTAGTGATCTGTTTTACCCTGACGACCGGATCAAATCGCTCTGTATGCAGGAACGAATTGCGGTGATGACCCTCGCGCCTGAGCTGCAGGAGTTTGCCCAACGAAAAAACGTTTTCCTGCATGGATTCGGAGAGAATATCGGTAATGGTCATTTGAATGCGACCGGCCAAAGCGTGGCTGGTGAACTAATTGCAAAAAAAATGTGCGAACAGGCACTTCTCAAATAGCGCGTGAGGTTGAGTTCTGTTAGAAATAGACCAATCAACTAATTCGGAGAGCGGAATGCGCTATTACGAAAACGTATTGGGCTTAATTGGCCACACACCCCTGGTGAAGCTCAACCGTATGTCGCGCGGCATCAATGCCACGGTGCTGGCGAAAATGGAAAATCTTAATCCCGGCTTTTCAGTGAAGGATCGCATTGGCGTGTCAATGATTGAAGCGGCCGAGCGCGAAGGTAAGTTGAAACCGGGCGGAACGATCGTCGAGGCTACCTCGGGCAACACCGGAATCGGGCTGGCTTTGGCTGCCGCCGTCAAAGGCTACAAATGCATTTTCGTGATGACTGACAAAGCGTCGACTGAGAAATCGCGTTATCTGAAGGCCCTGGGCGCCGATGTTGTGATCACACCAGTTTCAGCCAAGCCCGGGACGCCTGATCACTATGTGTCTACCGCGCAGCGAATTGCCAAGGAAACGCCGAATTCATTTTATCCCGATCAGTATTCCCATCCGGCCAATCCCGAAGCCCACTACCGCACGACCGGACCGGAAATTTGGGAGCAAACAGAAGGCAAGATCACTCACTTCGTTGCCGGAATAGGAACGGGCGGCACGATCTCAGGCACCGGCCGATATCTGAAAGAACAGAATGCCAAAGTTAGAGTCGTGGGCGCCGACCCTTACGGCTCAATCTTCAAGACCTACAAAGAAACGGGGAAGATAATCGAGACCACGCCTTACCTTGTCGAGGGAATCGGCCAGGAAGTTGTTCCCGCGAACGCGCACATGAAATACGTGGACGAAGTAATCAACATCACGGACGGCGAATCGTTTGAAATGTCGCGACAGTTGGGACGCACCGAGGGAATATTTTGTGGGGGCTCAAGCGGAACGAATCTGGCGGCCGCGTTGCGGGTGGCGCGCGATCTGGATAAAGACGCTGTCGTAGTGTTCATAGTTTCTGACACCGGGGAACACTATCTTACAAAACATCACTCCGACGAATGGTTGAAAGAGAAGCGTTTGCTGGAGCCGCAAAAAATGACGGCCGGTTTGATCAGTGGCACTAAAGGAGCGAACGCGCCGCAGTCGTTGGTATTCGTTGCCCCTCCAGACAAACTCAGCGAGGCGCTGGCGCAGATGAATGAGCTGGGCCTGACTCAAATCCCCGTGCTCGAGGAAGGGCGTCCGGTGGGGTCACTGAGGGAAAACCGTGTACTGGCAAAAGTGGTGCGCAATCGTCACCTGCTTGATTCGCCAGTCAGTGAGGTAATGGAGGCAAGCTTCCCAACGGTGGATGTGGACGCCAGCGCGCAAGAAGTGACGCGGAAGCTGCAAACCAGTCCCGCTGTGCTGGTGGAAGAGTATGGCCGCATCATCGGCATCATCACGCGGCATGATGTGCTGGATCTGAAGTTGGGCATTACGGGTCCGTTGAGTTAGGGGCGTGTTATTGGAAATCCGTGATCGATCACGTAGCGAACTTTCTGAACTGATCCTAAGATCGTTGGTTACGTCCATAGAACGACACCTTCAAGTCCTCGTCAATCTTATTCGAATCCGTCAGCGTAAATCCTGCTAGATAATTCTCCGGCACAAACGCGTCAGCACCTTCAATCGTCAACGGCACTTCAGTGACGATCCACTTTTCGATGTAGGGAAGGAAGGATCGATAAACTTGTTCACCGCCGATCACGAAGAGATCGCATTTCAGATCCTGCGCTGTGGCAAGAACTGACTCGAGATCTCGAAGAACCACCACGGAGTCCTGCGCTTCAATTTCAGATTTCCGGCTCAAGACAATGTTCAGACGATTGGGCAATGGCTTCTTCAGCGTGAGCCACGTTTTGTAGCCCATCACGCAGGCGTTTCCGGTGGTCGTCTCCTTGAAAAACTTCATGTCGGCAGAGTAGTGCCATGGCAGCTTGCCGCCTTTACCAATCGCGCCGTTTCTGTCTACCGCGACAATACCGATAATCATGTTGGTTCATCAAGTCAGTTTAGAAATGGCACTTGTGCCACCCGCTTACGAGTTCAGCTCACAACGTCGGGCGGACAAGTCCGCCTTCTAAACGGTTTTGCTTTCATGAGCAGGTGCTGTTGTTACACTGCCACCGCCGCGGCGATCTTTCCGTGAGACTGATAACCCACCAGTTTGAGATCCTCGTATCGCATTTCGAGCAAGCCTTCGAGTCCTCGCAAGCGCCCGGTTTCATCAAGGATTTCGAGTTTCGGCAGAGGGTAAGGCTCGCGCGCGAGCAGTTCATAAACCTGCTCAAGGTGGTTTTGGTAAATGTGATAATCGCCGAGGCTATAAACAAACTCGCCAACCTCGAGTCCGCACACGTGCGCAATCATGTGCATCAGCAAAGCATAAGAACTGATGTTGAAAGGCACGCCGAGGAAGGCATCAGCCGATCGCTGGTAGAGTTGGCAATGCAAAACTCGACCATCTTCCACCTTAAACTGAAACAAGGTGTGGCAGGGTGGCAGAGCAACGTTGCCTGCCTGGCGAGGGTCCCAACCCGTGACGATCAACCTCCGTGAATTCGGGTTTCGCTCAATCTCCGCAATGAGATTTGCGATTTGGTCCACACCGTTGCGCTGAGGATAGTCGCCGCCAAAAGAGCGCCAGAGATAACCATAGACCGGACCAAGGTCGCCGGCGTCGCGACTAAAGCGCCGGGTGTGTTCCTCGTCGGCCCACTCGGCCCAGATGTCCACGCCCTTCGCGCGCAAGTTCGCTTCATTCGTATCGCCGGAAAGAAACCAAAAGAGTTCCTCGGCTATCCAGCGGAAAGGAATCTTCTTCGTTGTTATGATGGGAAAGCCATCGCGCAGGTTAAAGCGGGTTTGATAACCAAAGTGAGAGATAGTGCCGACTCCGGTCCGATCGTTATGTTCGTTGCCGTTTGCCAGAATTGATTTCAGAAGATCGTGGTATTGTTTCATCGAATATTTTTGACAGGATTTACAAGATGAACAAGATTATCGAGTTTAAAGTGAGCAGCAGGTTCTTTTGTCATCTTGTGAATCCTGTTAATCCTGTCTATCGCTCGTTTTCCATGTTCGGACAGGATTTACAAGATGAACAAGATTATGGAGTTTAAAGTGAGCAGCAGATTCTTTTGTCATCTTGTAAATCCTGTTAATCCTGTCTATTCCTCGCGGTTGTGCAGTATAACTTTGGTCGAGCTCATTAAGTAAGCATGAAACCATACAATCTCGGTTTTCTGGGCTTCGGAAATGTGGGACGCGCGCTGGCTCGCCTTTTGGTTGCCAAGTCGCCTGAGCTACGAGAAGTCTACGGGATCGAGTATCGCATTACCGGCGTTGCCAGCCGGCGAATTGGTTGGATTTCCAACGCTGAAGGTTTTGACGTTGCTGCGTTAACCTCCAATGCCTCTGCGCCAGAGCATTCATCAAATGCAAACAGCGTGGGTGAGTGGCTTCGCGAGGCGCAGCCTGATGCTATCTTTGAAACGACCTCGCTTAATCCGGTTTCCGGACAACCGGCAATCGATTATCTGCGCGCCGCGTTAGAGTTTGGCGCTCACGCGATCACGGCGAACAAGGGCGCACTGGTTCATGGGCATCGTGAGCTCGCTGAACTGGCGCGCTCCAGAGGCAAGCGTTTCCTGTTTGAGTCGGCTGTGCTCGACAGCGCACCGGTCTTTTCACTGTTTCGCGAATGTTTGCCCGCCGTCAAGCTCCGCGGCTTCAGCGGCGTCTTTAGTTCGACTACGAATGTGATCATTGAAACGATGGAGGCGGGCCGTTCGTTTGAAGAAGGATTGAAAACCGCCCAGGAGCTCGGCGTGACCGAGACCGATCCCAGTCACGATATTGACGGTTGGGATTCCACAGTCAAAGTGTGCGCGCTTGCGGCCGTGCTGATGAACATTCCGTTGAAACCTGACGAGGTAAACCGAGAGGGAATTCGCGATCTCAGTCCCAGGAAGGTCCAGGCGGCGCGAGCGGAAGGAAAGCCTTTCAAGCTGGTGGCGCGAGCGAAAATAATAAGTGACGGAAAGCTTGCCGCTACTGTTCGGCCTGAGCAAATGCCTTCCAGCGATCCGCTCGGAAATGTCCGGGGCACCTCGCTGGCAATTCATTTTGAGCTGGACGTAATGCCGGGCTTAACTATCACGTCTCACCGTCCAAACTTGCAAAGCACGGCTTACGGACTGCTGGCGGACTTTATTAACGCGGTTCGACAATAGGATAAGCGGAAGAAATCTGGCCACGGATAAACGCGGATGGACGCGGATTTGGCCGAAAACTAGATCGATGTGCACCATTCAACAATTTGGTGGCCATGCAGATCTGGAGTCTCGAGGTTAGGAAGAGGTGGTTTACCCCCCAGGAAGCAAGTCGGAAAGTCTCCGGGTTGGTGGTTTACCCCCGCTGCGTCACACCAACTCAACTCTTCCGAGCAGCACTTGGAAGCCACACTGAAAAATTCTCTGTGAAATCGTTTTGCTTTTTCAGATTCGCGTCTGTTCGGGTTCGTCCGCGGCTTATTTCGTTTTGACGATCTGACCCACGCCTTCAATCAGCCGTTCGATCTCTTCCGCAGTCGTGTAGCAGGCACATCCGGCTCGCACGAGGCCTTCTTCGCCAAGTCCCAGCCGTTCGACAACAGTGGCCGCATAAAAATCTCCGTGTGAAAGAAACAGCCCGAGTGTTGCAAGGCTTCGCGCCACGTCGGTCGAGGTTACGCCATCCACCGTAAACGACACGGTTGGGGTCCTCGGCAAATCAGGTGAAGGACCATAAAGCCGAACGCCATCCATCGACGCCAATCCATTCCAAAGTCTGCATGCTAACTCCGCGCTTCGCTCGTGCAACCCGGCATAAGCAGTGGCCAGGCGCGAGCGTCTCGAGACTCCGTCCGCCAGCGATGCCAGAAAATCGATGGCCGCTCCTGCGCCAACCATGCCTTCCTGGTTTTGCGTTCCGGTCTCAACATTCTCAGGCGCCGCGTCTGGAGCGGGAATGAGCTTGGGAAATTTGATCGAGTCTAATAAGGCGAGTTTGCCAAAGAGTACGCCCACGTGCGGCCCATAAAACTTGTAAGCCGACATTGCGAGAAAGTCACAATCGATAGTCTGAACGTCGACGAGCGCATGCGGTGCGTAATGGACTGCATCGACGAACACCAGGGCACCCACGGATCGCGCCATTTGAATCGCCCGCCTAAGATCGTTGATTGTGCCCAGAGCGTTTGAAGCTGCGCCGATGGCCACGAGCTTGGTTCGTTTGGTTATCAACTGCTCGAAACCATCCCAGTCCAGTTGGCCTGTCTCGGGCAGCAATTTTGCGATCTTTACCGTAACTCCGCGCTCTACTGCCAGGTGCTGCCACGGTGCAACGTTGGCGTGGTGATCCAGTTCGGTGACGATGATTTCATCGCCGCTTCCATAGTGCATTCCCAGTGCTCTTGCCAGGTGAAACGTCAGCGTTGTCATATTGGCGCCAAACGCGATCTCCCTGGCGGAAGCATTTAGAAAGTCAGCGCAAATCTGCCGGGCGTTTTCAAGGGCAGCATCGGTCTCCTCGCTGGTTGGATAGGCCCAATGCGTGTTTGCGTTGTGATGGTAAAGATAGTCGGTCATTGCCTCGACGACTGCGCGCGGCACCTGTGTTCCTCCAGGTCCATCGAAATACGCAACTGGAAAATTATTGTGCACGCGTTCAAGCGCGGGAAAACACGCCCGGATGTCGGCAGTTGAGGCAAGCGTTAGGGGTTTTTGCGATGTGGTTGTCATTTGTCTGTTTGGTTAATCGAACGTTCAAATTCCAAGCGTCAGAGTTTACCTGATCGGTGCGTCAAAATTCTTGCCTTATGGGTCTACGAATTCAGGACCCGGGAGCGGACCGGGGTCGCCGCGCGGGCAGCCCGTGTGGGGTGGTGGTTCCTTACCATCTGTAGCCAATTCGCTGAAAATCTGGCCCCATTCTGAGTCTCATACATAAGTACCCGAAAGGTTTAGTCTATTGTCCAGAATCGCACTCGTACACGACTACTTCATTCAAATGGGTGGTGCTGAACGTGTGGCTGCGGCCATCCACGAGTCTTTCCCATCTGCACCCATTTACACAACCGTGGCCTTGCCGGATCGTCTGCCGAAAGAATTGCGTGGCGCTGACATTCGCACTTCGGCGATGCAACGGCTACCGGCCATGGAGCAGCGGTTTCGCCAATACTTCATGCTCTATCCTTTGGCGGTTGAGCGCTTTGATCTCTCCGAGTATGACCTGATCTTCAGCAGCAGCTCCGGCTACGCCAAGGGCGTGCGGCGGCGTAACAGTGCAATTCATGTTTGCTATTGCCACACACCGATGCGCTGGGTCTGGGGTTATGAAGATTATGGCGCCCGGGAAAGTTTCGGACGCATCACCCGTTCGTTGTTACCAATTCCTTTGTGGGGTTTGAAGAAGTGGGACCTGCGCGCAGCGCAACAGCCAAACTATTACATCGCCAACTCTCGCCTCCTTGCCCGGCGCATAAAAGAGACTTACGGACGCGAGGCGTTTGTCATTCCGCCGCCCATTGACGTCGATAGATTCCAGATGTCGACTCATATTGATGATTACTATCTCGTCTTGTCGCGCCTGGTGCCTTACAAGCGCATCGATCTCGCAATCGAAGCCTGCAACCGGCTCGGTCGGCGGCTGATAATTATCGGCGATGGCCCGGACCGCGAACGACTCGAAAAACTCGCCGGACCTAAGACTAAATTCCTTGGCCATCAACCCGACAGTCAGGTTAGCCAGTACGCAAGCCGCTGCCGCGCGCTCTTATTTCCGGGCGAGGACTTTGGCATAGTGCCGCTGGAAGTAAACGCGGCTGGCCGTCCGGTGATTGCATTCCGCGGCGGAGGGGCAATGGAAACGATTGTTGAAGGCGTCACTGGTGTCTTTTTCAACCTACCCACCAGCGCGTCTTTGGTCGACGCAATCGAAGACTTTGAGAGTCGCTCCTGGCACCAGCAGGCACTGCGTCGACACGCCGAGAAGTTTGATCGCAGTGTCTTTGCATTTCGAGTTTTGCAGTTTCTGGGCTCAGTGGCGCCCAGTTCGTGTGCCGGGGAACTGCGCGCGGGCGCGCGATTGCTCTCAGGGAGCGTCGCCGCGCGCAGTTGGCCAAGGTTGGCAGTTGCGAGGTGATTGTAAGGACGCGTCAACTCTTTGAGAGTTGACGCGGGAGTCTGACACGGTCACCAAAACCGGAAGTATCCGCTGGATTCGGCAGCTACTGTCCCGAGGCTCACAATGCCCGGGCGATGCCGAGGCGCCTTTGCACGAGACGTTCAACGCTCAGCGGCACGCCTTCAGCTTTTGCCTTCCGAATAAACTCACTATCGATATTAAAGATGCGCAACTTAACAATGTCCTCAACCGAAAGGTCGGTTAAGCCCTCGTTGCGCATCTCCGTAATAAACTCGGGAGTGACTTTAAAAATCCGCATCTTGACCAGACTCTCAAATGGTTCCTTGTCGAAACCCATTTGACCTGCGTGGCGCACGAACTCCGCGTCTATTTTGAAAATGCGCGCTTTGACCAGTTCCTCCATGCCCATGTTCGGGAAACCAGTTGCCTTCATCTCGCGCATAAACGTGGAGTCGATCTTGAAAATCGCCGCCTTGAAAAGATCATGGACGCTAAGTTTACCGAACCCTGCCGACAACAAATCATCGGCAAGCGCTGTCGTGACATTCAACGCAGCGGCTGTGAAGAGTCGGTCCTCGGACAAGTGCCGGTCCTTTGCGGCCGAATCATTTTCGAAGTCAAAGCCGCGGCTTTTCATTGCGGAAACAAAACCCGGATTTCCGGTAAAGCGGAAACTGCCAGACCCTTTGCCATTTTGAAAATTGCCTTCGCAGTCAATCGTTCCCGCCTCGCGCGCGAGGGTGAACTTGACGGGCCCGCCTTTCATTACCTGTTCGCGGCTCAAGCCCAACTCAGCAAAATCATAGGTTTGACCAAACTGATGTTTGCCGCCTTCCTCACTGCTTCGCCCAAAGTTCAGATTGATCTTCGAGTCTTCTTTGACCAGTGAGGCCGTCCACTCGCCCGTCATCACGTTCTGGGCTGTGGCATTCGAACCCACAAAGGAAGCTATAAAAGCCAAGCTGACGCCGAGCGCCAGGCTACCAGCACAGCGCATCCATGTTTTCTTTGACATAGAATCGATCTCCTCTGATTTATATTTTGCCTCGCGTCAAACAGATACGGATACCGAGGAACAGACCAGATCCCCGCACAGGCATCCAGCGTGGGGCGATAGCGACTGGTCTTACACCCCACCTCATTGTTCGCACTCGCCCGCTTTCGCTCGCGGTTCTGCCCTTAGAATATTGCCGATCAATGTTCAAACGCCGCCCGCGGGGATTTGTTGCAGAAAGTTTTTCAAATATTCGTGATAAAGGGGTAGTGCGTCAGTTTGATGTCCGATAAGCTTTAGCTTGTCGCCGAGTCACGACAAACTAAAGTTTATCGGACACTTTCAACGGAAGTGACCCACTACGTGATAAAGAGAGGTCGGGCTAAAAAGTGCAGAGCCGGGGTACTGATGTAGTTGAAACGATGCGCACATTAGCAACATGCGGTGCGATGAGTCAGTACTACCAGGCGGTAGCCGGTGGGTCGCCCCAGATAGATCGTTCGCGCACCGAACTTGCTCAGAAAGGGCTGGGTGAAGCGGTGAGAAGTCTTTTGACCTCCGATGCGCGGTAGGTCTCCGACTTACCGAAGACCGTACCCCAGTTTTCCGGTCTTTGACCGGAGTCTCAAAGGTCGGAGACCTTAAAGAATTTTAGAAAGGTCGCCGGCAAGTCGGAGACTTGCCGCGCATCGGAGGTCAAAGACCTTACCTGC
>DASXSC010000150.1:0-21859 GCA_036506215.1 Pyrinomonadaceae bacterium | reverse complement strand
GGAATTCGCGCAGCGATCTTCGTCGCTTCGTCCAGGTCCTTCGCCTCAATCAAGTAGTAGCCGCCGAGCTGCTCATGCGTTTCCGCAAACGGTCCATCAGTGATGAGTTCCTTGCCGTCACGCACGCGCACACTGCTCGCGGTGGCGACGGGATGCAACTGAGACCCGGCTAGATAATTCCGGCTCGCCTTGATGTCCTCAGTGAACTGCATGTAATCGCCATAGACCTTGCGCTGTTCGGCTTCGCCGATTCGCGTCCAGGCCTGCTCATTGTCGTAAATCAAAAGCATGTATTTCATTTTCAGTCTCCTTTGTGATTGAAAGTCTCGCTTTCAAGGGTACGACGGGTGACTCGGGCGAAATCGACACCTCGCTTACAAAAAAACTTCAGCCTGGAAAAGCTGGTTATTTCGGCGGCGAAACCATTAACGAAAGCCCAGGTGGTCGACACTTTGCTTTGGGGAAGAACACAACCAACAACAATCCGTTCACCATAAGCGCGACAAAGGTCGCCAGTGAATAAGCGAACAGGAGGTTGGATCGTTGCACCATGAGTGCGACTACGACGAAAAAGGACGCGAAGGCGAAGGAACCGATGATGACGCCGCGGAGCAAACTGTGGGCGGCGCTTGATCCGCCGTTTTTGTGCGAAAAGATCGCCATCACACATGCAAAGACAGGGAATGGCGAGAGGAGTCCGCTCCACTTCGGGCCCAGAAGACTCCCAGCGCCCGTGATGAGCAGGACCATCGTCGTGGCGGTGGCCATTCGCACCGGAAGATCCCATCGCGGAGCAGGAACCGCAGGGGCAACAAAGGCGGGAGCGCCAAGTGACATGAGAGCAACGCTCAGAAGCGGGAGAACCAGCAACGTTGAAACGAGGAGGCTGAACGATCCAAGCGATACCGCCCAGGTCACCAGCAAGTAGAACGCGAGCCCCAGCGTGGTCGAACCTACCCATGCGTGATCCTTCGCGCAGCGAGCATATACCACGCAGAAGCACGCCACGGCGATAAGTCCGAGCAGAGTCCCGCAAGCGGCGCGAGCAGCGAAGGCTGTGTTTTGTTCGACCGCGAGAAACACTGATACCGGACCCGATGTCATGGGTAACCCGGCGATCCAGCCGCCAATTCCAGGTCCCCAGTAACGTGCGGCTAGCGTAGCCACTGCGATGAGAAGCGGAGTCAACGTTACCTTCAGAATCAAGAGGGTCAAGTATCGTTCCATGCCGACTGGCTCTCAGGCATCGAAATTTATTTGTTGGCCGACGGCGAGCGGTCGGCAAGATTGAAGCCGAAAAGTCGGACTCCCTTCTCCGTTCTGGGCCGGTGACTGCTGTCAGGCTTGAAGAAAATGTACGTGCCAGGTCCGAAACGGAGATCGTCTTCGATCAATTCGCCGCTGACAACGTAAAGCTCTTCCCCAGCCGCGTCGTGTTCATCAACATGCGGCCATTCACCGCCCGGCGAAATATCGACGACCCATACTCGGACTCCGGCAGTGCTCGGAAGATCACGGCGATAACAGCCGTTCCCCACGTCAACCGGAGTCACGTCGTCAACCTGTATAGCTTCGAGCACTTCAGCCGCACCCTTTGTTAATGTTTGTCTGATCATGAGTTGCCTTCCAAACGAGAATCATAAGTTGAAGAGCTACGCGCACGCCGCAAGCTCCAGAACAGACGACATTCGCCCAACTGATCTGGCGGCCAGAACATTCGCTCCGGAGGTAACTTCGAAAACAGAATCCAGGCGGGTGATTTCCAGCACCTGTCTTACAAGTTTCGTTACGTTTATGAGCCTGAACTCAATTCCTTTTGACTGAGTTTCTTTGCGCGACGCCAAGAGAACTCCCAAACCGCCGGCGTCGATGGTGTCTACCCGCGCTAAGTCGAGTACGACCACGCTGGCATCCACTTGAGTTAACACCGCCCTTCGCAGCGTTTCAGTCTCACCGCGCACGATTTTTCCCTCCAGACAGAGGACGGCGACATTCCCCAATTTCGTGGTGTGTACTTTCAGCATAACTTCTCCTTGATCGCGCTTTCAGTTGCTTGTTTCTGACGCTGAGGCTTTGGCGTCATGGCGGCATCAGATGGTTCATATGTGCGCTTTGCTCCACTCCCGCAAGCAATTTCCTCAAGTTCGCCAGCTTCACAAGTGTGAAAAGAAACGACAACCATGTCGCTTCCTGTCGGGAAGAACTCATGCGGCACGCCTTCGGGAATGACGTACCAAATATCATCCAATAAGGAGCCCGGCTCACCCAGGCGTTTCATCTGACGTGAGATTGCTCCGACCTTTGACCTTCCCTCACCTTCAGTCATAACCATGTGTTGAATGCTGTTCGGATGATAATGACAACCCGAGGGCACATCCTTCTTAAGCACGAACATCCAGCATGACCTGATTCTCTCTGGGAGCTGAGCCGTGACGGATTGCAGGTCTATCGTGGACCAAACAAAAGGCTCCGCGGTGTGTTGCAATTGCTCCTTAAGAGCCGCAGCGACTTTTTGAATCGAGGGACGCGTGATTAGCTCCGTGACTGTTTCGTTAAGCTGTGGCAAGTAATCTGAGGCAAGCTCAGCAGCAACGGCATCCGCGCCCGCGGAAATCAGAAAATTGATCTTACCCTCTGGCAGGTAATCAACCATTCGTGTAGTCAGAACCTTCTTGTCTGCTTCCTTTAGCGTCGAGCGACAATTCGCGAGACCGCGCACTACCTCCCTATAGCGTTCGAGATAATCTCGCTGGCGGTCGAACAACGCGTATGCCCGACTCGCCTGACGCGTAGCGGTGAACGCGTGTTGTGATCTCTGTTTGTTCTTGCACCTGCGACGACATACACTCCCCCTGTTTTGACTAAAACTGAAAGTCAGCTAAGCAGTGACGTTATGTGCCCTCCGATTGTCGAGGAACCTGCCCACATTCAGCCCCGTTGTCCAGACACAGATAACGCGCTGGTTTGAGTGTGCTTCGACAACCATTGTCGGACGCCGTCGATGAAATACTCGATGTCATTCGGATGCCGCGATGATACAAGGTTTGCATCAATTACGACGGGCTTGTCGTCGCTCCAAATGCCTCCGTTCTCCTCGACGATTGGTCTGACAGCCAGTTCCGGAAATTCTTTATCCAGGTGAAAGCCGGTTAGGTGCCGCCCCTTTGCGATCCCCGACTTCGCGACCAACAGGGAACCTCTGCAGATCGAAGCGACGAGCTTCTTGTCATTATTGATTTTGCGTAGAAACGCGATGATGGCAGGATTTTCAGCCAGCAGTGCTGGGCTCTTCGCGCCTCCGGGGACTAAGACACCGATGTAATCGTTAGGGTCGGCTTCCTCGATAGGCTTGTTCACATCCAACAACCCAATCCGTGAGAAATATGAGTAGATTTCGATTGGCTCTCTCGTTATCGATACGACTTCAACATCCAAGCCCAACTGATCTTGCAAGGCGATCTTCGGCAAAAAATACTCCGAGTCTTGAAACGCATCCGCTACCAGTGCTGCCACCTTTTCTTTCATCATGATCCTCCATTCAATCAATTCGCTAAGCCGCTATTGTCCTGATCCGAGTTCAATAGAAGGCTTCCCAATACACAAACTACGTTGTAGCAACTCTGAAGTTGTGAAAGCCGCGTTCAATTCCCTGTGAAATTCGTAGCAACATATCTCAATTCATCAAAATTTGTATGTCATCTGGAGCATAAGATAATTGAGGTTCCGCGCTGGATTTTTTCCCTTAAGGAAGTCGCCCGCAAAAAAATGTGTGTAGTTAGCGTTGAACGTGATGTGAGGATTTGCCGCCCATTCCATCCCGAGTGACGGCTGACTTCCGACGTAGCGGGCGCGATTCGCGCGCCCGGATCGTAGCAGGTTAGTCGCATTGCCATAAATTCCGTCTCTCACACTCTCGCGCCAAAAGACATCCCAGTCTCCAGCCACCATAAAGCGGTCAGTAAGATGGAGATCAAGCGAAGGGTGTAAGTCTACGAGGTTGGCGAGGCCGATGAGTCCAATTTCTCCAAAGTATTGCCCGCGAGGAAATAGCGTGTTAAAGGTCTGGAGGTTGAGGGCAGTACTCTCGCGATCGCCGCTTGCAATATCCGCCTTCAGTCCAAGACGTGGACGAAAGCGCGTCGTACGCAAGGTGTAACCGACGTCGGAGGCGGCGGCCCAGGCCCGCACTTTTCCGTGGCCAAAGTTGCCCAATTGGACAATCATCTCAGAATTATAATCCCACGCCTTCATCTTGCCCCAAAGCCTCATTCCGACCGAGTGCCGCGTCTCGCGGGCCGCTCCCTGATCGAAGCGCGCCTCTTTGCGATCAATTCCGAGATAGTAGAGATCGATGTTTCCATACGGTAGAAGCTTGAGCGGTCGCACTGCGTACGCACCCCAGAAGGTTTGGTTATGATCAGGCGCGTCATCAAACAGACCAGAGTTAGTCTCGACGGGTTTGGTAATAAAGGTGTCAATGCGCCATGCGCCCGCTCGCACGACGGCACGCAGCCCGTCAAAACTCAGCCGAACGTTGGGACCATCACGCGGCGCCACGAGGCGCGCCGAGCCGAAGAGCATTTCCTGGCGTCCCAAGCGCAGGACCAGCGTGCGCTTAGCCCCGAACGAGAGGGCTATGTCGACGAATGCCTGGTGAAGGTCTAACTTGTCCTCGTCAACAGGACCAGGACCTCCTTTTCGTCCGTTCTCCAAATTGCTTTTGATCTGAAAGAAGGCTCGCACGCGACTGCCCATGTGCAAATCGAAATGAGGCATATAACGCTGGAGAAGGTAACTGACGTTATCCTGTTGCTTCTGTCCGAAGCTTGAATTACGGAAGCTCTCAGATTTCCCTCGCGCTTCACCGCCGATGGAAAGATACCAATCTCCCCTCTCGTTAAGCGGAATGAACTTGATTCGATCCAGGGCCTCGTGACGTCGTGATGGATCAGCTAAGGAACTCCAGTCCTCTTCATATCGAAGCTGCTTGTATGGCGCCGGCGTCGGAGAGGCTGGCGTTGGAGTTGCTTGTGGAGAAGGGATCGTTTGAGCGAAAGACATGGAGGCCAGCAGAGCAAGCAGCGGAGGTAAGGTTGCTAACTCCTGTAATAGGCGATTCGCTTCCTGCAAAAAGATTCGACGCGCGCACAAAAGCCTAATGTCCGTGATTACCGGTGTTTCTCCTGTCAACACTTGGAAGGCAAAAAGACTCACTTCATTGACCCCGCTCGAATTTCCGGGTGCCGAATCTGCCCGCCAAGATTTCCGGTCCACACCCCCAGTCCGGCACTAATCACAGCTAATGCAAGCACCACTCGCACCATCCAGGGTCGGATGCCTGGCGAATCCCGCGTTAGCCAGAGACTCAGGAATGAAGCCATTCCAAGAAGCACAACTGCCAAGAGCGTCAGCAAAGCTGCTTCCTGATGCTGCACTATTATGGTCTGAGCGTCGGCAACGCCTTCGAGGTTTACTGCAGCTCTCAACCCTGAGAGAAAGACTGGTATTGTGATCAGTCCGATGATCACGAAGCTGCCAAAGCTGACTTTCTTAATTTCATCGTTTTTCCTCACGAGTGCGTAGAGCAGCAATAAGAGACCAAACAGAGTTCCCAAAATAGGAATGTGATTCAGTAAAAGATGCGCGTGAACAGCGTCCATGCTTTGATTACCAAGACTCGAGTAATGAACACCAATGTTATTGAGAAGGTGCTTACACAGTCTTTAAGACCCTTGCTTTTTGTAATAATCTTGCCGAAATCGCGCGGACGCGATGGAAGGAGGTTAGAGAGATTTTCTGTAAGCTTTTGGTGTTGTGGCAGTGAGTCTGCGAAACAGCGATGTGAAGTGACTTTGACTCGCGAACCCTAATTGGTACGCAATTTCCGCGAGAGGTATTGCGGTTTCCGTCAGTAAAACCTTGGCCCGCTCGACCCTTTGTTCCAGTAAATACTGGTGTGGCGCTAGTCCTGTTGATTGTTTGAACAGACGGGCGAAATAGTACGGACTCATCTCAACGCTTGCCGCAATCTCGGCAAGCGCAATGTCCCGCCCAAGATTGTCGTTGATAAATTCAGTCGCGCGTCGCAGCCTATGCTTGGGGAGTTCGCCAACCACATCAGTGACAGGTCGTTCGGACGCTGAGTATCTCTTCAGCAAGTGTACGGCTAGCGTGTTCGCCAGCGCCTCCGCGTACACACGACCGAGCAGTCCACCCGACTTAAGTTCTGAGCCCAGGGCGAGTCCGATCTCTGCTAATAAGCGATCGCGGAAGCGAAAGTGCGGCATCGTTCCGAGCGAATCTTCGTTGCATAACGCGGTTGCTGCACGCGCCACGAATGCTGGTTCGAGCCAGATAGTGAGGACTTCTCGCTCATCCGCCCACTGGGCACCAAACTGCACACCGGGAGAAGTGTAAGTGAGATCGCCTTTGAGAAATCGCTCGCTCAGCCGCCGCCCCTCCTGTCTTGCCTCTATCTTGATCGGACGAGCGTGAATAGCAAGCCTATGCATTGTCATGGTGTGTTCCGGGAGTTCGAAAGGAGGCATGCGATAGCGGCCCACAACAAAACCATCCCAAACCCTCTCTTCGCTTGACAGCGTAGGAAAAGCTGGAAGTGATAAAAGATTGCCGCTCATAGTGGTCGAAATATAATTTCTAACTGTTTACGACATCGATGATGTCTCGTGATCGAGTAGCATTGCAGTAATTCATCAGTCATTAAATACAACTCTCCTTCAGCTCGCTTTGACATCGAAGTTACCTTGCAAACTCTACCCAAATGCTTCTTGCAACACAAACTGCCTAACAGTGACGCACTGATCTATGGAATCTTCGTCGCTTGAGTAGTATTAGCTTGACAGCCATTTCATTTATGTCGTTAGAGCCATGCCAAACTACAAAATCGTCGGGCCATTCGTTTATATCGATCGATCTTGAGGCGAGTTAAGGGCGTAAATAAGATAAGCCCCTGATGTTTGGTTGAATTCGGTTATCTGGCTTGCCAATTGCTCTGTTCGCGAGTCGTACAAAGACTTAAGTAGTGGTTTCAGTGTAATGACATATTCAAACATTGGTAAGTGAAACTTAACACGATAACGTCAGGATATAGTGCTCTTCGCCGGGGAGATTTTCCAGAGGGTTTTTAATGACGACTTTGCATGACATCGCTCGAATCGCAGGAGTTTCAACGAAAACTGTTTCACATGTTATCAACAACACCAGACGAGTTAGTCCCGCGACGACCGCGCGCGTTCACAGTGCGATCGCTCAACTGAATTTCGTGCCGCATCCCATCGGCCAGCGATTAGCCCAACCAAAAATTGTTCCCTGCCCGTTATTGCCGGCAATGATTACTCCGACTGAAAGCAGCAGCGTCGTGGACTCTCCGGAATGCACAACTGGCGGCGCCTCGCTAGTGGCTCTCATATCGCAATCGCAAAAGAGACAACCACTCAGATCAATTTCACCCGCATCGCACGAGACTACCCGAGCTATGCTAAGGATAGTGCGTGCGGCGCAACCAATCTCACGGGCTGAACTGGCGCGCCGGTTAGAGGTGCGCCGCAGCATCATCACTGAAATGGTGAAGCCCCTCCTTGCTTATGGTGTATTGCGTGAAGCCAAGCCGCAACAGATAGGAACGAGAGTTGGTAGACCTCCCATCGGTCTGTCGCTTTGCGAAGAGAGCACGTTCTTTATCGGGGTTAATATAGGTGTGCGTCGCAGTCAGGTGGGGGCTGCTTTGATTAATGGTCAGATGTTGGGAGAGGAATCTTTTGACACTCCTTCCGATTCAGCTATTGCGCTTTCGCAGGTGCGCGCGAGCGTCGCAAAACTTCGCGCTTTATTGTCGGATCGAACCATTTCTGCAATTGGAGTCAGCGTTCCTGGTCCCACCAATGCTGAACGTACACAGCTCTTGTTTGCACCTCACCTCGGTTGGCGTGATGTTGCAGTCGCGAAAGCTCTCCGGATTACACTTCCTTCACGCCCCCGGAATACTCAACGCGAGGTTCCGGTTATTGTTGAAAATGACGCCATAGCCGCGGCAATGTATGAGCGCCGAAGTCGCTTGCGTAAAAGTAAGGATGGCGAGTTAGACGATTTCGTTTTGGTTCGCGCTGGAACAGGCATTGGTGTCGGGATGGTGATCGGCGGTGAAGTTTACAGGGGAACCGGAACCAACGGTGGTTTGCCAGGCGAGTTTGGCCATACGACTATCGTCGCCGGTGGCAAATCTTGTGCGTGCGGTAATCGCGGCTGTTGGGAGCGTTACGCATCGGCCGCGAGCGCTGCCACCCTCTACGCCGGTGAGCGCCGCCATCCCAGGAGCCGAAGCTCGCTGCGTTTCGTAGATATCGTAGCCCGAGCCGAAGCTGGGGAGATACGGGCGCGGGTGACCCTCGAGCGCATCGGGGATTATCTGGGCATTGGTATTGGCAATATCATCAGCGGCTTGGGCATTGCGCACATCGTTGTTAGCGGTCGTATCGTATTTGGCTGGAGATTTATTGAAAAGTCACTGCACCGAGCCGTGGCCCGCACAATGGTTGGACGATTGACCACCTGGTTCATCGAGCCCGGCGAGCCCACCGGCGCGGGTTTAGGAGGGGCTTTGGAGGTTGTCATTGAGCAACACCTTGCCACCATCGTAGCCCAGGCGCGCTCTGCCGCGTAAAGAGAAAGAGAGCTTCAGCCAATTGCCATACTAGCGAACCCAACATCGTCCATGACCGTTCTGAATTTTTTTGCGAAGACCTGTGCCCTCGTCCATATACATCAGATGGGTACCCTGCTTGGTTTCTTACCCCCTGACTCTTTTACTGATAGCTGTCGAGTCGCTCCTACTGTATAAACGCCGTCTGGGATCACTTCGTATAGCGCGTAATCGTCGCCAGGCCCGTAAACATTAACACTGGCAAGAACAAACCCTGCTTGCCAGCCTCCCCAGCCAATAAAAAGTGCTTGACATAAGAGTCGACACCTGGCCGGAGATATCAGGATGTTGCGGGTGAACTGAGCTGTGAATAACGATTCAATTAGGGCTGAGGTCCAGGCGGCGTTTTTGCCGACAGCTCCAGAATTTTCCCGGCGCGCATCACTCTGCAACGTATGACCGTTCCAGGTTTTGAGGCCGCAATGCTTGACAACAAAGAGCGGTAAGCTTGTCGATTACCAGCTACCGTTTTGCCGTTGACCTCCAGAATGACATCGCCGCCGATCAGTACCCTCTCACTGTCTATGGTCGCGTCAATGTCTCCACCTTTGAGTCCCAATCCCTCAGCGAGTGAGTCCTTTGCTACAGCGGTTACCAGAAAACCAGCGGCCTGTGGCACGTTAAGCGCCTTCGCCACGATACCCGTCACGAGCACGCCTTCCAGCCCGGTGCGCGAGGCACCTTCATTGAGTAGTAGAGAGCGAGCGGCGTTGACGGTAGCGGCAAAGCCTACTCCTTTAAAGTCCTCCGAATCGCTGATGATGCTGCTGACAATGCCAACGACTTCGCCCTGCTTGTTAAATACTGGGCTCCCGGAGTTACCAGGATTGATCACCGCATCAGTCTGGAGGAATTCAGCGGAACTCAATATTCCGCCGCGAGTTTCGTCGGGCCGGCGACCGCTTATTCTTCCAACTGTGAGCGTATAACTAAGCCCATAAGGTGCGCCGACTATGAAGATATCGTCACCCGTCTCCACAATGTCTGAATCGCCCAGCTTGGCAGGGACAGCCGATTGCGGTATGCGATCGACCTGCAGCAGGGCCAGGTCTGCCGAAGTGGAAGAGGCAATGACGCGCGCTAACGTTCGCTGTCCATTTGCAAATTCGACTTTGATTCCGTTTTCTTTCTCCACCAAATGAGCTGCCGTCAAGATTTTGCCGTCCATTGAGATCAACACACCTGATCCCAGTCCCTCTTGATCAACTTCTACGGTCGCGGGCGAGGCAGGACCTTCGGGAGCACCACTATGCACGACTACGACTGCTGACTTAACCCGGCGAAACGAATCCCGCAGTTGCTGAGCGGAAGCGAAGTGACTTACAAAGAGCACGACGAGAACTACTGAGAAAATTCTATGAGTGCTTGCCATTTTGTCCTCCCTTCACGGATCTGGAGTGAACGCGATCCTGGGGAGCCCCGTTTGTTGAGGATGGATTTTCATCGAGTTACAAGGATTTGTTCGTTTCCTTGCCCAGTCTTTCAGCTGACGTCCACTTCCCTTTTGAAGGATACTTTGCAAACATACGCCCGGTCGCCTTGTCGATCTTCTTGAGGTTCTTGTCAGACTGTTCGGAGAGTGTGCCTGTCGCCACGCCACGCCAGACAAGACGGTTCTGTCTTGCGTCTATTAGATCGATTACCAGGGTGCCCCGTTCCTGCACTACCGCGTACGCTTGCGAATGACTTTCGCTCCAACTCCAACGCCAGCCTGGCCCATAGTTATATGTGTAGCCCTCGATCGCGGTCAGTTCCTTAACACCAGCGTTGTAAACAACAAATAGATCCGCAACTTCGCCAGATCTGGCCGGCAAGAGACCATTAATTGCAAGCTTCAATTGAATGTTATCGAGGATGCGATCACTCCAGAGTTGTGAACTTGCAGGTTGCTTACTCTCGATAAAGGAATAGGTTCGATAGCTGGAGAAGTCAGCGCCTCTGTCGTAGTCAACACTTACCTTCTGGGCCATGGCCGTCCAGACCAGCGCCAGGATTAGAGAGGCAGCTGAGAGTAAAAGTTTATTGTGTATCATTCATCCTCCGAACAATACTCAACTCGGCTTGAAGGCTCGTCTCGCACCTGTTTTCATAACGATTCCCCACTCTAAATGAACATTAAATACCGTCAGTTGTATCGGGAGCCTCTTGTAAGGTTCCTCCGACTGCTGGATAGACGAAGCCGGCCACGACCGCACCAAGAAGCGGCGCTATCCAGAAAAGCCATAACTGCTTCAGGGCATCACCGCCGACAAAAATAGCTGGACCGGTGCTCCGAGCTGGGTTTACGGACGTGTTGGTTACTGGAATGCTGATGAGGTGAATTAGCGTAAGGCTAAGGCCGATCGCCAGGGGCGCCAAAGCCTGCGGACTACGCCGATCAGTTGCGCCTAGAATGATGAACAGAAAGAAGAAGGTCAGCACTGCCTCGGCGACAAATCCGGAGACAAGCGAATAACCGCCAGGGGAATGATCTCCATAACCGTTGGCGGCCAAGCCGTTGGCAGCGAGGTTGTAGCCAGGCTTGCCGCTCGCGATGAATAGAAGAATAGCAGCGGCGACAATGGCCCCGACCAACTGTGCCAATACGTAGGGCAAAACGTGGGCAGCAGGAATTCGTCGCGCTGTGAAGAGTCCCACTGTGACCGCCGGGTTGAAGTGGCCGCCAGAAATATGTCCTACCGCGTAGGCCATTGTCACAACTGTTAGTCCAAACGCCAGCGAAACTCCCACCAAGCCAATGCCAACTTGTGGGAATGTGGCTGAGATCACAGCGCTGCCGCAACCGCCTAAAACTAACCAGAAAGTGCCGAGACATTCGGCCGCTATGCGTTTTGCCATTGACAACTAAAACTCCTGCAACCGGATTTGCGTCCGCGATTTTAAGTGCGAACTTTGAAGGGAGAGGCGCTTGTTGACTCAGTGGTCAAGAACCGGCCTCTCTAATCAACCTGCACAGCGTGAAACCACCCCTTGATTTCCACGTCTTGAGGTCAAACTCGCGCCGCATTCCGCAACGCAAACATGCGCGAAAAGTGTTGCCATCATGGGTGAATGGACTACTCATGCTGCTAACGGTCAGTTAATGGAAAATGGTGCAGATACAAACTTGCTTCCGGCCAAAACCTCTCTGATGGCAGCAAGCAAATCCGAAGCGATTCGAGATTTAACCACGTATCCCGACGCGCCGGTGTTTAGTGCCGCCTGGACGAAGTCGGGGTCCTCATGAATAGTCAAGAAAATGATCTTCGCGGTTGAGCCCTGCCGTTTAAGTTGGTTGGCAACCTCAATGCCGTTGAGAAAGGGCATAGAAATGTCCAGAAGGCACAGATCTGGTTTGAGTTTTAAGGCGGCATTGACAATCGCCAGACCATCTTCGACGGCAACCAGGATTTCAAATTCGTCCTCCAACAGATGCATAACTCGTTCACGCATCGCTTTATGGTCATCTGCTAACAAGATCCGAGGGCGAGCCACCTGGAATCTCCTTTACTACGCGCTAAACTGTCAGTACAAAACTCCCCATTGACACGAGGTCTCGGGCGAAGGATTATGTAACTATGGTAGTAGGCTTTCCCTAAGAAGATACTGTTAGAAATGACAGGGGCATGATCGGAGAACTGATTTCAATAAGCGTGAATATTATTTAGCGCCGCAGAATGTAGCTCCCGTCTAACACACGGCGGCGGCGTAAATGGCCACCATCGCGCTACGCAACACGTCTCATCAGCGCAAACAAGGAGAAAGATCGTTTTAGTGACAAAAACGGGTTTCTAAGGCGTCGTCCGGAACCAAAGCTTTCAAATCTTGATCAAGCACGATCAGCGAGCGAATGGTTTGATCCCGACTCAAATGTTCGTCATCTCTAGAAGCACCTCTGTAGGACGTGCAAAAGTCTGCCCAGGCCCGCGTTAGACGTTTGGCAGGGGTCTCGTATCCGAAGGGCAGCGAAAAGCGCTTGAAACTCGGCTCGCTCGTTGGATGAGAGGCTATAAATCGCTTAAGCACCTCGGCCGCAGTAAAATCACAGGCGAGTTCTTCCTTCTGTTCCTGGTTAAATTCGATTCCGACGGAGATCCGCGCAGTCCTGGCCACGCTGTCGATGAAGTTGTTTAGCCTTCCCGTCCGCGCTGCGACGTGAGTGAGTTCGTGACTCAGCAGCAAGACCGCTTCATCATCTGAGACCAGATAGGTTGCGTAATCGGGACCGATCCAAATCTTTGACAGGTCTTCGGCGCGCACTTCACCACTGTCGCCCAAATCAGGGTCTAGCACAAGGCGGTTCACCGAAGCGATCAACCTTGCCTCCTTCGTCAACGCTGAGGTCTTAACTCGCTCGCGGAGGGACTCAAGTGTCAGTCGCTTCGCCAGTGGTAACAAACGTCGGGCATTTTTGATCCCCAATAGGATCTGTCGAGGGTTGAAAGGCTGAGGGATTGATTCACTTTTGCCAGTCGCGTCTTGGGCGATCACCTTACTCTTTTCAGTCAGAGTTGACAGGACATCAGCGGCAAGCTGCTCAAGGTCGGCCTCGGGCAGGTCGGCGAGGTTAGCCGACATTAAAGCCGCATTTCGGTCAACATTCTTGTTCGATCGTCCCTTGAGCGGAGCGACAATCAACAGCCCGGACACAATTCCGAGGGTTAGGGCCGATAGAATCGTGATTGAGTACGAACTCTGTCGATAAGTCTGGCACGGCATACTTGCTCCCATATCGGGAGGACCTGTGGGCGGAACCCTAAAAGCTCTCTCACGCAGCTATGTGCTGAATGTTCATTCCATACTGGATAAGTTCCGCACTGGTTTTGATGTGAAGATGCTCCATCATGGTGTATTTGTGGAAAGCAACCGTTCGGGGAGAGACGTGCAGGATAAACGCCGCCTCCTTCATCGAACGACCTTCGGTCAACAGTTGGAGCACCTCTTTTTGCCGCAGTGTCAGATGTTTGGAGCTTTTAAGGTTCTTGAAGTGCTGCAGCGACGAACCAAGCAAGTCTTTCGTCATGAGCGCCGTGACGTACGAGCCACCGCGCGCGACTAACCTGATGGCGTTGACCAATTCTGAGGCCGCGGAATTTTTTAACAGGTAGCCGGCAGCTCCCAGGCGAAATGCTTCACCGGCCATGTCGGCATCCTGATTCATTGTCACATAGATCAGCTTGACGGCCGGCATTAATTGCCTGAGCCGTTGGCCTGCATTCAAGCCATTCATAGTGGGCATGCCAATGTCCAGAACGATTACATTTGGCTTGAGTTTCGCCGCTCCTTCAACCAACGCAAGCCCGTTGGAGAAAGTACCCACGACCTCAAATTCAGGTTCCAGCAAATTCTTGAGAGCCTCCAACATCAATACATGATCATCGGCCAGTATGACGCGTGTACGTAACATAATCCCTCCCGTTAAATTCCAGCTCGAGTTCACTCAAACTCCTCGGTGAAGGCCATGAACAATTGACCATTCTTCAGTTCCTAACTTCGTGTGGCATGGGGACCACAACCTCAATGAGAGTACCGTGCATTGCTTGCGAGTGAATTCGTATTTCTCCGCCCACAATCCGCACGCGCTCTCGCATGCTGGTGAAGCCTAACCCTTTTGTCATCGCTGACGATTCGGTATCAAAACCGCAGCCATCATCTGACACGGACAAAAGAACCTCTTTTCCATTGTTTACCAGCTTCACTCGGGCTTTACTGGCGCCGCTGTGCTTGAGGCAATTACCAAGAGCCTCCTGTGCAATGCGAAAGATACAGAGAGTCGCATCATTCGGCAGATTTGCGGGAAACCCGCGTTGTTGAAACTCGATCTCAATGCTGCCCTTCGTAGAGAGTTCCTGACACAAACTCTTGACGGCCGCGGCCAAACCCAGATGATCCAGTTTTGAAGGATGCAGTTTGTACGAAATCCGGTGGATGTCAGCCGAAATCTCCTGGGCTTGATTCTGTAGATCATTGAGACGAGCGCGTAGATCTAACGGCTCTTTCATTTGTCCCAGTTGTTCCAGCTCTATCGACAGCAGCGCCATTCTTTGATTCAGATCGTCGTGAAGTTCACGAGCGACTCTACGTCTTTCGTCTTCCTGGGCATTTATTAATCGACCGCTCATGTCTGTGAGAGCAGCTTCGGTTTGCTTGTTCTCGGTTATGTCGATGGAAAATCCGCGAATCGTTTTCGGTTGGTTGTTTTCCCGAACCACTGTGACTAGATTATGCAGCCAAACCACCTTGCCATCTCTGGCAATCATTCGGTAATCCAGCTCGTAATTGTCCCGAGCATTTGAGTACTCGACACATTTGGCCATAGCCTGCTCGCGATCATCCGGGTGAAGATGCTTGGGCCAGAAACCAGACTGGTACCAATCTTCAACGGGATAGCCGAGCATGTTAACCGCTTGCTCGCCGACATAAGTATAGGTAGAGCCAGGAAACTTGGCTTCCCACGGAAGAATGCGAGTCATCTCCAACAACAGGCGGAGGCGCTCTTGCTCATTTCCACGGAGGTCACTGATTTGT
The DNA here is from genome assembly GCA_036506215.1 of Pyrinomonadaceae bacterium. GTDB lineage: Bacteria > Acidobacteriota > Blastocatellia > Pyrinomonadales > Pyrinomonadaceae > PSRF01. The sequence goes on along the minus strand of DASXSC010000150.1, from coordinate 6,633 downwards.
TCGGTAGATGTAAGATCATCGTGAGTTACCAGAACACGGCACAAGCCTGGCAGGTCGAAACGAGCTGCGTGAATTCTGATCCAACGCCGATTGAACGAGTTCCTGGAGAAATATTGGTGGTGGAAATCCCGTGCGAGCACCGTCAGCACTCGGCGGATACCATGAGCTATTTCGGCTTCATCGAGTGAAGCATCGCCGGCCTTTTTTCGTAATTCAAGATAATTGAGTCCGACTCCGTAGAAGTCGGTGAGCAAGCCGTGATCCATTGCAAATTGCCGCCACGCATCATTTATCTGGAGAATCTTTCCCGCTTCATCCAGGACGACAACTCCGGACGGACAAGCGTCCACGATCAACTTCAAATACAGTTGCGGTATCTTCTGTAAGGATCGGCTCTGCTCAAGACTTAAGGCCGAGCGAGCGAAAGTTTTTCGTTGGGGGCTTTGAAGCATAGAGGGAGAAACCTTCTTAATTAATAAAAGATCGTGGACTGCGCCTCCTTAATGGCTCACATCTGACTCTGGTTACCCCCTCAATACGTGCGACATGCGATAACAGTTTGAAATTGACTTTCGATCGCGCGCTCAAGAGTTTCAAGGAACCAAGTAAGACTGCAAAGTTCTCCGAGCGCAAATGACGGTTCCAGGCATCCAGGGTTTCCCATTCGCCAATCAGGGTGAAGGAGTTTTGATCTTCGGCCTCACCATAAAATTTATAACTGCGACACCCCTGTTCGCTTCTGATTCGGCCAAGTAGAGAGGAGATTGTCAGGCACAACTCTCTCCGTTTTTCAGGAAGCGCCTTGATTTCTGCAGTACTGATGATCTCGCCGTTCCGTTCGTTCATTTTCGTGCCTCTCGCATTTTTATGAATGTAAGCAAGTATTGAAACTTGCCGTCGGGTGTCATTTTCCAAATCGCACAGATGAACTTTGGCAACTGGAAGGTGTAATCGGCCCCCTGATGTAAGGACTCTGTTTGTCTTTGATCAGACCGCGAGGTGATTCGACTATTACTCTCAGTTCAACCTGAAATGGTTACCTATGAGGTAGCAAAATGTGTGCCTCGAAAACTGGATGCGCGCAGAGCCGGGTTAAGGCAGTTAGTGACAACAGTTAGTATCAGACCTTAGTGAAGAGCAGAAATAGGAGTGGCGGCGCGAACCGTCTTATTTCCCAGAATCCGCTGAATACCGTGGCAACCGTGTCACCAGCACGAAAACGAGAGGCTTGGCTCGACGACCGCTATCCTTGTTGTTTGAGGAGGCTGGTGGAACTTATGTCATGGGCGTTTGAGGAGCGGACTAAAAATACTCGAATTCTATTAATCTGCGTTCCCGGTGGCGCTAAGGGCCTGCGGCTTTTGAATTCCCAACTTGCTCATGCGGGTGCGCAGAGTGCTCGGGTTCATTCCCAACATCCGTGCCGCGCCGTTGCGTCCCTCAATTCTCCAGGTTCGGTCTTCAAGGATGCGGATGATATAGTCTCGCTCCATCTCTTCAAGGGTCTTCGTTGCTGATCGTGATTGTTCCGCCGCCGCGGTTTCAAGGCGGTCCCTTATCTCCAAAACCGAGCCGCGCGAATTAATAACCCCGCGCTCAACAACATTGGCAAGCTCTCTGACATTTCCGGGCCAGGAGTAATCATTCAGAATTCTCAAGGTGGCCGGCGAAACGGAGGTAATTGTTTTCCCCATCGACTTTGAAAATCTTCGAACGAAGTGTTCAACCAAAAGCGGAATGTCCTCTCGGCGTTGGCGAAGTGGCGGCACGGTAATTGGAAAGACATTCAAACGATACCAGAGGTCTTCACGAAAGCGTCCCTTCGCAACCGCGTCATTCAGATTTCGGTTCGTCGCCGCAATAATGCGTACGGAAACTTTGATAGTCGTGGAGCTTCCCAGGCGTTCGAACTCGCCTTCCTGGAGTACTCGCAACAGCTTGACCTGTGCTTTCATCGGCAGCTCCCCGATTTCATCCAGGAAGATGGTAGCTTTATTGGCCAATTCAAAACGACCAATCTTGCGAGCCGTGGCTCCGGTGAATGATCCCTTTTCATGGCCAAACAACTCGCTTTCAATTAGTGAGACTGGCAGGGCGGCGCAATTGACCATTACCAGCGCACGATCTTTCCGCAAACTGGCGTTGTAAATGGCGCGCGCGACTAACTCTTTGCCGGTTCCGGTCTCGCCCGTAATGAGCACAGTTGAATCAGTTGGCGCGACTTGCTCCACCTTAAAGAGAACGTATCTAAGTTCATCGCTTTCGCCGATCATCTCGCCGAAGTGTTTTTCAAGCTTGATTTGTTCCTGGAGATAGATATTCTCTTCCTGGAGCTGGTTCTTCAAAAGGTTCACTTCTTTGAGCGCCGCATGCAAGTCCTCTTCCATTTTTTTACGATCGGTGATGTCAACGCAGGAACCAATGTAGCCGAGGAATTCTTTGTTTGCAGAGAAACGAGGCGTTCCGATATTAAAGACCCAGCGATAAAGTCCCGCCGCATTTCGCAGCCGGCATTCCATCCTAAATGGCTCTCTGCGATCGAATGACGATAGGTATGTTTCCATGCACTGTGCATAGTTGTCTGGATGAACTCCCTCGGTCCACCCGGTGCCGACCTCCTGGTCCAGGCTTCGTCCGGTGAAGTCCAGCCATTGCTGGTTGAAGTAAGTACAGAGCTTGTCAGCTCCCGCGACCCAGATCATCACCGGCGCGGTATCGGCCATGTTTCTGAATCTTGCTTCGCTCTCTTGCAATGCTTGCTGCGCGAGCATGCGTTCGGTGATGTCGCTGGACGCGACCAGCAGACACTGCTCGCCCTCGCCCGCAATCTCCACTTGCTCTGCTGACGAAAGGAGAAGTCGAATGGATCCGTCTTTTGTGCGGAATTTCGTTTCCATATTTACCACTGATCCGCGTTCGCGTAACTGTTGGATAAAATCAACGCGGCTCTGGGGGGTCTCCCAGATTCCAAGTTCCAGCGAGGTGTGGCCAATGACTTCCTCGCGCGTATATCCGCTCATCGCAAGGAAGCTGGGATTGACATCGAGGTAACGACCGCCCTCCAGCGTGGTCAACGACATTGGCTGCGGGTTGGCCTGGAAAGCCTTCCCGAATCGCGCCTCGCTATGACGCAACTCATCGGTCGCCCGTTTTCGTTCCGTGATGTCGCGGACCACGCTCAAGATGTTCTCGCCGACGCGAACGATGCGAGCCTCAAACCATCGATCGGTGTTATCCAGCGACAGCTTGTACTCCACAATTTGTGGGCCGTGATTCTCTGATGCACGCTGGAAAGATTGAAGGAAGGTCTGGGCTAATTCCGGGGGCAATACATCGCGCATGTTCTTACCCAGAAATTGTTCGGGGGGAATCAAAAGATCTTTTGGATTTTTGGCGTGATAATCGAGGTACACGCCGTCACGTGTTTGCACAAACATCAGGTCCGGAATTGCGTCGAGGATGGCGCGATCCTTTTCTTCAGTCTTCCGCAGCGTCTCCGCCGCCAGTTTCCGTTCGGTGATATCCAGTGTCACCCCTCGTAAGCCGACAGTCTTCCCCTTTTCGTCGCTTATTGGAATGAGATGGCTTTCGGTCCACACCATGTGTCCATCTTTAGCTGTCCAGCGAAATTGAGTAATCGCATCTTTGCCGCTCGCCAGAACTGCTTCGTTGTCTCGAATTGCCCGGTCGCGATCTTCTTCGGCCATGATTCTCAATCCAAAACCCGGCGGGGCAGCCAGCCACTCTTCCGGGGTGTAGCCCAACATCTTCCGCAAGTAGTCGCTGATATAGGTGGGCTTTTCTTGTTTTGTTTCCGGGTCGATTACCGTCTCCCAAACGATGCCCGGAACACTTGAGACTATCTCGTCGAGGCGCCTGTGTTCGGCCCGGGCAAGCCGTGCCAAACGCATGTTTTCGTTCTCGGCCTGGCGGCGCCGAGCGTGCAGAAACAAGAGCCACGCGATGAGCATCGCCTCGACGATCACGGCAGCGACGAGGCCGATGACGTACCACCCATACAACTCCCAGAAGGACGGCTGTCTGAACCTCACGACAGTGCCGGACGGTAGTGTCTGCTCGCTGACACCCCAGCGCTGAAGTTCGCGCCAATCAACCGCCATAACAGTTGGCGCTATTTCCTGCGGGATTTGTTCAGGTCTTTCACCAGCAAGCACGCGCAGACTTATCTGTCCTATTCGCCCGCCAATTGCATCAAAGTCGAGCAAGTTCCCGCCGACAATTCCCAGACCCATGAGCGTGTCTGAATAACCGTATATCGGCGCGCTGGAGGCCGGCGCGATCATCGCGAGGGCCTCGGGCCCGGAATAGTTATGCCCCATTTTGTCGCTACTGAAAGTCAGAAAGATAACCACCGAATTTTTTGGTAGAGCAGCCAGACGGACCTTTAATTCGTCAATTGTCTCGCCGGTGAGGTACGAGAACTCTGCTCTCTTTTCGTATGGGCGAAACTGGGCCTGCGCCCTTTCCCTTTTGAGTTGGTCCTGAGAACCAGTGCCAGATACCACTACAACCTTCTGTGTTCCCGGTTGCAAGGCGAACGCGAGATCCAGCGTCTTATATAAATCGAGGTTCGCCCAAACCCCGGTAATGTTCGGCCCCAGGCTGCGATTCGTCGCTTCGCGTTCGGCATCAAAGTCATAGAAGACTTTAGGGACATTCGCGAATAGAGCTGGATCTTCCTTTATGACTATTCGCAAACGCGGAGCTACCATTGCGAGGATCAGGTCCACATGCTGATTGTCATACTTCCGCTTTAAGTAGTTGGCCAGCTCTTTATCGCGATCCAGTGATTCAGGTGGATTAACCAGTCCTTGCTGCAGCTCATAGAGCAACTCGACGCGAGTTGGCGAACCATCTCTCAAGGTTGATTGGATGTTTCTGGTAATGATTGAGAATCCGGGATAATTTGGGTCAGAACCCGTGAGGATAAGAACCCGTTTGGACGGTTGCTGGGCGGCCGCATTTAGCGACAAGAAAAACAGTGTAACAATCAGCAAACCCAGGACACGAACATGGCGCGCCAGATTTTTCTGGCGCGCGGAGCCATGCGCATCCGCATTACGAAGTTCGCTTTTCACCAGGTAATGATTGGGAGATCTCATCGCTACCCTACAATTTTTTCAGCTTCGAGAACGCGCTCTATAACAATAGTCTCAGCCCAAACTGTATCTGTCGCGACGACCCGGATTCACCCGTCGGAAACCGCGTGTTGGTAATTCGTCCAAAGAATGGACTTCCAACCACGTTGCCGGGTTGGCCAAAGTTCGCATGATTAAAAGCGTCGAAGAACTCAGCTCTAATCTGTAGCCGAAACGCATCACCGAATTTCGTCGTCTTGCTGATGGAACAATCTATGTTATTGAAAGTGGGTCCGATAACCACGTTTCTCCCGAGATTGCCAGACCGAGCGACCGGCGTAAATACCGAAGTATCAAACCAGGCGTCAACTTGTCCGGGCACGTTGACCGGACCATTTACATCGGGCCTGAGTGTGCCGGCGACGCCGTTCACGGTACTGTTGGCGGTGACAATGTTTATCGGGTTGCCGCTCTGCGACTGCACGATGGCGGCGAACTGCCAGCCCTCAAACAGACGATTACCGCGAAATGGTAGCTGGTAAATAGCACTGACGACGAAGCGATGACGGGCGTCAAAGTCAGACAACCCGCGGCTGCCCTCGAGGTCATAGCTGTTCTGGGCCACGATTCCTCCGCTGCTGAAGGAATTGTAGTCGAGCGACCTGGACCAGGTGTACGAAACGTCGAATTGCAAATTATTCGTGAGTCGTCTGGTCGCGGTCACCCAGGCTGCGTTGTAGCTGGAATTGCCTGAGCTCTCAACCTGAGTGATGTTGCCCAGGGACGCGCCCGGCAGAATCGGGCTCGAGCTGGACAAGACAGGAAAAGGCCGAACGTCGTTGATTGGTTGATTGAGGTTGCGTCGGGTTATCAGGTGCGTGCCCTTGGAACCAATGTAGCCTACCATCAGGACAAATTGCGGAAACTCGTGCTGCGCGTTTAGATTCCACGACTGCATATAGGCGTTATCGAAGCTATGGTCGATTGTCTGTGGCGCCAGGCCCGCCGGACGAGCGACGTCGATGGCGTTGTCAAAACTAACCGTGCCGGTGAAGGTCAGAGGAATCGCCAGCGGAGGATTTCCACTAGTCGGCGACACAATGCTGGTCATTGGCTGGTCAACGTAGATCCCGTAACCTCCGCGGAGCACGGTCTTTCCACTCCGGAAGGGCATCCAGGCGAAACCAACGCGCGGTTGAAAGTTCTTGTTGTTCTGGTGATAGATGCCGTCGAGGTTGGTGCCGACCCGTAAAAGCGAAGCCGTCTCAGGATCGAAGACGATGAAGCGATCGTAACGCTCGCTCGGCGTCAGATTCCATTCGTAACGCAGACCAAGCTCCAGGGTCAGATTCGGACGCGGTTTGTAATTGTCCTGGAAAAAGAAGCCCAGAGCTCCTTGAGCAATGCTACTGGTCTGATTGCCGAGAGTTACGCTGAAGGAATTTGCCTTACCTGCCAGAAAGTCAGTGACTGTGGCGAAGTTGAACGCGCCGGTGACCTGACGGTAATTATTGTTCAAAAACTGCCGATACTC
>DASXSC010000149.1:0-48970 GCA_036506215.1 Pyrinomonadaceae bacterium | reverse complement strand
CAACTCTTTGGAGTGCGCCGGCCAGGCGGCGCTTTGGCCGGTCGCGGCCTGGCGCGACCAGTGTTCGCTTAAGGGCTAGTTACGATTGCGGCGTCTACTCGCCGCCCGGCAAAGCGGCGCCATGGCGCGACGGACCAAAGCGGTGCCTGACCACCGGCACTCCAAGGAGTTGAGTGGCGCTCAACCCGTGAAGCGGAAAGGGATAAAGGGAAAGAGGGAAGAGCGGTCGGCAGTCGGCAGTCGGCGGTCGGCAGTCGGCGGTCGGCAGTCGGCAGTCGGCGGTCGACGGGCGTAGACATTTCGGGGGATTTCAAGTTGCGGAAGGGACCACGCGGCACTAGACTGTCGCGCGTAAAAACATCCCACAGCTTGTTGTCATTGGAGGAGAGATATGAAGGTTAAAACTATTGTATTGACTCTGGCGCTCTGCTTTGCGGCAACGGCAGTGTGCCTCGCCAGCGACTTAAACATGGGGACGTGGAAGCTGAATGAAGCCAAGTCGAAGTTTGCCCCTGGTGCCGCAAAGAACCATACCGTTGTCTATGAGACCGTGGGCGACAAAGTGAAAGTCACCCTGGATGGCACCGGCGCCGATGGTCAACCCACGCACAACGAGTGGACAGGAAAGTTTGACGGGAAAGACTACGCCGTCACCGGCGATCCTACGTCAGACATGCGTTCCTACAAGGTGGTCAATAACCGCACAATGCTGTTAACCATAAAGAAAGACGGAAAGGTTACTATCAACGGCCGAATTGTCGTGTCGGCCAATGGCAAAACCCGCACCGTCACGACGTGGGGAACCAATGCCCAGGGCAAGAAGTTTAGGAGCATGGCGGTATATGACAAACAGTAGCGGATCTCCTTCGACCTAATTCAACAGTGCTGCCAGCCCGCTCGGTTCTCAACGGCAGGGTATGCTGAGTGATGAGTACTGAGTGATTTCTGACCTTCTGACTTCTGCTTTCCGTCTTCAGAGTTTGAAAGGCGACGCTCTGGGTTATTAGATCGCGCACCTGCGGTGCTTGGAGACCTACCCGCTACCGTAGGTGGTACTGACAACCGAGCGGGACACCCGCGCTCCCAGTGATGCAAGCGACGCGCAAACTAACAGTTTGCGTTACAAGGACCACGGACAGGCAAGAATGCCTGTCCTACTCACCCCTGAGGCACAGCCTTATGAAAGGAATAATATTTGGTGATCGCTGCCTACTGCCTACTGCCTGCTGCCTACTGCTCTCTGACAGCTCACGGTTGTGGGAAGGCTGGTGGCTCGAAGCCGGGCACAAAGCCGAGCGCTGCTGGGAATGAGGCGGCGGTTGGCTTGGTTCCATTGCGCACCCAGTTGTCGATCGCACCGACGGCGGTAAGTAACTGCGCTCCAGTAAAGGCACAATGGCCGTTGCCATTCGTGTAAGTCTGAAACAGCTGATCGCTTCTACCCGCCGTTGCCACTGTTTCTCCGTAAGCTGATTCGTTCGCGACAATCACCAGCGGATCGATGACCGTATGCATGGTCAACACCGGCGCTTTGATCCCGCCGTTGAAGGTGGCGTAGTGCTCGACGTAGTTGCGGGGCGCGGGTGGCGCCACAATGTTTGTGCGCGCATTCATTTGCGCCAACCAACCATCGATCACAGCGCCCGGAATACCCAGCCCAATAAGGTATGCTCGCTCCGCGGCCGTGAGGCTGTAGTTGTGAGCCACATTCTGCACAAATGGACCACCGGCACGGCGTTGCAACTCGGCCCGAAACTCGGTGAGAAAAGCAAGATCAATAAATACCCAGCCAGGGTAGAACGCCGGCGGAGGCGGCGGTGTAATACCGCGTCCCGGATTGCCAGCCACCAGCCGCACGAATTCGAACTTCGGGAAGTTGGCCGCCACGTTAACTTCGGCAAAAAGTTTGGGAAACACTTCGGTTTCAAAGTCAATATTATTTCGAACTTCACCAACTGTGCCCCACGTGGGTAGTGTTCCAAAGACAACGTCGTAAGCGAGATAGAGCGCGAGTCCGGAGTCCCAGACGCGAGTCGAGCCCGCGCCGGGTGCGCACATGCATAAGGCGCCATCATAGACGCCGCCAAAGTGTTCCATGCTTTCGAGGGCGATAATCGAACCCAGCGAAACGCTCCAAAGGATCGTGCGATCCGGTTGGCCCACCAGGGCGCGGAATAGCACTGCCAGATCCTTCGTGTCCTGTATGCCTCCTTCGACCTCCCAGCCGTTATCACGATACGCGGAACCGGCAAGCGCGTAGCCCAGGGCGAGAAGTGCGGGTTCGAGTGCCGCACTCGGCGCCACATCAGCGTTACGGTTATCTACTTCACCCGGGTGATCGGCTTTGTCGCGATAGCCATGCGCGAAAACCAATAGCGTTCCGTTCCACACAGCAGGTACGCGAATGCGGTAAGGCGCGCCATGCAATTCGCCTGACAGATCCAGAGGTCCAACCTGCGCGGCCGGTTTGGAGTGACTCTCGGCGACCGGTAACGAAAAGGAAAACAGCAGCAGAGAGGTCAGGCAACCGAAGGTAACTAAGCGGGAGATATGTTTCATGTGATCTCCTTTACTCGAAGCCGTAAATCAATGACTAACCGTTGATTATTGAGAGAAACGGCTAGCTAAGGCTGAGCCTTTGGGTTGTAGCGAACTTGGCACTGCTCGGGATTGGGGGTTTGAGCCGGCTGAGCCTATCACGGTGTTTAGGGCGGAGACAAGGGTATGGATCGCCAGGTAGTAGGTTAGTTTCGTTGAAGGTGTCCGATAAACTTTAGTTTGTCGTTAAGTATCCCAGGAAGCGCCTGCAGAGGATCAACGACAAACTATAGGATGAAGCTCTGATCAGAGCTTCTTTTAGTTTGTCGTGAAGGTTGAGGCTGGCCAAAGCGCCGCCTGGCAGGCGCACTCCAAGGAGTTGCTCATCGTCAGGCATTTGAGTAGCATCGCGGCGGTTTTTCGACTTGCTCATTTGTGAGGTGACAACCGCAGACAGACAGGAATGTCTGTCCTACTTATCATGCACAGACAGACAGGAATGAATGTCCTACTTAACTATGACTACAACTTCTGAAACTATGACTGGCGACGAGATCGTCGAACTCTCGCGGCGGCACACGCTCTTCGAGTGGTCCGCCCAGGCCGCGGTCGATCCGATTCCGGTGGCGCGCGCGAAAGGAATTTACTTCTGGACACCGGAGGGAAAGCGTTTCATCGACTTCAACAGCCAACTGATGTGCGTCAACATCGGACACGGCGACGAGCGAGTGATTCGCGCAATCCAGGAGCAAGCCGCCACGCTTGCCTATGCCAACCCGTTCATGGCCACCGATAAACGCGCGCGTCTGGGAGCGAAGCTCGCGGAGATCACACCCGGCGACATAGATGCCTTCTTCTTCACCAACGGCGGCGCCGAGGCAAACGAGAACGCCATACGCATCGCGCGAATGTTTAGCGGGCGTCATAAGATTGGCGCACGTTATCGCTCTTACCACGGCGGAACAGCGGGCGCTCTGACACTGACCGGCGATCCACGCCGGTGGGCGGCCGAGCCGGGGATCCCCGGCGTCTTCCGCATTCCGGACTTCTACCACGGCATTCAACGAGGCTCGGACACGACTGAATCGGTGCTGAGACTAACTGAAGAAATACTGGAACTGGAAGGCCCGAAGACGGTCGCGGCGATAATCATCGAGCCCGTGGTCGGGACTAACGGCATTCTCATTCCACCAGATGGCTACATGCAGGGTTTGCGCGAACTGTGCGACAAGCACGGCATACTCCTGATTGCCGACGAAGTGATGGCCGGCTTCGGCCGCACCGGCGAATGGTTCTCAGTAAACCACTGGAAGGTCGTGCCCGATCTGATATCGATGGCCAAGGGCCTGACGAGCGCATATGTGCAGCTCGGCGCGGTGGGCATGCGACGCCATATAGCCGATCATTTTCAGAATAACGTTTTCTACGGTGGCCTCACGTACAACAGCCACCCGCTTGCTTGTGCGGCGGCGCTCCGGACCATCGCGGTGTACGAAGAAGATGGTCTCATCGAAAACGCGCGGCGCATGGGGACGGTGATGCGCGGGATACTCGAGGACCTGCAGAGCCGGCACCCGTCAGTGGGCGCGACACGCTGCATCGGCCTTTTCGGCATCGTCGAGCTGGTGCGAAATCGCGAGACACTCGAACCGATGGCGCCCTTCAACAGCACTTCGCCTGAGATGCAAGCGCTTGGAAAGTTCTTCCGCCAGGAAGGGCTCTACACGTTTGTGCGCTGGAATACGTTTTTCACAAATCCACCGTTGTGCATCACTGAAGCCGAGCTGCGCGAGGCGTTTGCGATCATTGATAAGGCACTGGAGATTACTGACCGCGCGGTGTCGTAGATCAGAGGTCAGAGGTCAGAGGTCAGAAGTCAGAGGTCAGAGGTCAGAGATCAGAGATGAAAAGAATTTAGTAAGAACCTGATCTTATTCCCTGCCTCAAGCCATTTGACAGGTATCAACCTCATATCATCTTCTTAAGGTATGCAGATCAATTCGGCGAAAGAACTGACGGTGTATGCGAGAGCTTACGAACTGGCGATGGCCATATTTGAGTTGAGTAAGAACTTTCCGCCGGAGGAGAGATTCGCCTTGACTGGCCAGATTCGGCGGTCCTCACGTTCGGTGTGTTTGAACCTGAGGGAGGCTTGGGCAAAGCGAAGATATAAAGCGCACTTCATTAGCAAGCTGACTGATTGTGACGGTGAGAACATTGAAACTGATTCTTCGTTAGACTTTGCGAAGGATTGTCGCTACATCACGGGCGAGCAACACGATCACCTTACGTCCCTCTGCGGGGAAGTCGGCAAGATGCTCGGAACCATGATCAGGACCCCCCGAGTCTTTTTGACTTATGACTTCTGATCTCTGACCTCTGATCTCTGACTTCTGACCTCTGACCTCTGACCTCTGACCTCTGACCTCTGACTTCTGACCTCTGACTTCTGACCTCTGGACTCTGGCCTCTGGCCTCAGAACGGGTAAGACTCGTCAGGCTCGCCTTCTTCGCCACGAGCAATGCGCTGCTGACGTTCTTTCCAGTTCCGGTTGAACTCTCTATCAAACTCTTCGCGGCGGCGATTCTCAGCTTCCCACTCCGCGCGCGTCTTGAAAGGCGAGAACGCGAAGTCGTCGTCCATGTGTGCTCCATCAAGGTGCCAAAAGCCTACGCCCATGCCTAGCGGGCTCGTCTCATCTCCGAACATCTGACACATCGGACAGTCGTCATCGATGATCATGTCGCGTGGACGCACCGCCTGCGGCAGACGTTTGCGCTCGTTGTCGATAATGATTGCGGGAATGCGGTCGTCGAAATCGGGTTGCGGACTCTCAAGCCAAGCGGTTTTGATCGACTCGAGCTCCTCTATCAGTTCGTGGTTCCGCTCGCTCTCAGCGGCCCAGGCGTTACTGCCAGTTGCACTCGTTCTCAACTCGACCAAACTGCCAATCAAGTGGCGCACTAAGTCGTAGTAGAGAACCCACTCGTGGGTGCCAAAACCTGCAAAGCGGTAAGCAAACGTGTGCTCGTCTAAACATGGCGGACCTTCGTTCTGCAAACTCCATTGCAGCGAGCGTGTATGCAAGTCGAAGTCGATGTGGTCCTGATGTACGAGCAGCACATCTCTCGGTGATTGGCCGCGCAAATCCTCGCGGGGAGTCAGCAGCCAGCGCGCGTGAATGCTACGGATCTGTTCCGCGAAGGCTTCCTGCAGGGCCTCATCCTCATCTGCGCCCAATTCTGCCGGCTGGCTGAACGCTCGTGAGGTGTTTTCCGGAACCGAGAGGCAAGCATTAACGATAAACTGAAGCAGCGGGCGGCCAAACAAGATGGGCCGGGCGTCGAGTTTCCGGTTGGCTGCGCGCTCAAGGAAGCGGCGTTCACGCGACCATAGAAATGCGTCGACGGAACTGACAAACAGCCAGTCATCGGGCACACGATACAACACGGGCACGTCAGTTGACGCGTGGCCGTCGTGATAAAACACCTCGCCCTCCGGACCGGGTTGCGAATACGTAGACTCACTCGCGACGATACGGGCTGCTAGATCGATTACGACGATGCCTGCATCCCAGGGTTCGAGATCCAGCGCCGTGCGATAGCTGCGAATAGTTTCGTCTCCGGCAGACGACGAACCACCGTTTATCGAACAATCTATGGAGCGAAACGACGCGAAGTGGCTTGAATCGTTCGGCTTGATGTAGCGCGCAAGAGCGGCTTCCAGTTCGCCAATGATTTCCGGTTCCGCTGACAGCGCCGCCACACAGGCGTCGGCGATTGAACCATGTATTGTTCCCTGAAGAACTCGTTCCGCGTCGACAAGATTGAGTTTGACTTCGCTCATTAGCGCACCTTTCTTACTGAGGGTTTAATCGGTTAATCGAAGCCATTGGTACGAAGACACGCCACAGATGGCGCGGATTACAAAGATTTCAGGGTGAAGCGCACACCCATTCTCCACAGACTTCGCTAGTAGTCCAGAGATGGGCTGACGCGGCGGTTTTGGAGTTGATGCAAGAGTTTATGCAACGTGGTACTGGTGCATTTTGAAAGCTGTGAGTCTCCACCAGCGTCAACGTCTTCACTGGGACCGCGGGAATCCAAAGTGCACCATTACCTGCAGCGTGCGAAAAATGATTGCCGGATCCTTCGCCGTATCATTTGCCGAATCGTATGCAGTGAGCAGTGCGCAGCAGGTCAGTCTAATCGAGGGCCGACGCTATCATTTGCCAACCGGGTGGGATCGTTTCCTGGTCGATGAGGCGATGTTGAGAAGGGTAATGGCCTCGCTCAGCGAAGAGTTCGTTGAGCCGATTAAGGCGAGGATCGTCGAGAACCTGCGCGCGATGACGACCTGGGTGGTTCGGAAGAAAGGGAATCGAGGAGAAGGGTAGTGAGCCTTTTTCAAGCGGCGAGGAGCGTCAGCTGTCCAGCTACTTCATCAAACCAAAGCTTTTCGAACATTTTCTTACAACTGGAATGGCTTCTTCAACATTCGCCCGGTCTTTTTCAAAAACGAAGTCACTTTGGATTCCTTTTTCGCGCCAGCGGCTTCTGGTCTCACAGGGCGAGCCTGATTTTGCGCCGTGGCATTTTCGGCCTTACGGTTTTTTTCTCCCGTGTTGCCGGCCGTTAACGTCGAGCGCGAGCTGGGGGCTGGCAGTCGCTGAATCGATCTCACATCGCTGCGGTTGAGAAAGGTGACCAGTCCCTCTTGCCGATACCAGACCCCATCGTTTCTTTCCCACGCCTCGTCGGCCTTAATGGACGCGCCATTCTTAAGCCAAATGATGACGGAGGGACTACTCTCTACTGCCGAACGTCCGGCGGAAACAGGATTAGAACCAAGACGTGTTCGACTTAAAGACCCTTCCGGCGTAGACGAGGTGGAATCGGAGGTCACATTCTGCGACTCAGGTAACTCCTCGGGCGAGGGATAGACAGACGACTGTTCTCCGGAAGCCGAATCAATGGCTAACGCTTGCGCGTCAGCAGTCACCGTCGTTGCCTGACTGGAGGACTCAGCAGACGTTTGATTAGTAGCTTGATTCGCGTTGGCTGGTCGTGGCTGATGCGTTCGCGCGTAATAAACCCCGAAGAGAAGCGCGGCCAGGATAATTCCGACAATAGCTGCGACTGCCGTGCTCCTGGATTGCCATCCTGTTGGAGGTGGCGGCAGGTTGGCCGTCAGACTTGCTGCGGCTGCAGCTTGATCGTGCAGCTCGGAACCCTCGGGAGCGGTATCTTCCTCGAAGGCGAGTGCGCCTGATCCGAAGACGAGTTCTTTCCCGTCCATATCGCAAAAGCTTTGGTCGTCCTCATAAATGAACTCACACTGTGGGCACAGTTTCATCGCGTCCCTCCAGGAATCCGAATTGTCATTTGGGGCGCGAATGTAAAGCGGTGGTCGTCATTCGCTTCGGTGAGAATCCGCAGACAATAGAATTACACAGATCACACTGAACGACAATCAGTTTCGATGTCGATGCGTTCAAATTTGGGATTAAGAGCCTAAAACCTGCTTTGGCTGTGCCGTTTCGATACGCGCCAAAGCCTCGGATTCGGCGCAGTTAGCCTATGCTACTCCTGTGGGGAAGTTTCGGAATCGGCGGGCTCGGCGGGGGGTTGTTCGTCGGCAACCCACGAAACGAAGAGTCGTAGCCAGTTTTCGGCTGCCTCGGCGATCTGCACACCGACACGGGCAGTCCCATAGATTGCCGGCGCGATACGAATAACTACGGCGGTGACCTCAATGGGCGCACCGTCGGGGCGATGGGCGCGTAGATACAAACGCTCGCCACGGCTGACTTTTTGATTTAGATGAAAAAGCGCACCGGTGGTTGAAATGTCGTCAGTTTCGGTGGGCTCGCTCCACGCCGACCCGTCTTCCGCGCGTCCGGAAATAACGATTGGCAGACGGAGCGCCATCCGCAAGGCGAAGCGTCGTTCTTCGTTGTTAGTAGGCGTATTCATCAGGATGATTAATCAGTAATCAACCAACGATTGAATTGGCAGACAAGAATTCTAACCGCAAAGGCCCATTCGCAAAGAACCGCTGGCCCATATTACCGACTGGTATTACTGACTGCTGATTGCTGATTGCTTGTGTTGTTCCAGTTGTAAAAACCCTCGCCGGTCTTTTTCCCCAACTTTCCTTCTTTCACCAGTCGCCGCAGAACCTCCGGCGGACGAAATGTCTCCGAACCAAGCTCGCGATAGAGGTACTCGGCAATGTTTAGCCTTATATCCAGGCCAACATGATCCGTAAGTTTGAGTGGTCCCATCGGATGGTTGTAACCCAGCTCCATCGCCGTATCGATGTCTTTTGCGCTGGCCACGCCCTGCTCGAGCATGCGCATAGCTTCGAGTCCGAGCGCCACTCCGAGACGACTCGAGGCAAAGCCGGGTACATCCTTGACGATGATCGGTTCCTTTCGCAGCCGGCGACTCACTTCGCGAACTATCTCCACTGTATCATCGCTGGTCGCTTTGCCGACTACTATTTCAACCAGCCGCATGATGTGAACCGGATTGAAGAAGTGCATGCCGACTACATTCTGAGGACGCTCAGAAGCTTTGGCGATCTCAGTTATCGAGAGGGATGACGTGTTGCTGGCGAAAATGAAGGGCTTGTTGGAATGCGCTTCAACTTCGCGAAGTATTTCCTGTTTTAGTTCCAGCTGTTCGGGCGCGGCTTCAATGATCAGATCAGCGTTCGCGATGTCCGTCAAATGCGTAGTTCCGCGGATGTGTTGCAGGGTCGAATCGCGATCATCTTCGGTAAGTTTTCCGAGCTGTATTCCTTGGGCGAGATTCCGCTCGATCGCCTGAATGCCGCGAGCGAGAGACTCTCGATCCAGGTCGCGAAGCAGGACCTTGTAGCTTGCGGCCGCAGTCACCTGGGCAATTCCGTGGCCCATGGTGCCTGCGCCTATGACGCCGATCGTTTCAATTGTTTGCGGAGCGATGCCTGCGTTCAATCGTTTGCCTTAGTCTCTGTCGGAGATTTTGTCCGTAAGGCCGCTAGCTCTCAGATTCGACTACTCTAGTACGCCTAGTTATACTATACGCCTAACCGAAAAGGCTATACTTTCGGGCATTTAGTCACATTTTTTCAATTGCGCCAAGGCAACAAAAAAGACGGGAATAGCCATGCATACACTCGATAGAGAGGTTGTAATCATTGGTTCCGGGCCTGCCGGATTGACTGCTGCAATTTATTCCGCCCGCGCCAATTTGAATCCGCTTTTGATTGATGCGCCTGCCAACGCCGAAAAGCAAACGACCCCGGGCGGTCAATTAATGATCACCACCGACGTGGAAAACTACCCTGGCTTTCCGGAGGGCATTCAAGGCCCGGATTTGATGGTTGCGTTTCGTAAACAGGCGGAACGTTTCGGCACGGAGTTTCTCGAGGAGTGGATCACCGAAGTTGATTTAAGCGAGCGGCCTTTTAGAATTGAGATGGCCAATTATGTAGTCAACGCACAGACGCTCATCATTGCCACGGGCGCGTCGGCCAAGTGGTTGGGAATTCCCGGGGAAGCCAAGGTGCCGGACGGCTTTGGCGGTAACGGTGTCTCGGCTTGTGCGACGTGTGATGGTCCCCTGCCAGGATTTCGCAACCGGGACTTGGTGGTGGTCGGCGGCGGCGACACGGCCATGGAAGAGGCTACTTTCCTTACGCGATACGCTTCGAAAGTTAACCTGGTTCACCGTCGGGACAAACTGCGCGCGTCCAAGATTATGCAGGACAAAGCGTTTCAAAATCCGAAGATTGAGTTTATCTGGAACACAGGAGTTGAGGAGATTCTTGGCGAGCCCCACACCGGTGTCACCGGCGTGCGTTTGCGCAACTTGCAAACCAACGAGCGACGCATTCTTGCCAGTTCCGGCGTTTTCATCGCAATTGGACATAAGCCCAACACTGATCTTTTCAAGGGCCAGCTGGACATGGACGAAGTCGGTTACATTCTGACTTCGCATCGCTCAACGGCGACAAATGTGCCCGGAGTTTTTGCGTGTGGCGACGTGCAGGACGCCACTTACCGGCAGGCAGTAACGGCGGCGGGAACGGGTTGCATGGCCGCGCTCGATGCGGAAAGATTTTTGGATCATCTGCCCGTATCCATGCCTGGCGGCGATGAGGTGACTATTGAGGGCGAACACATAACTGCGGATCATCAGGCCATCATTGAACCTGACGGCAGCATGATTTCCAACCATCCGGCAACTTTGACGGTAGAGAAAGATTGAAAGGGAACCAAGCGCTTGAGCGTTTGTCTTTGTCCAGAATCTCTATAACAAAACAATTGAATCGTCTCGTTGGCGGCGTGATGTGGGCGCCGGAACCGGCCGTGATGCCGGCTCCGGTTCAGGCGTTTGAAAGTTTTTGGGGCAGGCTTCGCAGTAAAACCCTAGATACTTTTTCCGATCCTCACATTGGTTACAATCCAGCGACTGTCCCACCATCCGTAAGGCCTCAACCAGCGGCAGTAGGACTCGGCCACGTTCGGTAAGTGCATATTCAATGTGTGGAGGGTTGCCGCCAAAATCCGTACGCTCGATGAGCTTGTCCTTGACCATGTCGCGCAAGCGCGCCACCAGCGTGCGGCTGCTGATGGGAAAGAGTCCGGTATGTAATTCCATAGTGCGCCTTGGCCCGGCGGCGAGATCGCGTGCAATCAGCAACGTCCACTTGTCGCCAATCATCTGTAGCGCGCCGGCAATCGGGCAACCATCAATTTCGCGTCGTCGCACTATTTACACCTCGCAGTTGTAACGCAAACTGTTAGTTTGCAAGCGAGCCGCCAAGTTTTCCCGGACTGGTGGTGCTCAAGAAGTTCAGAGTCCAACCCCGGGGTGCGCCGCAGCCCGCGTGGGATAGTAGCGTTTAGGTTGCTGATCGTTAAAAGACAAACTAATAAGGCTTGAACTCTAAACTGCGTCCTCTACTTCACGACGGTGATCTCCCGACTGGTGGTGTTGTAGCCGCCGTTTTCGACCGGCTTTCCGTCTTTATCCAATAACTCGAGACGGACTGTATGCTTGCCACTTATCCAACCGGACAACCAGATAGGTTCCCACTTGTCGATATACTTCGCATCGTCGTCGTCAATAATATATCTCACGCGATACTCGCCACCATCACCTTTCAGCTTTGCGCCGGTGAGCCAGAAGTCGATCATGATCGGATCTGCATCCTCACTTTTGTATTCACCCTTCGGACGACTGTAGGTTAGGAGAGGCTTTGATGGATCAACGGCCCCGGCTGTGCTTGCGGAGAAATCCTTGCCCTCTCGAGGAGCCGGTTGACTGGCGCTGGAGTTGTTATTCGCCATCGTCTGGCCGCTGTTTGTTGTTGTCGGCTTTGACGCATCGCCACCACCTTTCACAGTAAAAGCCACCATTTGAAACGCGTCGTCGTTTTTGTAGCTCTCGTGCCAGGGGCGCGATGGGAACACTCGCAGCGTATGTTTGCCCGCCACTACATTGCGCAACTCAAAAGGCTGGCCCAACTCGTAATAGGCTTCGTAAGGTTGGTTGTCCAAAATGACGTGAATGTGATTTCCCTTGCCGGTCGCGGGATCCTTGTGAGGCGTGTAGCCTTTAAGATCGCCACTCAGATTAAGTTTGACTTCAACTTTCGAACCGTCGATGACTGCATCTTTTGCAGGCGACGCAATTTTCAGAACCGGTTTGGCTTCGTCCTGCTCGCCCCGCGCCTTCATCAGGTCCAAAAGCTTTTCCGGTCGAGAAATGACCGTCAGCGCTTGTGTTGGCGGCGGTGTCACGCTGCTGGTTGCAGTTGTGCTTGAGTTATCCGAATTCGGAGCGGAACACGAAGCAAGTGAGAGCGCGAATGCCAGACAGACGAATAATAACGTCAGTTGGTTTTTCTGTACGAACATAGTCTCCTCCGAGGTTTGGACGGTCGGAATCAAATAAAATATTTTGGTCAGTTTACCGCGAGTATGGTGGTTAGCCAATGACAATAGGAGCAGACGGCAGGCGCAGGTGGCAGGCGCAGGACAGGAGAAGTAATCTGCCGTCTGCTCCTGCCGTCTGCTCCTGCTGTCTGCTCCTGCCGTCTGCTCCTGCTTACCGGTCTTCTACACCGCCGCTCTGCGTACGGCGACATCTGTTTTCAAACGCTCGTCAACGACTGCCCAATCGATGTTGGAGAAAAAGGCCTCGATATATTTCGGGCGCTCGGCCGGCTTATAGTCGAGAAGGTATGCGTGCTCCCAAACATCCATTACTAGTACCGGATCGAAGCCCGCAACATTACCTGTTTCATGCAGCGTGATCCAGTGGTTTGATAAGCGGCCGTTAGACGGGTTCTGGTAACAGATGGCCCAGCCTACGCCGCGCATCTTGCCGATGCCGACAAAATCCGCTTTCCAGATTTCGTAACTGCCAAAGCTCGACTCCGCTGCTTTAACAAATTGCGTCGTGCGATCGGGATCCCCCGTGCCCGCGCCGCTCTTCAGGTTGTCGAAGTAATACTCATGCAGCACCATGCCGTTGTATTCAAAACCCAGACGACGCGTGAGTTCGGAGTAAGCCGGCATCTCCTCCTGGTCCACGTTGCCGTCCTGGATGAATTTGGTAATCGCTTCCGTCAACTTGTTCGTTTCTTTGACATAGCCTTCGTAGAGCTTGAAATGCATCTCCAGCGTTTCGTCCGAAATGCCATTGAGACCGCTCAGGTTGAACTCTCTCGCTTGGTAGGAACCTAATGAACTCATGCTTCACCTCCATGGATTAGAGCCTTCGGCAACCGCTGGACAAATCTCCGTCGGTTGTTGTTCCCGAGAAATGTACCGACTATTGCTCGCGAGTGTGGCGAATGAGTGGAGAGATTGAAGATTTAGTGTGGCGACAGCGACAGAAGGTAGAAGGCAGAAGGCAGAAAGCAGAGAACAAAACCCCTTCTGCCTTCTGCTTACTGCCTTCTGTTCTTAGTTATTTGCCAAAGATTACCCAGTCGCCGTGGGATGTGCCCATGAAGAGCAGCATTGGAAGCGAGAGCCAGGCATTAGTACGTGAGGCAATGAAGGCCTGTCGTGCCAGCTCCGGCGGCGCAGCGGGTCCGGTGCCCGCGGTCGCGGCAAGAATGCGTTTGTTGTTTGGCCAGATTATGCCCCAAACGTTGAGCATCATCAGGATGCCGTAGGCGCCGCCAATGCCGATCGAGTACGACTTATTACTGGCAAAACTTTGTCCGCCGGCGCTGAGCATGGCGTCGAAAAATCTCAGCAGCCCCCAGGAAACAAACGCCACCAGGACAATCATCACAACCGCGTACACGCGCCCGTCCTTTGTCAATGCCGGCACTTTCTTGATGATGAAAAACTCTACGATGAACAAAACAATCGGATAGGTTAGCCAGGCAAACAGCACCCACCAAACGCTGATGTTACCGCCTCCAAGGATATTCGCGTTGGCGACATCGGCCTTGAGAATGTACATCGCAAAATACCCAAGACCGGCAAGTACCGTAACTACAGCACCCCAACGAAAATACCAGAGCGCGCGTCCCAGCAAATCCGGATTGACTTTCTTCTTGGTATCGGGATCAAGCGCTTTCTGGACTGGCACATTTATCAGATTGAAAAAGTAGAGCAGACCAATCCAGGTGATACCGGCCACGAAGTGGGCCCAGCGCAATCCCACGCGAAGGATGTCTGTCGTTGTTGGTGCATGAAACAAATCTTGAAACAGAGCCAGACTGATGGGGAGATGAACAGTTAACATTCAGAAACCTCCGTTGTAGGACAGGCATTCCTGCCTGTCTGTGCCTGCGGTTCACAAACGCAAACCCACGGTTGAAACCATCTGACAGACAAGGATGTCTGTCCTACTTTTATGGAATTACGCGCGAAGATTACACCTGGAGGCAGACACGATGCAATAAGGTTTGTCCGGCAAACCCTATTTTGCTGTTTCTATTCGTCAAATGGGCGCGGTCCAGCGTCCATCCCGCGGACACTGACTTGATTGATGACGCGGAGTTTAAGATCGCTATTAACGCGGATCTGGCAAGAGAGCCGCACGTTGTCAGCCAGCTCAGCTTCCAGCGCCAGACGATTGCGTTCAAGCTCGCCCATTTCACCGGGATTACCTTCGAGAATCTCCACGCGGCAGGTAGTGCAGCGTGCGTTGCCACCGCAGCGATGTAGGATGTCAATCCCGGCATCCTCCAGAACGAGGACTAACTTCTTCCCTTGCGGGGCATCGATTGTCTTTATGTCAGTTGCGGTTGTCGCTTGAATGTTGGGCATTCGTCTATGACTCCGGAATTAAGCTTTGATTGCCCAATGAATTTGGCATAACCAACCGACTTGAGCAAGTTGACTCTTGAAAGAGAGGCGCACTTTCAAGGCGCCCAAGACGCCTAGTCGCTCGCCGACTCTTTATCCAGGAGCAGCTCCATGAATGCTGCGCCTTCCACAGGGTTGTTGTAGTAAGGTTCGATATCTCTGAACCCCAACGAACGATACAGGGCAATCGCCTGATCCATTTTGCCGGGTATGGTGTCGAGTCTCATGCGGCTGTAGCCAATATCCCGCGCTTCCCGGAGGAGTGCTTCCGTCAGCAAGCGACCTAACCCCTGACCTCGAAACTCCGAGCGAACATAGAGCCGCTTCATTTCACCAATACCGTCGCCAATTTTTCGCAAGGCGATGCAACCCGCAATCAGGTCATCTTCTTTGGCGAGCAACAGACGCCCGCTGGGAGGTGCGTATGCTCCGGGGAGCCCGGCCAGTTCTTTGTCGAAGTTTTGAAAGCAGAGATCTATTCCAAGCGACGCCGCATACTCTTCAAACAGCTGACGGGCTTGCAGGATTTCTTCGTCTGATGTTGCTTGTATTAGCTTCAATACTGCGAAACTTCACATAAACATCAACGCGGCGCGCGAAAATGGCCCGATGGTTCCTCTAAAACCACCGAGCCGGAATCGCGCACCGCGCTTTGCATTTTGTAGGACAGACATCATTGTCTGTCAGCTATCTTTTTGGTCGAGACAGGAATTGCCTGCCTTCCATTTAAGCAGTAAACGATGTGCCGCAACCGCAGCTTCCCGTCGCATTCGGGTTCGCAAAAGTAAAGCCCGATCCCATCACGCCGGTGACGTAATCGATCTGAACGCCGTTCAGATACTGAGCGCTAAACATGTCGACAAAAAGCTTGACGCCCTTTTCATCGAGAACAAAATCACCCTGGCGCGACTCTTCTTCAATATTCAAGCTGTACTGAAAACCCGAACAGCCGCCCGGGACGACGCGGACGCGAAGGCCGGCAGTCTCGGGCAGACCTTCTTCTCCAGCCATAAATTTCTTAATCTCAGCGACTGCGCTATCCGTGACGTGGAGCGTCATTGTCGGAGCGGCAGTTGTGACACCGGGTGTCCCGGTTGAGGCCGTTTGTGTAGACATATCTTAAATCAACTCCTTCTTATCATTATTGCGTATCTCGTAGAGTTAACTGTTAGTTTGCGATGATTCGTCGCCATTAAGCTTGAGAGCTATTCCACCAACGCAAACTAACTGTTTGCTTTACCTAAAGCGCTTAAAAACCCGGTCATAGGTCTCAGGTCTCAAAAAATAATACCAAGACCCAAGTCTCAAGTCCAAAGACCATCTTATTGACCTTTGCCCAAAACGACAAGTTCAGGCTTCATGGCCTCGATTGACACCTGACGCGCAACTTCCTCCGCGACGCGCCGGAACGCCAGCGCCTGGGGAGAGTCCGGATGGCTAACTACCACCGGGACGCCCTTGTCGCCTCCTTCGCGGACCTCAAGGCCCAGCGGAACCGTGCCGAGCAGCGGGACATGGTACTTGTCGGCGAGTTTTGCTCCGCCGCCTTCGCCGAAAATGTTGTAGCGATTACCTGTGTCGGGCGCGATGAAATAGCTCATGTTCTCAATGATCCCGAGGATTGGAATGGCAACAGTCTCAAACATGCGCAGCGCTCGGCGCACATCAGCGATCGCCACATCCTGAGGAGTCGTCACCAGCACGGCACCTTGAACCGGAACTAACTGCGCCAGCGATAACTGCACATCGCCAGTTCCCGGTGGCATGTCGACAATTAAATAATCCAACTCGCCCCACTTTACGTCGGATAGAAACTGCTTCACCAGTCCGTGAAGAATTGGCCCCCGCACGATCATCGGTTTATCGCCGGGTTGCAGCAGCGCCATCGACATCAGTTTGACGCCGTAGGCTTCGATGGGCACCAGCTTGTTAACGTCGACTTCGGGCCGCGCGTCGCTCGCGCCAAGCATGATAGGAACGTTTGGACCATAAACATCGATGTCCATGATTCCTACTCGCGCGCCATCGAGGGCCAGTGATACTGCGAGATTAACAGCCACTGTCGATTTGCCGACGCCTCCCTTGCCCGAGGAAACGGCGATGATGTTGCGCACGCCTTCAATTGCGATCTTGTCACCAATGCCTCTGCCCTTGGGGACCTCCGCATCCATCGTAACAGCTACGGAAGTAACACCCGACAAAGCTCCAACCAGGTCGCGCGCGGCGGTCTCCATTTCTGCTTTCACGGGACAGGCAGGCGTGGTCAGGACAATACGGAAAGAGACCATCCCGCCATCAATCTTGAGGTCTTTAATAAAGCCAAGCGTGACGATGTCTTTGTGGAGATCGGGGTCCTGGATCTGACGCAAGGCGTCGAGTACTAGTTGTTCATTTAATTGAGACATAAGCCTGCGAAATCATGTTTTTGATTCGCTTGAAAGCGTAGCCGATTGATCCTCGTAACGCAAACTGCTAGTTTGTGTCCCTTTTCAACTCAACTCCCGTTACGAAGCGGAGATCTTCTCAATTACCAACGCGCTGTTCTTCGAGCCAAAACCGATGCAATTGCAAAGTGCAACCCCTACCTCGGCTTTCCGGCCGGTATTAGCTACGTAGTCGAGATCACACTGTGGATCTGGTTCGTCCAGATTGATAGTCGGCGGAATAATTCCCGTATGCATGGCACACAGCGCGGCAGCTAAACCAGCCGCACCACTTGCGCCCTGCGGATGTCCAATCTGTGACTTTGTTGCCGACATCGGGGTAGTGATGGCCTGACCGTTCAAGGCGAGTTTGAGCGCACTTGTCTCAATGCGATCATTGAGAACTGTGGAAGTCCCGTGCAGGTTCACGTAGTCGACTTCCGCAGGTTTGCGACCAGCGTCTTCAAGAGCGAGTTTCATAGCGCGGGCAGGTTCATCACCTGACTCCTCAAGGCGCACGCGATGGTAGGCATCACAGCTCGCGCCGTAACCGGTAATCTCCGCATAGATTTTCGCGCCCCTTGCGTTCGCATGCTCCAATTCTTCGAGGACATAAATCCAGGCGCCTTCGCCCAACACGATCCCGGAACGGTCCAATGAAAATGGGCGAGAGGCGCGCTGTGGTTCATCGTTCCAATCGCTGGTCAGCACGGTCATAAGATTGAAGCCGGCAAGAATCCCAGGCGCGATGGGCGCGTCCACGCCACCGCTTAACATTAGATCCTGACGGCCCAACGCGATATGTTGCGCCGCGTAGGCAATGGCGTCTGTAGAACTGGTGCAACCTGTGGAGACGATATGAGAAAGACCACGCAGTCCAAACGCCATGGACAATTCACTCGACAGGCCCCCGTGTGTTGAAGCTGGGATTGTATAGACGCTGGCCTTATTAGCTGGACCAACGAACCAGTAGGAATATTGTTGTTCCGTGAAGGCGAGTCCCCCGCCGCCAGTTCCTAACACCACACCGATTGCGCGCCGCTCTTCCAAAGAATAGTCGTATGACGCAATGCTTGCGTCCTCAAGAGCCTCGCGCGCCGCAGCCAAAGCAAGCGGTACCGTTCTCGGTACGTGCTTTCGGTCTTTGGGGTTGAGTTGCGATTCCCAGTCGAAGTTGCGTATCTCAGCGGCGATTTTTACCGGCGATTGTGAAACGTCGAACGACTCGATCCTCCGCACGCCGCTTTCACCCCTGGTCAGGGCTTCCCAAAATGCCGCACGCCCAATGCCGATCGGCGTCACGCAGCCTATTCCAGTAATCACTACCCGGCGCGGTTGCTTGAACTGACTAAACATATGAATTAATCCCACTCATTGAGCTACAGGTGACGGTTTCAAACCCAGAATAACATCGCGTTTGAAGAATGTGCTAAGTCGCCGTGAGTGGTCGGGACACAAAAAGACCCGGCGTCGTTTCAACGCCGGGCCCGTGCCGGTATTAATCAAGTCTAATTAAGTACCTGGCTCTACTTTAGTTCCACACTCGTTGCAAAACTTGGCGCCGATGGGTAGTTGAGCCCCACACTTTGCGCAGGGCGAAGTCTGTCCCGCGGTTTCCATTTTTGCGCCACATTCATTACAGAATTTCGCGTTCGCAAGATTTGCAGCGCCACACTTGGGACAGGCGGTTTTAGCCGCGTCCGCCGTCTCACTCCGCGTTTGGCTTCGAGACTGATTCATCGCATCTGTCATGGCGCCGGCCATAGCGTTGCCAATTGCGAAGCCTGCCCCCAACCCGGCGCCGGTACCGGCACCCCCGCCGCCCGGGTTTTGGGCCGCGTCGCGCATTGCATCGGCGGCCTGAAATTGTGCGTATCGTCCGACATCGCCAATAACTCCCATGGATGTTCGCTTATCCATAGCGGCTTCAACCTCTGCTGGGAGCGAAATGTTTTCAATCACAAACTTCGTCAGATCGAGGCCGAAGGCTTTGAAGTCATCGGCGAGCTTGCCTCTGGTAAACTTGCCAAGTTCATCGTAGTTAGAAGCGAGATCAAGAGCGGCAATCCGCGATTCTGCAAGCGCATCGCTAAACCCGCTGACTAGTGTCCGTTTGAGCTGCCCTTCAATGTCCTCGGTTACGAAGTGGGCGTTTGTGCCGGCTATCTCTTTGATGAAAGCCTGCGGATCGGCGACACGCATGGAGTAGATACCGAAGGCACGCAGGCGGACCATTCCGAAGTCAGTGTCGCGCATCATTACGGGATTCGATGTGCCCCACTTTAGATCTGTGAACTGCTTGGTATTGACGAAATAAACTTCAGCTTTGAACGGCGAGTTGAAGCCGTGCATCCAGGCGCCGATTTTGGTAAGGATGGGTGTGTTGCCGCCATCAATTGTATGGAGGCCTGGCCCAAACACATCCGCAATCTGTCCCTGGTGGACAAAGACGGCCGCCTGGGATTCGCGCACGGTTAGTCGTGCGCCGTTCTTGATCTCCTGACCCTGTACCGGAAAACGATAGACTAAAGTGTTGCCTGAATCATCGAGCCACTCAATTACTTCAATGAACTGAGAGCGGATAGCGTCAAATATTCCCATGTTATTTCTCCTTTGTGCGGCAAACCCGCAACCCCTCGGTTAATACGGCACATGTCTCACGTAGGTTCACCTGACCAGCTAAAACGCAACCCGACAGAAATGATTGCACAAAGGTCGCTTCAGGGAAAGAGATTTGGAAGATCTCACTTAACCTGGCGTAGCATGGATCTCGCACTCCTGCGCGCTCATGAAATAAAACCTAAAGATTAGCAATACCGTCAGTCCACCCGCGATGTCGATGAAACTGTCGTAAACAGAAGCCGTGCGAGATGGCACGAAACTCTGATGAAACTCATCAAGCAACGCGTAAATTACAACCAGCAGCAGCCCCAGCTGAAACCAATACCGGTGAATGAAAGCGTGGGACGAGGTGATGAAAACGCGTCGCGCCAGAAACGCCAGCACTGCATACTCGGTGAAATGGGCAGCCTTGCGAGTAAGAAAATGCAGTGTTGCGAGGCGAGCTTCGCTTAAATTTGGAAAGAGCCACAGAATCAGAGGGCGAAGGAGTTGAGAAGTATTTGTCGCAGAAAACTCACTACTTGATGCAAACGAGATAAATGCAATCCAAAGCAGTAGTGGGCCATAACGCCAAAGTCGTTGGCGTGTGGACGAGTGTGTTTCGTCTCTAGTCCAACTGAGAGTCTGCTTTGTCATGTGGCCGAAAAGCAATAAAGGGAAGCTGCGCCTGCTGCTTCCCTGCATTGTGTACTAAAGGCGCGGGCTTCGGCGGGGTATCCGGCTTGAATGTTAACCTCGCAACTATTGCGCCGCCGCGCCTGACACAACTTCAATAATTTCATTCGTGATGGCTGCCTGGCGGACTCTGTTCATATTGAGCGTCAGCGAATCGATCAGCTCGCGCGCGTTCTTTGAAGCTGAGTCCATGGCGGTCATTCGCGCGCCCTGTTCGGACGCAATTGATTCCAGCAAGGCGCGAAAGATCTGGGTTTCGATTAGGCGCGGAAGCAGTTTAGCGAAGATCTCACCTGGAGGTTGTTCGTAGATATAGTCGACGAGAGTTAAAGGTTGATTGGTTGTGGCAGCCTCTGCAACCGCAGAAGTGCGAGACACGGGCAAGAGCTGCTCGGTTACGACACGCTGTTGCAGGACCGACTTAAACTCATTGTAAATAACGAACGCCTTATCAATCTCGTTGTCTTCTGTGAAGCGTCTAATAACATCGCGGGCGACCTCAAGCGCTTCGGAGAATTCCACTCGCCCTTTGCCGGTCAGGCCAATGTATTCACCAACCAGGTGCGCTTCTCGCCGGCGAAAGAAATCCCTTCCCTTGCGCCCAACTGCCAGAATCTCAATTTGCTTGTCCGGATTGTCGCGTATAAAAGTCTGGGCCGCCTTGATCAGATTCGTATTAAAGGCGCCGCAGAGGCCTTTGTCGGCGGTTATCAGGACGAGGAGATAATGTTCGTCGCTGCGCGCGTCCAGCAATGGATGATGGAAGTTTTCGTCAGTACGATCGGCGAGTCCGCTCAGAACTTCCATCATCTTGTTGGCGAACGGTCGCGCGGTAACTACGCGGTCCTGTGCGCGTTTGAGTTTTGCAGCCGAGACCATCTTCATGGCCTTAGTGATCTGCTGCGTATTCTTTACCGATTTGATGCGTCGGCGAATGTCTAACAGATTGGGCATCGCTGGCGAAAGTTAGGCTCCTGCGGGAGCGGGTTGCAGGTCATCCGCCGGCTTATTCGCCGGCTTAACAGTGGCAGTTGATTCGGCTAAAAAAGCGCCGGTCTTCTCCGCCCACATGTACTTGAAGTCAGTTAGCACTTGTTTGAGATCCGAAGTGATTTCATCAGTCAGACTCTTCTTTTCGCGGATACTCTGCAGCAGACCGGGGTGGGAGTTTTCGACGAATTTCAGTAGTTCGGCTTCAAAATCTCTAACGTCCTCAACTGCAACGTCGTCAGCATACGCATTGCTGGCGGCCCAGATGACGAGGACTTGATTCTCAACGCTCATCGGTTTGTATTGTGGCTGCTTTAGAATCTCAACCAAACGCTGGCCGCGCGCGAGTTGCGCCTGCGTCGCCTTATCCAAATCAGATCCGAATTGGGCAAAGGCCTGTAGTTCTCTGAACTGCGCGAGATCGATGCGAAGCGTTCCCGCAACCTGCTTCATCGCTTTGATCTGAGCGGAACCGCCAACGCGAGACACGCTGTTGCCCACGTTGATTGCCGGACGGATGCCACTATTAAAAAGATCAGCCTCGAGAAATATCTGCCCGTCTGTAATCGAAATCACATTGGTTGGAATGTACGCGGAAATGTCTCCCGCTTGCGTTTCGATGATCGGAAGACTGGTTAAAGACCCGCCGCCTTTTAAATCGGACATTTTTGCCGCACGCTCAAGCAAGCGGGAGTGTAGATAAAACACGTCTCCGGGGTAAGCCTCTCGGCCAGGCGGACGACGAAGTAACAGGGATATTTCGCGATATGCCGCAGCCTGCTTTGAAAGATCGTCGTAAATTGTCAAAGCGTGGCGCCCACTGTCGCGGAAGTATTCGCCCATTGCGGCGCCGGAATATGGAGCCAGGAATTGCATCGCGGCCGGATCTGAAGCAGTTGCCTTGACGACAATGGTGTATTCAAGAGCGCCAAAGTCCTCAAGCGTTTTTACTACCTGCGCGACGGTCGAGGCTTTCTGCCCTATTGCCACATAGATGCAAATTACCTCCTTGCCCTTCTGATTTATTATCGTGTCGACAGCTACCGCCGTTTTTCCCGTCTGCCGGTCACCGATAATAAGCTCACGCTGGCCGCGTCCAATGGGAACCATCGCGTCTATCGCCTTGAGTCCTGTCTGCAACGGTTCCTTAACGGGCTGACGATCGACGACCCCAGGGGCAATACGCTCTATTGCATAATAATCATCCGTTACAATCGGGCCCCGGTTGTCGATCGGGATACCCAGAGCGTCCACGACTCTACCAACCATCGCATCGCCAACGGGAACCTCCATGATGCGGCCCGTTCGCTTAACCAGATCTCCCTCCTTGATCGCCTGATACTCTCCAAAAAGTACCGCTCCAACCTTGTCTTCCTCGAGATTTAACGCCAGTCCTCGAACGTCGTGAGGAAATTCCAACAGCTCGCCCGCCATGACCTTTTCGAGTCCGTGGATCTCAGCAATGCCATCACCAACCTTGATGACCGTGCCAACCTCCATCACCGTAACGCCGGCGTCAAAGTTCTCGATTTGCTTCCGAATAATTTCGTTGATCTCGTCAGCTCTAATTGGTTCCATCGTTGTCCTCTGAACTAACCCGCCAGTTCCTCACCTAATCTCTCCAGTTGATTGCGTACCGAGCCGTCGTAGATTGTTGAACCGATCCTTGTAACGATGCCGCCAATCAGCGTTTCGTCAGTATCAAAGCTTAAACGTATTCTCTTCCCGGTAAGTTGCGCGAGCTTCTCCTCTAAAGAAGTCTTGATGCGCTCAGACACCGGCCGCGCCGATATTACTTTTGCGCTGACTACGCCAGAACGCTCATCGAGTATCTGGGCCAACTTGGCATTAACTTGCGGCAGCTCTGCCAGTCTCTGATTCCTCAACAGTATCCTAAGAAAATTCGCCGTCGTCGGACGAACTTTGGTGCGCCCAATCAATTCGTCAAGAACCTTTGCCTTTTGCTGATAAGCTACTGTCGGATTACTGAACGCTTCAAGCAAAGGCCCACTCCCTATGATCATTTCTTCCCATGCGGCCAACTCCTGCTGGACCGGTGCCTCTTCACCAAGCTCAATGATTACGTCCGCCAGGGCCGAAGCGTAGCGTCTGGCGACTGCTTGTGAACTCAAGGACGGGTCCTCCCCAATTCTTCTACGCTGAGGCTAGTCAAGCGCACGTCATCTTCCGGTTTCAGCTCTTTTTCCAAAAGCTCTTCTGCCAGCCGCACGCTTTCCTGGGCGGCAAACTGCCGGAGTTCGTGCCGTGCTGCCTTCCCCGCGCTATCTATTTCTCTTTTTGCTTGATCGCGCGTCTTAGCGATTTCCTCCTCGGTGGCAGCGGTAATCCGT
Source organism: Pyrinomonadaceae bacterium (assembly GCA_036506215.1). Lineage (GTDB taxonomy): Bacteria > Acidobacteriota > Blastocatellia > Pyrinomonadales > Pyrinomonadaceae > PSRF01. The sequence continues at coordinate 25,042 of DASXSC010000149.1, read as the reverse complement.
TGTCTTTCCGCCTCGGCTTCCACCCTGGCCTTTTCTTTAACTTTAGCAACTTCAGCGTCCAGGTTCGCGAATCGTGACTCCACCTCGGCAAGCTTTGCGAGCGCTTGGTCCCTCTCTTCTCGCGCTCTCATCAACTCTCGTTTGATCCCCTCGCCTCGGGATCGGAGCGCCTCGCGAATTGGTCGTCCAAATCGACGGTGCAGGTATACCGCACACACGATGAATACCAGTAGGTTGACGAACTTCCACAATTCCAGGCCGGGGTAGTTCCACCAGGGGTTAGAATCGTCGAGTTGGAAACCTAAGAATTCGGATAAAATGAAAATGCAGAGCAGCACAAAAAACAGTCCTAACACCGTCACTCTAGGATGGCTGGTTTATGTCTCGACGGAGAATCTGGCGAGCGATCTCCAATGCTATCGTCTTTGCATCCTTCTCCAACCTCGCCTTTATTTGTTCTGCGTCCCGGTTCAGGTTTTCTTTTTGCTCATGAAGCCACGTAGTAACCTCTAACTTGATCTCACCCACCTTACGTTCCCGTTCCCGAGAGAGTGCGACCCGCTCTTCTTCCAGCAGCGCGTATCCGTCCGCACGCGCCTCACGCAACCTGCGCTCGTATTCCAGCAACTTCTCGCTGACGCCGGCCAGGATACTCTGCGCCTCTGTCAAACGCCCTTTCGTCCGTCTATCGCGGTCAGCCAAAATCCGGTTAATCGGTTTCAGCAACGTCACATTCAATAACCCAACCATCAGCGCGATCACGGCCAGATGGAAAAGCAGCGTACCGTCAGGAACCAACTGAATTGCGTTTCCCGCGAGTCCCAATAAGACCACCCGAAACTACCTCCAAGCCCCACTGCCTACGGCAAAAGCGTGGGAGTCTACCACTCGTAAAAAACCCGGTCAAGTTGCGCACTCGTACCACCTAACTCAACAACTTCCGCATACCGGCCGGCCCCAGTTGCCCCGTGCCACTGCCAGAGCGCGACTTGCGGTTGTACTACATAAAGCGACAGTCCCCGGCTGCGGGCGGCATCGATTGTTCAAAGTACAGTGGCATGCGAGCTGTTCTGCATTAGCAGCTTATAGAGGCGATCGAGGTCGCCGAGATTGTAAAACTCCAGCTCTATCTTCCCCGAGACGCCATCGGCCGGTTGGACGATTCGCACTTGAGTACCAAAGACTCGTCGCAGTTTCGTTTCGGCCGCGCGAACATTTGCGTCGCCTTCTTGTCTCGGTGCTTTCCTGCCGCGTGCCCGCGGCGGAGCGTTAGCCAATCGCACAAGTCGCTCAGTCGCTCTTACCGATAAGCCCTGCTCGATGATCTTCCGAGCGATTCGGCGTTGCACATCAACATGGTCAACACCAAGCAATGTTCTGGCATGGCCGGTAGATAATCTTCCCACTTGAAGGAGTTGTTGTAGATCTTCTGGCAAACGGAGCAGCCGTAAATAGTTCGTGATGTACGAGCGATCCCGGCCTACGCGTTCCGCAACCATCTCCTGCGTCAGCCCTAGAGTATCTATGAGTTTCTTGTAAGCGCCCGCCTCTTCTATAGGATTGAGATCCTCACGTTGTATGTTTTCTATTATCGCAATCTCAAGGACCTTTTCATCCGGAACGTCTCGCAATACCGCGGGCACTCTGGTCAAACCGGCCCGCTGAGCCGCGCGCCACCGCCGCTCGCCTGCGACAAGCTCGAATCTATTTCCCTTGGGCCGAATTAGGAGTGGCTGGACAATGCCATTGGCCCTAATGGATCGCGCAAGTTCATCCAACTTGGCCTCATCGAAAATACTCCTTGGCTGCAACGAGCTGGGGTCGATAAGGTCTATAGGAACCTCGCTAGTATCTTCTTTCGCCGTCGCTGTCGCTTCAGCCGAGAGGAGCGCTCCCAGCCCCCGACCCAATGCCTTTCGTGTCATGCGCGCTTACCTCCTTAGCTAAATGAAAGTACGCCTCGGCCCCCTTGGAATGCACATCGTAGAGAGTAATGGGTTTTCCGTAGCTAGGCGCTTCCGCCAGGCGAACGTTTCTAGGAATTACTGTTTCGAACACCTGTTGCCCGTAGAAGTCGCGCAGGTCGGACGCGACTGCGGCCGACAGGTTCGTGCGTTCGTCATACATTGTCAGAAGGAGTCCTTCAATTGTGAGCCCAGGATTATGGAGGCGGCGAATTCTGGCGAGAGTGTCAAATAATTCGGTCACCCCTTCCAGAGCGTAATACTCACACTGAATTGGCACCAGAAGTGACTTGGCAGCTGTCAGGGCATTGAGAGTCAGGAGACCAAGCGATGGCGGACAATCTATGATGACGTATTGGTAATTGGCGTCGACGGTTTCCAATGCCTGGCGGAGTCGAAATTCTCGTCTCTCAATATCGACTAACTCTACCTCCGCGCCAGCAAGATCCTTGTTCGCTGGTAGCACGCTCAGGTGAGGAATTTGGGTTTTCAAGATAGCATCGTCAACTGCTTCTCCCAGAACGATGCAATGATAGACGCTCTTTCGAAAACTCCCCCGTTGTATGCCCGCTCCCGAAGTCGCGTTTCCCTGTGGATCCGCATCTACAAGCAGGACCGGGACTTGCCAGCTAGCCAACACCGCAGCCAAGTTGACCGCGGTCGTGGTCTTACCCACGCCGCCCTTCTGATTTGCTATCGCGATCGTTTTGGCCATCTAAAACTAGAAGGGTGCTTCGGCTACGCTTGGATCGCGCTAACTTAACACAAGGGAGCGGCGGTTTCTACCAAATCACGCGAAATAGATATGTTTCACGTGTCCCCAAGACACGAGCGCGTGCGAGGCGGGACACGTGAAACCTCGTTTATGGCCGGTTCGGGGCAAGATTTGCAGCCACATAAAGGTTCGCTAGCGCTGCTGCGGTGAGCCCGGGGATATTACGGGCTTCACCAAAGGTTATTGGGCGTGTCCGTTCCAGGCGTTCCACCATCTCGTGCGACAGTCCGTTTAAAGTTCGAAAGTCCAATCCCCTCGGAATTGGCGTCGCGTCGTTATGGTTCAGGCGCTGGATAACAGTTTCCTGGGCCTTGATGTAGCCGGCGTAAAGATTGTCAGCCAATGCAGTTTCCAAGTCAGCAATCGTTACAGTTCCCGATGTCGCTCTGGGTAGGAGACGTAGAACCAATTCTGCGTTAATCCCCGGGCGTCGAGCGAGATCCTCTAAACTTATGGAATCACCCAAATCCATAGAAAGAGTCTCGGTTACGGCCAAATACGCGGCGTCGCTCTTCCTCAGCCGGGTTCCGCGCAAGATGGCTTTAAGCTTCGAGATACGTTCGCGGCGCTGGTGAAATCGTTCCCAGTCACTATCGCCTACCAGACCTAGATCGCGGCCATAACCGCGCAGCCTTTCGTCTGCGTTATCATGTCTTAAAGCTAATCGGTATTCCGCCCTGGAAGTGAAAATTCGGTAGGGCTCATCCACGCCTTGTCTAATTAGGTCGTCTACCAAAACCCCGATGTACGATTCTTCCCGCCTTAGCCGAAGCGCTTGACGTCCCTTAACGAAAGCTGCCGCATTTATTCCCGCCAGCAGTCCCTGGCACGCCGCCTCCTCATAGCCGGTTGTTCCATTTATCTGGCCCGCATGAAACAGCCCAGAAATCCTGTGACACTGAAGGTCTGGACCCAACTCCTGCGGATCAACATAATCGTATTCAATTGCATAGCCTGGTCGGACAATCCTTGCTTCTTCCAAGCCTGGAATCATTCTCACCAGGTCCTGTTGCATAGCCGCTGGCAAGGAGGTCGAAAACCCATTGAGATAGACTTCGTTTGTATCATGCCCCTCAGGTTCCAGAAACAGCTGGTGGCGCTGCTTGTCAGCAAACTTAACTACCTTATCTTCGATCGAGGGACAATAGCGCGGACCGATTCCTTTGATCTGCCCGGAATACAATGGCGACTCATGCAGATTCTTGCGGATCGTCTCATGGAGAGTCTGCGTCGTATACCCGATGTAACACTTGATCTGAGCTTGGTCGATGCTTTCCGTAGAAAACGAAAACGGTATGGGTCGTTCATCGCCGTCCTGACTTTGAAATGCGTCCCAATCAATGCTTCTACCGTCCAGTCGTGGCGGAGTTCCAGTTTTGAGTCTGCCGACCGGAAAACCCAAACGCTTCAAAGCCTCCGCCAATTCAATTGAAGCCGGTTCACCCGCCCGGCCGGCCGTATAGGTTCGGCGACCCGTATGAACCAAGCCGTTTAGAAAGGTTCCAGCCGCAATAACAACCGCTGCTGATCCCATTCGCCGACCGTCCTGCATTACCACGCCCACCACTTTTCCCTTCTCCACTAACAAATCAACAACCATTCCTTGTCGTAAGTGAAGATTCGGAGTGTTCTCCAGGGTGCTTCGCATCTCGGTTCGATAAAGAGCGCGATCAGCTTGAGCCCGCGGCGATTGCACGGCGGGCCCTCTTGAACGATTCAACAAGCGAAACTGAATACCAGTTCTATCTGCAACGCGACCCATGATTCCGCCTAGCGCATCAATCTCGCGCACCAAGTGTCCTTTGGCTATTCCGCCGATCGCCGGATTACAAGACATTTGTCCGATCAGATCCAGACTCAATGTCACTAATGCGGTCAGTGCACCTAGCCTCGCAGCCGCGGACGCAGCTTCGCAGCCCGCATGGCCCCCGCCAACAACGATCACATCAAAAAGTTCATCGCAAATCATCGTCATTTACCTATGCAGAAAGTGCTGAATATCTCGGAGAGAATATCCTCGGTTGTTGTCTCGCCCGTAATCTCGCCCAGGAATCGGAGAGCGTTGTGGAGTCCAACGAGCACAAGCTCTTCACTAGACCCATCTCTTAAATCCACCAACGACCCCTCCAGCGAACTCTCTGTGCGGCGTAACAGATCATAGTGTCGGCTATCCGTAACCAGGAGTCCAACTCCTTCTGTATCGACAGTGGCAAACGGTGCAAGTATAGCAGTGGTAAGATTCTCAAACCCTTCTCCAGTCAACGCCGACAGATGGACCACTGGCGAGAGGTCGCTAAGTTGATCCTCGATGCAAGAGGCCTCTGGAAGATCGCTCTTGTTAACCGCTATCAAATGTCTTCTCTCTGCTGCCTGGGACAACACTATCAGATCCTCCGGTAACAGCCCGGTCGATCCGTCTATAACTACGACCAGTAGATCGGCATCAGCCATCGCTCGCTGACTCCGCTCGATTCCGATCTCTTCAATCTTGTCACCCGCTCGCCGAATGCCCGCCGTATCGGTCAAGAATATCGGAATGCCTCCCAGACTTACAGACTCTGTAATGCTGTCTCGCGTCGTGCCTGGTATCTCCGTGACAATCGCCCTCTCCAGACGCAGTAACCTGTTGAATACACTAGACTTACCGACGTTGGGTCTTCCGATAATCGTAACCTTCAATCCTTCGCGCAAGAGGTGGCCACTCGAGTAGGTGCTGGCCAATTCATGTATGGTCCGGCGAACTTCTGCCAGTTCCCTCGTCATTTCCTTTACCTGAACATCAGGTAGATCGTCTTCAACAAACTCAAGTGCCGATTCTAGTTTCACTATTATGTTAATCAATTTATCTTTGGCTGGTTGAAGCGCAATTGAAAGTTCTCCTCTTAACTGTCGAGCGGCTTGGACGGCTGCGGCATCTGTTTGCGCGTTGATCAAATCGCGGATCGCCTCGGCTTGACTAAGATTCATCTTGCCATTCCTGCAAGCCCGGAGGGTGAACTCTCCGGGACCGGCAAGACGCGCGTCCAAACTCTGAATTAGATCCAGGAGCTGACGGAGAATTACCGGCGAGCCATGGCAACTGATCTCAACCATGTCTTCACCGGTAAACGAGTTTGGGCCCTCGAAGTAACTGACGAGTGCATAGTCAAGAGGCTCGTTCGACGGTCTAACGATTTTTTTTAGGAGAATGCGATTTGGTTCAGGTGTGAATTTGTCATCGCGTATAAGAGCGCGAATGATATCCAGCGATTGTGGTCCACTCAGTCGAATCACACCAATCGCACTGCGGCCGGGAGGGGTTGCGACTGCAACTATGGTATCCATCGCGGTTGAAACGGTAGTCTGGCCGACGGACCATCTTGGGTTTTACTTTGACGATTTTAGCGCCACTCGAAGCTTGCGCGCGGACCCGTCACCAACTGACTCCGTATAGAGGTCTTCACATTGGGCGAGCGTGAGGTGGATAATTCGCCGCTCGTTGGAATTCATTTCACCAAAAACAAAGGGCGCTCGCGTGGTGCGGACGCGCTCAGCCGCCAGATTGGCCATCGCGCGTAATTCTGCTTCGCGCGTGGCGCGGAAACCTTCGACATCGCAAACCAGTCGCTGGCCCTCGGGAAGCGTTCTTCCAAATGCTTGATTTATAAGGTGTTGCACCGCCTGCAGAAGTTCTCCGCCCTCAAGCTGCAGCAACTCCGCGTCAGGTCCACTCAAGTCCAGTAAACACTCGGCTGGCTTTTCCGTAACAGCGACTCTGATGTTGAGTCCCGTGCCTTGAAACAACGACTGGAGGAAACTGCCAGCTTTAGCACAAGTATCCTGCATTGTTACTTAAGAACGCCCGGTCAAGCCTCTAATCAGGCAGGAGCCAGCTTGCCGGTTCCGCTCCCTTTCTTCGGAGATTGCTTCCCACGCCGCTCCGTAGGAGGCTCTTCATCACCTTCGGTTTTGGTCCATTTGTTAATGAGAAACTGCTGCGCAAACCCCACAATGTTTCCAACCAGCCAATAGAGTAGCAGGCCCGACGGAGCAGTCCAAAGAACGTACAACATGAACAAAGGCATTCCCACAGCCATCATTTTTCGCTGCAATGGATCCGCTGAGGGCGCCGGAGTGATCAATTGCAAGACGATCATAGTGGCAGCCATCAAGATCGGTAGAACGTGTATGAAGTAAGGTTCTGGTGCTGACAGATCGGGGAGCCATAAGAAACTAGCCTGGCGAAAATCAAGCGAAATAGTGATGGCCCTGTAAAGAGCGAAAAGAAAGGGCATCTGAATCAGCAGCGGGAGGCAACCGCCAAGGGGATTGCCTTCCTTCATCAAACGCAACTGCTCGACCTGCAGTTCCTTCAGGCGCGGATCGTTTTGCTTCATCCCCTTGATCTTCTCTTGCAGCTCCTTCATGCGAGGCGCAAGTTTTTGTGCCTTCTTCATCGATTTTGAAGAGCGCCACTTCAATGGGAAGAACAGTGAATAGATAACTATGGTAAATAAGATAATTGCTACGCCATAACTACCAGTCAGCTTTTGTAGCCATTTGATCGAGCTGAGAATAGGCACGGCAAGAGGTCTCGACATCCAGCTAAACCAGCCGTAGTCGATGAGACCTTCGAGATCGATCGTGTCGCGTCCTAAGGCTGCCCGCAGTTTACCGCTGGCGTCTGTGAGCAGGTAATGGTCCTTCGGACCAGCATAAACGGCAGAGCGCGTACCATCCGTGGGAATGGGTACCCAGGCTGTTATTAGATATCGCTTTTCGGGCTTGCCATTACCGGAGTAGTCATATTGTGTAGTTTGAAGCTCAAGTCCCTCCAGTTTCTTTCCCGGAACAGTTACCATCGAAAAATAGGTATCACCAACACCCGCCCAGTCGACGGGTCCGGGAATCGCCAGGCGGTCTGGACTATTCTTGTTTTCATTGATCGCCTGCGCCGGATGGCGCTCAATTTTATCGCCTACGGCAGCTACTGCTTCCGGTGCGACTGAGTAGAAGCTGTAATGTTTTACGCCCTGGTCGCCGATGCTTGGTCCAACTCTAATTTTTGCCTGCGGTAAGATCTTATCGCCGCGCTTGATCGTTATCTCCAGGTCAGCGATGTAGCTATCCCCATCCAGAACCAACGTTTTTGCGACATCTAATCCAGTATTCCTATCATTGAGGAGAAACGTTATTCGTTTCTTCTCGCCTGCTCCCAGCGTTAACTCCGAATCAGATGTTCCAGTCTCAATGCCATCTATCGAATAGTTGTTTGAAGATAAAAAATTGTCCAGCGCCGCATCACCGGTCGCCAACTGAAGCAGCGCCTCGCGCGGTTGCCTTTTTAACCCCTCCTGCGAAACCAATTCCAGAGGAACTCGTGTTTTCTTGTCTCCTCCTACTGAATAGATCTCCTGCTGGCTGTCTTTGTTCCTCTTTATTATCCAACTGATTGCCTCGGCGCCCCGGCTATCAAACTTCGCTTCGTAAAGCGGAGTCTTGATCAAGACAACACGATGCGGCGCTGCGTTGGCCGACTCAACCGGCGAACTAGCAGGCAGCGGAGATTGGCCCGGGCTGGGCGTGTTGCTCGGGCTAAACGTCGGTTGCGGAGTTGCTGTAGTAGTTGGAGTTTGCGGGGGTTTTGGCTGTTGCGGTGGTGGAACAAGGTAGCTCCACAGAAACAGTATTGCCGTGGAGATCAAAAGTGCGAGTATTAATCTTTTTTGTTGCATTTAGCTTAGCGGCCACGAACAAGTTGTGCGGCCAAACCTTTTGTCCGTGTGCTACTCAACTGGATCGTAGCCACCGGGGTTGAACGGGTGGCAGCGCAGCACTCTGCGAATCGCCAAAGCGCTCCCGCGAAGCGCGCCGTACCGGCTGATCGCCTCCGTGGCATACTGCGAACACGTTGGAAAGAATCTGCAAGAAGGTGGAAGAAAGGGCGAAATGACGAGTTTATAAAATCGAAGAAATGCTATTAGTAACGACTTCACTTACGTATTACCCAGACGTCTGGCCTTACTATCTTCCTTTACTCTCTTCTTTGGACACTCTTGAGACCAGGTTTTCAAATTCGTCCAGCGCCGCAGACACTTTGAAAGAGGGAAGCCGTCGTTTCGCGTTAATTACCCAATCATATTTTTGCAACAACCCAGATAACGATGAGCGTTTTAGCCGAAACGTCTCTTTGAGCAATCGCTTGGCCCGATTCCTTTGAACAGCATTGCCCAACGCTTTCCGGGAAGCTGTGACGCCAAATCTGTCGTGGGACAAGTTATTCGGCAAGACAAAAGCTGTCATCAATACGCCGTCGTAACGCTTGCCCATCCGATAAACCTTCTGGAAATCGTTGCTTCCTCGCAGATAGGCCGTCATGAACTACAACACATTAGTAGTGGGAAGGGGTTAGACGTCGGCGTCCCTTTGAGCGCCGTCGCTTAAGAACAAGTCTGCCCGCCTTTGATGCCATTCTTGCTCTAAACCCATGCGTTTTAGCTCGGCGCCGATTATTAGGTTGAAAAGTTCGCTTAGACATAGCTGGAATTCTCCCGTAAAAAGAAAACCGTAAGACTAGCTGTCAGGGGACCTTCTGTCAAGAAAGGCGCCTGGTCAAGCCGCAAACGAAAGTCGACTGAGTGTGGGCGGGAAATAAATCGGTAAACAGTTGATCGGAAAGAATATGGTTATCAAGAGGACTCTAAGAGATCCCGTTTTACCTTATCCTAGCTCTCGGCGGCGGCCTGGGTTACGTCAACTCCGAACACGAAACGCGAGAGGTGTTTTATATTTTGGCTTTCTTGCCTCAGAGAGAAACTGTGTGTTAGTCTCCGCTCACGTTCAACTGACTCCCTGTAAGTAGTTGATAAATATAAGCTTAAAGCTTTACTTTAAGAACGGGCCTTTTCCACAAAGCTGAGGAAAACCCTGTGAATAAAAGTTTTTGAGTCGGGTTTGCGCTACCTATTGTCGCCAGGACGACCAGGGGTGACGCGGAAGTCCTGTGGGCCCTTTCGTGCGCCTGTGGATGCGCGGAGGCGTTCTTTTTTTGAATCCATTTGAGTGGCAATGATGAGCTTGGCGGAAAGTAATCTCTGGGATAGTGTTCTTCGTGCCATCAAGACGAAACTTCAGGGTGAAAGCTTTGAGACGTGGTTCAACCCTATTCGGTTTGAAGGAATTGATAAGGCGCGGCGCCTCATTCGTCTTCGAGCGCCTAATCAGGCTGTGCGTGACTGGGTCAGGTTTAACTATGCAAACCTGATGGATCAGTCTTTTGGCGAACTCAGCCTTGGCGGTTATTCGATTGATTGGATCCTTCCGGAAGACTCTTTTAAGGCCGCGGCACCTCAGTTTTCTTCTCAACAAACCAAGGTTCCAGAGGCAGACTTGCGATCACCGGCTGCTCCTGCTCCATCTTTGCTCCAAAGCACCGGAACCGCTGTAGCCGCTGCGCGGCAGGTCGCCTTTGATCCTGCTCTCAACTCAAAATATACCTTTGACAGTTTTGTGGTTGGCTCTTGCAATCAGTTTGCGCATGCAGCATCGCTGGCAGTGGCAGAGGCGCCTGGAAAAACTTATAACCCCCTTTACCTGTACGGAGGTGTCGGGCTAGGGAAAACCCACTTGATGCATGCCTGCGGCCATGCGATAAAAGAACGAAACCCTCATCTGCGCGTTTCCTATTTGTCTTCGGAGCGCTTCATGAACGAACTGATTAATTCGATCCGTTACGACAAGACGCAGGGCTTCCGGGAGAAGTATCGCTCAGTTGATGTTTTACTCATCGACGACATTCAGTTCATGGCCGGAAAGGAACGCACTCAGGAAGAGTTCTTCCATACGTTTAATACGCTCTATGAGCAACAAAAGCAGATTGTGATCAGCTCTGATTGTCCTCCCCGCGAGATACCAACTCTCGAAGAGCGACTCCACTCCCGATTTGAATGGGGACTCATTGCAGATCTAGAGCCTCCCGATCTGGAAACGAAAGTTGCCATTCTTAAGCGCAAGGCGGAGACGATCGGCTTCGTAATTCCGGATGACGTAGCGCTTTTTATCGCCAGCAGAGTAAAGAACAATGTGAGAGAGTTGGAAGGCTCGTTGATCAGGCTGGTAGCTATTTCGTCGTTGCGCGGGATTCCTATCTCGAAGGAGCTCGCTCGAGATGCAATCCGAAATATCGCCAACGAAGAGGAGTCCGGGGTTATTACTATCGAACAAATTCAAAGGGTCGTTGCTGCTTTTTATAAGCTAACGGTGGAGCAGTTGGTATCGAAGAATAATTCTCGGCAGTTCTCTTTCCCTCGCCAGGTTGCAATGTATCTTTGCAAAAAGCTAACAAAACAAAGCTATCCTGAGATAGGTCGTGCATTTGGCGGGAAACACCACACCACTGTTATTCACTCTTTCGAGAAGATCCAAACGCTATCTGCGGCAGACGCCGGCGTGCAGCGAGTGCTGCTAGACTTATCAGAAGGACTGCAAAAGTAAGCTGCAAGATTTCCACAGAGATTTACCAGGCACTGCTTACAAGAAATCTTGAGAAAAGTGCGCTGACGGTAAAATTCCACAAGGTGTTTGGAAGTAAGGCTGTGAACGAATAGAATGACCGCATCACGAATTTGTTTTTGACAGTGGAAGTGTAATTCGAGGTTGAAGCTCCACAGCCTTGTGAACAGGCTTTCAGTGCTGTTTTAATTGTTTGTTTCAAGCTTTTCCACAAATCAAGAGGACCTACTGCTACTACTGGAAATAAATAAACTATTCTGTTTGGTTAGAAGTAGAAAATAACGAGGAGTTTATTATGACTGTGAGTGAAGGCGCTAAGCTTAAGGAGTCGAACATGCAATTCGTTGTCAGTAAACAAAACCTCCAGAAGGAACTAGGATTTGTGCAGGGAGTAGTTGAAAAGAAAAACACAATTCCCGTTCTCTCAAACATTCTTATCGAATCCGTAGGTGAGAATAATATTCGACTCACTGGCACAGACCTGGATGTAACTATTCGTTGCGACATGGATGCTGAAGACATTTCCACGCCTGGTTCCATTTGCGTGCAGGCCAGGAAACTTTTTGAGATAGCCAGGTTGCTGCCTGATGCGCCCGTAAGATTCAAGAAGGAAGATAACGACTGGGTAACCGTAACTTGCGATAAAACACACTTCAAGATGGTTGGTATCGCGAAAGATGCATTCCCAGAGGTGCCATCTTTCAAATCAGCGCCAACAAAAATTTCGGCCGAGGTAATCAAAGCTTTCGTCGACAGAACAATTTTTGCGATTACGCAGGAAGAGTCGCGTTACACGCTCTCGGGAGCCAAGTTCATTTTGGATGACACGGGCGCAAAGATGGTCACGACCGATGGTCATCGCCTCGCATACGTAGAAAGAAAAGGTGTCCCGAAAAACGGCAGCAGCGATGCCATTGACACCTTAATTCCTCGAAAAACCCTGGCGGAATTAACAAAACTTACCGCCGGCTATGAAGGCGATATTAGCCTGGGAATGGACGGCAATCACATCTTCTTCGAGGTCGGTCCACGGTTGTTGATCTCGCGCATGCTCTATGGACAGTTTCCCAATTACGACATGGTGATGCCCAAGAACAACGACAAGTCGGTTCAGTTTGACAGCACGCTTTTGAACGCAGCTATCAGGCGAGTGGCTTTGATGGCTGACGAGCGCTCGCATGCAATCCGTTTTCATCTCGAGCCTAATCAGTTAGTCATTAGCGCTCAGAACGCTGAGGAAGGCGAAGCACGAGAAACAATTCAGGCTGATTACAGCGGCGAGGAAACAGACATTGGTTTCAACGCTCAGTATCTCCAGGACTTTCTGAATGTGATCGGCGACGGCGCCGTAGCCTTTGAGTTTAAAGACGGAAACTCTCAAGCCCAGCTTCGACCGGCAGAAGGCGGTGATTATGAGTACAAGTATGTTGTGATGCCGATGCGCCTCTGATTCGTCTAACGCGGTGTTGCCATTCTTCTAGTGGAAGCGCTCACTCTTGTTCAGAAGAGAGAGCGCTTCGATCTTTTAAGAGGTCGTCGAGAAAGGTATCTGATTCCAGCTCATATGCTAAAATCTCTTGATGATCCTCGATTTTGTCGAAGTAAACAACTTTAGAAATTTAAGCGGCAAAGTCTTTTGGGGACCCGGTCTGAACATCATTCACGGGAACAACGGCCAGGGCAAAACCAACTGGCTCGAAGCCATCCACACACTCTCCAGAACCAAATCCTTTCGCACTCAACGTCTTCAGGAATCGATCCGATTCGGAGAGCAAACTGCTTCTATCGAAGGTCAGGTTTCAACTGGCAACGATCTGCGGAGAGATTTGCGAGTAACGCTGAAAGAAAACACCAAGTCGATCTGGGTGAACGGTAAGCGGGAACAACTCGCACGGTATCTCGGCTTGCTCCAGGTATTTGCCTTTACTGCGGATCAACTGGAGGTGGTGCGGGGAATGCCGGAAGCGAGAAGGCATTTCATCGATCGCGGCATCGCTTCGTTAAGACCGGCGTATGTTCACACCGTGTCTGACTACAACAAGGTAATCAAACAAAAGAACCGTATTTTGCAAGACTCCTCCGAACGTGAGCTGCGCCTGGAAGAAACCCAAAGCTTGATCGCGCCATGGAATGAACAACTAGGTCGTTTGGGGGCCGAAATCCATAAAGCTCGTATCGACTATACAGACCGGCTAAACAATGCGCTCGAGCGGCGGTTGTTTGAGCCCGCGGAGCTTCAGATTCGCTATTCCTCCTCACTGGAAAGCAAGGGTGATCTGAATGACTACGAGGCGCTCTTACGGGAACGCCTGCAACTCCGGCTACCGGCGGAAGTGGTCGCCGCGCGAGCCTTAGTGGGGCCACATCGGGATGACCTGGCCATTCATTTGGAAGGCCGGGAAATGCGTGTTTACGGCAGTTCCGGACAGCAGCGTAGTGCATTGTTACTATTAGACTTAGCGGCAATTTCAGTGTATAATTCCTGGCATCAGGATTATCCACTTTTCCTGGTCGACGATGTCGATGCGGAGTTGGATGAAAAAAGGATAAAACGTCTGCTTGAGTATCTTGAAGGCCGCACCCAGACATTCATTACCACGTCGAAAAGAAGCCACGTCGAAGGGTTCCTTTCTAAAGCAAACGTACAGGAGATTGTGCAAGGCGAGACCGTTTCGGCCGCAGTGAAGGAGAGTACTTTTTCAGCGGCAGCTACGGCGGTTGAGAATATCCAATAAGGCTCGCTGGGAGTGTGAGTGAAACACAGGACGGAACACTTATCAAAGTTGGTTTTTAGCTCATGAGCATTAAGGAGAACGTATTGACGACAGCGGGAACTACAATAACAAGCAAAAAACCCCAGGCTTACGACTCATCGTCTATCGCGGTTCTGGAGGGTCGAGAGGCCGTGCGTAAGCGGCCTGCTATGTATATCGGCTCGACCGGAGAGTTGGGTCTTCACCATCTGGTCTACGAGGTAGTGGACAACTCTATCGATGAGGCCCTTGCTGGATATTGCGACACGGTAGAAGTCACGATTCATTTGGATGATTCGATCACCGTGATCGATAACGGTCGCGGCATTCCGGTCGACTTAATGAAGAAAGAGAGAAAGTCGGCCGCGGAAGTGGTGATGACAAAGCTTCACGCCGGCGGAAAGTTTGACTCCAATGCTTACAAGGTCTCGGGCGGCTTGCACGGTGTGGGTGTTTCCTGCGTGAACTTTCTCTCGGAGAAGCTGCATCTGGAAATCTGGAGAGACAGCAAGACTTACGAACAGGAATACCTTCGCGGCATTCCGGTTGTCGACTTGAAGCAAACTGGAAAGACACGCAAGCGTGGAACCAAAATCACGTTTAAGCCGGACCCGCAAATTTTCGATCACACCGTATTCAGTTTCGACAAGCTTTCAGAGCGACTTCGCGAAAAGGCTTTTCTTAATAAGGGCATTCGCATCACGATTAAGGATGAACGCGAAGAGCCCGAGCGCTCGCACGAGTTCTACTACAAAGGCGGCATCGCCGAGTTTGTCAAACACCTCAATAAGAACAAGAGCACGCTCCACGACAAGCCGCTGTACTTTGAGAAGGAAGGCGATGCCTTATCCATTGAAGTGGCGATTCAATACAACGATGGCTATGACGAGAAGGTCTATTCGTTCGCCAATAACATCAACACGGTCGACGGAGGAAGCCATCTCTCCGGATTTCGCTCGGCTTTTACAAGAACCATCAACGCTTATGCGCAGTCGTCAGGCTTGGCGAAAAACTTCAAAGGCTCGCTCACTGGCGACGACGTTCGAGAGGGACTGGTTGCGGTGATCTCGGTAAAGTTGCCGCAGCCTCAGTTTGAGGGCCAAACGAAAGGCAAGCTCAATTCCGATGTGAAGGGCGCGGTCGAATCCTTTCTAAATGAGCGCCTGACTGAATACCTGGAACAGAATCCGACCGTCGCGCGCAAGATTGTTGGTAAATCAGTCGATGCCGCCAGGGCCCGTGAAGCTGCCAGAAAAGCCAGGGAAATAGTGCGGAAGGGGGCGTTGGGCGGTTCAATGCTTCCGGGAAAACTTGCAGACTGTCAGGAGCGGGACCCCGCGCTCTCCGAAATTTATATTGTCGAGGGAGACTCAGCCGGCGGCTCGGCGAAGCAGGGTCGCGATCGCAAGAATCAGGCGATACTGCCGCTGAAGGGCAAGATTCTCAACGTGGAAAAAGCGCGCTTCGACAAGATGCTTGGCCACAGCGAGATCAAGTCGCTCATCACCGCGCTCGGCACTGGTATCGGTAAAGAAGATTTTGACGCGAGCAAGTTGCGCTATCACAAAATCATTCTAATGACTGACGCCGATGTTGACGGCTCTCACATCAGGACGCTACTGCTCACCTTCTTCTATCGTCAGATGGCAGAACTCGTTGAGCTCGGCTACGTGTACATTGCCCAGCCGCCTTTGTTTAAGGTGAAGCGCGGGAAAAAAGAGGAATACATAAAAGACGAGAGCTTGATGGTCCGCTATTTGATGAGGATGGCCACGACCGATATGACGGTAAAGTCAGTGGGAGCCAATCAGGATATCGAAGGGAAAGAGTTGGCTCAGTCATTAGAAAAGCTGGTTGACTTGAAACGCTACTGCGAACGAGCCGCGCGCCGCCTCGGGGGTGATTCACATCTGCTGGACACGCTGCTGGCGGCCTTTGCCGGAAAGAAAGGCGTCCTGCGTAAGGAAGGAACTACGCTGCGCAACGTTTTTCAGAATGGTGACCTGATGGCGAAGGTTGAAGGCGTGCTTGCCAAGGCCGGCTTCAAGACGGAGCTCACGACTGATGACGAACACGGTTTGTGGGAGATTGAAACAACCACCACTTCGGGTTTGAGTCTGGCGATCGACTGGAACTTCGCAAGCTTTGTCGAGTTTCAAAAGGCGATCGAACTCTACAGGACCCTCGAAGACAAACTGGCGCCACCTTTCATAACCGGCACGAATGGAACCAGCGAAGAGATCCCGACGCGCGAAGAGTTGCTTGAGAAAGTGCTCGCGGCCGCAAAGAAGGATTTGTCGATTCAGCGTTACAAGGGTCTTGGTGAAATGAACCCTGAGCAGCTCTGGGAAACAACCATGAACCCGGACAAGCGCACCTTGTTACAAGTGAGGATCGATGACGCGGTCGAAACCGATGAGATCTTCACGGTGTTAATGGGCGACGCTGTAGAGCCGCGACGCAAATTCATCGAAGACAACGCCCTCGACGTGAGAAACCTGGACGTTTAACCAGCATTTCATTTCAAGCACCTATATGCAGATTACGCAGATTCAACGCTTGAGATAATTTCCAGCCTTCGCTTGTGCGGATGCTGCCACTGGGCAAAAGTTTGAAATTCACTCTAGCATCCGGAGCTACCGCGATCGGTTCTGTATGACCTACGCCTCTTATTTATCAAACTGACCACTAACCGCTACTGTCTTTGATCGGATCCTTTTCCCCGCAATCGGTGGATGTCTTCCGCTCGCGAAAACGCTCCACGCGAAAACGCGAAAGCTTCAGAGTTGTTCCGGGAGTAATGCCGGCTTTACGTGCGGCTATGTCCACCTGCTGTCTTGCTGTGTCAACGCCCCTTATATCAGGCAACAACAATCCACGTAGTGTTCCCGACTCATCTTCAACGATCACTCCGTAAGTCTTCGGATCGAGATCTTCAAAATTAGTAGGTTCGGAAGCCCCGAGAATATCAACTGAATAGCGCAATGCTGGGAGTTCGTCGGCTGAAACCGGGTCAAACCGCGGATCGCGTGTGGCGGCGTTGATGGCGTTGGCAATTACTTCTTCCGCCAGGTTGTCCTTTACGGGTTCAATCGTACCGATACATCCGCGGAGATCGCCGGCGTGAGTCTTGATCGATACAAAGCAAGCCGCGCATGCCGAGAGAAGTGCGGAGACCTTCGCTGGCGGGTTGATTTGTTTTCCAGTAAGCACGAAAGTTTCAATGGCCTTGCGCGCGAGCGCAGGGAGGTCTTCGGGCGCAACGGTTTGCTCGCCTTCTTTCTGAACTTCCGAAGTTTCAATCACTACTGTGTTTTGCACCGACGCTTTCGCATTGGTCAGCTGTGCCACCAGGTAGCCAACGCCGAATGGCGCTTCATAATTCAGAACGTCGCAAGCGGGCGTTAGTTTTTCCGTTGCGCCAAGCGCGACCAGCATTGAACGATAGCCACATTCTCCCGCTTTCCGTCGCAGCTCCTGATCGATGTCAACGATTCGGTTCGGCAAGTTGTCCTGTAGTGCAGCTACAACTTCTTCATCAAAACGATAGGCGCCAGGATTATAGCCGGCCGGTGCTTCCGGTTTCAGACGATGGCTCAAGTCTCCACTTGCAACAAACGCAACGGATCGCTCGACTGTATCGGCCGCCTTTCTAATGCAATTGCCAAACTGCAAATGGTCTTCGTTGGAAAGAAAGCTATAACCGAGCGCTACCACTCGACCGCGCCATCCATAGCGATCGAGGAAATAAAGTGGTACGGCAGTGCCATGATCCAAGACATAGTCATCGAGGTTCATGACTTCGTAATCGTCTGCGGCCGCGGTTCGCGTTATAGCCCTGAGCAGTTCTTCGTCGAGTGAAAATTCAATTTGTGTGTTGGGTGCCCGGAAGTTTGCAAAATCTCCGTAGAGTCTGGACGTGTGATAGGCGACAAAGGCGCGCGAATCGAGCGGCGCGTGAGGCGAGACGAGTACTATGGTTTCCGCGCCGCTGGCGATAATACGCCGGGTGAGCTCCGCCATGGCAGCGATAGAGCCCTGCACGTTGATAACGGCTTCGCCACCCACTTCGGGAACCATGATCGGCGGGTGCGGAGCGATACCTGAGAAAACTATTGCGCCGGCATTTGCCAAGGATCCCTCCAACAACAATGACAAGCACGCCCGTTATCCGGAATGGAAAAACGAGAGGATCGCAAGCGTTAAGCGGCTGGATTCAACGCCTCGGTCCGAGAGCTGGCTGTCAGGGAACTCTGGATTTTAACACATGAATTGCCCTTGTTATGAGAAGCCTACTATCATCGTGGCAACTCGTGAAGGATCTTCAAGAAGTTTAGAGTTAGTCCGCCGGGGGCGATTCAAGAGAGTTCAAACTTTAGTTTGTCCGCTGTTCCCCGGCAGCAAGCGAAAGCTTGAACTCTGAACTACGAGCCAGGTGATGAAACTAGAACCGTTCGACGTCTTAATCGTTGGGGCCGGACCGGCCGGTTCTTTTGCTGCCGAGCGACTCGCAAAAGGCGGTGCGCGCGTAGCATTGTTCGACGGCCGGCCCGAGGGTGAACCAAAAGCCTGTGGCGGTGGTGTGACCGCGAAAGCGCTCAAGGCCTGGCCGCATTTGCTCGGCGCTGTCGGTCGCACCGTTAATGAGTTGGAAATGTACTCGCCGGCGGGCAAGCGCCTGCACTTAGAGCTTGACGAACCTTTCGCGATCTATTCACGCGTTGCTTTTGATTCCTACCTGCGCGACCGAGCGAAAGAAGCCGGCGCGCGAGTCTTGTTTGAAAAAATCCCAGCGCGAAGAATGACGAGGACCGAGTCAGGGTGGATCCTTCGCGGAGCTGAACGCTCTGAATGGTCAGGTAGCTTTCTGGTGGGCGCGGACGGCGCGAACAGCGCCATCGCCAAGAAGCTTGCTGGTCCGCTGCAAGCCGCGGACATGGAGGTAGCGTTTGGCTACAGAACCCCGTTACCAGACAGTGAAGTTGTGCCGACGGTGATCGCGTTTCTTCCTCGTTGGGTTGGTTACGCCTGGGCCTTTCCGCGTTTGGACCATATTTCGTTTGGCATCGCCACCACGCAGGAAGCGTTTGAACATAAAGCTCTTGACGAACTCTTATGGCAATTCATGGTGGGTTATTACCGGCAACGCGAAGGAGGCAAAGCGAACATCTGGGAAAATTCAAAAGCACCGGGTGTCGCTTCCATCGAGAAGAATTTGCGAGCGACCGCCGAACGTTATGCAGCACGAATACCCGGTCTAGCCGATCAGACCTGGGACAAACGACGCGCGTGCGGCGAGGGCTGGGCTTTGTTGGGTGATGCCGCGGGTTTTGCAGATCCAGTCACCGGGGAAGGGATCTACTATGCGCTACGTTCAGCGGAGCTTTTCGCCGAAGCTTTTCTTGAAGGCCGGCCGGACGAATATGAAAAACGGTGGCGCAAGGATTTTGGCGCGGAACTGCGACGCGCTTCACAAATGCGCCGGCGCTTCTACGGAAATTTCTGGGGCGCGCCATTTACAGAAAGAATGATTGAGTTTGCCAAAGGACATCGCGGGATCAAAAAAGTGCTCGGCGATCTCGTCGCCGGCGAACAAGGCTACGTTGGGCTTAAGAAGAAACTAGCACGCCGCGCATTACGACCCCTTTGAATTCACCGGGAGCGCGGGCGCCTCGCTCGCAAACGCGCTGCAGACACGAGCGTTTCCAATGCCAAGCGATGATGAATGAGAGTCGTTTTCGCGCTTTGCGCTCATTTCCGGGCGGAACGCTCGCGCTCCCAGTAAAGAGTTACCGCTACAAATGACGGTTGCGGCATGACTGCATGAAAGGAAGGCGGGTTAGCCGCCGTAGGTAGTTAGGGGGCCAGTCGTTTGATGGTCCACGAATCATCTGCTTGCCGCTCATAAAGGATGCGATCGTGCAGTCGGCCCGGACGGTTTTGCCAAAACTCAATCCGGTCGGGCTTTAATCGATAACCACCCCAGTTCGCAGGGCGATCTACCGGACGATCCTCATAGAGTTTATCCAGCTCGCGAAAATTCTTCTCCAACACTTCCCGACTCTCAATCACTTCACTTTGCGGAGAAGCAAGCGCGCCAAGCTGACTTTCGCGTGGACGAGTTTTGAAGTAGTCGTCCGACTCTTCCGCGGACACCCGTTCGACTGCTCCTTCAACTCTCACTTGCCGATCGAGCCCGACCCAATAGAACACAAGTGCTGCCTGCGGATTATTTTCAAGTTCCTTTGCCTTGGCACTGCGGTAGTTTGTGTAGAACACAAAACCATCATGATCGACCTGTTTCAGCAACACTACTCGAGCCGAAGGCCTGCCGTCTTCAGTTGCCGTGGCGAGCGTCATCGATTCGGGCAGGCGCGATCCGGAAGCGATAGCATCATCGAACCAGCGCTGAAAAAGCCTTAGCGGATCGCGATCGACAGTCTTCTCGTCAAGGTCTTCAGCGGCCTGTTCGCTTGGAGTTTTACTCATGATGACTTCGCATCCATGGCAGTTTCATCTGATCGTCTTGTATACGGCGCCAGGCGAAGTTTTAGTTCCTCAGGAATCGGCACAGTTTCAAAAGTATCGCGGCGCACCGAGGCAAGCACAAAGTGTGCATGCGCGATCAGAAGCTCCTCGCCCTGGCGCCGCACTTCAAAATTCAAACGCATTGACTTGTTGCCAAAGCGGCCGACATAGACCGTCACCTCCAGCAGGTCATCAAGTCGCGCTGCGTGATGGAAGTCGCATTCCAGATGCACGCGCGGCAGCCAAACGTCGAGCTCTTCAAACATGACGCTGTAAGGCAAACCAACCGCACGAAAGAGTTCGGTCTCAGCGAATTCAAAGAAGCGTATGTAGGCGCCGTAGAAAATTATGCCCGCAGCATCTACATCGCCCCAACGCACGCGCTCTGCGATTGAATATTTTTTAGATTTCGGCACAAGTAACTTTTGTGAACCGAGTGATCGAGCACGACACCCTGCCTAGGGGTGGGCCACTGTCACGCGTATTACAGGACCGGATACCTCGCGTAACTTTAGCCTCTTACCGAGTCACGTACCGCTACTGTTTCTGACTGGCATCGGCCACGGCTGTGATGAATTCGCCCAGCTCTACTGGCTTGGACAGATAACGTTGGAAACCGGCCGCGAGGGCGCGTTCTCGGTCCTCTTGCTTGGCATAGGCGGTAATCGCAATGGCCGGAATGGCAGGCACTACATGCAGGGCGATCACTTTTTGAATCAGTTCGTACCCATCTTCGCCCGGCATTGCAATATCAGAAATCAGTACATCGGGCCGGAAAAACTTTAGTGCTCTCATAGCCTCAGCAGCGGAGGACGCGGTCGTAACCCTGGCGCTTCGTTGCGTCAGAGCGGCACTCAGCAGTTCCAGAGTATCTCGATCATCGTCGACGATTAACACGTGCAAGCCTGACAGTCTCCGTTGTGCCTTCAAACGATCCCTGCGCTCTGCCTCAGCGTCAACCTTCTTCGGAGCCGTCATCAATGCGTATGGGGAGTCCACAACCGAGCCAATGAGGGGCAGCCTTACAGTAAACGTGGCGCCCTGGCCTTCGCCACCACTCCTGGCTTCAATGCTGCCACCATGAATTTCAATCAGATGTCTCGCGATGGCCAGTCCAAGTCCCAATCCGCCATGCTGCCGCGTGGACGTGCTGTCGGCCTGACGAAACCTGTCAAACACAAACGGTAGGAACTCCTTAGTAATACCTCGTCCGCTGTCAGTCACCTCGATTTCAACATTCGAATTCACGTGACGAAATTGGACCGTCACTTTCCCTCCGGCTGGCGTAAACTTCACGGCGTTTGAAAGCAGATTCCAAAAGACCTGTTGCAATCGGTTTGAGTCACCGGGCACGGCAGCGGGTTCCTGTTCGAAATCGACTTCAATCCGAATGGCTTTCGCCTCTGCCGTGGGGCGTACCACGTTTATGGCTGACTCCAAAACGGGTGCGAGTTCGACCGGGTGCAACTCCAGATAAAGCTGGCCCGTAATGATTCTTGAGACGTCGAGAATGTCGTCGATGATCTGCGCCTGGGCTTTAGCGTTTCGTTTGATAGTCTCAATCGCGCGGATTGCCATGTCGTTGTCGAGTGAGTCGCCCTGAAGCATTCGTGACCAGCCAAGAATCGCCGTCAACGGCGTACGCAGTTCATGAGAGACAGTCGCCAGAAATTCATCTTTCAGTCGATTTGATTCCTCCGCGCTGGCCCGCGCCGTGCTTTCGCGTTCGAGCAGTCGGACATTCTCAATTGCTACGGCAGTCAAGTTTGCAGCCATGCGCATGGCGGTCGCATGTTCCTCGCGGTAAGCGGCTTTTTGATATGACTGCACTTCGAACGTGCCGACGATTCTGCCCATTACTGCCATGGGCACCGAGAGCGAGGACTGTGGTCGCAGTCCGTTATCGGGACCGATTATCATCGCCGGATTACCGAGAGTTTCCTTCATATAATCGTTGGTAATAATGACTTGATTCGTCCGGACGGCCCGACTGTTTGGTCCAGTGAAGTTGACCGGCATCGGTGGCAGCTGTGATGTATCTATCTCCTCGCCGTCGCCCCAGCCGTAGCAAGCGGTGCGCACATCGCGAATCGGATCGTAGAGAGAAACAAATAGTCCGTCGCAGGGAACTGACATGAGAGTAAACTCTTTTAGTCCCCGGAAAATTACCTCCAGATCCCTGGCCGTTCCCAGCGCCTGCGCCAGCTTCGCGACTTTTTCCAGCAGCCGTTCATACTCCGACAACGCTCTTTGATCAGCCTGCCGCAATGCTTCTTCAACCTGCCGGCGAGTAGTAATGTCCCGGGCAACTCCGTGAACGCCGACTGGTTTCCCCTGATTCATTGCCAGGCGGCTGCTAATCTCCAATGTGACGACGTGGCCGTCTTTCGCGCGTACGTCGACTTCGTAGCTGGTTCGTTCTTTACCGGCTAATTTTAGTTCGGTCATTCGACGGGCGCTCTCCGTCGATGTGGGAGTGAGAAACTGAGAGATATGCATGCCGAGCAATTCGGATTGCGTATACCCGGTAATCGATCCCACCGCCTTGTTAATTGAAGTCAGGTTACCTTCGAGGTCGAGCGCGAAAACTATGTCGTTCGCATTCTCAACCAACTCGCGGTAACGTTCTTCACTCTCTTTGACTGCCGCCTCGGCCCGTTCTCTCTCCTCAAGAATCTTTCGCACGGTTGCTTCCGATACACGCACTTCTGCTTCCGAGCGTTCAGCCTTAGCGCGCGCGCGCGTTTGCGAACGGGTGACGGCGAAGAATAGAAGACTGATGAGGGTTCCTGCGGCCAGCGTGTAGGGAGACCACGTCTTGCTATAGGCGAGTTCAAATCCATAAGAAACGATAAATGCAAAAAGGAGTCCGGCGGCGAGAACCATAAACGGGATTAGATGGCGCGCGCGATTGTATTCAGATTTACGGGTTGTAGTATCCATCAGTTGCATTCAGCCGCCGGCAAACGAGAGCGCTCCTGCGCCATCACTAACTGAGTTCCTGGTTTGTTGGTTTTGCAGAAACGAAAGTGTGGCGATCAAAGACGTAGCCTGAGGTCTGCGTAACAACCAACAAAAGAAGCCGCTGCTTGTGCGTGTCTTTCCTATTTTAGTTTCTCATTAGCCGCAAAGGACACATCACTCAAGGTATGCAAAGGTTTTTGCGAGATTCAACGAACACGGCTGGTTCGTCGTCGCAGAAAGTCTATCAAAACAAACTGCGAAAGGTTTTCCGGGTTGGCGAAATAAGCTTTGCCGTTTGTCATCGCAGTCATTTGCTTCACAAACTCCACCAGGTAAAAGTCACTCGCCAGCATGAAAGTATTGATCATTATACCGGCTTTACGACAGGCCTGAACCTCTTTGAATGTCGCTTCCATGACAAACGGGTCGCCACCCATGGAATTCTTGTAAAGTCGGCGCGTGGGACCGGTGGTGGAACCGGCATTACTGCCGGTCATTGCTCCCCGCGAACCACGACTCGAGGCGGCAGACGAGAATGCCTGTCCCACGCCTTCAACAAAACACGCGGTCGGTTTTCCGTCCGTCACCATCACGATCTGCTTCATCTCTTTGCGCTGTGACTGCAGCACGCGGCGCGCCAGGCGAAGGCCCTCAGCAGTATTGGTGTGATATGGGCCGACCTGCGTAGTTGCGAGTTTTGCTAAGGGCAACTCTTCCGCAGAGTCATGAAAGAGAACGATCTTTAGCGAATCGCCCGGATACTGTGTGCGAATCAAGTGTGCCAGCGCCAGCGCCACTTTCTTCGCCGGCGTAAAGCGGTCCTCGCCATAGAGAATCATAGAATGCGAACAATCGAGCATCACCACCGTCGCACACGACGATTGATAGTCACATTGGTGGACGTGAAGATCTTTGTATTCGAGGTTGAGCGGTACTGTCAACCCCTCGCGCTGGATGGCGGACAAGAGCGTTGTGTTGACATCGAGGTTAATCGTGTCGCCAAACTCGTAAGGCTTGCTGACTGCAGCGGCTTCAACACCGGTCGAAAGATGTGACGTATCGTGGCGCCCTGCAGAACTCTTGCCTAAACTGCCGAGCAGGTTCCGCAGTGTTTTGTAGCCAAGAAAGTCCAGACCTTTTTCGGTGACTTCAAACTTAACGTTGCGTGGCAAAGGCTCTGAAACTTCCGGCAAGCCCATTCCCGGCTGCTGGCGCCGCTGCCCGGGTCGTCGTTGAGGTTCTTCGCTGAGTTTTAAGTAACCTTCCTCCACTAGACGCTCGATTAACTGGTTAAGCATCTCCTCGAGCAGCGAGCCCTTAAACTGGCCTTCGTTATCAGCAAGCATCTCCTGGATCTGACGCTCATCAAGCAGGCCCTGATCCATCAGCGCCTGCAGGAGTGCGCGTCTCAATGCATCGAGCGAAGTGTCTTGCGGTCGCCGCTGGCGAGTCCAGTAGTAGTCGTCGTCGTAGCCGGAATCGAGCAGGGAATCAGACAGTCCTTCCATCAGGTCGCCCAGATTGAGCGACGAGATGTCGAGGCCTTTGAATTTGGAGTAGCGTGTGAA